>JANRLJ010000133.1:0-25728 GCA_033762735.1 bacterium | reverse complement strand
GTTGCTGAGGGTAAAAAAAGTACACCCAGCGCACCCCCGCGATGGCACTCGGACTGACTCCGTGTGTTTATTCCATCCGTGACCTGCTGCTCACTCCCTTGTACCCCATCCCCTTGCGGAGATAATCTCATTGAACTACCTTTTATTCTACCTCTAAGTGAAATCAGAGAACCACTTCCCGATTAAAAAAGAGGCACGGTATCGCCCGATACCGTGCCTTCTGAAAAGACGATGCAGGGGTTCAACTGCTGCACCTACACGGGCACCGGCACCAACTCCAGTGCGCTGCGAACCTGGGCGATCAGGTCAGGCGCGGCAATGGGCTTGTCCAGCAATCCGAAAATTGCGGGATGTTGTTGTTGAATCTCCGCTTCGTTCCCCCTGGCCCAGACCGAAAAGATCATAATCGGAAACACAGACGGACATTCCCGTTTGAGCGTCTCAAGCAGCTCCAATCCGCTCATCGAAGGAAGTTTCATGTCGAGCAGCAGCAGGGAGGGTGGTTCGTGGAGGATCATCTGTAGGGCTTCTTCGGCGGTATTGACGGCAGCAGTATCAAAGCCCCGCCGACATAAATTCATCTGGACGAACAGACGGAGGTTCGGCTCATCTTCTACCAGGAGAATATATGACATGCCTTACCTCTTATTGTTCAATTGGTAAGTCTAGTCTAAGTTCTGCTAACCAAAAAAGTCCTAAAAATTTGACCAAAAGTATACTTTTTTAGATACGAATAATTCACTTCATATATTCATAGTAGATTACAATATTGTTTTACTGTTTTCATCTGGATTTAAATGGAACACGTTCTCGTTATCAACGATCAGCCTAACCACCTGGTACTGCTGACCAGTCAACTGCTGTGGATGAATCACCAGGTGATCACAGCCTACTCGCACAGCACGGCGCTGGAAGTCGCGCAGATCGTCTCCCAAGCTGATTACACTGAATCTGGATCTGGGTGATGGGCATGGAATTGAGTTGATCGGTCTGCTGCGGCAGCATCCCAACACGCAGCAGACGCCGATTCTGCTCGTGTCCGTCTGGACGCATGAATAGGAACGCATTCTGGAAATGGGAGCAAATGCGTTTCTGCGCAAGCCATTCGACCAGAGCAAACTGCGGGCAATGGTGGAAATGCTGCTCGGCGATCAGGACAACAACATCGCCGGATAGACGACCACTATAAAATCCGCTGCCCGAACAGACTTGCCATCAATTCAACGGCGATTTCAGCGGTGGCATTATGGTTATCCAGAACCGGATTGACCTCCACGATGTCCACGGTACGTACTTTGCCGCTGTCTGCCAGAATTTCCATGAGCAGATGCGCCTCGCGGTAGCTCAACCCGCCATTGACCGGAGTCCCCACCCCCGGCGCAATGGTCGGGTCGCACGAGTCCAGATCAAGGCTGACGTGAATCGTGTCGTAATTGGCAAAGTGATCGAGGATGCGGTGCGCCACCAGACTCATCCCCAGTTCATCGACCTCGCGCATGGTATGGATGAAGATGCCGCTTTGCTTGAGCTTGAGCCGTTCATCGGGGTCGAGGTTGCGGATGCCAACCATCGCCACCTGATCGGCCTGGATTTTCGGCCCTGCATAGCCAATGTCGGTCAGTTCAGACGGCCCATCGCCCAGCAGCGCAGCTACGCTCATACCGTGAATATTACCGGATGGTGAAGTATGCGGGCTGTTCATGTCAGCATGGGCATCCACCCACAGCACCCCTACCTTCTCACCGCCGAACAGCTTCAGCACGGCGCTGACCGTCCCAATGCTCAGGCTGTGGTCGCCGCCCAGAAACATACCGATCTCATCCGGTTGTAAAGTACTGGTGATAGTGTCGTACATCTCCTGGCAGATGGCGGCGACCTGCGGCAGATAATACGCCCTGCCGATAGAAGGGTCAGCCATCTCGCGCGGCATTTCCTCCGCCTGTGGCACGAACAGATTGCCATGATCGCACACCTTCAGGCCGAGTCCCGTCAAGACCTGGTTCAGATCAGCATAGCGGATCGCGCTTGGCCCCATGTCCACGCCGCGTCGCTGCTGCCCCAGATCCATCGGAATCCCAAAGACCCGCGCGGTTCGCTGTCCCTGCATTGTGCAATCCCCCTGAGTGGCATCCAGTTGAAGTTGGGCAATTATTCCATATCTTGCCGTGCTGCGCCCTATCTCATGTGATTAAGATCAGGTAAAGCACAGGAAACATGACAAAAAGTAAAGATCACTTGACAATATAGCAAATTTGCTTTACATTAAGAATGTCACAGGGTTTATTGACCAGGACGTTGAGACGCGATGAAAAGAAAGAATGCGGGACGACAATATGTCGTTGGCATCGGGATCGCCAGTGCGCTGTACGTGTTTATCCTGATGTTTACTCAGGTATGGGTGGACACACTCAGTCCCGACAATCCCGCCCGCTATCCCATCGCCGTACTGCCCGTCGTGCCGATTCTGCTGGGCTTCCGTGCATACCTGCGCTTTGTGCGCCGCATGGACGAGATGGAGCAGCGCATTCAGTTCGAGGCGGTCGCCTTCGCCGTTGGCGTGGTAGGCGTGGTCACGTTCGCGCTTGGTCTGCTGGAAACCGCCGGGATGCCGCCCGTCAGTATGCTCTGGATTTTCCCGTCCATTATCCTCCTGTGGGGCTTCGGCCAGATTCTCGCACGGCGGCGCTACGAATGAAAAACCGACTGAAAGTGCTGCGGGCAGAGCGCGACTGGTCACAGGCTGACCTGGCCGACAGGCTGGGCGTCTCCCGGCAGACGGTGAACGCGCTGGAAACGGGCAAGTATGACCCAAGCCTGATGCTGGCCTTCAAAATCGCGCATTTGTTTCAGATGAAGATCGAGGAGATTTTCCAGCCCGACGAAGCCGACCTCACCGCTTAAGCGCTGCATACATCATCGCCCCCTACTACCCTGCGGCTCACAATCGACCGACGAAAATCGTTATCAACCTATTCAGGAGAAAGATCATGTTCCGACTTCTCATGGTGTTCATGCTGCTGATTACTGCACTGGCTGGGATGATGCCGCAGTCTGCCCAGGCTCAGGAGGCCACTCCCGAAGCGACGCCAGAAACCACCCCCATCCCTTTCCCCGCTTCCGTCGCCGTGCACGACCTGGAAATCGACCTCGGCGGCTTTGTCACGAAGGCGCAGTTGACCTTTCCCTCAGAGAGCGACGGCCCCTTCCCCACTGTGATTCTGTTTCACGGCTCTGGCCCCTATGACATGGACGCCAGTTACCTGACCTATCCCGGTCAGCCGGTACAGTCGGCCAATTTCAGGCTGCTGGCGGAACGACTGCCACAGGCAGGAATTGCGGTGCTGCGCTTCAACAAACGCGGTGTGCTTGGTCTGGGCGAGTATGACTTCCAGCAGGCACAGCTCGCCGGATCGCTCGATCAACTGGTGGCGGATGCCAATACCGTGATTGACTTCGCGCTGCAACAGCCGGAAGTCGATGCCGATCAGCTTTATCTGTTCGGCTGGAGCGAGGGCGTGTGGGTGATTACCAACGCGGCGCAAACGCAGGAAGAAGCCGGGCAGCAGATCGCCGGGTTGATCTATATGGGTGCGCCGGATGGGGACTTGCAGCACGTGCTGGAATATCAATGGCTGGAACTCGCGCTGCCCTACCTTGCCGAGGAAATCGACGAAAACGGTGACGGGGCGCTGAGCATCGAAGAAGCAGCGGCGATCCCTGACGGCTCGACACGCTACATGGCAAACTTCTTCCTGTTCGACCAGACCTCCACGCCCGATGCGCTGGTGCTGAGTACCGTCGTCAATACAAACGGGGATGACGTGATTGATCTGGAAGCTGAACTCCGCCCCACGCTGGAACAGTTCATCGGCAACTACCCGCTGTTCGTCCAGCCGGGCGAGGCATCCCATGACACGTCTGATCTGGTACAGCGCATGGATGTCCCGGTGCTCATTCTGCACGGAGAAAACGACGGCTGGACACCATTGGCCGATGCGCAACAGATCGCAGAGTCACAGAACGTAACGCTGAATGTCTACGAAGGGTTAGGCCATGCGCTGAGCGATACACCTGATCCAGCCGAAGACGACTTCGGTGTAATGGACGACGCGCCGATTGAAGACCTGATCGCCTGGGTGCTGGGGCGGGACTGAGCGAATCAGTGGAATTCAGGGATAAATGTCTCATATCTCTGTGTACCCACATGAAACTCCTGCCAGTGTGTGATCTGTCTTAAAAGTGCAATGCTTTTCTGAAATGCTTGGTGTCCAGCGCAGATTCATCGCTCCCCCTTCGCCCTGAGGGAGAAGGGGGCCGGGGGGATGAGGGCGTGGCTTCGATTACCGCACGACCACGCGGCTGCCGCTCCCGGTCTTATCGACCATAATGTGCACCGGGAACGAGTCCCGCAGGTCGTCAATGTGCGTGATGACGAGAATCAGGTCGAAATCCTCCTGAATGGCGGTGATGGCTTCCACCAGCTTGTTGCGGCCTTCCTCGTCCTGTGTGCCGAACCCCTCGTCGATGAACAGCGTCCGAAGCTGTGCCCCCGCCCGCCGTGCGAGCATCTGACTGAGCGCAACCCGAATGGCAAAGTTGATGCGGAAGGCCTCACCACCGCTGTAGAGTTCATAGCTGCGCGTACCGAGTTCGTCCGCGATTTCGATGTCGAGCGTTTCGGCCACACCACCCGTGACTTTTTCACGCTGGGTATTGAGCTTGAGGTGCATGCGCCCGTCGGTCATGCGTGCCAGCAGGTCGTTGGCGGTCGCTTCCAGTTCGGGGATAGCGGTTTCAATCATCATGGCCGGAATGCCATTCTTGCCGAACGCCCGCTTAAGTTCGTTATAGAGCGCCTCGTCATAGCGGCCTTTCTCGCGCCGCTGCTCAAGCTCGATTTTACGTGCCGCCTGGGCATCCAGCGCCTTGAGCGACTGTTGCGCGTTCATCAGCTTTTCCCATGCGCTGCGTTCACGGGTGCGTTCGGTGCGCACTTCTGCGTCACGGGTGACATATTCCTGCGTCAGCAGCGTCAGCCGGGCGATTTCCTCATCCAGCGCGGTCATCTCCGCTTCGACTTCGGCGCTGATGTGCTGCAAACGCTCCACCCGCGCCTGTGCGCCGGTCACCGACTCCTGCAGCGTCGCCAGCGACTCCAGGGCAATTGTCAGCCGGGTCTGCAACTGGTCGTAACGGTTGAATGTCTCCAACTGCTGGCGGGCATCATCGTGGGTGGTTTCATCATAACCGAGCGCATCCCGGCGGCCTTCCAGTACGGCCAGCGACTCGCGCACATCCAACGCAAACGAATTGCTCAACAGGTCAACCTCGACCTGCTGCAAGCGATCATGATCTTCCGCCAGGCGCATCTCGGCTTTGCGGGCAGCTTCGGCCTGGGCTTGCAGCGTCCCGGCGCGTTCCATTAACGGCGAAAGCTGCCTGATCTCCCCTTCCATCGCCTCCAGCCGAATTTTGTCGTCGTTCAACCGCGTGGTGAGATCGGAAATGCTGTCCTGATTCTGGCGGTAGATTTCGCGCTTGCTGATGACTTCAGCTTCCAGTTCCGCCACCATCTTGAGGCGGTGTTCCTCGGTAAGTGCCTGACCGCAGAGGGGGCAGGTCGCCGCGTCGGTCTTCGCCAGCGTTTCCAGTCGTTCGCGCTGTGCCTTGCCTTCGGTGGTGAGCGTCTCTCGCAGAGTTTTGAGACGAGCGTGATCTTCGCGGTTGGTGTTGATCTGTTCCGCCAGCAGGTCGCGCTGTGCCTGTTTTTCCTGCAATGCTGCCACTTCCAACTGGATGGACTCCAATTCCGCGCCGTAATCGGTGGTCGTCGTCTGCGTCAGTTCCGCGATGCTTTTCCGCAGCGAGTCGGCCTCGCTTTCCAGCCGAGTACGGGCGGAGTCCAACTGGCGCAGCAGGTCATGGCGTTCTTCATCCAGCGTACGCAGTTCGCGCAGCTTGTCGCTGAGGAATTCATTGGTTTCGCGGGCGGTTTGCAGCGAGGCATACCCCCCTTCGATCTCGTCCCGCATCGAGATGATTTCCTCGTACTCGCCGATCTGCTTCTGCTGGCGTTCGATTTTTTCCAGAAGCTCCTCACGTTCGCGCTGGTACTCCCGCAGGCGGCGTTCACGATCACTTTTGCTGCTGCTGGCAGCCCGCAGTTCGGTCGGTGCGGATTCGACCTCTTTCAACCGGGCTTCCGCCACGGCCAGCGCGGCCTGCGCATCGACATGAGTCTGGGCGGCATCGGCGCGGTCGCGTTCCAGCATCGGACGGCGTACCAGTTCAATGTCAATCTCGCGCAGCCGCTCTTCCACCACACCAATCTGTGCCGTAATGGTCTTCAGCCGTTCCTTGACGATTTCCTCATAATCCGCCCACTGTTCCAGACCCAGAATGTCGGAGAGGATTTTCTTGCGTTCAGCGGGCGTACAGGTGGTGAAAGCGTCGGCCTTGCCCTGCTGCAGAAAGGCCGAATGGACGAAGGTCTTATAATCCAGCCGCAGCATCCGGTTGATCTTTTCCTGCGTCTGCCGGATGCCGGGTTCATTCTGGAGCGTTTTCTTGCCGTCTTCGTGCAGGATCAGAAAGTTGAGGCGGCTTTCGCCTTTCTTCCCGGCGGTGCGCTGGCGGAAGACACGGTAGATCACATCCTCGTGTTTGAAGTCCAACTGTACATACATCTCACCCTGACCGAGATGCACCAGTTCGTCATCACGTTTGGCGCGAGCTTCCCCCCACAGCGCCCACGTGATTGCGTCCAGCAGGGAGGATTTGCCTGCCCCATTGGGGCCGGTCAGGCAGGCCAGATGAATGCCCTCGAACCGCACCGGGTCGAGTGTGCGGTAGGGCAGAAAATTCTTGATTTCCAGGCGAATAGGGATCATTTTTTGACTTGAACGCTGAATGGTCAACCGGGGTAATTTTTGCACACTTGTGCGAATGGGGCAATATTAGCATGTCATCCCTTACCCCGATCTTCAACGTACTCGTCTTTTAACAGTAGAAGGTTTCGTAGATCTCCCTTGCTAGTTTCATCGCTAACAGTGGAGGAACTGCATTTCCTACCTGGGTAAACTGACGGGCAGGAGGCCCTGAGAAAACGTATTCATCAGGGAATGTTTGTAATCTCGCTGACTCTCTCACGGAGAGAGTGCGAGGAATATGAGGATGTAAATGCGAACGTCCTCCACCTTTTGTGCCACCTGCAATCACTGTTTTTGAAGGTAACGAGGGATCGAGGCGATCAACTCGCCCCAGTTTATCGCGTCCCCCGTAGCGCAATTCCATATAGCGCAGAATAGATGCTGCCTCGTGTTTGCGTGTGATGTGATTGGCGACACCTTCCAGCGATTTTTCTAAAGCCTTTTCAGTCGAAACGCGGATTGTTTCTTTCTGTGGAAAATCAAATTCATGCCTGGTGCGCCAACCACAAATAAGCAACCGCTGCCGATTTTGGGGAACACCATAATCACTCGCATTGAGTAAAGTTGGTTTTGAGATAATGTAACCTACATCTTCAAGGATATTTAACGCTGTAGAAAGTTGTTCACCATCATCAACGGTGGCAAGACCGGGTACGTTCTCTAATAGAAAAACACGTGGTCTGAATTGCACGATATAGAACACGTAGTCAAATAACAGATTACCGTATTCTTCGTGGGTAAAGCCGATCCGTTTAAAGTTTTCGCCAGCTTTTGAAAAACGTTGGTTGGCAGCAATACTAAACGGTTGGCAGGGAGGCCCGCCATGAAATACGCCCTCAAAATTTTTCTTTACGCCTACCGACTGAAGTGACTCGATCACAGCTTCACGGTTACGTAAATCCCCGTTACTTTCTGGGGGGCCAAATACATTCCACTGTGGGCGGTTTTTTCGCATGGTTTCACAAAAAAGCTTTTCAACCTCGAAAGAGGCGACATGATGAAAACCCGCCGCTTCGAATCCTAAATCGAATCCGCCTGAACCCGAAAAAAAACTTACAACCGGAACTTCGTGAAGCCTAAAGGGAGATGGTGTTATGGCCTGATATGGACGGGTAACATCAAGTAGCTTCCGATCATTATAGCGATACACCAAATCTTCGTAAGTGTAGTTATGTCTTTCCAGGAAATCGCTCAAATCGAGTTTGTTATTTATACAAGTTTGTAGCAGCTCAAGCTGTGCGCTAAGCGTGAGAGATACCATTCTTACTACTCCAGACGTACCAAGTTTTTTGCTTGTGAATACGCGATTCTTGCATCCTCAGCGGTCAAGAAATCGTCAAGGTTGTGATCCTGTAACCACAAACCATAGTAAAGATGAACACTTCTATGGCAATTTGGGCATAGAGGTACAAGATCGTCGAATGAAGTTTCAACCGTTTTACTTTTTAGGTTAAGGGTAGAAGCCAAAGGAAGCAAATGATGTATCTCAAGAAGGTTTTCAGTCCAGGGATATCTTTCCTTCATATTGCTTCCACACATATTACATAAAACAGAGTTAGGCAAACTTGCGAAAAACAGTCGTCTCAGGTTAGGGCTGCGTTCGATGCGCAGATGATTTATTCTAGAGCGTTTACCTTCAGTAAAAGTTAAGTCACTGGGAAGTTCTCTTACAGAAGTTGCGACAATTACTTCACCATCTTCGACAGTTCCCAAAGAAAGAATTTCTGCATCTTCATCGAGATGACGGGGAAGTATAGTGGGCTGAGCAATTATACGAAGCTGATCAAGAAGGGCAGCATCATTTGGTTCAATATCAAGATACAGCACATTTCCTTGCCACTTTAAAAAACTGGCTTGTCCTATAAAAGCCAACATTTCACGCACTTGTCTCAACTCATCATTCTGCGGGCGATAGCTAGAGCTTGAAAGTGAATGATAAAAATCAAGGTCTTCTGTTCCTGTACATTCATTTCCAATCACAAGATCGAAAACTTGCTCTATATCGATTAGACCAAATCCAGAATTAACATAAGAAGAAATTAAATACTTCAAAATTGCACAGAATGGAAAAGTTTGCTTTGCATCTATAGAGTAACGTTCAAATATTGGTGATGGGAAATAGAATTTTTTAATAATGAATGACAGATAATCATCTACTGACCATCCAGTCCCATCTAATTTTGCGACCCTTCTACAAACATCAGTTACTCGAAGTTGGTTTCCAATTTTTGTTGCTAAAAATAAACATTTAAAAACCCGCGCAAAATTACGCCAAACCTTATAATCTGGCCTATTAGTTGGCGGAAAGGTTAAACCTGTTCGTTCTGTAAGCTCAACACGTAGTGGGTCATAAGATGCTGTTAAAGTAACACCATCTAATTCCGACAAAACCTGTGCTATCGTGCGAACATTGTTGAAACTGAAATACTCAAGCCTTCCCTGATCCCAGCGCCACTTTTGAACCATTGTTTATCTCTGAAATTTTTGAATGTAGATTTTGTGTTCTGATTATAACAGCAAATTTTGATTCCATTTAAGACATCATCAGCAATTGGACTACTCTGCTATAATGGCGGCTTTGCAGCGGGATTTCCATTCGGCATGTCATCTCTCCACCGCCCGCTTCCCTCCCTGAAAATTGACTACGAAAGGGGTTCGCATGTCCGCCATGACGATGATTACGGGGCAGAAGATCGTGCTGCGCCCGTACACCAGCGACGATGCACAGGTGATTTACGAGTCGGTGCAAAATCCGACGCTGCGCCGACTGACTGGGACTCATCAGAACTTTACACTGGAAGCCACGCAGCGCTATGTCGCCAGCTATGCCCGTGCCGAGGATCGTGCCGGGTGGATTATCGCGCAGCCGGAAAGCTATAAAGCGCTGGGCGAGGTCGTGATTCTGGACATTAATGAGGACAACCGCAGCGCGGGGATTCGAATCGCTATGTTCGGCGAGGAACACCTGAACAAAGGTTACGGCAGCGAGGCGATGTGCCTGGCCGTTGATTATGGCTTTCGCACATTGAAGCTGCACCGCATCGAACTGACAGTGTATGACTTCAACGAGCGCGCCATTCACGTCTACGAAAAGATCGGCTTCAAGCGCGAGGGCGTGCTGCGCGATGCGCTGTTATACGATGGCGAGTTTCATGACGCCATCATCATGGGCGTGCTGGAAAGCGAGTGGCCGTCGCCATCATCCGCGTAAATCGCTTACTCTTCCCGCACGGGAACGAGCGTGGTGACATCATCCACCGCCTGCGCCGCCCAGCCTTCCTCGCCGTCCTCGGTGCGGACGCGCCACCAGCGAAAGCCGTCCGCCTCGATTGGGCCTTCGACGATCACTACGATGTTGCGGTCATACAGATAGCGCAGAATTGCCGCATCGGTGGAGGGCATGTCGCGCAGGTAGAGCACTTCACCGCCGACGGTCTGCACCTCTACCTGCATCCCCGGCGTATAGAGGGGGCGCGGCGTGGGAAAGGGTGTCGGCGTGGCGGCAGCGGCCAGCAGCGAGGTTTCAATCTGTGACAGGTTAATCATCCCGCAGCCGGAAACGAGTCCTGGCAGACCTAGCAGCAGCATTGTTCTCCAGCCTTGCCGCATCATTCCAGCACCCTTTCGCTGACAAATAATCATCTCTCAAGGCAAGTGTACGCCAATATCGGACAAATAGGCGAATATGGTTGATTTGGCATTGCAGAGGCAGTGAGCGCTGCCCGTATGGGAATGGTGAATATCAGGGGTATGTAGGGGCGAAGCGCGCTTCGCCCGTACCGGTCATCTCCTCAAACTTCACCATCCCCGCCCGTATTTACAATTCAACCTGTCAGACAAAGTGGGTTATAGTTGTAGTCTCGGAGAGTCTTCAAGCAGAGGCACAGCGTATGCGCGATGCAGCCATTGAGAAAATTCGGATGACGGCAGCGGAATATCGCAGACTGCCGGAGACAGCCGGGATGACCGAACTCATTCACGGTGAACTGATCCGCTACGGAGAAGGTGACATGCCCAGCGCGAAAGACGATCACCAGACGGTTGTTTCGTTTATGCTCGCCTTCCTGTTAACCCGTTTTACGCCTGACCGACTGAAAACTGCGCCGCTGGATGTTTACCTCGATGACAGCAACTGTGTTGAGCCGGACATTTTCTGGGTCAGCCCCGATAGCGCTCAGTGCCGTCTGGGTGAGGATGGTTACTGGTACGGGGCGCCGGAATTGATCGTGGAAGTATTATCGCCCTCGACCACGCATCGCGACGAAGGCGTGAAGTATGAGCTGTATGAGAAGTACGGTGTGCAGGAGTACTGGATTGCTGACCCGATACTTCGTCTGCTCAAAGTGTTCGTGCGGCAGGGGGAAGGCTTTCGGCGTGTGGGCGTATTTAATACCGAAGAGAGCTTTATCTCGCCGATTCTGGGCGGGCAAGTGGTCGAGGTGAAGCGGCTTTTCCCTGCATCGTTCAACGCACTGCCGGGGCAGCGTTGAAACCATCCCGGCAGTCGTTCGGAAATCAATCAGATAGTGGCCGCCTGAGCCATGTTGGCTTCAACCGTCACGCCGACGATATAACTCTGCCGCTGGATGTGCAGACCCGGCAGGCGTGCGGCGATGCTTTCCACCGAACCGGAAAGCACACCCGTTGAATTCAGATTTTCCAGCGCGGCCTGGTTATCCCAGTATACCAGCAGGATGGTGTTATCGAGGTCGTCAACCTGTTCAAGCAGATGGGCGGCGACAAATCCGGGACGGGTACGCAGCGCTGGCAGATATTCTTCGGAGACGAGGCGGCGCAGGCGTGTGTTGCTTTCAGCAGGGGCTTTCATCGAAATGACCTGGACGAACATGGGGTTCCCTCCAAAAAACTATTTTTCGGCGGCAGAAAGGGCGCTCTTACGACCACGTAATTTCTGTGCTACTAAAATTATAAGCCTGATTGAGAGGGTGGGTCCGTAGAGGTAGCATAGTGCTTTCTTAAAACGTCCTTGCAAGTGAATGCTGCTTTGCTTAAAACAAAGGAGAATTTTCAGGAAAACGTTTTCAATAGTTTGTGCTTTCTTTATTCTCCGCAGCCTGCCCCAGCAGTTCACGCATGATAACAACGCCTGAACTGCTGCCGAGGCGGGTCGCACCCGCTTCGATCATCGCCCGTGCATCCGCTACCGACCGAACGCCACCCGCTGCCTTTACACCCAATTCCGGACCGACCGTCTCACGCATCAGCCGCACATCGGCCACCGTCGCCCCATTGGTGCTGAACCCCGTGCTGGTCTTGACAAAATCCGCCCCTGCGTCCTTTGCTACCCGGCAGGCGATCACCTTCTCGGTATCGTTCAGCAGCGCGGTTTCGATAATCACCTTGCAGATTGCGTTGTGCGCGTGGCACTCCGCCACCACCAGTGCGATGTCGTGATGGACGATACTGATTTCCTCATCCTTAAGCGCCCCGATGTGAATGACCATGTCCACTTCATGCGCACCCCGATCAATCGCAGTCGCAGCCTCGAACACCTTGACCTCGCTCAACGACGCCCCCAGCGGAAACCCGACAACGGTGCACACCTTTACATCGCTTTCCGCCAGCAGCCGCGCCGCGAACGGCACATACACGCTGTTGACGCACACCGACGCAAAGCTGAACTCACGCGCTTCGGCACACAGCTTCTCGATCTGCGGCATGGTTGCCTCGGCCTTAAGCAGCGTGTGATCGATCATGCGGGCAATTTCCACTGCGGAGAGGGTATCAGCACTCATTGTGTCCGTCGCTTTCTTGTAGATCGGATGGTAATGAGGATCAGGGGCAGGGTTAAAATTCTCCCCTGTGGAAAGTTCGACCGATAATCTTGCAGATGAAGTGCTTTAACCCATCACCGCAGAAGCGGCCAGGTCATCCCCGCGCTGGAGGAACTCTGCCTGGAACAGATTCAATTCTTCCCGAATCCGCGCCAGCATTCCGTGATCGGAAGCAACTTCCAGCACCAGCGCCAGCCGCCCGGTCTGGAGCTGCTGGACGAGGGTTTCCACATGGGTATCTTTAAAGCTGAAATCGAGCAGCGTCGCCGCGAACAGGCCGATCACCCCGCCGACGAAACCACCCAGCAGGACAGCCACAAGCAGCACCAGCAGCGCACCGAGCAGCGGCAGCCCCAGCGCACCGAGATGAATCATCCCAAACGCAGACAATACAGCGCCGGCAAGTCCACCGGCAATGCCGCCTTCGTTCGCGCCCAGATCGTCATCCAGCACGACGGTTTCGCCGTCAGCGCCCTTCGCCACAATGGCCGCTCTTTTAATGGCAATATCGCGAAGTTGGGCAACATGATCGAGCGCCTCGGTCAAAAGATTCCGCGATGGAAATACTGCGATCACGATTTCGCTTGACATGGCTCTATCCTTGCTCGTTGGCATACCGTTGCTGAGTTTAACACAGATTTGTTAGAGCGGGGATGGAAATTGAGGCAGAAGGCTTAAGGTTTAAAAGCAAACTGCCCGGCATGAGGGGGAACACACCGGGCAGTCTGTAGAGGGAAGGGGTTATGGGTTTGCACTGGAGGGTGCTGTCGGTGACGCCGTGACCGACTTCCCATTACCCGCGAACTTGGTGACGACACATTCGTACCACTCAAGAGGGATCAACACAACCAGCCAAGTTCGTTATAGCCATGAGGTTAGAACCCGTCACTGAACGGGGAATGAAATCATTATGAGTAGGTTATTAAATGTTGAGGTTCTATTTAGACCATGCACCAAAAGAACAACGAAAAGGACTAGAAAGGTTCTGTAGGGACAAAGCCAGATGTCCCTACCTTTGTATCCCTGACCTTATGTCCCCGGCGTGGGCGGTACGAGCGGATCGGGCGTGGGTGTCCCCTGCTGGCACAACGTCTGCGAGGTTTGCAGCGCGGCCTGTGCTTCGCCATTGTTGAAAATCCCCAGCGCGGCCTGGAATTGTCCGGCGGCAGAACAGTGGTTGCCTTCGATAGCGAACGCCCGCCCATAGGCCAGGTATTCGTCGAACAGCAGTTGATTCAGGTTGATGCCCTGATACTGCGTCTGATAGCGGATGAGCTGCCCTAGCGCCCGAATTGCCGCCTGATGGTTGTTCGTCCCCACAGCACGAACGGAGTCCAGATACAGCGAGGCCACCAGCCGTTCGTAATCCAACCCTTCCGCCAATGTCCCGCCGTACTGCGTGACCAGATCGGTCAGGCGGATGGCTTCGGCCAGTGTATCGACCGAGCGGTAAAGCTGGATGGCGCGGGTGTTCAGCGCTTCGGTAATGAGTGTGCGCACCAGTTGACGCTGATAGTTCTCGTCAATGCGGATGATGGCATCCAGCGTTTCAATCGCATCATCATACTCACCCAGATCAAGCTGCTCCTGTGCCTCCGCCAGCAGCCCCTCCAGATCATAAGCACTGGCGGCTTCGCTGGTGCTTTCAGCGGCTTCGGTGACTTCCGCCACAACGATTTCGGTCGCTTCGGTCGTGGGGGTAGGAGTCGGGGTCAGCGTGGGAGTCGGGGTGACAGTCGGCTGCGCGGTGATATAGAGCGCGGTGGCAGTGGCGCGCAGTTCCGCCACGCCGCCCACACCCGGCGTAAGCTGCGCCAGAAATTCAAGCCGCTGCGCAACCACATATTCATTCCGACTGGCGACATCGGTTTCGATCAACCCGATCTGCTCCGCAATCTTGCTGCCGATGGTGGCGGTGGCGTTCAGGCCAGCCACACGCTGACCCGCCGTCCAGCCTGCCGTCGCTGACAGGCCGACGATCAACAGTCCGAACGCCAGAATCGTCACCCCCAGAACACCCCACACCAGGCATCCCGGTCCACGCGGCTCAGCAGGTGCGGCATAAGGCCTTTGAGGCTGTGCGGGCTGATATGGCTGATTCGGGTACGAGGAAGTGTCCGATGCCATTTCCACCCCACGCACCGGCGGCTGACCACGCGGCGGAGTCGGCGCGGAGGGTGTGCGTTCCGGCTGTGGTCTCTCCGATGGTGGAGGGGTGTCTTTAAAGGGTGAACGGGGCTGCGTATCGTCGGGTAAACTCATCGACGGGAATCTCCATCCTGGGTAAAACGGCGCGGATCTGGGCATGGACTGCCCGGCAAACCGCGCCCCGCATTATACGACTCGATGCACAGGGCGTACAGCGCGGCTTGATTTCAACGCGCCAGCAGCGCTGCAATCCGCCGCATCAGCAGTTCGCCCACCTCGGCCTTGCTCATCAACGGCTGGGGATACTGACCATCCGCGTCCAGCAGGAGGACGCGATTCGTCTCCACCGCGAACCCGGCATCGCTGGCGGTGATGTCGTTGGCGACCATCAGATCGAGTCCCTTGCGCATCAGCTTGCTCTGCGCGTTTTCCAGCAGATTCTCGCTTTCGGCGGCGAACCCCACCACCACGTGCGGGAACCCTGTCTGTTCACGCTGGCGTTTGACGGCCACAAGAATGTCCGGGTTGCGCACCATGTCGAGAGTCAGGCCGCTCTCGTCGCCATCCTTCTTTTTGATTTTCTGCTCGGCTACCGTCGCTGGACGGAAGTCCGCCACCGCCGCCGCCATCACCAGCGCATCGGCCTCCGCGCTGTGGTGCAACACCGCTTCCAGCATGGCCTGTGCGCTCTCCACAGGGACGAACGTCGCGCCAACGGGCAGCGGCAGATCAACGGTACTGACAAGAACAACCTCCCGCGCACCCGCGTCTAAAGCGGCCTGCGCAATCGCATAGCCCTGTTTGCCGCTGGATCGGTTGGTCACATAGCGCACCGGGTCAATGGCTTCCCGTGTGCCGCCCGCGCTCACCACCAGCTTGCGCCCCTTGAGATCGCCTTCCCGCGCCAGAGCCCGCCGGATATGCCCCATCAGAGTCGGTGTTTCCGGCAGTCTGCCCTGCCCCACCAGCCCCGACGCAAAACGCCCGACTTCCGGCTCCACCAGAATCACGCCGCGTTCGACCAGTGTTTTCAGATTGGCCTGCGTGGCCGGATGCCCGTACATGCCACCGTCCATTGCGGGCGAGATCAGCAGCGGGCAGCGCACGGCTAAGGCGGTAACACTCAGCAGATCATCCGCGAAGCCGTGCGCCAGCTTTGCCAGTGAATGCGCTGTGGCGGGGACGACTGCCAGCAAATCGGCGCTTTCGCCCAGACCGACATGCGCGATATGGGTGGGCAGGCCGCTGGACTCGGCTTTCCACAGGTCGGTGTAGACAGGTCGCCCGGTCACGGCCTGGAAAGTCAGCGGTGTGACAAACTCGCGGGCTGCGTCGGTCATGATGACATCCACGAGCGCCCCGGCCTGCGTGAGTTTGCTGGCGAGATCGACCGCCTTATACACCGCGATGCTGCCCGTAACGGCCAGGAGGATGCGCTTTTGGTGGAGCAGGGTGATGATCGACATAGGAATTCCGTCTTGGCTTGCGGAAATCAGAGGAAAAAACCTGTGACAATTCTAGCACGAAAGCGGTGTAGTATCAGGTGACATGGGTCTTTTAACAGGAGCGGATTTATGAAACGACTTGTTTTAATCGGGCTTCTGGCAGGGCTTCTTCTCTTGATAATGCCTGTTGGTGCACAGCAGGCGGAAAACGTTACTGTCCCGAATGTGACCGGGCTGAATGTGCCGCAAGCAGCGGCGGCGCTCAACCGCGTGGGGCTGCGGCTGGGCACGGAAACCGCCTTCGGCTGGACCGCCGACAGTCCCTTCCCGCAGAACAGCGTCAGCGCACAGTCCGTCGCACCGGGGACATCCGTCGCTTATGGGACAACGGTCGATCTTACCGTGCTGCGGTCGGCGAATGCGCTGCTGATTTATGATGACAACGACATTACACTGGTGAATCAGACGGGTGCACCTGTCAGCCTGGCCGGAATCCAGTTCGCCACTCTGGATGGCGCATCACAGGCCGGTTTTGCCGCTGCCCGCTGGAGTCCCACCCTTGCCCCCGGCGACTGTGGGCAGTTGTGGTCGGTGGGGCGCAGCACCCCCAAGGAGTTGCCCGAATGTGCCGAGGAGATGCGGTGGATCACGACGGGAAACTCGGCAGAGCATTTCTGGACAGGCGCGGGAGGCACGACCCAGTTTGCCGTATTCCAGGACGGCGTCCAGCGGGCGACCTGTCCCGTCAGCGCCACCGGGCGCTGTGAACTGTTCCTCGCCAGCGGTGGCGCGGGTGATGCGACTGAATTTATCTACTTTGCTTATACCACCGACCGCCTGATTATTTACAACCGCTCAGCAGATCGCTGGATGCCACTGATGGGCGTGCTCATCAATGTCGCCGCCACACCCGGCGGTGCACCAATTGCACCCGTTACGGAAACCGATAATCCGCAAGCCGTGCTGGGCGATGTGATGCGCCTCGCGCCGGGGCAGTGCCTCTACGTTCGTGTGCCACCGCTGAACGGCGAGGATACACCGCCAGAACCCTGCGACCTGCTCGCCAGCTACACGCTGACGACACAGGAACATTTCTGGGCACGGGACTTCTTTATTACCAGCGTAACCGATGGCGAACAGCGGACGTGCCCCGCCGCCCAGCCAGGTCGCCTGTCATTGTGCATCCTGCCGCGATAAGGACAAGGGGACATCGGCGGCTTGAGGACTGCGACTCTAGTATCCCAAGATGGCTTGCGTTAGTACGGGCGCAGCGTGCTGCGCCCCTACAGGCAGACAACTTTTGATAATCAATGTGCTAGTTCCTCACCTGCGCAACCACGCCTTGAGGGGAATCAAGCGGCATAATCCAATCGGCTGAACCGAACAGCGGGCGGGTGGCAGCGGCAAGATCAGCATTGGGGTCGATCAGTAAACGCGCCTCCCGTCCATTCAGGGACGCCACCACCCAGGCCGTCACGCGCACGTTCTGATAGCCCTGCTGGTGCATCGCATCGCGCAGGTAATGGGCGAACTGCAAAATCATATCTGGCCGCGTACTCATCTCATCAATCTGCCGTGCGCTCAGGTGCTGGCGGAGGTCGATCTCCCACCAATCCGCGCCGGAATAGACGAAAAAGCGGGCGTCAGATGCCTTGTCCCGCAGTTTCATCCGCCATGAAAAGCGATGGCCTTCCTCTGTCCACGCCACATCACCAGGATACAACCAGTGCCGCAGCGGAAACAAAAGCTGGAAGGCCGCGAAGGCGATCAGGGCAGCCGTAATCAGCCGTCTGGGTTGAAACATCGCATGAGGTTTGGTCGGCGCATAGCCCGATTGCAGCCTCAGCCTGCGCAGCGGTTGTGCAAGCCATTCGGTCGGCAGCAGCAGCGGCAGCATCGCCAGCATCAGCCAGGGGAAAATGCCGATGTTGAACAACTGGCCGTTGAGCAGATGGAACGAGATCAGCGCGATTAACGCCGGCCAGCGAGTGCGCTTCCACAGCAGCGCAGGTGCGGCCAACAGGTCGATCATCAGGCCGCCGTAGCTGAACAGGTACACCATCCATTCTTCGGTGAACCACTGCCCGATTAACGGGGTGGCGGTGCGTTCCGCCAACCACATGCGCATCGGCTCACCGCGCAGCCAATCGACATTCAGCTTGGCGACTCCGGCGTACACATAGACCAGCAGCAGTTGAAACTGGAGCAGCCGCAGCGTCCAGCGCGGAGCAGTTTCCGCCCGGAGCTTTGGCCGCAGCCATGAATCCAGCGCAAAGGCACGGTTGGCGGGGAGAAAAATCAGGATGAAGGCCAGGATGCAGACCAGATAGAAGTGGTTGAGGTAATTGGCCTGATCGAGCAGAAAGACAAAGCTGAAGCCGAAAAAGAATAAAATCACAGCCGGACGATAGGCAAAGCCGATCAGAATGCAGAAGGCCAGCACCCCCAGCCCGATAAACCAGGCATACATCCCGGCACCGGGGAGCGGCTGCACCCATTCAAAACCGTAGTATTTGAAGGTGAACACGGTGTCGATGTAGTAGCGCCGAATCCAGCCATGATGAAAATAGCGCCACACTTCCCACATCATCACTGCGCCGAAGATCACCCGCAGATAGACCAGCGGCAGCACCTCGACCGGGGCGAATAAAAGCGCCTCTAAACGAGCCAGTGCCGGAAAGTGCTTTGGCCTAGGAATCGCTGCGGTAGGAGTCACAATCGCCTGCATCCGCTTTTCCTTGCGTTCGGTAAAAGCCGTCTCTACGCTTACACCGTTACAGTTTTGACGATGTCGCGGCTAAAACAGGATCATATCCAAATCCTTACATCTCCATGAATAAACCATCCGGTAATGGCGAACCTGCCCCATCTGGCAGTGCCGTCTTCAATCCGGTACACTTAACCCCATTAGGTGAAGACTCTGCCACCGGAGGACAACTGCGACATGGCAACGGATTCGCGGAAATGGTTCTATTCCACGCCGGAACCACGCCCGTATTATATTGAGGAGCGCGTGAACCACACCCTCTGGAAGAACCGCCTTCAGGGCTTGTTCATGACCTGTACCCAGGCCACCACACCGATCAAGATGGAAGGCAACTGGAACGGGATGCCCGTCACCTTTGAATGGCAGCCCGGTAAATACTTCATCCTCCGCACCGGGGAAAAGCGCAAGGAACTGATCGGCGTGATTCGCCAGATGCTGTTCAACCTGCGGCCTGTGCTGGAATATGAAGACCCGCAGGGGATGCACGTCGTCGAGTGGCACACCGACGGCGGCGCGGAACGCTGGACGCAAATCCAGGGCAATCCGCAGTTCCAGGGCTTGCGCCGCATCGGTCGCAAGTAATTCCTCCCTGCAATCAAGGCCTTCGCGTAGGGGCGAGGCATGCCTCGCTCATACAAACAAGCAGGAAACGGAGCGGCCTTTCAACAGCCGCTCCTTTTTGTTTGAGTGATTTCTCATCTGTTCGGTGTAAGGTTGAAGCTGATCCGTCAGTCTGTGGAATAAAGCTCAGAAAAGAGAATTTGGGGGAATACCGAACCATGGAAAATAAAGTCAGCGTCACACTCGACGGCAGCTACCAGACGACCATCCGCGCCCGCGAACACGTCTGGGATGCCGATGTCCCCCAGGCAGAAGGCGGCACCGACAGCGCACCCAATCCCGAAGAAATGCTGCTGGGGGCGCTGGGTTCGTGCATTGCCATGACGACCAAGATGTACGCCAACCGCAAGCAGTGGCCGCTGGAACGGGTCGAGGTCACGCTTGAGCTGGAGCGCTTCAAGGGCAGCGACTATGCGGCCTATAACGGCGAAGCGCAGTTCGTCCACGAAATTCGCGAGTCGATCACCTTCTATGGCTCACTGAGCGACGATCAGCGGGTGCGGCTGCTGGAAATTGCCGGGAAGTGCCCGGTACGCCGCATCATCACCTCGCCCGTGTTCATCGTTGAGAAGATGCTCCAGCCCGAAGCCGAAATCCTGCCGTGAGAACCATTCGTGTGGGCGAGCCGTGCCTCGCCCTACACACTATTCCCCCCACTTAACCCCCAGGGCGATTACATCAAAACTCAAGGACATTCTAAAGAACTTTTTGAACCACAAAGGCACGACGGACACGAAGACGAGGAAAAATCTTTCTTTGCGCCTTTGTGGTTTTATTGAACTTTCTTGGCCCATTTGTAGAATTTGATTTGTTTGCCCCCGATTTACCCCAAAAGACCCAGGCACATGGCCTCAATCTGCGCTATCTTCTCTGTGTTTTCAATCAACAGCCGCAGGTCAAAGCCTAATGGACTCAGCAGCCGATCTTCTCAACAGCAGGTTAGGGCAGTACGAACTCCGCGAACTGGCGGTCGAAAGCGGCATCATCATCATCTACAAGGCCTATCAACCCGCGCTGAATCGCTGGGTGGCTGTTCAAACACTGCATCCGCAGATGCGCGACGATCCGAAGCACCAACGTGCGCTCAAGCATGGCGCAGAAATGATTGCGTGGCTGGAGCATCCCAACATCCTCCCGATCATCGACTATGACGAAGGACGAGACACGGGAATCCCCTATATCGTCATGCGCTGGATGCAGGGTGGGACGCTGCGCCAACGGTTGAAAAACGGCGCTTTGCCCATTCAGGACGCCATCTCGACAGTGCGTCAGATCAGTGGTGCGCTCGAATATGTGCATTCGCTCGGTATGGTACATGGTGATCCAGCCACAGGCAACATCGTCTTTGATACCTGGGGCGGCGCCTATCTGGCCGATTTTATCCTCTACGGCTTCGTACAGGTGACAAAGGACGAAGTGGCCGGGACGCTGCCCTACATGGCACCGGAGCGCTTGCAGGGGGACGCCCCCACATTCCTCACGGATCAGTATGCACTGGCCGCGATTGCCTATGAAATGCTGTCTGGTCGCACACCGTTTGATATGGGCGACCTGCGCTATAAGTTCGAGGACAATCTGCGGGAATTTCTCCCCCTACCCCAGGCCTCTCGCCCCGAAATTCCCCAGGCTGTGAATGATGTGCTTTATCGGGCTTTGGCAAAAGCGCCGGAAGACCGCTATCCAACCGTGAGCGACTTCGCCCGCGAGTTCGAGCGCGCCCTCAACAGCACCCCGCAGCATCTTTTTATCTCCTACAGCCGCCGCGACCGTGACTATGCCGACGAGCTTAAAGGCTATCTCCGCGCCAACGGCCTGCCCGTGTGGATTGATGAACAGATCGAACATGGCGATCAGTGGTTTAACGAGATTCACGAAGCGATTAAATCCTGCGCGGCCTTTCTCGTCGTTATGTCTCCATCAGCAGAAGCCTCCGAATGGGTGCAGAAGGAAGTACTGCTGGCGAAGCGCTACAAAAAGCCGATCTTCCCGCTGCTGCTTTCAGGTGAGGAATTCGCGCTGTTGATCGATATTCAGTTTGCCGATGTGCGGCAGGGGCAGATGCCGGGTGCAGACTTTCACCGCCGCCTGAGCCGTGTCCTGTTCGGCACGACATGAGGGAAAGGTGGGGAGTGATGAAGTTTGAGAATATGATCGGTAGGGGCGAAGCGCGCTTCGCCCGTACATATCCCTGATATACACCATGAGTGAAAGGTACAAAACTCGACAAAGCGTGGGGGATGTGTCACAATACTGGGCAAAATGCCGGGCGACACGCCCACTCTTTGAACTAATAAATCCCCCTTCTGAACCTGCGAAGAACACGCTTTTTGCCAGAGCCATCCCGACTTTTTGTGTTCGTGACTTCGCGGATGGGTTGCAGGAGGGTGCAGCGATGGAATTGTGTGTTATCGAAGGTGATGGCGTAGGCCATGACGTAATTCCGGCTGCAGTGCGTGTTCTGCGCACGGTTCTGCCGGAGGTAAAAATTTATCAACTCGATGCCGGTTATGAATGCCTGCAGCGCTGTGGTACACCCCTGCCCGATGAAACGGTGGAGCGGGTGATTCAGGTACGGTCGGTGCTGTTCGGGGCGGCAGGTTCCCCCTCCTATCCGGTGGAAGGCTATTTCTCGCCGATTATTCGGCTGCGGCAGCTTCTCCAAACTTATGCCAGCCTGCGTCCGATACGCTATCTTCCGGTTGCCACCGCCCGCGCCGGGGTGGATTTGATCGTCGTGCGCGAAAATACGGAAGACCTGTACGTGGTCGATGAGCAGACCGACCTCAGCGGCGAAACCAGCACTGCCCAGAAACTCGTCACCCGCGCGGCGACCGAACGCGTAACGCACATGGCCTACCAACTGGCCCGCAGCGCCGAACGCCAGAAGGTGACGATTGTCCACAAAGCCAACATCCTGCCCCAATCCGACGGGTTGTTCCGCCGGGTTGCGCTGGAAGTGGCCGAGCAGTACCCCGACATTGAAACCGACGAACTGCTGGTGGATACCGCCGCGTACTGGATGGTCAAGGACCCGACGCGCTTCGACCTGATCCTGACCTCGAATATGTATGGCGACATCCTCTCGGATATGGCGGCGGCCTGGGGCGGTGGGCTGGGGCTTTCGCCCACGCTGAACAAGGGCGACGATGCCGCGATTGCCGAGCCGGTGCATGGCAGCGCACCCGACATCGCGGGCAAGGGCATCGCCAACCCGACAGCGGCTATTCTGAGCGTGTCGCTGCTGCTGCGCCATCACTGGAATTTGCCCGAACTGGCACAGAAGATTTATGACGCGGTGCGCACCACACTCGGCGAAGGACGCCACACCGCCGATATTTACGCGGAGGGCGCGGTTTCGACGGAGGAATTCGTGGATGAGGTCATCGCCCGGCTTGGGTAAGTTCTGGACGAATGGTTATAGACGGAACCCAGGCATGGGGTAAAGTGATACAGGGGCGGGAGGGTGCGCCCCTTTTCCCTTGAAACTCTGGACAAACCATCTACCGACGATAGTTCTAAAAGAAGTAAAGAATAAAGGCAATTAGACAAATCAACTTATAACTTTTTTCCAACGTATGGTACACTACGTCAGACCAACTTGAAACAGATCAGGGCTATCAACGTGACCCACCAAGTATTGATCGTCGACGATGACGAAAGTATGCTGCATATCCTGGGACTGATTTTAGACCGGGCGGGCTATAAGACCCTCACTGCCGATAACGGGGAAGACGCGCTCCAGATGATCTACAATCACCGCCCTTCGATTGTAATCCTTGACGAGATGATGCCGGGGCTTTCGGGCGGGGAAGTGTGTTCACGCATCAAGAAGGACGAACTGCTGCGCAGCACCCCCATCATCATGCACAGCGCCGGAACACAGATTCAGAGCGAAGCCTATTTACGCCGGATCGGGGCAGACGCCGCACTCGCCAAACCCTGCCCCCCCAAGAAAGTTGTCGAAACCGTCGCCACCATCCTCGGACGCTGATTCCCACCCCGACGGCAACTTTTCACCTGATCTGACGTATAATATTTACACAACCGATGCAGCAAGGAGAAGGGAATCACCATGCGTGTCCTGAAAGATCTGTTTGTCCTTGCGCTGGGGTTCTTCGCCGCATTCTACCTCGTCAACCCAACCGCAGGGTTCCTTGAATTCATTCCAGACGTTTTGCCCATCGTGGGTAATCTGGACGAAGCCTCCGCCACAGCGCTGCTGCTGAGTGCACTGGCCTACTTCGGCCTGGATGTCTCGCGCATGTTCGGCTCACGTGGCAGCCGTCAGATCGACCGCCGTTATGATTTCGGCCAGCGGGAGACAAACCGACCACCCGATGTCATCGTGCAGCAGCCTGATCGTCAGCAGGATCGTGCGCAGCGCCGCTAAAACATCGTTTATCCGTCTGATACAAACGAGAGGACAAGCCCTGTGAAAAAGCTGGCTCTTTTTTGGATTCTGGCACTGTTGGCCGGATGCAACCTGAACGCACCGAATGACAACGACGCTGTTGTGCCTAATTCCCCGGCTGCGCCCACACAGGACGCAGCACCCTCACAGAACACTCCCCCGCCCGGTGCCACGCCTGCGTTACCCGCTACACCGCGCCCACCCATCGCTCTGACAGATTTAAACAACGAAAACGAACTCGAACCTATTGTGGAAACCCTCGGCACACCATTTGGCGACAATGAGGTGTTCCCTGTGTTTTATCCCTTCGACCAGCGAGCGACGCTCCAGCAGGGGCAAACGCTGATTGTGAACTACAATACGGACATGACCAACCCGACGGGGCGCGTTTTTCTGGTCGTCCGGGACTCCGCCGGGAATGACATCTACCGCGAAGTCATTACCGAGGAAGGTGCTGGCAGTGCAGAAGTCACGGTCGGCGCGAGTGGCGACTATCGCATTCTGGCGGCGACCGAAGGCAATGTTGCCAATTTTAATTTCACCTATGACATTCGCTGATGCGCCATCCTGTACAATAATTGGTGCAGGTTGTGAGAACGCACCACCGTGTTTCACGATAGAATTTGGCAAACAAGAACACGCATTGGAAAGAAACCAGACCAGGCCGATGAACGACATCTTCCAGCAGATTAAACGCCTGCAAACTGACATCCGTGAGCGCCAGAAAGCGGTTGATGAACTCCAGACCGAAGTGCGTGAGCTGGAGCGCGAACTGGACGCCTTTTCCACCCGCTACGACAAGGTGCTGTACGCGCTGAATCGGCTGGATGCGGTGAAGAAGGCGATCAGCGAACTGGAGCATGAACGCCGAATACGCGCACTTGGTCAGCAGGGCGCACCGCTGCGACAGCGCTCCTGGAAGCCGCCTGCAGGTTATGTCCCGGTCGAAGAGCAGATTAAGCGCAATCAGCAGAACCGCCGCAACCCTGGCGCTGCTTCAGAACCGGATGTTCATGCCTCAGCAGAGCAAACACCAGAGACCGCAAAGGAAGCCGGAGAGATCAACCTGGAAGCCGAGGTCAAGCGTCTTTACCGCAAACTGGCGCGGCGCTGGCACCCTGACCTCGCGACTGACGAAGCCGATGCCAAACATCGCACACAGATGATGGCGCTGATAAACGAAGCCTATGCCGCGCAGGATTTGGAAACGCTGCTTTCGCTGGATGATGATCTGAACAATGACAGCGGCGATTCACAGGTGACTCCGCTGGTGATGCTGCGGCTGCGCCAGTTGCAAAAGACCTTCCGCGATCTGACACAGCGGTTGACCGCGCTGCGGCAGGAACACTTCGACCTGATGCACAACAGCCTGATGGATATGAAGATCGAGGAATCGCTGGCTGCCGGGCAGGGGCGCGACCTGCTCGGTGAGATCATCGCCGAGGCCGACGCCGAATACTGGCAGTGCATGGCACGGCTGGACGAACTTCAGCGCGAGGTGTAAACCTTCAAGCTAATGGGTAAACCATTTCAAAACTGCCTGATGTTTCCGTAAGGGCGAGGCATGTCTCGCCCCTACATGGGACGGATTTGTTCTGGTTTTTCCATAAGG
>JANRLJ010000132.1:0-4376 GCA_033762735.1 bacterium | reverse complement strand
CCCCTCTCCATGCAATGGGGAGGGGATTTAGGGGTGGGGTTTGTGCCACAATACCTATCCAAAACTGAGGTTATCATAGCAGAAGATCATCGAATATTTGGAAACAAAAGAGCGACCCGCTGGCCGCCCTCACTCGGTACTCACCCACCACTCTCTACTCGGTACTTCTCTACAGCAGTTCCTTGATGATTTCCGCCAGTTGCAGGTTAATCCCCGGCACGGCGGTCAGTTCTTCCAGGCTGGCCTTGCGGATAGCGTCGATGGAATTCCCGAACGCCTTGAGCAGCGCCTTGCGCTTTTTGGGGCCGATGCCGGGAATCGTCTCCAGCTTGCTGGTCATGCCGAGCTTGCTGCGCTGGCTGCGGTGGGTGGTGATGGCGAAGCGGTGGGCTTCATCGCGGACGCGCTGCACCAGATACAGGCTTTGCCCGTTGCGCGGCAGGATGATGGGGTCGGGCTGCGCGGGCAGGTAGATTTCCTCGAACTGTTTCGCCAGCGACGCCACCGGGACGCGATCCGTCAGACCGAATTCTTCCAGCACCTCGACCGCCACGCCAAGCTGCCCCTTGCCGCCGTCGATCAGCATCAAATCAGGCAGCAGCCGCCACGTCTCATCGCGGTCTTCCTTGCCGGGGGCGATGGCTTCGACGGGTTCCTGCTGGCTGTTCACGTAGCGCGTGAAGCGGCGGGTAAGCGCCTCGCGCATGGACTGGAAATCATCCGGGCCTTTGTGTGCGACGGTGCGGATGTTGAAGCGGCGGTATTCGTTCTTCTTGGGCGTCCCGCGCACGAACACCACCCGGCTGGCGACGATGGCCGTGCCCTGGGTCGTGCTGATGTCGTAACATTCGATGCGATTGGGCACACGCGGCAGATGCAGATGCTCCTGCAATTCGGCCATCGCCTGTTCGTGCTTGGTGGAGTCGGCCTCCCACTGTGCCTTCATCATGCGCAGCGCCTCGCCCGCGTTCTCCTGCGCCATCTTAATCAGGTCGCGCTTGTTGCCCCGCTGCGGCACGGTGATGCTGACCTTGCTGCCGCTGCGCTTGTTGCTCAGCCAGCTTTCGATGATCCGCGCCTGTTCGATCTCCTGCGGCAGAATCAGCTCCTTCGGCACTTCCTGCGCGTCGCCATAGAACTGCGTGAGGAACTGGCTCAGCACTTCCTCATCGCTTTCGCCCTCGGCGTTATCGAGGGCGCGGCTGTCGCTGCCGATCAGCTTGCCGTTGCGGATAAACAGGATTTGCACCATCGCGTCGCCATTCTCGCGGGCGAGGGCGATCACGTCATGATCGGTCATCTGCGGGCTGACGGCCTTATGCCGCTGCGTGATGTACTCGATGGCCTTCAACTGATCTCGAATGGCGGCGGCCTTCTCAAAGTGCAGATTTTCCGCCGCGTCGTTCATGTCGCGGTTCATGCGGTCGATCACGCGCTCGCTCTTGCCGCTCAGCACGTCCATCAGTTCGGCGATCATCGCGCGGTATTCTTCCTGATTGACCTTCCCAATACACGGCGCGTTGCACAGGCCGATGTCGTAGAACAGGCAGGCGCGTTCATCCTTGCCGGTGATGTCGCGGTCGCAGGTCAGGTAGGGGAAGGCCTTGCGCAGCACCCGCAGCGTGTTCTGCACCGCCCACATCGCGGCATACGGCCCGAAGTAGCGGCTGCCATCCTTGTTCAGGCGGCGGGTCGTCTCCACTTTGGGGAAGGGATCCTGCCACGTCACGCGGATGTAAGGATAGCGCTTGTCGTCCTTCATCATGATATTGAAGCGCGGCTTGTGCTCCTTGATGAGCGTTTCTTCAAGGATGAGCGCCTGCACTTCGCTTTCGGCCACGATGTAGTCGATATCGACCACCCGCGCCCGCATTTGCAGCGTCTTCGCGTCGAGCTGCCCGCCGGCCTGGAAGTAGCTGCGGACGCGGTTGCGCAGCCGCTTGGCCTTGCCGACGTAGATAATCTTGCCGTCGGCGTCCTTCATCAGATAGACGCCTGGCTTCATCGGTAGGTTTTTGAGGATGGTATCGATATGCTCAGAGCGTGAGAATTCCATACGGTTAACTGGGTTCTAGTTTACGGGCATGAGGAACTTCATCCTGTTCAAGCGGGCGCACCTGAGCGGCAAAGACCGTGACAATAGCAATGGTCTTTCCACCAAGCGAAACAAATTCGAGGGTATAGCCTTTTCCATTCTGATGGATGTCTACAATGGTGGCGATGTCCCCCGCCTTTAGCCCATGTTCGGGCAGGTCTTCCTGTAATGCGACACGCTCAAATTCCTGAAGCATGAGGTTCCTCAATCTAATGGATAGGCCGTAATCAAACGGGGATATTCAGCATCATGATCGACTGCCAGATACTCCGAACAGCGGGAGTTCGACCATCCATGCCAATGATTGCACCCTCTATGATATAGAGTACCCCGAAGGGTGTCGTTTCGGCTGAGATGACTTCGTGGTCTCTTGCATGTCGAAGCAGAGCCTCTGCCAGCGCTTCCCATGCTTCCAGCGAAAAGCCAAAGCGCATGAAGAACTGCGCTTTGGGATGTCCATCCTCACTTTCAAGAGAAAGCAAATACTTTGTGATTTTTGACTCGCGCACCACCGCTTGTTCGACGTTCGGCAGTTTCACCACACCCTCGCCTTAATAAGGGCTGATTGCCAGTGCGCCCAGCATCGGCGTGAAGTGTTTCAGATTCATCGTATACAGCGGGACGTTCAGGCGGTGCGACGGTACTGCAATCAGACAGTCGATCCCGCCGACATTGTGGCTGAGCTTGTAGCGCGTCTGCTGGAGGATTGCCCAGTCAAAATCAGCGGGGGTGAGGTCAACCCGGTCAAACTGGCTTAAGAGTTGTAGTGCGCGAAGCTGTTCACGTTTGTTAGGCGTTCCATCCAATACTTCGAGCCAAACAGGGCTGACAACGCCCAGATTTTTTTGAGTGCTGAGCCATTGTTCAGCCTGTTGAAAATGCCTGAGCGCATCTATCAGAACCGAAGTATCCACCAGTGTCGTTACCATCCACGCTGCTCCCGGCGCTTACGACGCTGCTCTTCGACCCATTCTGCCCCCGTCATGCCAATATCTTCCCAGCCTGATCTGGGTTGGCTTTTTAGCCAGGCGACAATCTCCGCGCCTGTTTTCGGCTCGATCTTGAGCAGTTGCGCCAGTTCTTCGTCCGTCCAGGGGAGTTCCTCCCAGGGAATTTCATCGGGCGCTTCCGCTGTTTGGTTTGTGACCATCTCCAGCGTGACGCGCACCTCACCGGGCGGAAGCTGCACACCGTCCGGCACGTCTATGCGGATTTCGCCGTCTTCGGTGATCTGCCCGTTCAGGTGAAATGTGACCATGTGAACGCATCCCCCAACAAACGCTTTTGAAACGAATTATAGCGTATTTAGAACAGAGTTGCTATGGCTGAGGCGGTTTATCTTCCCCTGAATTGTGCGCGTGTTGCAGCGCCAGACGTTCAAACGTCCGGCTCCGAACAGACAAGCCTGCTAAAGAGGCTGTTGGATAAGCGCTGGTGGTTGCCCTACAGCACCTTCAGTGTGCGTCCCATAAATGGGCGGCACTTGGGCAGCCATACGGCTTTAGCCTATGGCGGAAACAAAAGGAGACACATTCCTCCTAAGATTAAGAATCCTCGCATAACCTTACAATTGCTGGCGTAGTGCCTGTCCCTCGGTTAATATCATGGGACATTATTCGCTTTCATCCCAGACGGTATGACGGTGCTTCCATTTTTTCAATTTCAAAGACATGCTATTCAGGCGTTGTTCCTGTTTGGGCTGATGCTTGCACTCGCTGCCTGTACGCCTGAACCCGTTTCGCCGATAGGTGTTACTTCGACGCCATTTTCGCCAAATGCCATTCGCATCGAAAACGTGCAGGAAACCCGTGAGTTTTTGAGAACCAATCAAGTTCCAAGAGACAACTGTGGTGGTGATGGTCTTTTAACAACGACGATTTCCAGAGAGGAAACTACCACTCAGGTCGTAGAGCTAACTCTGACAAGCAGCGTTGAAGGCGGTTTAACTGACATAATTACTGCGAGGTTGGAAGGGGAGTTTAACGTACAGCATGGGCGCACGGTGACAGATATTGTGCAAAACGGATTTGAAATACCTGGCCGTAGACAAGTCATTTACGAAATCGAATGGACTGAAATTTGGCAAACAGGCGAAGTTGTCATTGGTGACATCAGAATACCCTTTCGTGTTCGCACTGGCGTAGATAGTGCGGTTCGTAGTCTGAACTCTCAAAATTGTCAGCAGAGTTTAGCGACGGCTGAGGTCACGAGTGCTGTTGTGCTTACCTCTACTCCTGAGCCAACGAATACACCCACGCTCGCGCCAACGCAAACGCCGCAA
>JANRLJ010000131.1:0-9944 GCA_033762735.1 bacterium | reverse complement strand
CCTCTCCCAAAGGAGAGGGACTTAACACGCTTCCCTGGTCTTCTCCCCCTCTCCTAGCGTCAGCGGTTGGGAGAGGGGGACGGGGGGTGAGGGCGGAAAAGCGCCAACTCAATACCGGACAAGCCTTAAATCCCTCTCCCTTAGGGAGAGGGACTTGCTCTCGCGTAATTGCCCTTCTTCCCCTCTCCCAGCGTTAGCGGTCGGGAGAGGGGGTCGGGGGGTGAGGGCAACTACTTAAGTATTGTTACTAATTGCTCAGCATCGGCGCTTTACGCAGATAGTTGCTGTCTGTCACCTGCTTGAGCAGGAAGTCAGCCGCGTCTGCCCGTGCCAGCCGTGCGCCCGTATTTACGCCCACCCAGCCAACGCGATACTTGCCGGTGTGTTCGCCATCCGTCAGCATCGGCGCACGTACCACGACCCAATCGCGGTCACTGCTGCGAACCATATCCACCGCCTCTTCGGACGCTTTCAGCACATCCCCCGAAAGCGTCTTCAGCATAAACTTAATCACGTGATTGATCGGCTTGGGCTTGTCCTCCGGCGCAGGCACACCCGCGCCGGTCATCCAGACAATGCGACGGATGTTGTGCTGCTTCATCGCCTTGAGGATGTTTTCAGACGCTTTCGGCAGCATTTCCTTCGGCGTGCCTTTGGTTGGCGAGAGCGCCGTAATTACCGCGTCCGGCTTGCTTGCCAGGGCACGTTCCACATCCCCGGCGTTCATCACATCACCCTGCACAACCGACAGCCGTTCATGTTTGATCGGCAGCCTGGAGGGCGTGCGGACGAAGGCGACGACTTCATGCCCGGCGTTCAAGGCCTGCTGCACCAGCGGAATTCCCGTGCGCCCGCTTGCGCCAAAAACGACAACTTTCATCAGGTATTAGCTCCTCTGGAACTCGGCGGCCTGGCGCATGGCGCGGAGGAAAATCTCCGGGGGCTGCGCACCGCTAAAAGCATAGGTATTGTTAAAGACGAAAAACGGTACGCCTGTGATGCCCAGCCGATGGGCTTGCTCGGCTTCGCCCAGGACTTCGGCTTCTTTGGCGTCGCTGAGAAGCTGCTGACGGATATCCTCACCCTCCAGCCCTACCGCGACGGCGGTTTCCACCAGGACATCCAGATCGCCGATGTCGCGGCCATGCTCGAAGTAGGCGGCATAGAGCGCGTCGATCATGGCCTCCCTGTGCGGCTCTGGCGTGAGCGCGATCAGCCGGTGTGACAGCAGCGTGTTGGGGGCGCGGGTGATCGTCTCGAAGTTGAACGTGATTCCAGCGCGGCGGCCTGCCTCACGCGGGGCGGCGAACCACTGCTCCAGCGGCACCTGCCCGCCGCCTTTGGCGGTCATATACGCACGGAAGTCATAGCCTTCGGCGGGAATATCGGCGTTCAGGAAAAAGGTGTGATATTCCACCGTCACCGGGTCGCCGTCCCACTGCGCCAGCGCACGTTTCAGATTGGCCTTGCCCACACGGCACCAGGGGCAGGCCGTATCGTGAAAGACATCAATCCTCATGCGTTCTGTGCCTCGTTCATCTGTGTGCTCATCGGCGCAAAAGCCTGCTTGAACTTGGCCGCCCATTCCGCCGCGCTGGTCATCTTCACCGGGAGTTTTTCCAGCACCGGGGTCATATCCACCCACATGGTCAGCTTGTCGGCGTTTTCCCGCTGGAACTTATAGCCCTGGATGCCGCCTTCGCCTGCGCCGGGACCAAAGGCCGTGTCCAGCGCCGCACCGAATTCTTCCAGCGGCATCGAGTAGTACTGAATCGGGCGACCCAGCCCTGTGGTGAACTGCGCAGCCAGTTCCGGCCCGGTCAGGTTTTGTACGCCGCTGACGATGAAGTGCTGCCCGGCGAGTTCCGGGCGTTCCAGCGCCGCGACAATCAGTGCGCCCACGTCTTCGGTCGCAATCCAGCCGAGCGGAGTCTGATCTTCCACCGGGTAGGAGAGGGTGTCGCGTTCGATGATGTTGGGGCGCGTCCACGGACCGAGCAGGTTTTCCATATAGGCCGTCGGCTGGATGATGACGGAGGGGACGCCGCTCTGCTTGAGATAGTCGATGATGTCCAGACGGGTGTCATAGGCCGGGTTGCCAGTACGCTCCACGATGACCGGGCCGCTGGTGTTGTAGACGATGAACTTGTTGCCCGCTGCCTTGGCCGCATCAATCGCGTTGCGGGCGAAGGTCGGGGTTTGCGTCGGGTCGGGCACGAACGCCGGGAGCATGAGCGAAATTGCGTCCACCTGTTCGCTGGCGGTGCGCAGGCTGTCGGGGTCGCTCAGATCGCCCGCGATGGTCTGTGCACCCGCGTTCACCATCGGCTGTGCTTTTTCGGGATGGCGCGTGAGGATATAGGGGGTGTGGCCTTTTTCCAGCAGTTTCCATACGACACCGCCGCCCTGTGAACCCGTTCCACCGTACACCAGAACCTTCATCATTCCACTCCTTCTTCTGTAGACCAGTCTATATAATCGTCGCAAGAAAAAACGGCTGTGCGCCGTGCTTGCTTAAATGTTAATTGCTGCTGATGAGTGCAGCCATCTCCTGTGCAATGTCGCGCAAAGGCTGTGGACTGCGGCTGGTGCGGCACAGGATAATCCCGCCTTCCAGCATGGCGATCATTACGGAGGCCAGACGTTCGGCGCGTTCATCGCTCATGCCACCGGAGCGCAGCTTATCAGCAAATGCCGCCTGCCACCCGGCGTAAATTCGGTGACACTCCTCGCGCAGTCGTTCATTGGTCGCCGCCGTTTCCAGTGCGACGGTTGTGATCGGGCCGCCTGCCTTGTAGCCGGAGGCTTCCACGTTGTAGGCGATGTTCTCGATGAAACTGCTGATGGCTTCCGCCGAGTCATCAATGGCCGCCAGATTATTGCGGATGCGCTGCAAGACGATTTGCCCCACGCGGTTGATCGCTTCGGCGGTCAGTTCTTCCTTGCCGCCGGGGAAGTAGTAGTACAGCGATCCCTTCGGGCTGCCGCTTTCCTTGATGATCTGGTTCAGCCCGGTGGCGTGATAGCCTTGCAGTTCGAGCAGTTCACAGGTCGCTTCAATAATCTGGTCGCGTGCGGATGTCATCGTTTTACCTAACCTTACCCTGATTATAATGACTGGTCTATATAATTGTCAACGCGCTGGTGACGAATGTCATCAAATGCTTATGTACTGCTGTGCATCAGAAATGGATTAGATGTCTCGTGAAAAACCGAACAAAGCCAATCCTTTGCGGTACAATAGCTTCATCAGCTTTTTGTAATATTTAGAGGAGGCGGTCGATGTCGCTGCCGATGTTTCTGGCGCATGGCTCGCTTGGCCCCTATGACGAACTGATTTTCCTGGGCGTGAGCGTCGTCTTTCTGGTCATGATGGGCATTAGCTGGTTCACCAGCCGCACCGAAGAACCGCCTGCTGACGCACCACCACTGGACACCGCTGCTCCCAAAAATCGGTCAGAGGAACGCTTCCGTCTGGATTAAAGTCGCTTTCTGTTATGATGTCGAAAACCTTTTTTGCTCAACGAAAATTGTCTGTTTCTCGATTCTGCTCTTTGCCCCTCTCCAATGCTTTGGGGAGGGGTTGGGGTGGGGTTGCTGCACTTCAGCGCCGCCTGTTGCCCCTTGCCTTATTTCTGCTGCTTGCCGGTCTCCTGTTTCCACAGCCCGCCGCCGCGCATGGCTACCTGCTGCGGGCGATGCCCGAAGATCGCGCCGTGCTGGAGCGCCCGCCTGTACGGCTGCAATACTGGTTCAGCGAAGACCTTGAGCGAGATTTTAGCACGGTTCATCTGCGTGACCAGAACGGCACAATCCTGGCAACCGGGCGTGTTTCTGACGAGAACCAGGCATTGATGACGCTGCGTGTCCCGCCGGATTTGCCCAATGGCGCCTATATTGTGGAGCTGCGGACGGCTTTCGCCAGCGATGGGCATGTCGTGGCGGAAAGCCGCGTCTTTTTCGTCGGTGAGGAAGTGGGCGATGTGGCGGGGCAGGCGGCCAATGCCCGCGCACATCCGCTCGAAATCGTATGGCGCACGATCACGCTTTCCTCGACCATGCTGCTGTTCGGGCTGTTTACGCTCTATGCCGGGGTAATGGTGCCTGCCTGGGGGAGTCCCGTGCATCGCTCCGGTTGGCTGCCGCCGCGTGTGATGAATCGGCTGAACTGGCTGATCGGTGCGGCGCTGGCGGCGGTCTTTGCGGGCAATGCGCTGGCGCTGGTTCAGCAGACGATGACGTTCTTTAATGTCGATTTTGCGGCTGCGCTGAATCCTGAACTGTGGTCGGTGGTGCGCATCGGGTCACGCTTTGGCGATGCGTGGAACGCCCGTATGGTGTTTCTGCTGATCGTCGCCGGGATGTTCGCGGCGTCGGTCGTGCTGCGCAAGGCCAATCCCGCGACGGTGCGCCCCGTTCTGACAGCGAATGCCTGGGTGATGGCGCTGGTCATCGGCACCTTCAGCGTGACCAGCCATGCTGCCGGGTCACAGGTCTTGCCCTGGGTGGGGATCGCAGTCGATTGGCTGCACGGAGTCGGCGTTGGCTTCTGGGTAGGTGGATTGGCGGCGCTGGTGCTGGTGCTGCCCGCCGCGCTCCGTCCCTATACAGATGATGCCCGGCGGCTGGCGCTGCTGGCGGCGCTGCGTCGCTTTTCGCGCTATGCAGTGGCCTCGCTGGTGGTGGTGGTCGCCTCCGGCATTTACAGCGCCTCCAACTGGATTGCCACACCTAACGATCTGACGCAAACCAGTTTTGGCGGGGCGCTGCTGCTCAAACTGCTGCTGGTAGCGGGCCTGGTCGGGCTGGGTGCGCTGCATCATGTGGCGCTGAATCCGAAGCGTTATGCCCGTTTTGCGGCACTGATAAGGCCAATCACAGGCTTTATCGGCACCCTGCGGTTAGAGGTGGTTGTCGCGCTGCTGGTGCTGATCTCGGTTGGTCAGTTGAGCGCCACGCCCGTCCCTGTGCCTGAAGACGCAGGGCAGGACATCACACCACCGAGCGCCACTCAAGCGCTGGACGACATGCAGGTCAGCGTCACCCTTTCGCCGGGTGGGCCGGGTGTCAATACCTATGACGTGGTCGTCACGCGGGAGAATATCCCGGTTGAGGCGTTAAATGTGCGGCTGCGGCTGGTCAACCCGAATGCAGACTGGCGCAGTATATGGCTGACCGCCGAAGCGGTGGGCGGTGGGTTATACGTCGCGGCGGGGCCGGAAATTGATGCGCCCGGTCAGTGGTGGACGCTGGTCGATCTTGGACAGGGTGAAGCGATGCAGCGCCTTGCCTTTGCGTGGGACATCCAGGCCGAAGCAGCCATCACCCAGACTCGTGCGCCGTCAGTCAGCAATCTGGTGGCGCTGGCTGTGGTGATAGCGGCGCTTGCGTGGGTGGTTTATCCCTGGGCGGCAGACTTTTATCGCAGGCTCGATCTGAACCCGACCAATGTCACGGTGGCGGTTGGCGCGACGGCGGCGACCGTGTTTCTGCTGGCGCTGGGGTTCGTCATTTTGCAACAGACGCAGCAGCGCTATCAGGCGCGGTTGAATCCGCCGCCGCAGGTGGTCAACGCTGTGCTGCCCGATCAGGACTCGCTGCAACGTGGGCAAACGCTTTTTGAGGAAGCCTGTACTGCGTGGCCGAATTCGCGCGATTTTCTGGCGCTGCGCCGGGAACTGCCGCTGCTGCGCGACGATGCGCTGTATATGGCGCTGGACGAGGGCTGGCGCGGCCTACGAGGCTGCGATGATCTGACCGACGCGCAGCGCTGGGATGTGGTGAATTATCTGCGGACGCTGGATTTGTAACCCTTTAGCCCTCACCCCAAACCCCTCTCCCAAAGGCGAGGGGCTTAAAAGACCTGCCTCCCCTTCATTTTGGGGGCGACCACAGGGATTGAGGGTTGTGTATGTTCTCATCTCAGAACGAATGTATAAGGAACGAGGCGCTTTATGCCCACAGTAGTAACCGTTTTAAACAACCCCGCCGAAGCTGCCCTGTCCGCCCGCATCCGCAGCGATCTGACGGGGGCGGGCTTTCAGGTGACGGATACCGTACAACCCGGTAAAGACACGATCACGCTCTACATCCTCTCGGCGGCTGCGGCGGAAGATGCCCCCTTGCAGGAACAGGTGGTGCACGCACTGGAAAACAACCAGCACCTTCTGCCCGTGCTGGCGGCCAATGTCCCGCTGCCGCGCCTCATCAACCACTTACAGCCGCTCGATTTCAGCCAGCGCTATGATGCGAAGGCCCTGGTGGAACGGCTGAACAAGCTCTCTGCGCCGGATGCACCGCCGCCGCTGGTGGTGCTCACGCCGCGTAAGCGCGACGCCAACCGCCGCGTCGGGATTGCGCTGGGTGTGCTGATCGCTGTGGTGCTGGTCGTCAGTGTGTGGGGGATGCTGGCTGGCCTGATCGGATTCCCCGAAGAAGAATATCGCGAAAATGCAGAGCAGGAACAGCGGGCGATCAACTTCTACATCGACAACGCGCTCCCCCGCGACAGCCAGCAGGCACAGAATTTCCCGGTTACGATAGAAGCGATGCCCACAATGGCGCAGCAGCCATTAATCGCCACTGCGACGGCTATTGCCAACGGCGTACAGGGAACATTCGTGCCGCGCACGACCGATGACGCCACCAATTTCCCGGCGACGCTGCAATGGGTCGCCACCGTCGTGCGCGATGAACTGATCGGCACGGCCACCGCGCAGGCCAGCGGCCAGTAAGGGACGGAACCGGGAGGGCTTGTGGCGGAAGATGTCCTGGTGATTGGTGCTGGTCCGGCGGGTCTTGCCAGCGCGTATTTTCTGGAAGCGAATGATATTTCCTATCGCGTGGTTGATTGGGCTTCGGTCATCGCTTCCACCTGGGACAGCCTCTATCCCTCCCTGCGGCTCAACACCACCCGCTTTTTCTCTCATCTGCCGGGGCTGCGCTTTCCGCTGCATAACGGCATTTTCCCCACCGGGCGGCAGTATCACCGCTATCTCGTCCGCTATGCCCGCCGTAATCGTTTCAATATCCATCTCGGCGTAACCGTGCATCATATCCAGCCGGAAGGCGACGGCTGGCGCGTGGAAAGCAGCGAGGGGAGCGCATGGTACAGGGCGGTGATCTCCGCGACCGGGCGCTTTAACAGCCCGTATATCCCTTCGATTCCGGGAATGCGCGACTTTGACGGGACGCTCATCCACGCCAACGATTACCGCGCTCCCGAACCCTTCATCGGCAAGCGCGTGATGGTCGTTGGCAACGGGCCAAGCGGCTGCGATATTGCGACTGAACTGGGCCACTATGCCGCATCCCCTGTCTTGTTCGCCCAGCGCACCGGCGTCGTGCTGCGTCCGCGCTATCCTTATGGGCTGCCCAAGCATGTGTGGATGATGATCGACGAGCATGTGCCGCTGCTGCGTCCGCTGGCAAAGCGGGCACAGGCGAAAGCGTTTCGCGATCTGGACAAACTCGGCATTAAGACACCGCCGCCCGGTCTGGCAAGTTCAGCGGCGGGCGGGGCGCGGGGATGGGAACTCATCAAGGCGGTGAAGGCGGGCAACGTGCAGCCGGTAGATGCCCCCGTGCGCTTTTACGCACACGAGGTCGAGGTGCAGGGTGGGTCGCGTTATCCGGTGGATGCCGTCATTATGGGGACAGGCTATCGCCCAGTGTTGTATCAGTACTTCGACTACGACGGGCCGACGGTGGAATATGACTGGCCGCAGCGTGATTGCAGCCAGGTGCCCAACGGGCGCGAGGTGGTTGGCTATCCGGGCTTGTATCTGGTCGGTGTGTTCTATCAGGGCAAGGGTGCGATGTACAACTTCGCCGTCGAGGCGCAGATCGCAGTCGAACAGATCAAAGCGCGGCTGGGGCAACGCTGATAAAAATCCAGCATATCCCATACAACTGGTTGTTTGAATTTATGACCTCACCCCCCAACCCCCTCTCCATAGCTATGGAGAGGGGACGTAAGTGGCTGACATTGTGAACGTGCGCGGGGTGAGGTTGCCTACGTCCGTGCGATAGTCTGATGAATACCCGTTGCACCATCGGGTCGGACACCCTGTACGGTTTCCGTCTGCGGGCCGCCCAGCCCATCCACACAGCGCACGCGGAAGGTATGGCCGCCTTCGGTGAACGCCCAGTCATAGCGCCAGATCACCCAAGTCAGTTCGGAAAGCGGGCTGCGCAGATCGGCCTGCTGCCACTCGCCATCGTCAATCTGCACTTCCACGCTGGAAATACCGCGTGATCCGGCGTAAGCGATACCGCCAATCGGCACCACCATCTGCCCATCGCGCTCATAAACCGCATCGGTAGCGACGGTGTCAATCACCGAGGTCGTCTGCACCAGCGCCGCTTCTGACCAGCCGCGCCGCACCCAATAGCCTTCCTGCCATTCATCGACCACTTCAATATCCGTGATCCACTTGGGCTGTTTCATCCCGTAGTGATTGGGGATATAGATGCGCAGCGGGAAGCCATGCTTCTGCTTGAGCGGCTGCCCATCCCAGGCATACGCCAGCAGGATGCGGTCGTCGTTGCGGATGGTCTCCAGCGCGACATATTCATCGAAGCCATCTGCCGAGGTAATGCGCAGGTGCGTGGCTTCGGGGAGCAAATTCCATTCTTCCAGCAGCAGGTTCAACTGCACCCCGGTCCAGCGGGTGGTGCTGATGAGGTCGCCCGCCACAGGGTTGGAGATGCAGCTCAGGGTGATGATCTGATCGACGGGTTCATAGTCATTCATCAGCGAGTCCAGCGTCATCTCCACTGGGCTTTCCACCAGCCCGCTCACGCGCAGCCGCCAGGTGGAAGCGTCCAATACGGGCGGGCGGGCACTGATGTCGATGCGGTAATGCTCATCCAGCGGCGTGTATTCCAGCCGTGTGCCGGGGGCGGGTTCCAGCCCGGCGGTCGTCCCGGCGACAGGTGTTCCTTCGGGAGTGACTTCCGGAAGGAGGGCAGCGGTGGCAGACGAGGTGGTCGTGCGGGTGGTGCCGCGTGGCGTGAGCAGCGCCCCCAGGCCAGCGCCGAGCACGGTCAGGGTAGCGGTCGCGCCACCGACGCGCACGAGGAACTGGCGGCGGTCAATGGGCTGAACGGACGCGGTCGTCTCGCCTGTGGGTGCATGAACAGGCAGATCGGACAGGTCGTTGTAAATCCAGTTAATGCCCAGGGCGAACGCCAGAAACGACCCAAACAGCCACAGATTGCTGATGGTTGGGCTGGTGGTAGCCGGGATGCCGCTGTCAGTGTAGAAGATCACCATCAGCAAGCCGAGCGCCGCACCCACCAGAAAACCGGGCAGGTAGCGATCCCCCGCTTTGATGCGCCGCGCAATGGCAAACACCACCGCGCCGATGACCACGCCTACACCCACCAGCATCAGCAGCGCCATGATCTGCTCGATGGGCTTGGCAGCGGTATCAGTACGTCCCAGGTTGAGGAATTGGATGATGGCGATGATGCTGTCAATCGTCAGGGTGATGATACCGCCGGGGGTGCGGTTGCGGATGAAGGGGAACAGGGCATCGTAGGGGGCGAAGGGCAGCCCGGCGACGACAAATCCCAGGTACGTCACGGCCATCAGCGGCAGCGTGAGCAGACCGCCGACGAACGCGCCTGTTAAAATGCTGGGCGAACGTTTCTCAAGGTTCATCATAAAAATGCTCCACGCAGAATTTGTTAATCTCTCGTCCACAGCTTACGTTGAAGTTCTTACAGGCTGATGACGCTCTGATGATAAATAATGATTCGTCTGCAAACCATCATTTGGATTTTTTCGACCAGACGCTTACAGGTGGTATCATAATTTTGGACAGGTAGAGCGCAACTGCCATACGGCGGCCAGACCGCAAGTTGAGTACGGCGCGTCGCCTGTCCGAAGTCCGGCTGGAACTGCAAACATCTACAGCGACGGGGCAGGGTGCGCCGAG
>JANRLJ010000130.1:0-11035 GCA_033762735.1 bacterium | reverse complement strand
GCTAGGAGAGGGGGAGAAGACCAGGGAAGCGTGTTAAGTCCCTCTCCCTGAGGGAGAGTGCCTCTTGCAGAGGGATTTAGGGTGAGGGCAAATGAGCCGTTGTGAACTTTCATAACTCCTTTTAGAGTACCGGACAACGCTCTTTAGGGAGTGGTGAAAATCAGGGAGATGTACGGGCGTAGCGCGCTACGCCCCTGCCATGATGTCCTCAAAACTCACTACTCCTAGACTTTACTTTCCCTGCGCACCCGTCACCATATACGCTACAATGCACACGTATCAGGTTCAACGCAGCAGGAAATGCATCAATGAACAGCGAAGTGCTGGAAACGATGGCGGTATCGCTGGTGTTCGCGGTCATTTTCGGGCCGCTGCTGGCTCGCAGTTCCGCTCGGCGAGACAGGATTTACGGTGGAACGCTGTCGCATCTGTTCCACATCATCAGTGCGGGCGGCATGGTGGGTGCGCTGCCGGGGGTGATCGCCGGGGTGATTCTGGGCGTACCATTCCTGACGACGGTGGCCGTCGCCTTTGGCTGCCTGGGCATCAGTTTGCTGGCGAGTCTGTTGTTTGCAATCGTGGAAAAGCCCTCGCTCCCGGCTCCGGTGGTGACGGAAGATCGCGGCTGGACGGCGCAGGACGCACGCACATCGGGGCTATAGACAAACGCCTTTACCTGTAGGGGCGCATCCATGTATGCGCCCGCATCAAAGGTCTGTTCTGGTGGCGCTGCCCATCAGTTCACGCTCAGCACCATCGCCACCATCACCGACACCAGCGTGAACAGGCGGGCATAGAACGGCGCGGGCTGGTCGGTATCCACCTGGGCGGCAACCTGGCGCTGCATCGCCCGTTGTTCCATTTCGCGGCGGTAGGCGTTGTCGAGTTTGTACTGGAAGTCGGCGTTCATGAAGTTTCTCCGTACTGTATTGGTGTTTCCGTCTCTGATACACCTCTATACGGAGCCATGATAAAAAAGGTTCAAAATTCGTTGGGCAATTCTGGAAATCCGCCAAAGGTCTTATGCTGAACGCTCAGGATACTCAGGACAGAACGGTGCTCGTTATCGGCGCGGGTGCCGCCGGGCTTGGTGCAGCGCGGCGGCTGCATGACATGGATTACGCCGTCACCGTTTTGGAAGCCCGCGACCGAATCGGCGGGCGGGTGTGGTCGAACCGGGTATGGCCGGGGCTGGCGCTGGATATGGGCGCGTCCTGGATTCACGGCGTCAAGGGCAACCCGCTTACGGAACTGGCGCATCTTTATGGCGTGAACACCTTCAAGAGCAATTACGACTCGTTCGTCGCCTATGACCCCTCCGGCAAAAAACTGACCGAAGGGCAGGTGGACTACATCTATGACCTGTTCGACCGGGTGATGAAGGGTGTCGATGAACTGGACGACGATCATCTCTCTATGCGAGAGGCCGTCGAGCAGGTCGTGCGCGACATGAACCTGTCACCACAGGAACGGTGGGCGCTGGAATTCCTGCTGAATGTGGAAATCGAGGAAGAATTCGCCGCCGATCTGGAAGACCTGTCGGTCCTGTACGAGGACGACGAGATTGGCTTCGGCGGGGGTGATGCTCTCTTCCCACAGGGGTACGATCAACTGCTGAAGCCGCTGGCCGATGGGCTGGATATTCGCCTGAACCATGTCGTGCAGAACATCGCCTATGACCGGGATGGCGTAACCGTCACGACCAGTCAGGGAGTCTTCCGGGCGCGGCGGGCGGTGGTCACGCTGCCGCTGGGGGTGCTGAAAGCGGGCAAGGTTACGTTCACGCCCGATCTGCCCAAAGCCAAATACGAGGCGATGGAGATGCTCGGCATGGGGCTGCTGAACAAGCTCTATCTGCGCTTCCCGGCGGTCTTCTGGGAGAAGAACAAGCACCTGATCGGCAATATGGGCGCACAGCGCGGTGAATGGCCGGAGTTCTTCAACCTGGCTGTGGCAACCGATCAGCCTGTGCTGGCCTGCTTCATCGGGGCGAAGGCGGCACGAGCGATGGAAGCGCTGAGCGACGAGGAAACAGTCGCCAGTGCGATGCAGGTGCTGCGGCGGATGTATGGCGCGAACATCCCCGACCCGGAAGCGTATGTGCTCACACGCTGGGGACAGGACGAGTTCGCGTGTGGATCATACTCCTACAAGCGACCGGGTGGCTATGCCGAAGATCGCCTGACGCTGGCCGAGTCGGTAGAGGAAGTGCTGTTCTTCGCCGGGGAAGCCACCGACATCGAGAACACCGCGACGGTGCATGGTGCCCTGATGAGTGGCCGCCGCGCCGCACAGGAAATCCTCGCGGTGGGGTAGGGACGGTTGAACCACAGAGAACACAGGGGTGTTGAGGTTGTTTTGATAAAATATCTGCGGTTCAATTTTCGTTCTTAAAGTGTGGTATCCGGCGAGCCGCTGAATAAGTCGCGCACGTGGAAGGGAATCTCCGGCAGGCAGCCCAGCGTCACGACATCATCTCCTTTAAAGATGCGTGGCGATAAATATCCCTCATCTGAACGTTCACGCTGATACAGTCGCAGTTGCCTTGCTGACGGGTCAATCACGGCATATTCTGGCACACCTGCCCGTTCATAAGCCTTTCGCTTGATGTTCTCATCATAGTCGGTGCTGCCGGGTGAGACGACTTCGGCGATAAAATCCGGCACACCGTAAATATGACGGTCGTGGATAATGCCCGTATTTGCCGCCAGCACCAGCAGGAAATCCGGCTGAACGGGTTTCGCCCCGGCCATAAAGACCCCGACAGGCGCAAAGATCGCCACTGCTAAGCCCTGCTCCTCGGCGGGCATCCCCACCAGGCGATACAACTGTTTGATAATCCACTGGTGGAAGAAGCTGGGTGCGGTGGACATGTACAGGATTCCATCAATAATCTCGTAGCGATTGCCATCGTCGGGCAGCGTGTGCCAGTCAGCCTCTGTCCACTGTCCCTGCGGTGGGCCGTTCACCGCCGGGCTGTTGGTGGCGGTGGGAATAATCTGTTCAACCATCTTCTTGCATCATCTCACTTGATCTGTTTTTATTTTACCCCGCTTTACAGTGACGTGAATTGCCTCTGCAAGAAAGGAAAATTTGTGCTACTTCATCGGGACGAAGCGTGTTCCTTTTGTTATAATGTCAACAATCAGCAGTAATTCAGGGTAGAAGTCACCATGGTCGATCATGTGTTGGGGCATCGTATCGTTGTATCTAAAGATGTTCTTCACGGCAAGGCACGTATCTCAGGGACGCGCATTGCTGTTTATCAGATTCTTGATTTGCTGGCGGCGGGAAGGACAATCAGCGAAATTACTTCTGAGGATTACTATCCCGAACTTACCGCGCAGGATGTTCTCGCCTGTGTGACATATGCAAGCAGTGTTGTCCGTAACGAAGCTATGCCTCTTCAATGAACCCCTTTAGATCGTCTTTCCAGTTCACCCAGAGCAAGTTGCAGGATTACGTGGAATGTGCGCGGCGTTTCGAGGCACGCTATCTCGAACGGCTGAAATGGCCTGCTGTCGAAACCGAGCCGATTGCCGAACGGGAACGCCATATGCGCGAGGGCGCGGCCTTTCATCATCTGGTGCAGCAGCATCTCGCGGGCGTTCCGGTGGAGGCGCTCAGCCGCACTGCCAGCAGTGACCCGCTGCGCCGCTGGTGGGACGCCTACCTGCGCTCGGACTTTATCAAAACCCTGCCCATTCAGCACAGCGTCGAAACCGAACTTTCGGTGCCGATGCAGACCCATCAACCGAGGGGGGTACACCGTCTGCTTGCCAAGTTTGACCTGCTGGCAATCGAGCCGGGACGCGCCGTAATCGTGGACTGGAAGACGGGCGAACGCCGCCCACGCCGGGAAGACCTGGCGCGGCGGATGCAGACTGTCGTGTATCCCTATGTGCTGGCGCTGGCCGGGGCGGCCTTCAATAATGGGCAGCCGATCCTGCCGGAACAGATCGAGATGATCTACTGGTTCGCGGAAGACCCCTCCAACCCGGAACGCTTCCCCTACAGCGTGGCGCAGTTCCAGCGCGACGGCGATCTGCTCAATGGGCTGATTGCGGAAATTCTCACCCGCGAGGACTTCCCGCTGACGGAAGACCTGTATAAATGCCGCTACTGTGTGTATCGCTCGCTGTGCAGGCGGGGCGTGGAAGCCGGGGACTTCCGCGAACAGGACGCGCTCAACCCCGGCGAAGGCCAGGAAGAAGGCGAGGGGGTGAATACTGATCTCAATCTCGACTTCGACCAGATTGCCGAAGTGGAGTTTTAAGCAACAACAATTTTGAAAACCCATTCAACCACCAAGTCGCCAAGAGCGCCAAGCATTTGCATTTACTTCTCTGTGCGCTCTGTGTCCTCTGTGGTTAATTTCTTCTTGTGAACGTGATTCAGAGTTTGTCTCATGAAAACCTGGCTTGACCCCCAACCGATTGAAATTCCCGCCGCCTTAGCCGCGCAGATCGGGGGGCATCCGCTGCTGGCGGCCACGCTTGCACGGCGCGGCTTTACCGACCCGAAAGCGGCCTGGGCGTTCCTCGACCCCAACGCTTATAAACCTGCCTCGCCCTTTGATTTGCCCGATATGGAGGTGGTCGTCGAGCGGGTGCAGCGAGCGATTGACCAGGGCGAACTGATTGCCGTCTGGGGCGATTTCGACGTGGACGGGCAGACCGCGACCAGCCTGCTCGTCTCTGCCCTGCGGAGTCTGGGCGCACAGGTCACGCATTACATCCCTCACCGCATTCGTGAGGGACACGGTATCCACATCCCTAAACTGACCGAACTGATCGACAGCGGCGCAGGGTTGATCATCACCTGTGACACGGGCATTACCGCGCACGACGCCGTCGATTATGCTCAGGGGCGCGGCGTTGATGTGGTGATTACGGATCATCATCTGCTGCCACCGGAACTGCCTAGCGCGTATGCCGTCGTGAATTCACAGCGTCTCCCGCCCGGTCATCCTCTGCGGACGCTGCCAGGGGTGGGCTGCGCGTTCAAGCTGATCGAGGCGTTGTACAGCCGCCCTCACCCCCCTGTTCCCCTCCTCCAAAGGCGAGGGGGAGAAGATGGGACTCCAACTGGGGTGAACACACTTGACTCCTACCTCGATCTGGTCGCGCTGGGCATCGTGGCGGACGTGGCCGAACAGATCGGGGACACCCGCTACCTGTTACAGCGCGGGCTGGATGTGCTGCGGCAGACCGACCGGCTCGGTCTGAAAACGATGATCGAAGCCGCCGGGCTTGACCCCCTCACGATCAATGAGGGCGATCTCGGCTTTGTGCTGGGGCCGCAGTTGAACGCGCTCGGTCGGCTGGACGACGCGAATCCGGCGGTGGAACTGCTGACGACGGATGATCTGGAAACCGCCCGAATCCTTGCCAAGCGCGTCGAGCAGTTGAACCATGAACGCCGCTCAATGTCGAATCAGGTGTTTCAGGCGGCGGTGGCGCAGATCGAGCGCGACCCATCGCTGCTGGATTATGCCGTGCTGGTGCTGAGTCATGAGGGCTGGCCGGGCGGCATTGTGGGCATCGTCGCCAGCCGCCTGGTAGAGCGCTACAGCCGACCCGTAATTCTGCTCTCGACCGACGACGGCCTGGCACGGGGGTCGGCACGATCAGTGAGTGGGGTGGATATTACCGCAATGCTGGCACAGCAGGCCGCGCTGCTGACCACCTTCGGCGGGCATACGATGGCCGCCGGGCTGAGCCTGCCGACGGAGCGCGTCCCTGAACTGCGGCGGGCGCTGTCGCGGGCGGTGCGGCCAGTGCTGGGGCAGGTCGCCGCCGAGCCGATCATTCAGATTGACGGCTGGCTGCCGCTGGGCGATCTTACGCCCGATCTGGTCAACACGCTTAACCGCCTCGCCCCGTTCGGGCCGGGCAATCCGCCGCTGGTGCTGGCGTCCGAAAAGCTCACGCTCAAGAGCATCCGTCCGCTGGGGCGCTATGGCGAGCATCAACGGCTGATCGTGGAAGATGAAGCAGGCGACGTGATGACCGTGCTGTGGTGGCAGGCAGAGCCGGAGTCGCTGCCAAAAGGTCGCTTTGATCTGGCTTACAGCCTGCGTGTGCGCGACTATCAGGGTAAGCGCGAGGTCGTGCTGGAATATCTGGACAGCCGCGCCATCAAAGAAGAACCGCTCACCTTCCAGGCACGGGCGGCAGTTGAGGTGGTCGATTATCGCGCACTGGACGAGTCGGCGGCATTAGAGACACTTGCCACCCTCGGCGATGACGTGATGATCTGGGCGGAAGGTGCACCGATTTCAGGCAGGCAAACCGCCATGCGCCATCAGTTGCAGCGGGCGCAGACACTCGTGGTCTGGACGACCCCGCCTGGCAGTGCGGAGATGCGGGCGGCGCTGGAAGCCGTCAACCCGGCGCGGGTGATTCTGTTTGCGCACGACTCCGGCACAGATGCAGTGCAGGCCTTTTTGCAGCGTTTCGCCGGGGCGGTCAAGTTTGCGCTGAACAGCCGGAATGGACAGGTCACGCTCGATGCGCTGGCGGCGGCAGTCGGGCATCGTCCGGCGACGGCGCGGGTGGGGCTGGCATGGATGGCAGCGCGAGGCCACCTCCTCTATCAGGAAAATGAAGGCGTGATCGTGCTGGAAGAAGGGGAGGGTGCGCGGGCGGGTACTGCGACTCCGGCTGAGTTAACGGCCAGCACCACACGCCTGGCCGAACTGCTCAGGGAGACGGCCAGCTACCGAGCCTATTTCAAAACGGCGGATGCCCAGGCGCTGGTGGAGAGGTAAATCCAGTACGGGTAAAAGAAGTGATGAGCAGCGCGTTTTTGAACGTCTGTTTTGATCGATAGAACATCTGTGTTAGACTGAGAGGGCTTCGCAGCGAAGTATTTTATCTGAATAGCTGGGAGAGTGCTGCCATGAGAAAAGTCGTCTACTTTCTGAATATGTCGCTCGACGGTTTCATTGAGGACGCAAACGGTTCGCTCGACTGGAGCAGTCCTGACGAGGAACTCCACCGGTTCTTCAACGAGCAGGAACGGGAATTCGATTTCCAGTTGTACGGACGACGGATATACGAGACCATGGCCGCGCACTGGACAACAGCGCACACCGACCCATCAGCGCCAGCCTATGAGATCGAGTATGCGCGTATCTGGCAGAGCATCCCCAAGATCGTGTTTTCAAAGACCCTTGAAAAAGTGGGCGCGAACGCAAGGCTGGTGCGCGAGAACATTGCCGACGAGGTCAGGGCGTTGAAGGCGCAGCCCGGCAAGGACATGGTGGTTTGCTGCGCTGGGCTTGCGGCCAGTTTTATGCAGCTCGACCTGATTGATGAATACCGTCCCATGATCCATCCTGTCGTGCTGGGAGGCGGCAAACCGATGTTCCCGGCGCTGGACAAGATGATCGGCCTGCAACTGATTGAAACCCGGCGCTTTGGGAGTGGGGTTGTCCTGCTGCGCTACCAGCGCACAGAGCAGCCATCATAATTCTGTGGAGAAACGAAAACAAATCCGACGCATGTAGGAACCCGACGCACTATCCCGCTGCTTTTCTGAACAGATTATGAGTTGGGTGAGAGAAGGATGAACCTTTGACCCGGATTATGATCGATTTGGCAACGAATAATCGGTCATAGGGTTGAAGTGTTGGGGCGAGCGTATTGCGGAATGGAACGACCGACAACGATCCAGAAGGCGCGCTCTCCCCGCTTCACTTGATCCTGATGGAATCCGTAAGGAGACAGAAGTGATGCGTCGTATTATGCTTGTGGTTGCCGCTGTCCTGCTGCTGGCAGTGATGGCCGTGCCTGTTGCCGCGCAGGGCACGATTGTCGATGTCGCTGCGTCCAACCCCGATTTCTCTACGCTGGTCGCGGCGGTGCAGGCGGCTGACCCCGCCATTCTGGAAACCCTGAGCGGCGAAGGCCCGTTCACCGTGTTTGCCCCCACCAACGAAGCCTTCAACAATCTGCTGACCTCGCTCAACCTGACCGCCGATGACCTGCTTGCCAACACCGAACTGCTCACGACCGTGCTGCTCTATCACGTCGTCGCGGGCGAATTCGGCTCTGAAGCGGTCGTCGGGCTGGATGGGCAAATCGTCCCCACCCTGCTGGAAGATGCCAACATCGGCGTAAGCATTGTCGATGGCACCGTCGTGCTGAATGACACGGTGGAAGTCATCCAGACGGACATCGCCGCCAGCAACGGCATTATCCATGTGATCAACGATGTGCTGCTGCCGCAGGTGGTGATCGAACAGCTTGGCCTGCAAGCCGAAGCCACCGAAGAGCCGACCGAAGAAATCGTGCCGGGTGTGAGCATTCGCGTAGCGCACTTCTCGCCCGATACCCCGAATGTGGATGTGTATGTCAACGGCGAAGCGGCCATCACCGATCTGGCCTTCGGCAGCGTGACCGACTTCATCACCCTGCCCGCTGGCTCCTATGAAATCGCGGTCGCCCCGGCGGGCACCTCCATCGAAGAAGCCGCCATTGGCCCGGCCACGTTTGATCTGCCCGAAGGCACGTTCATCACCGTCGCCGCTGTCGGCAGCCTGGAAGCAGGCACGCTGACCGCCGCCATCTTCACCCGTGATTTCAGCGAACTCCCGGCGGATACCGCCCGCGTGGTGGTGTTCCATGCCATTGAAGACGCGCCCGCTGTCGATATTCTCGCCAACGGGTCGCCCCTCATCAGTGAACTGGCCTTCCCCGGCAGCTTCACCGACGCCAGCGGCAACCCCAACGATGGCGCGTTCGAGATCGATGTTCCGGCGGGCACCTATGATCTGGCCGTCGTCCCCAGCGGCGCGACCGAACCCGTCGTGATTGACCTCCCCGGCACGGAACTGGTCGCAGGCACGTACTATCTGGTCGCCGCGACGGGTACGCTGGAAGCGCCCGCCCCGGTGGTGATCGCGGTGGATGCCGAAACGGCCGCCGCTCTGCGCGAAGCCAACCTGAACGTGAACGCCATGATGGAACCGGAAGCGACCGAAGAAGCCATGATGCCGATGGGCACGATTGTGGACATCGCCGCCGCTGAACCCACCTTCAGCACACTGGTGGCGGCGGTGCAGGCGGCTGACCCGGCCATTCTGGAAGCGCTGAGCGGCGAAGGCCCGCTGACGGTCTTCGCGCCCACCGATGATGCGTTCGCCGCGCTGCTGGAAGAACTCGGCCTGACGGCGGAAGAACTGCTCGGCAACACTGAACTGCTGACGACCGTGCTGCTCTATCATGTGGTGGATGGCGCGGTGCTGGCGGAAGACGTGATCGCGCTTGACGGGCAGGAAGTCGCCACGCTGCAAGGCGAATCCGTCTCGATTGCGGTGGTGGATGGCGGCGTGATGCTGAACGGCTCGGTCAACGTGACCCAGACCGACATCGTCGCTACTAACGGCGTGATCCATGTGATCGACGCGGTGCTGCTGCCGCCGAGCGTGGTCGAAGCGCTGGGGCAGTAAGCGCTGAATTTCTCCAATTGAACCAAAAGAGGCAGGTCATTGATCTGCCTTTTTTGTTGTCAGTCCTTAAGGATGGTCAAAAGGAAAATGCGTGATATTTCGTCATGTCTTGGAACATCGTCCACGTTTTATACTGGCAACATCGTCCCGGACTCTGATAACCGATTGACCTGGCTTTCTAACGTCAACAGCACTAAATTGGTCAGTAGTCGCAGGGCGATGTCGTCGCACAGGACATACGAAAAACATGGCGCGTTTTCTTTTTGGGTGTGCTTAAACCGGAGGCTGTATGACCCCCAACCCTGATCTTCCCCTTGTGACCATCATCACGCCGACCTACAACCGTGCCGATTATCTGCCGGAAGTGATCGACAGTGTGCTGAGCCAGGATTACCCCAACCTCGAATACATCGTGCTGGATGACGGCTCGAAGGACAACACCGTCGAAGTGCTGGAGCGCTACGCTGGGCGCATCATCTGGGAAAGCCACACCAACATGGGCGAAGCGAAAACGGTCAACAAGGGGTTTGCGATGGCGACGGGCGAGATCATCGCCATCGTCAATTCGGACGACCCGATTCTGCCGGGTCTGGTGCGGGCGGCGGTGAATGCGCTGCAAGCCCATCCGTCCGCGCTGGTGGCCTATCCCGACTGGGTGATGATCGACCCGCAGGGCAGGCCGATTTCCTATCACACCACGCCCGATTATGACTTCCTGCAAACGGTGCGTGAGCATTATTGTATGCCGGGACCGGGCGCGTTCATCCGGCGGCGGGCGCTTGTACTGGTCGGCGGGCGCAGCACCCATGTGCGCTACGTGGGTGATTATGACTTCTGGCTGCGGCTGGGGCTGCACGGCGATTTCATCCGCATCCCGCAAACGCTGGCGACCTGGCGCGATCATCCCAACTCGGCCAGCAGCGCCGCGCGGAGTCAGGCGATGGCCGAGGAGCATCTGACCGTCATCCGGGATTTTTATGCGCAGCCGAATCTGCCGGAAGCCGTTCTGCGCGTGAAGGACGAGGCCTTCAGTTCGGCCTATTACGCGGCGGGGCTGGCGGCGGGTGGAGCGGCGGCGGCACGGAAATACTACTCGAAGTCCATTCAACTCCACCGGAACAGCCGCCTGCGCGGGGAAGCCCGCTCATGGAAAGTAATGCTGGCCTCGCTGCTGCTGCCGGGGGCATGGGTGGATGGAATGCTGCGCCGTCGTCATGCCGCGCAGGTGGCCGCCATGCAGGAAGCGGCGCGGCGGCAAAAGGGATGAGGGATGCTTGGAAGGAATGAAGGGCGATCTATTAGGGTATTACCTCAATTTTGGATAGGTATTGTGGCAGAAACCCCACCCCTAAATAGCGTTGTCCGGTACTCTAAAAGGAGTTATGAAAGTTCACAACGGCTCATTTGCCCTCACCCTAAATCCCTCTCCCTCAGGGAGAGGGACTTAACACGCTTCCCTGGTCTTCTCCCCCTCTCCTAGCGTCAGCGGTTGGGAGAGGGGGGCGGGGGGTGAGGGCGGAAAAGCGCCAACTCAATACCGGACAAGCCTTAAATCCCCTCCCCATTGCATGGAGAGGG
>JANRLJ010000129.1:0-4241 GCA_033762735.1 bacterium | reverse complement strand
TGGGCGGCTGAGCTAGATGTGGCATCAACAGGTTGAATGTCCACGGATTTTGCATGAGTGTGCCTAACGACTGAGATGGGAACCCGCTCCAGTACTTGTCCGACAAGACAAATGAGGAGTCTGTATGCTGTACATCGGGATCGACATTCACAAGCGCAGTCACGAGGTCGTTGTACTGAATGATTTAGGGAAGCCGCTGGGCAGGTCGTTCAAAATTGGGAATTCCCACGACGATTTAAAGCATCTTTTCCAACGAATTCACACGCTAAACCCGAATGGAGAACCCGTCCGTTTTGGCATGGAAGCGACCGGACACTACTGGCAGGCGCTCTACAGTCACCTCAAGACATCAGGTCTCGAAGTAATTATTCTCAACCCGCTGAGGACTCACGCGTATCGTGCCCGTTCCATCCGTCGAGCGAAGAATGACCGCATTGATGCTCGTTCCATCGCAGACATCATTCGCACAGAGCCGCAAAGCGATTACTACCTGACTGACGAGGACTTACTCGCCCTGCGGCAGCTCACGCGCCTTCGAGTTGAGATAGTCGATCTGGTATCTGACCAGAAACGTCGTCTGCTTGCCCTGCTGGACAGAACCTTTCCTGAGTTTGAAACGTTTTTTGCGGAGAAGTATGGTAAAACAGCGCTGATGCTTCTACACACCTACCCTACAACACAGGCGATTGTCGCAGCAGGTGTGCAGGCGTTGACTGCGCTCCTTGAGCAGTACAGTCGCAAATACTACGGACGTGAAAAAGCGGAACACATTGTTGCCACCGCCCAGCGGTCGTTTGGCGTTCAATTTGGACAGAAAGCGGATGGTTTGCAGATCAAGGTGTTGGTAGGGCAGATTCTGTACCTGGAGGAGCAGCAGAAACAGTTGGACCGAGAGATTACAGGGTATCTCAAAGCCATTCCGAACTGCCTCACAACTATCAGCGGTATTGGTAACATTCTTGCCGCTGCTCTCCTTGGTGAAATCGGTGATATACGCCGTTTCAGAAATGCGAAAGCCTTAGTTGCTTATGCAGGACTGGATCCGCTTGTAATGCAAAGTGGGGAATTTACAGCGAAAAAAGCGCATCTTTCAAAACGTGGCTCAACCCATCTCCGTCGTGCCGTCTGGTTAGCCGCCGCAGCAGCAACCCGCAATGATCATGCTTTAAAATCACTGCTCCAAAGGAAGATCGCGGAGGGAAAACCATACCATGTCGCACTGGGAGCGGTCGCCAACAAATTGTTGCACATCATTTATGCTGTCTTGAGGGACAACAAGCCTTATTTCAGCCCACCAATACTTAGCACAGATGCCTCCACTACAACCTGAAACGTACTTTCAGGGGCTTGCATCGCACCTCGTTTTCGTTTAACATATCATTGTATGCTGATACGATGATATGAGGTGAATGGGATGGTTGCCGCTGTTCATGAGGGAACTACGCTCAAAGCGAAATTGTTTTACGGCTTCTCCGATACGTCACGCCTCTCCATTCTGGAGGCGCTTCGTCGCAAGCCGCTCAATGTTTCTGAGCTTGTCCAATTGACCGGACTCTCGCAGTCGAATGTGTCCAATCACCTAGGCTGTTTGCGTGACTGTGGTCTGGTATCACGCGAGCAGCAGGGGCGCTATGTGATTTATCAGTTGAGCGATCCGCGCGTCGGTGAACTGTTAAGCCTCGCTGACGAAGTCCTCGCCGATGTCGCCAAAGGTGTTTACGAGTGCACCCGCTATACCCTACCGGAGGAACAGACGAATGAGTAGCCATGTCATCGAAATCCCGATACGTGGTATGGATTGCGCCGGTTGTGCCTCCACCGTGCAGAAAGCGATTGCCCAACTGCCGGGTGTCGAGTCCGTGGATGTCCTGTTGAACGCCGAAAAAGCGATTATCCAACTTGATGAATCCCGTGTTGCGTTGAAGGATATTCGTCAGGCTGTGACGGGGGCAGGTTACAGTGTCCCGGATGCAGCGGCAGAAACTGACGCGGGAAGCACCGACTTCAGCAAAGCGGCGCTCAATCTCTTTGGTGTGGTGTTTGGTGCAGTCCTGATTATTGTCGTACTGGGTGAAGGTTTAGGCTTATTCGAGGCACTTACCAGCCGTATTCCCTTCGTCGTCGGGGTGGGTCTGGTTCTGCTGGCAGGCTATCCCATCTTTAGGAATGTCGTTCGCGCGACCCTGAAACGTCAGGTAATTTCCCACACACTGATGAGCCTAGGTGCGCTAGCAGCACTCCTGATTGGCGAATGGGTGACCGCAGCCATTGTGGTGTTCTTCATGCGGGTGGGGGAGTATGCCGAACGCTTCACCGCCGAACGCAGCCGCCGGGCGTTGAAAAACCTATCCGCAATGGCACCCCAAACGGCGCGAGTGGAACGGGGCGGACACGAAACGGAAATCTCCATCACGGATGTACGGGTTGGGGATGTGGTGGTCGTGCGTCCGGGCGAGAAGATCCCGGTCGATGGCGAAGTCATCAGCGGGCAAGCCACCCTGAATCAGGCAGCGATTACCGGGGAGTCGATGCCGGTTGAAATCAGCGCTGGCGGACGGGTGTTCGCTGCAACCTTGGCACAGCTTGGCAGTTTACGCATTCGGACAACCCGTGTTGGAGCCGACACCACTTTCGGGCGGATTATCCGACTGGTGGAAGAAGCGGAAGCGAACCGTGCGGATGTCCAGCGGATCGCGGATAAATTCTCTGCCTACTATCTTCCAGTGGTTGCCGCTATCGCCGCCCTAACCTATTTGTTGAGTCGAGACCCCCTGGCGACTGCCGCCGTGATGGTGGTGGCATGTTCCTGTTCGTTTGCCCTAGCCACTCCGATTGCGATGCTGGCATCGGTTGGGGCAGCAGCCAAAAACGGGCTGCTGATCAAAGGCGGCAAGTACATCGAGGTGCTGGCACAGGCGGATGTCGTCCTGCTGGATAAAACTGGAACACTGACCCTCGGACAACCGCAGATCACCGATGTGGTCGCCCTGAACGGCATGAGTGAGGATGAAGTCCTCGCGCTGGCAGCATCGGCAGAGCGTTACTCCGAGCATCCTCTGGCGGAAGCGGTGCGCCGTCGCGCACAGGAACGCGGACTGGCATTCCACACAATTGACCACTTCGAGGCGGTTCCCGGCTTTGGGGTACGCGCCCGTGTAAACGGCAGTCAAATCGCGGTGGGCAGCGGGCGCATGGCTGCCGGTACAATAGTGCCAGCGGCAGCAGCACTTGAGCAGGCAGGGAAAACGCTTCTCTACGTGCTGCGTCAGGATCAGGTGGTCGGGGTGATGGGTGCAGCAGATACCCTGCGCCCGGAAATCCCGGAAGCCGTACAAGCACTGCGAACGCTTGGTATTCAGGACATCGCCATTCTGACCGGGGACAATGAACGGGTTGCGCAGGCAGTTGCTGAACAGCTTGGTGTCAGTTACCGTGCCAATCTGCTCCCCGAAGATAAAATTCAGGTGGTCAAAGACTATCAGGCACAGGGGCGCTCGGTCGTCATGGTGGGGGATGGAGTCAACGATGCGCCCGCACTCGCTCAGGCAAATGTTGGCATTGCGATGGGTGCAGCGGGAACGGACGTGGCGCTGGAAGCAGCCCATATTGCCCTGATGCGCGAAGACTGGTCGCTGGTTCCGGAAGCGTTTCGGATTGCCCGCCGCACCATGCGCGTTGTCAGGATGAATATCGCGTTCACAGCTATCTATAACCTGCTCGGTCTGTCTCTGGCGGCGTTCGGTATCCTGCCCCCAATTCTGGCAGCGGCGGCACAATCGATCCCGGATCTGGGTATCCTTGCCAATTCGTCCCGCTTGCTGCGCTACCGTCGGCAGGACGAACCTCGCCAACCGTTCAATCTTCCGCGTTGGTCTCCCTTCATCGTGGGTGGGTTAATCGCGCTGGTCATCGGTTCAATTGCCCTGTACCTGCGCGTCACGCCTGATCCAACGGTGGATCGTGGCGTGAAAACAGCGGTTGAAGCCTTCACAACCTTCGCGGTCATGTTTGGATTTATCACTGCTGTGATTGTTCATGTCACTGCCCGCACTGAGCAGCTTGAGGCGGAGAACGGCGGGGTGATCCCTGTTCCTGAATGCGCCTGCTGCTCAACCGAAGACTCTGCGGTGCAAACACCCTCTTCAAGCACCGTTATTGCGCTGAATGACATACAAGTGAAGTAGAAAAATCGGTTGAGGTCTCCTTTGATAAAGGTGATCTCAACCGAAAAGAGAATAATC
>JANRLJ010000128.1:0-23595 GCA_033762735.1 bacterium | reverse complement strand
TCACTGGCACGTGCCAACGTCAGTCACAACCACACGCTGCCTGATTTATCTACCCTGCGCGACGCTTTCCTTCGCTTCCTCGGCAACACTTCTTTCCACTTCAACTGGCTGCCAAACTATGCCCCTCCATTTCTTTTACGTTACCTCTGAAACGATAACCCATTAGCCCAGACGAAACCATAGACAACATTGGATCACAGCCATCATGGCAAACATTCTCGTTATCGATGATACGGTGGCAAACCTCAAGCTCATGACCGCAACCCTCACGGATGTCGGGTTTGAAGTGCGCCCCTTGCTAGACCCGCAAAAAGCAGTAGAGGCCGCACTGCTCGACAAACCAAATCTGGTACTGCTTGACATCGCGATGCCGCATATCGATGGTTACATGGTTTGTCGCAGTTTCAAGTCGCACCCCGCCTGTGCGATATTCCCATCATTCTAGTGAGTGCACAGGGCGAACCGATTGACAACACGCGCATGAAAAGTGTGGGGGCTGACGAATTTCTGGGCAAACCCTTCAATCTGGACGACCTGGTGTCGAAAGTGAACAGGCTGCTGCAACGCTAGTTCCACGCGCTCACACGTCGCGTGTGACCAGTCCGTTTTCGATGGCGTATGCGACGGCTTCAGTTCGGCTGGACAGATTGAGCTTGGTGAGAATTTCGCTGACATAGTATTTGACCGTGGCACGGCTCAGAAAGAGCTGTGCCGCGATCTGCGGATTGGTCAAACCCCGGCACATGAGCATCAGCACTTCCAGTTCACGCGGCTTCAGTTCGACCGGAGTCTCTTCTGACGGTTTGACCAACACATCGGCGGCTTCTTTAGAGAGCAGCGTGCTACCTTCGTGGGCGGCACGAATGGCGTTGACAATCTGATCGAGCGGGGCACTCTTGACGAGATAGCCAATCGCCCCTGCACGCAGCACATCGGTGACCATGTGTTGTTCGCTGAAGCTGGAGAGTACCAGGATGCGAATGTTGGGAAACCGCTGGCGCAGTGCCACCGTGGTCTGAACGCCGTTCATGCCGGAGAGCTGCATATCGAGGATGACCACATCGGTCACCGACTGCTCAGCCAGCGCGATGGCTTCTTCGCCAGTGGCAGCCTCGCCGACCACGTGAAGCCAGTCAATCGTGTTGAGAAAGCTGACTAATTCACGCTGCACCACTTCATGATCGTCGACGACGAGGACGCGAATGATGGCTTCATTGGTCATCGACTTGTCCTTTGTCCAGCTCAATCTCAACTGTAGTACCGCGTCCAGCTTCACTGGTGATGGTGCAGTGCGCGCCGACCGAGACAGCACGGGAACGGATATTCGCCAGCCCGAAGTGACCCGGACGCGACTGATGCGGGTCGAAGTCCTGCCCGTCATCGCTGATGAGCAACCGCAGCCGGTCGTCATCAACCAGTTGAATGAGCGCGTGGCGTGCTTTGGCGTGGCGCACGATGTTCGTTAGTGCTTCCTGCGCAATGCGGTAAAAGGCGAACTGCACCTCAGGCGCGATCTGGTTTGGACTGTCCAGGTCGATGACGATCTTGAGTCTGGTGTTCGTCGTCAGGGTATGGACGAGCGCCGAGAGCAGTTCGTCCAGTCTGGTGCCCACCAGCGTTTCGGGACGGAGTTCATACATCAGGACGCGCATTTCAACCAGCGCCTCGTGTGCCAGCGCCTGAATTTCGCGGAGGTGTTCGGGCGTTTTTTCGGGATGTTGTTCATGCTGGCGCAGAGTCGTTTCTGCTGCCAGATTGATGGAAAACAACATCTGGTTGACGGCATCATGCAGTTCGCGCGCCAGTCGTTCGCGCTCGCGCAGGATGGCGAGTTCCTCAGCCTGGAGATAGGCGCGGTAGAGTTTAATCTGGGTATTGATGCGCGCCAGCACTTCGTCAACGTGGAACGGGCGGACGATATAGTCGACGCCGCCGGCGGCAAACGCCTTCACCTTGTCGAGGGTTTCATCGGCGGCGCTGATGAACATGATGGGAATATTGGACAGATGCCGATGTGCCTTGAACTGGCGGCAGACTTCGTAGCCATCATGTTCGGGCATGTTGATGTCCAGCAGAACTAAATCTGGCGGTAGTCGCTGGGCGGCGCTCAGACCCGCCTCTCCATTCAGGGTGACGCGGACATCAAAACCTGCGCTACCGAGCATATCTGCCAGCAGGCGAAGATTCGCTGGATTGTCATCAATAGCAAGAATACTCGGAAGTTCACCATCCGCGGATTGCATCGATTCCGTCTCCCGGTTTATTCTCGTTTCCCACCATTGTACAGAATTTATCCTCTGAATGTCCCTGACTTCATTGGGGACTGGTGAGGCTTGCGGTAATGGCGCGGCGGACAAAGCCCGTGTTGACCCTACAATCCCGGTCTTTGCACCACTGCCTGCGGACGGTCGGCACGGTCTGCACTATCTCTGTCGCGCTCACGGTGTCGGTGTCGGCGTGGGGGTGGGCGTGAGCGTCGCCGTCGGTGTGGCAGTAGGAGTCACTGTTGCCCATGCTTCTATCATGATTACATCTTGATCAATCAATTCGATACTGTTACTGCTTAAATCGACAATGAAAAGATTGCCAGTGTCATCAACAAAGGCAATCGCGTCTCCCGACGGTGACCAATGCCAATCCACGAAGGACCGCGACAGTGGATGGGGAATGCTGATGTGCCTTGCGACTTGTGTAGTGAGATCAACAATGATGAGTTCGCGCTGTGCGCTTTGGGTATCCGCCGCTTAAGCCCAACAGGCGACGAAGTGACTGTCCTGGGTCCATTGCCAACCAACTCTATGCGGACGCTACAAGGGGCAGCAGCAAATGAGAGGGATTGATGGCTGTGTGGAGCAGCGTTTGATGGGCGACCTGTGTGACAAGATCATCGCCCTGAGGAGCTCCTGTGTTGGGATTCAGGTCAAAGGCAGGGTACCAGGACGACATGATCGATAACCGCAGGCGATGACCCGGCAGCAGCTTTAAGCCAAGAGGAGCAAACTCCAACTGATATTCATAGATCCTTCCAGGAATAATGGGGGTTGGTGCAACGCTGCCCTCTCGATACGAAGCCCGCAGCACAGCCGTGGAAAGGATAATGGATTGTCCATCCGGGTAGACATCGCACAGGGATGCCATAAAGTCGGTATCCACGCAGTCACTCATCGCGTAAAGGAACAGAAAAGGCGATCCCACAATCATCCATGCGTCAGTCATCAGGGGCGTGGTAAACACACAAACGCCGTCATGCGCTTCTGCATAGCGGTTGTCCAGGATCACCGCACGGTCAGCCGGGTCACGCTGTGGATCGCGCGAGGGTGTGGGCGACTCAGGATCATAGACATAAGTCGTAGGCGGCTCATCAACAGGCAGTTCCAGAGACAGCGCTGCGGCAGACGTATGGTTTGCCGCATGCAGATAGAGCTTTATTGAATGCGTTTGGGGAAGGGGAAATTGCGTTCCCGCATACCATTGATTGGCTCCCATGATGAACAATCGTGCCTTTGCCTCATCCACCTGTCCGTTCTCAATCCCTTTCAGCCAGTAATCAAACCAGCGCAGATGGATGGCGTTGATGTCAACGAGGGCGTCTTCCCCAAAGTCGAGTTCGCCGTAGCCGCGTTTTGGACGGCGCGTACCGCTGTGATCCCATGGTCCGACGATCAACCATTGAAGCCCCGCCGCAGGGGACTGAGCCATCATGTTGCCATAGTAGAAGAATGCCCCCAGACTGGCGTCATCATACCAACCCGTGATATGAAGAACTGGCAGATTGATCGTATGAAAACGACCCAGCAGCGAAGTCTTCCGCCAGTATTCATCGAAGGTATTGTGTGCCAGCCATTCGCGCCACGCCGTGCGCGTATTACCCAGTGCAAGGTCTGCGTCTTTGAGTGGGCGCGTGCGGAAGATCGCATTGAAATCGACAGGTGTCCTTGCACCCACCCCCCAAACCACATCCTGAACGGATCTGCCAGAAACCACATGGAGCCACCATAACCAGTAGGGTGCAAATTTCCCGAACTTGTAGGGCCACTCCTCCATGATGCGCCCGGTGGCAGCAGACGATACCAGCGTCACCAGATGCGGCGGTTGTTCGCGCGCAGCGTGCCATTGGACTTCGCCGGCATACGAACCGCCCAGTGTCCCCACTTTGCCGTTGCACCAGGGCTGCGCTGCAATCCACTCGATAGTGTCATACCCGTCTTTACCCTCGACATGGAGCGGTGCATCCAAGACGCCGTCCGAGTCGCCCCGCCCCCGCACGTCCTGAAAGACAAAGGCATAGCCGCGTTGTGCAAAAAAGAGCGCCTGCTCGACGAAAAAAGGGCTGGTGTTATCGTAGGGTGTGCGGTGCAGGAGGGCAGGATAGCAACCCGGTGATGCGGGCAGATATACATCGCACGACAGCTCTACGCCATCACGCATCGTCACGCGTTCATTCCACAGGTGGCGAACGTTTGAAGTCACGATTGATCACCACTTTCATTATTCGTCAGCGAAACTTCCGCCGAGGCATATTTGTGAACATTGAGGATCATCGTCGTCTTGATCCGCTGGATGCCGGGTATCGCATGGAGTACATCGTTGACCCATTGCACAAAATGGGTGTTATCCCGACACATCACGTCGATCATCAAATTGAATTCGCCCGAAATTGACGCAATGTAGGTGACTTCGCGATTTGGCTGCAACGCTGCAATGACGTCGTTCACAGTGCCGGGCAGCGTACTCAGTTCGATAGTCGCCGGAGCATTCCAGCCCACATGATATGGATCAACTTTGCCAATGATGCGCAGTGTTCCTTGTTCCATCAAGCGAACGACACGATTCCGAATCGCGCCGACCGACATGTTCAAGTCCTGAGCGATGTCCGTGAAGGAACGCCGCCCGTCCACCTGCAGATAATTCAGAATAGCGATGTCCGTCGCATCGAGAGAAGGCAAATGAGACACAGGCTGCTCCAGTTCTTGGAAGTTTTATGCAATTATGGCAGAAGTTTTGTCGTACAAAAGCAATATTTGCACACCCTAACCATCTTCGCTACATTTTATGCAGTTATCCGCATCACGACTGTTTGTCTGATGGAGTATAAAGAGATGAAAGTTACAAAACTACTCACGTTTGTGTTTTTGCTTTTGGCTTTTACAGTTCCCACCATGGCTCAGGAACCGGCCCGGTTGGTGTTCGGCACCACCGACGAACCTGATCTGCTCGACATTCAGCAGGCGACGGGTACCAATTTTACAACCAGCGACTTTCTGACCCAGCCACTGGTCTTCTACAGCCTAGAATCGGCAGATGTGTTGGTGCCTGATCTTGCGACCAGCTACAGCTTTTCGGAAGATGGCTTGAAGTTGACGTTCAATTTACCAGCCGGCTACGTCTTCTCAAACGGTGATCCGCTGGATGCCGACGCCGTCCGTGCATCGATTGAACGTTACCGGACGACCAGCCCTTATCCTGAAGACTGGGGCGATCTGCTGGAGATGAATGTCCTTAATGACAGTACAACGCTGGAGATGATCTATGAAGCTCCACCCGCATTCATGAGTCCCGTTCTCTCATCAGGATTCGGTGCACCGTTCAATACGGGTGTGGCAGAAGAGGTCGGCAATGAGGCGTTTGGCGCAAACCCGGTCGCGTCGGGGCCGTTTGTGCTGGAAAGCTGGACGCGCGGGACGGAAATGCGCCTCGTCCGCAATGAAAACTACCGCACCAACCTGCCATTCGTCAACAACAAGGGTCCTGTACTGATTGATGAGATTGTCACCCGCTTCATCCCCGATCCGTTTACGCTGATCGCTGAGTTGGAAGCCGGTAATCTCGATATTGTGTATGGGGTGCCCAGTTCAGCCGTCGCCAGCCTTCAGTCAAATCCAGAAATTGAGGTCACTGAGCTTCCGACGGCAGGGTTGCAGGCGCTCTTTTTCAACACAGCGCAAGCCCCCTTCAATGATTTGAGCTTCCGGCAGGCTCTGGCTGCAGCCATCAACCGTGATGTTTTGGTTCAGGTTCTTGAAGGCACTGTCGTCCCACAATATGCATTCATTGCCGAAGCGATGGTGTCATACGATCCCGAAGTCTATGCCTACGGGCAGGAACAGCTTGCCTATAACCCGGATGCTGCCCGCCAGATTCTCAACGACGCGGGTTATGTTGACAGTGATGGTGACGGGATCGTCGAAAAAGACGGCAGTGCAGTCTCGATTGAGCTGCTAATCGCAACCGATGATGCCAAGCAGATGGCTGTCGGCGTTGTTCTTCAAGCCATGCTTCAGGAAGTTGGGATTGAGATTACCATCACGCAGTTTGAGCAGAGCTTTATCTATGACCGCCTAGCCAATCGTGATTATGGGCTTGCTATCGCTGGTTACGTCTGGTGGGACCCGGACATCATGCTGTACCGCTTCACCGATGCGGGTTCCAATTGGTCTGGCTACGATAATGCTGACGTGACCCGCCTGCTTAACGAAGGGCGCACGGTGGTCGATCCGGCTGCGCGTCGGGCTATTTACAGCGAAGCCCAGCGCCTGCTGATTGATGATGTCGCTGCAATTCCTCTGTGGACGGAAAGCACTTACATCGCGAATCGCACGTGGGTTGACGGGTTAATCATCCATCCGATTACGACCCATATGTTTGTCAATGATGTCACACTGTCACGATAGCAGTAAATGAAAACGGGGTGTGCCTGATGGTGGCACACCCTTTTTTGGATTATTGACGATGACAAAATATCTTTTGCGCCGTTTTCTGCTTTCCATTCCAACACTTGTTGGCGTGACGCTGTTGGTTTTTCTGATCTTGTTTCTCTCGCCGGGTGACCCCGCGCAGATGATCCTCGGTCCGCGTGGCACGCCAGAGCAGGTCGAAGCACTGCGTCAGCAACTTGGACTGGATCGCCCGGTCTTCGAGCAGTACGCCCGCTGGTTAGGCGGTGTGTTGGCAGGCAATCTAGGTCAATCCATCTCGGCGCGGCAACCCGCATCGACGCTGATTGCAGCACAAATGCCCTACACGCTGGCGCTGGCTTTGGGTGCAATTGTGCTTATCGTCGTCTTCGCTATTCCAATTGGCGTGTTTTCTGCGGTACGACGTAATTCGCTGGCAGACAGGGGCTTGAGTGCTGCGTCGATGTTCCTCTACTCGCTGCCGGACTTCTGGTTGGCAATCATGTTGATGCTGGTCTTCGCCATCCAGTTACGCTGGCTGCCCATTTCTGGCGCTGCCAGCTGGCAGGCGGTGGTACTGCCCGCGTTAGCATTGGGGCTGCCGCATGTCGGCACGGTTTCTCGATTGATGCGGGCAGAAATGATTGATGTCCTGGGTGAACCTTACATCCGTACCGCCTATGCGAAGGGGATGACGCAATTCGGTGTCAATTATGTTCACGCACTGCGAAACGCGCTCTCGCCAATCATCGTCTATATTTTTCTGACCATTCCCTGGCTGTTAGGCGGTGCAGTGATTGTTGAAACCATCTTCGCCTATCCAGGCATCGGGCGGCTGATGTTCCAGTCCATCCTCAGTCGCGATCTGCCCGTTGTACAAGGCATTCTGCTTCTCATTTCGACATCAACGGTCATCTTCAATCTGCTGGGGGATTTCGTGACCGCGCAGCTCGATCCCCGGATCCGGTATTGAGGGATTGGACGATGACTGCTGTTGTGAAACCTCTCGTTCGCGCCCGGTTGCAAAATCCGTTTTCGCCTCAAGTGCGCAGCTTTCGCCGTCACGGTCCTGGCATGATCGGATTAGTCCTCGTCTCGCTTCTGTTTCTCATCGCTCTGCTTGCGCCCATCATCGCACCTTACCTGCCTGATGAGCAGAACCTGCTCGCGCTGCGCCAACCGCCGAGCATTGAGCATCCATTTGGCACCGATCATGCAGGGCGCGACGTGTTCAGCCGGGTCGTCTACGGAACTCGGATTGCGCTGACGGTTGGCATCACGCTTATCGTCATTGAAGCGCTCATTGGCATCACCGTTGGGCTGTTGAGCGGCTACTTTGGCGGGTGGGTCGATTTGCTGTTGTCAACTCTGGTTGATATTTTCTGGGCGTTCCCGCCCATTGTACTGGCGCTCGGCATTGTGACCGCGATTGGTCCCAGCCTGACCAACGTGATGATCGCCATCGCGCTAATCAGTTGGGCACCTTTTGCACGAGTCACACGCGCAAAAGTCCAGAGCCTGCGCACACGCGACTATGTGCAAGCCAGCGAGTGCTGCGGCGCACGTTCAGGGGGTATCCTGCTCCGGCACATCCTGCCCAATATCCTGCCAACCAACCTGGTCTTGGCGTCACTGCTGCTCCCGTCTGCGCTACTCGCTGCCTCAGCGCTGTCGTTCCTCGGCTTTGGCGCTCAACCGCCAACGCCAGAGTGGGGCGCAATTCTGAATGAAGGACGTGAATACCTGCGCCAGGCACCATGGATTTCGACTTTTCCTGGACTAGCAATCGTGATCACAGTGATGGCGTTCAACTTTCTCGGTGATGGCTTGCGTGAAGCCTTCGACCCGAAAATCCGCTAAAGGGCTATCATGCGTATACTCGACGTGCAGGTCATCCAGCGTTATCAACCCTTCAAGACCGATTATGGAATCTCCAGCAGTTCAACCGTCGGTGAGATGTTTCTCTACATTCGTGTTGTTGCGGAAAATGGCACTTTTGGAATTGGCGAAGGCGCACCGTCAGTTCCTTTTTCTAACGAAGATTATGGGACGGCAGCACACGTCATCCGCCGATATCTGCGCCCCGTTCTGATCGGCATGGACTCGTTCGACGTTGAGTTGATTGAGAGCCGGATGGACAAGGCACTGCCCCAGCATCCAATGGCGAAGGCAGGAATTGATATTGCGGTGCATGACCTGAATGCAAAGCTGCTCGGTGTTCCCGTTCACACCTTGCTAGGTGGGCTGGTTCGGCGGAAGGTGCCGCTGATTTACGCCATCGGTATCAGCAGTACGGAGAGAATGATTGCGGAAGCACACGAGGCGGTGGAGCGCGGCTTTGGTACCGTAAAGCTGAAGATCGGCATTAATCCCCGCACTGATCTGGAGCGGGTACGAGAAGTTCGCCGAATCATCGGTGATGACGTGCGCTTACGGGTGGATGCTAATCAGGGCTGCAGCCTGAGTGAGTACATGCAGACGTTTCGCAAAATGGAGTCCTTAGACCTTGAATTCCTTGAACAACCCCTGCCAGTGTGGGATGTTGAAGGACTGCGTAAACTGGCTTCAGCCCTCGATACCCCGATTCTGATCGATGAAGGCATCTATACTCCTTATGACCTGATTAACCTTATCAGGCGCGATGCGGTGGATGCAGTCAACATCAAGGTCGAAAAAACCGGTTTGAGCGGCGGTAAACGTATTGGCGCTATCGCCGAAGCCGCCGGATTACCCTGCATCGTCGGAAGTATGATCGAGACCAGTGTTGGCACGGCGGCGGGCGTTCACTTTGCTGCGGCAACGCGCAGTGTGACTCATGCGTCCGAAATGTTGGGGCCGTCCGTCTTTTTCGCTGAAGAAATTGTACAGGGCGAACCATTCTCGGTCGTTCCGCCGGATTGCTGCTGGGAGGTGTCGACGGATGTCGGACTGGGCCTTACCATGCGTCCAGAGGTGATGACGTTGTTTGAGAGCATAGAGGATCGCCATGCGTAATCTGAACGACCGCTATGCAAGCGCGACGTTTTTTCAGCCGGAGCATGTGGTCAAGCACATCCATCAGTGGTGCGTCTTACCACAGTGGGTGAATGACTGCTGCTTCTGGTATCGCAGCTCTACACCGGACGGAGAGCTATACGTCTACGTCGATCCTCGCATTCCCGAACGACGGGTTGCATCCGAAGCGGAGTTTACAGCCGCCACTGGTGCAGCAAGCCAAAGCGAACTTGTCTCGCCCGATGGCAAATCAGCCATGTATGTCCAAGGACATAATCTTTGGTTGCACGACAGGATCAGCGGTGAGCGCAGGGCGCTGACCAGCGATGGAGTCGAACATTTTGCCTATGGAATTGAGCAGGGCGGCACCATGACCTCGTTGAGTGATGCGCTGGCAGGGAAACAACTGCCGCCCGCAGCGATGTGGTCACCCGACTCGCGTTATCTCCTGACGATCCGTGTTGACGAACGGGCTGTGCAGGATATGCACCTGCTGCAAGTTGTTCCGGATGAAGGTTTGCGCCCGCGTCTCCACACGTATAAGTTGGCAATGGCAGCAGACGAGCACCTGCCTATCCTCAGCTACTGGTTGGTCGATACACACAACGGTCGCGTTTATCCCACCCAGGTTCCCACCCAGACAGGCACAGGGGAAAGTGTCTTCTACTGGTCACAGTTCGGCATGACGATTGCGCGCTTATGGCGTGGTGACAGCCGTGTGATTCACCTGCATACGCAAAGCGCAGACCAGCGCAGGATTGACCTGTACGAGGTGGATGCTCAAAGTGGTGCCGCGCATCTTGTGCTGACCGAAAGCGCCGAGACCCCGGTGTACCTGAACGCTTTTCGCTTCAACAATCCCAACTATCGTGTTTTGGACAGCAGCGGGGACTTGATCTGGTATTCGGAAAAGAGTGGATGGGGTCAGCTCTATCTCCACGACCTGGCGACCGGGGCACTCAAGCATCGGATCACAGGTGGCACCGGTGTCGTGCGTGATGTACTGCACGTCGATGAGGTCGAGCGTTGGGTCTACTTCACCGCGGGAGGCATCGAGGCTGATCGCAATCCATACTATCGTCATCTTTACCGCGCCCGACTTGATGGAAGCGCCCAGGAACTGCTGACGCCCGAAGACGCGGAGCATCTGATCGCCATGTCGCCGGATGGCAGCTATGTCGTCGATAGTTATGGCACGCTCGACAGCCCACTGCGAACGGTTGTACGCGACGTGCGCGGCAGTGTCATCCTTCCGCTGGAAACGAGCGACGATGCCGAACTGCGTGCGCGTGGTTGGCGTCCGCCCGAAGCGTTCTGTGCCAAAGGGCGTGATGGCAAGACTGACATATACGGTGTGCTCTACAGACCAACACATTTTGACCCGGATGTGCGCTATCCCGTCATAGACATGATTTATGGTGGATCGCAGTTAACGGTCACCCCGAGGTTGTTTCCGCTGGTAACCGGTTCTCCCTATAGTGAGTTTAATCTTGAGATCCTGCTGGAAGACTTCTGGGCTCCACAGGCACTGTCTGAACTGGGCTTTATCGTCGTGGTCATGGATGGGATGGGCACACCCTATCGCGACCGCTGGTTCCACGAAGCGGCACTACGCGAACCCGGTAACGCGGGAGGGGCGGAAGACCACGTTTGTGCTATTCGGCAACTGGCGGCGGAGCGTCCTTACATGAATGTCTCGCGGGTGGGCATCTGTGGGCATTCCGCAGGTGGCGATAACTCGTTAAAAGCGATGCTGCGCTTCCCTGACTTCTTCAAGGTCGGGGTGTCGTCGGCGGGTTCGCACAATATTGCGGCGTACCAGGCAGGGGCAGGCTTAAGCGATATGGGACCAGACATTGCGGACTTTGCCGCCATGACGAATGAAGCGCTAGCGCATAATCTTCAGGGAAAATTGCTACTGATATATGGGGATATGGACGAGAATTGTCATCCCCTGCACACGTTACGTGTGGTCGAGGCGCTCATCAAGGCGGACAAGGATTTCGATCTGCTGGTGATGCCAAATCGCAATCACAGCTTCACAACCGCCCCCTATTTCGTTCGCCGGCGGGCGGAGTACTTTTTGCAGCACTTGTAAGATGCGTGCAACACGTTGGCCTCGTAATCGGTGCCAACGCTTCAAGAACGATTCTCAAGGGGTCATAACGGCTGCTCCACCACTGGACTATATCCTCAATGCGGATGATATTCATAGCAGCCTCGCCGCCCCTGTTGCCGACCGTATCTGTTACGTCAAGGTGTTTCCGCCAAACCCGCCGTCGCGGGCGCGGACGATCGCCTCAGCACGGTCGGCCACCTGGAGCTTGCTGAAGATATGTGAGACATGGTTCTGCACCGTTTTGAGGCTAAGCACCAAACGGTTAGCGATTACCTTGTTGCTGAGTCCCTGAGCCATCAGTTGCAGGATCTCGCGCTCACGCTCGGTTAGCTCTGGAAACGTAATCGCTGTGGCGTCTTGTGGCAGCGCCGCGAAGTAGCGAATCATGCGCTGGGCGATGGCAGCGCCGAAGATGGCCTCGCCCCGTGCCACGGCGCGAATCGCAAGCGTCAGCTCCTCGCGGTCGGCATCTTTGAGCAGGTAGCCCCGCGCCCCGGCGCGCACCGCCGCGAAGACCGAGTCGTCGTCTTCGAACATCGTCACGACCAGGATGCCGACTTCAGGCGTAGCGGCAAGGATCTGCCGGGTGGCTTCCAGTCCGTTCATCTCCGGCATCTTCAGGTCCATCAGAATCACATCGGGGTACAGCGCGCGGGCCTGCCGCACCGCCTCCATACCGTCGCTCGCCTCGCCCACAATCGCAAAGCTGTCCGATAGCGGACCCAGCATGCTGCGCACGCCCTCGCGGTAGAAGGCGTGGTCGTCACAAATCAGCACCCGAATCTCAGCCATTGTGCTGCTCGTCCCGCTGGTAGGTATCGTCAGGCAGCTGCGTGAATGGCAGCTCTGCGCGCACCACCGTGCCACCCGACGCTCGCGGCCTGATCACGAGTGTGCCGCCCAGCTCCTCGGCACGCTCGCGCATTGAACGCAGGCCGACACCAGCGCGGCGTTCCGCTGGCAGCCCGCGCCCGTCGTCCTCAACTTCCACCACAAGCAAGTCTGGCCGCTCGAGCAGCAGGCGAATCGCGGCGCGTCCTGCCTCCGCGTGGCGTACTACGTTGCTCAGGGCCTCCTGCACAATGCGGAAAGCAGCGACCTCGATCGCGGCTGGCAACGGGGTGAGTGGCGCGCCCTCAATGCACTGGATCGTCAGGCCGCGGTGGGCCTGGGCGGGGATGAGATGGTTGCGCACGGCAGCCCCCAGGCCGAACTCGTCGAGCACTGGCGGACGCAGGTTCTCAACCACGCGGCGCAGGTCGGCGATCGTCATCCGCACCTGCCCCTTGACTTCCTGAAGCAGCGCGGTTGTACGTTCGGAATCCTCGGCGGCCAGATAGCTGGCCGTGTCGATGCGCTGGGCCAGGCTCGCGAGCGTTGGCCCGATTCCGTCATGCAGGTCGCGCCTCAGACGACGGCGCTCCTCTTCGCGCGCAACGACCAGCCGCTCGCGCGACTGCCGGAGTTCGTGGGTAAGCTGTGCGGCCTGGATAGCGACCCCAGCCTGGCGGACCAGCGCGCCGAGCAGCTCGCGGTCACGCCGGGTCAGCTCATGGTCGTCACCACGCGGAGCCACGTGCAGCTCGCCCAGGGACTCGTCGCCGTAGAGCAGCGGCAGCTTCACCACTGTCCCTGTGTCGCCGCCGTAAGCCGCGGCGATGCGACTCCCCGCTTGCTCATGCAGGAAAATGGCAACATAGGGCAGCTTGAGCGCACGTCCGACTGAGTCGGTCATGGTCTGGAGCAGCGTTTGGGGATCGCCAGCGCGCTCAAGCTGGCGACCCAGGCGTGCCAGCACCGTGTACGGATCGTCGCGCTCGCCGTAAAGGAAGCGATTGACCGCGCGCTGCAGCCGGTCGCGCAGCGGCAGCACGAGCAGCGCGACCGCGCCGCTTGCCAGTGCCGCCAGGAACGGGGCGCCCGTCGCCTGCAGCAGCGAGCCGAGCCCACCGACCAGCAGGACATACAGGCTGACGACGCTGGCGCTCAGCAGGGCGTAGACCACAGCGCGACTCACCACGACGGGCAGCTCCCACAGTCGCTCGTACAGCACCGCCGCGCCGACTGAAATGGGCAGGGCCAGCGCCAGCAGCGTCTCGATCATGGTTGTACCGAGGGTGAGGAGCGGGTGGCGCGGGAGCAGCAACGTGATCAGAATCCTGAGCGCCGCTCCGCCAACGAGCAGCGCCACCCCACCGCCACACCAGCGGATCTGACGACGGCGCTGTGGGTCGGCCTCGCGCCGGTATTTGATGAGCTGTACACCCATGATGAAAAGCGTGATGATAACCCACACCCCAGCGCTCAGCTGTATGTGTTGAGGCTCTGGCGCGAACACAGGTTGCAGCAGCGGCAGCACGTAGGCGCCGCCCACGCCCAGCACAATGAGCAGAGTCAGCGGAACCACGAGCCAGCGCGGCGCGAGCCGTCCATCGGGGAGCAGCGTGAGGACGACCGTCAAGAACACCTGGTTGAGCATATGCATGCCGATCCCCGTGATTGACCAAAGGTCGCGGCGGGCGAGCCAGCGGTTGTACAACTCGTTGAAGGGTATCGACAGGACAGACAGGCTGGTCAGGATCAGGGTGAAGGCCACGAAGAGGGCGAAGGGCGGGGCGGCACCGGCGCGGGCACTCTGCCAGAAAATCACGCCGCCGACTCCGGCACATGCCAGGGCGAACGGGAGCAGACCGAGGATCAGAACCAGCGCATACTGATCGGGAGCGCCCCCCCATGTGGCCAGCGCCGCTGCGTCGTTCGGCGTCAGCGCGCAGCCATCCGTGCAGACGGCACTGTAGAAGCGGTAGAGGTACGGGATAGCAATAACAACCTGGGCAAGGGCCAGTCCTACCAGCCCGATGGCGAGCAGATACACTGCACGCCGCCACGCGTGGGAGCGCGTGCGCGTCGCAGGCAAAACGTGTTGAGTCATCGTTTCCATAAATGACATTGTATCACGAACATACGCGAGGAATTTCCCGACTCGGTCGGGAACTTGCCCTCACGACAACGGGAATTGCACCGTCTACACTGATTTCAAGTGGAAAACGGCATCCGTATACCCCGTCTTCAAACCGTTTCCACCGAGTCAGAGTATCGAACCGACCTTGTATTGTGTAAGACAGAAAAGGAGAGATATGTCCCAACCCATGAATACGAAACCGACTATCGTTCTTGTCCATGGCGCCTTCGCGGAGTCGTCGAGTTGGCATGAGGTGATCAGCACACTGCTCGCCCACGACTATCCGGTGGTTGCCGCCGCAAATCCGCTGCGTGGCCTGAAAAACGATGCTGCTGAGCTTGCAGGTTTGCTCGCCAGTATTGAAGGGCCGCTGGTGCTGGTGGGGCATTCCTATGGGGGCATGCTGATCAGCAACGCTGCCCACGGCAACGGGCAGATACGGGCACTGGTCTTTGTGGCGGCTTTCGTTCCTGATGAGGGCGAGACCGCCGCTCAGCTGGCGAGCCGCTTCCCCGGCAGTACGCTGGGCGAGACCCTCACGCCCGTCACGCTCGCCGATGGCGGCACCGACCTCTACATTCAGCCGGAGCGGTTCCACGCCCAGTTTGCAGCCGACGTACCCGAAAGCCACGCACGCCTGATGGCGGCCACCCAGCGCCCCGTCACCGAGCTGGCTCTGAATGAGCCGTCGGGCGCGCCAGCATGGAAGACCGTCCCCTCCTGGTTCATCTGGGGCGACGGCGACCAGAACATCCCGCCGGCAGCGCTGCGGTGGATGGCCGAACGGGCAGGCGGACGCGAGTTGGTGGAAGTGGCCGGAGCCTCGCACGCCCTGGCTGTGTCGCGTGCCGCGGTTGTTGCTGAGCTGATCCTGCGGGCCGCGCAGGCGGTGTAATACGGGTGCGGAGTTGCGTTGCTAGATCGGCAGCTCGATCTTTAACCCAGTATTTTCGGGCTGATCCTCACCGCGCTTTCCGGCATCGCTGTTGCGTATCTGCTCGTGGAATGCTTTCGCCGTGCGCCGCACCACTGCCGAATGGGATGATCTGTTTTTCGAGCTGAGCGTCCCATTGCATAACGCTTGCGTATCTCTCGGAATAAGACAATGAACCAAGTTCCACTCCAGACTGAACATTTGACCCGCACCTTTGGTGCGATCAACGCGGTAGATGATCTTTCGATGACCGTGCCAGCGGGCATTGTGTTCGGCTTTCTTGGTACCAACGGCGCCGGCAAGAGCACCACCATTCGGCTGGCGCTTGGACTGCTGGCACCAACCAGCGGACAGATTGCGGTCTTCGGACACATGCTGCCGGCTGAAGGACAGGCGGTGCGCGAGCAATGCGGCGTGCTGCTCGAACATACGGGGTTGTACGAACGGCTTTCTGCGCTCGACAATCTCGACTTTTACGGGCGGATGTGGAACATGCCCGCCGCCCACCGCAAAGCTCGCGCGCAGGAACTGTTGACGCACCTTGGGCTGTGGGAGCGCCGTGACCAAGCGGTTGGCGCGTGGAGCAAGGGCATGAAGCACAAGTTGGCAGTTGCCCGCGCGCTGTTCCACCATCCGCGACTCCTGTTTCTTGACGAGCCAACCAACGGGCTTGATCCGCAGGCGGCGGCAGCGCTGCGTGTCGACATCGCCGCGTTGGTTCAACAGGAAGGTACCACTGTCTTTCTCACTACTCACAACCTCGCAGAAGCCGAAAAGCTGTGTTCGCTGATCGGCATCGTGCGTGCGGGCAGGCTTTTGGCGTTGGGCAGCCCCGAAGAACTACGCTCGCGGGCTGGCCGCCCCGAAGTAGAGATCATCGGCTCGGGGTGGAACGCAGCCGCGCTGGCGCGAGTGAGTGCGCTTTCGCAAGTCGCAAGTGTTCTCCAGGAACCGAACCGTTTGGTTGTCGTTTTCACAAATAACAGCCATGTGGAAACCGCGCCCGTCGTCAGCGAACTTGTTGCGGCAGGCGCGCAGGTCGAAGAAGTGCGACGAGGAAACGCCAGCCTGGAAGACGCATTCCTCTCGCTGATTGGGGGACGCTGATGCTACATGACATATGGACAGTGGCTTGGAAGGAGTGGCGTGAATACCTGGTGGGGCAAGGCGGTGGGCGGTTCGGTCGCCTGCGCTCGCTGGCGATTATCTTGATTGCTGGCGCCTTTATCGCCTTCTCATCGGGGGCACAGTGGGCCACATCGCCGCTTGCATTTCTGCTGAGCAGCGTGTATCTCCCGATGGTGCTAACGCTGACAATGGTTGCCGACAGTTTCGCCGGTGAGCGCGAGCGCCACACGCTCGAAACGCTGCTCGCCAGCCGGTTATCAGACCGGGCGATCCTGTTTGGTAAGATCGCGGCGCTGACAAGCTACGGTTGGCTGCTTGGCCTCGTAGGCGCGGTTTTGAGTATCGTGATCGCCAATATTGGCGCGCTCCATGAAGCACCCTTTTTCTACACGCCACAAACTGCACTTGGCATCGTGGGGTTGGGAGTGCTAGCGTCCGGGCTGATCGCGGGCGCAGGCTGCTTGGTTTCGCTGCGTGCGCCAACCGTGCGACAGGCCCAGCAAACCTTGTCCCTTCTTGTTATCGCGCCGTTCGTGATCGGCGTGATTGGCATGCAACTTGTACCAGAGTCCGCACAAGCGAACTTGTTGAACACGTTGTCTGGTTTGGACGGGCGTGCCGCATTGCTAGTGGGGGTGCTTGCATTGGTGACGATCGACGGCACGCTTGTTGCCATCGCGCTTGCCCGCTTCCGCCGCGACCGACTGCTCCTCGATTAACGTCACTTCATTGCAGTCGGCAGCCAGCCTGTGAAGGGATCGGTTGGCATCACATCAGTCAAAATCGCCATCCATCAATAACTGAAATCAACAACCAGGTAAAAGGGGTACTTACCACGTCTCACATTGCCGCTCACCAACTGCAAGCTTGTGGCAAACCCACACATAACTCAGGGAAGATCAGGATGTTCACTCGCAAAACCTACATGCGAATTTCGCTCATGCTTGGGGCGATGACGCTGGTTTTCAGCGTCGGCGGCCAGCTCGCACTCGGACAGGAGCCAGTACCAGGGGAAGTCCCGGCAGGGTTGGAACGTTTCTATGCGCAGGAACTGACGTTCGGCCCCTGCGACGATTACGCCACGACGCACGTCGACGCGGAAGCCTTTGCCAATGACGCCTACGAATGCGCCCGGCTGGAGGTGCCGCTCGACTACGACAATCCCGATGGACGCACCGCGCAGATCGCCCTGCTGCGCGTACCCGCGAGGAGCGAGCCGGGCAGCCGCATCGGCTCGCTCCTGCTCAACCCCGGCGGTCCCGGTTTCCCCGGAACGAGTCACGCCGTCTTGATAGCGACTACCTTAGGTGAACACCCGATTACCGAGCAGTTTGACCTGATTGGGTTCGACCCGCGCGGGGTCGGGGCCTCGACACCGGCCCTGGACTGCCTGACTGACGCCGAACGAGATGCAGACGTCATCCTCTCTAATCTCAACTCCGGGGCTGAGGCGTATACCGAGGACGAAACGCGCCAACTGTACGAGCAGTGCGCCGAGCGTTCCGGCGGGGCGGACGTGCTGGCTCATGTCGGCACCCGCGACGCGGTTCGTGACATGGACGTACTGCGCGCTGTTCTCGGTGACGAGCAGCTTAACTTTTTCGGGCAAAGCTACGGCACCCGGCTTGGCGCAGTTTACGCCGAAACCTTCCCCCAGAACGTGCGGGTCATGGTCTTGGACGGTGCAATGGACCCCACCACGGGCACGACCGAACGTCGTCTCGTCCAATTCGAAGGCTTCCAGCGAGCCTTCGAAAATATGGCGGCCTTCTGCGCTCAGAGCCCCAACTGCCCGCTGGGTACCGATCCCCAGCAAGCTACCGCCGCTGTCCAGCAGCTCTTGCAACCGCTGATCAATCAACCCATTGTCACCGCAAGCGGGCGCGAGCTGACGTATACCGCCGCCCTTGACGGCATCGTCGTCGTCCTCTACAGCGAGGCGGGCTGGCCTGCGCTCATCCAGGGCCTCACCGAACTTAGGGACGGGCGAGGTGATACCCTGCTGCTACTGCGCGATCTTTACAATGGGCGCAATACCGACGGCAGCTACAGCAATGCCTTCGAGTCAACAATGGCTATCGATTGCCTCGACGAGGAACGCCACACGCCCGAACAGGAAACCGAGATGAAGAACCGTATCTTCGAGATTGCGCCTTTCATGGATACGGACCGCCCCGTCCTAGCCCGTGACCTATGCGAACATTGGCCGATGCAGCCCACCCTCGGCTACCCCTACGCCCAGGACATCGAAGGGCTTCCCACGACCCTGATTGTGTCGGTCACCCGCGACCCGGCGACCCCGCATTCGGGCGGGATCAGCCTTGCCGAGACGCTCGGCGGCTACCTGCTCACCGTCGAGGGCGAACAGCACGGCGTGGCGCTCACGACCCCCAACGCGTGCGTCAACGACATCGTCGCCGACTACCTCATCAACCTTGAGCTGCCCGACGAGGCGACGACCTGCACCCTGTAACCATGAAGACGTTCGTCAGCGTCTATGGCAACTTTGTTCACTACCGAAAGCCCGAGGTAACTCACACACGACACCGCGTCAAAAACGCGTGTCAGGAGGAAAAATGATGTTCACTCGCAAGACCTATATTCGACTCTCGCTCATCATTGGAGCCATGACGCTGGTCTTCAGCGCTCTCGGCCAGCCCACACTCGGGCAATCGCCAACATTGGGAGAAGTTCCGGCGGGGCTGGAACGTTTCTACGAACAGGAGCTCACATTCGGCTCGTGCGAAGATTTCGCGACCACCTGGTTGGATGAACAGCTGTTCGTCGACCCGTTCGAGTGCGCTCGGCTCGAAGTGCCGCTGAACTACGACGACCCCGAAGGCAAGACCATGCAGAGTGGTGTCCTGCGTCTGTTAGCACAGGGCGCGCCAGAGGAGCGAATCGGCTCGCTGGTGATCAACCCCGGCGGCCCGGGTGGGTCGGGGATGAATATTGCCGCCCTTGCGTCGGTGTCCGGTTTACGTGGCGGTCGGGTGTTGCAGCACTTCGACATGGTCGGGTTTGACCCTCGTGGGGTCGGTGCATCGACCCCGTCGATCAACTGCTTCACCGACGAAGAGTTAGACCGGGGCGAGGTCCGCACGACATTATTGGGCACATCGGGTGAGTGGGACGAAGGCGACACCCGCGCGCTGATGGAGCGATGCGCTGAGGGTTCGGGTGGTGAGGACGTCCTTGCCGCTGTCGGGACCCGCAATGTCGCCAGGGACATGGATGTACTCCGTGCCGCCCTGGGGGAGGAGCAGCTGACCTTCCTCGGGCAGAGCTACGGGACCCGGCTCGGCGCAGTTTACGCCGAAATGTTCCCCCAGAATGTCCGGGCGATGGTCTTGGACGGCGTGATGAACCCCCGGCAGGGCAGCGCAGAACGTCGCCTGGCGCTTCACGCCGGGTTTCAGCGCTCTTTCGAGCTGATGGCTGAATTCTGCGCTCAGAGTCCGGACTGCCCGCTGGGCACTGACCCCGAACAGGCCACTGCCGTGTTCCAGGATTTGGTCCAACCGCTGATCGATGACCCCGTCCCTGCAGGGGACGGCCGCACGCTGGACTTCGCCGGGGCTACGGGTGGCGTGCTTTCCGGACTCTATACCGCTGAGGCATGGCCTCGGGTCATCGACGGTATCACCCAACTCAGAAACGAGGGGCGTGGTGACGAACTGCTTGCCATCGGAGACGACTTTAGCGGCAGGTATCCTGACGGCGGCTGGAGCAACTTCAGCGAGGCCAACCTGGCCATCAACTGCAATGACGAGCAGCGCCGCACCCCCGAAGAGGAGGCCGAACTGCGCCGCCAGATCTTTGAGGTGAACCCGATCCTCGACACCGGTCGGCCCGTCGCAGGCGTTACCCGCGACGCCTGCGAGTTCTGGCCGAGTGAGCCGACGCTGGGCATTCCCTACGCGCAGAATGTTCAGGGCCTGCCGGACACGCTCATCATCTCCATTACCGGCGACCCCTCCACGCCCTACGCGGCAGGGGCGAGCCTGGCCGACTCCATCGGCGGCACCGTCCTGACTGTCGAAGGCGAGCGGCACACCGTCGCTTTGGAGGGCATCAGCCCGTGCGTTAACGACATCGTCGCAGACTACCTCATCAACCTTGAGTTGCCCGACGAAGGGGCGACCTGCACCCTGTAACCCAAGGTCACAACGGTCTGGCTCCTCAATGAGGAGCCAGACCGCATGGTTGACGACCCAACGCTTTCTGGAAGCGCAAAGGGTCGCACCACCGTGGCCACGGCTACAACCGTCTGATGCAAGAACTTGTAGATGCGTGGAGTCAAACGGATATTCGTAAACGTGGGTGTAAACTCGGCGTCTCGATCCTTCGCTGCTGGCCGCAGGGTGTAGGGTTGCTGGTCATTCTGGCGGCGGCACCCAGTCGATGGTCCGGTGCGGACGTACGCTCAACCAAGCAAGGGTACGATAATGCTAGTGCAATGAAGTGAGAGGAAATAACCGATGAAACATCTATTTCGTTGGGTAGGCATTGCGATGATGATCGTGAGCACGGCATACGTCGCAGCTCAAGAAGAAAACGTGTACAGTAACGACCGCTTCCAGGTGCCCATCCCAGAGCGATGGGAGGATCAGAGCACGGACGAGATCGGACAGTTCGTCAATCTGGATGGCAATGCGCACATTTATGCCCTGGCGGTCGAGGCAGCCGAGGTACAGGACGGAATCCAACTGGCGCTGCGAGCTGTGTACGAGACATTTGATCAGGAACCGGTACAGAGTAACGATGTTCCCCTCCCCGGTGACACCTGGACGCAGAACATCTACCTATTGGAAAACGGAGACCTGCTTGCCGCCGTTGGGCGTGTGCAGGATGACATCACTTATGTCGTGGCGATGCAGGCGCCGCAAGCGGTACTCGTCGCGGAAACACCCGCATTGAATACCGTGCTCTTGGGATACGCCCTCACCGGCAGTACGTCGGTTACGGATCGCCTGCCTGATTATGTGGATCCAGACACCTTCAATGAACAGGATATCACAATTGGTGAAGGGGAGTGGGAACTTCCTGGTACGCTGACGCTGCCAGAAGGTGAAGGGCCATTTCCGGCAGTCGTCATCGTACATGGCTCTGGACCGAATGACCGGGACGGGACGCTGAGTGCAAATACGCCTTACCGTGATCTGGCACAGGGGCTGGCGACACAAGGCATCGCGGTGCTGCGTTATGACAAGCGCACCCTGGTGTATCAGTCGCAGCTTGCCGCCTCGACTGAGGCTTTCACCATTGACGATGAAATCACGGATGACGCACTGGCAGCGGTTGCGGCACTGCGTGAAGTCGACGTGGTGGACACAGAGCGGATTTTCATCATGGGGCACAGCCTCGGTGCAGTGTTAACGCCACGAATTGGAGCAAATGATGAGGCCCTTGCCGGTTTGATCCTGCTGGCAGCACCCGCCCGCGCCTTTGATGTCACCCTGCGTGAGCAGATAGAGTACATTCTGAGCATAAATCCGGACAATCAACAGATGGGTACGATCCTGGCATTGGCCGATCGACTGCAGGCAATCCGTGAGGGTGCAGACGCCGCAGCGGTCTTCGAGGGGAACGAAGCGCAGGCGACATACTGGAGGAGCCTTCTGGAATACGATGCAGTAGCGACGGCACAATCGCTCGACCTGCCCATGTTGATCCTGCAAGGTGAGCGCGATTATCAGGTGACCATGACGGATTTTGATATGTGGCAGGAAGCGCTGAGTGCCGATCAGCGAGTCACGTTCAGATCATACCCAGCGCTGAATCACCTCTTTATGGCACTCGGTGACCGTGACCGACTGGCAATCCCTGAGGACTACGGTGAACTCGGCTTCGTCGATGAGCAGGTGGTCAGCGACATTGCCGAATGGATCGAGTCACATTAAAACAAAGGGTGCTGACAGTGGCGTCGGCACCCTGCTTTTTCTAGGTGTGTAGTCCCAAGTTGAGATGGAGCGGGTCGGAGGTGAAGCGCTCTGGGTTCAGTCCAGTCTAATCCATTGGGAATTTTTCAGATACCCTACAGACTATTCCTCGTTCTAACGGATTTGGTGGTTTCCCCGTGCTGATATGGTGGTTTTCGCTAGACTTGAGGGATGCCACCACCAAAAACGGTAGAACCAGGACTATTCAAGACTGTCAGGTGATAGCTTTATTCGGACGCGATCGGCTCCACAGAATAGGTATCACCCTGCCCCTCCGCCGTCCATCCGCGTGTCGTGCCAAATGCCAGCACCCACCAGCGCACTCCGTCTGAGCACACAGGCAGCCTGTCGGCGTCGTGGTGGATGTAGCCTTCGGCGTGGCCGTCGGTGTGGGCGTGTCCGTTGCGGTTGGGGTGTCGGTTGGAGTGGCGGTCGGGGTATTACTGGCGGTGGCGGTAGGCGTAGCGGTGGCGATGGGGGTGTCGGTTGGTGTCGGCGTGGCGATCGCGTTCGCGCCGGGCGGACGCTGCCACCAGCGCGGGTCGCTCAGCGCGCTGCCGCCCGCCAGCACCGCCTGCGTCTGCCCGTTATCCACTTCCACCCAGATCAACTGATCTTGCTCGACATACAGGATGCGGCTGCCGTCCCGCGACCAGTCCAGGGTGTCGAAGGATGACACATCCAGCCCCGTCCGCACCACCCGCCGTCGCAGTAGCCGTCGGTGTGGGCGTATCCGTTGCGGTCGGGGTCTCGGTGGAGGTAACCGTTGGTGTAGGCATATCCGTAGGCGTAGACTCCGCGAGGAACGGCGCGACATCGATTAAAGCAACCCCGTCCTGGTA
>JANRLJ010000127.1:0-21738 GCA_033762735.1 bacterium | reverse complement strand
ATGATGGCCGAGCAGCAGCGCAGTAAACTCCTGTCTGACTTTCTCCGCTCGACCTCGCACGACCTGCGCACCCCGATCACGGTGCTGAGTACGGGGTTATATCTGCTCGGCAAAATGGATGATCCTGCCAGACGTCAGACGAAGGTCGACGCGATGCAGAATACCCTGCACGAACTGACCCATCTGCTCGAACAGATGCAGAATATGGCCGTGCTGGACAGCCTGACCTCGCTGCCCCTGCTGCCCGGTGATCTCAACCGTGTGGCGGAGAGCGTCTTTGCACATGCCCAGAACCGCGCTGCGAACCAGAATATTCGCTTCGTGGTTGAGCTGGATGAAACCCTGCCCCATCTGCCGCTGCACATCGAACGGCTGAGCCTGGCGATGACACAGTTAATCGACAACGCACTGCGCTACGCTGCTGCGGCAACGCTGATTAAGCTGCGCACGTACCAGTCCGGCGATACTGCCTTGATCGACATCTGTAATGACGGCCCGCCCATCGACCCCGACGAACTGCCGCATATTTTCGACCGCTTCTACAAGGTCGATCAGGCGCGCACCTCGAACGGCAGCGGGGCGGGACTGGGGCTGGCGATGGTCAAGCGGATTCTCGAACTGCATCACGGGTCGGTGTGCGCCATCAGCGACCGCTATGGGACGACCTTCCGGTTGATGCTGCCGCTGACCCACACGCTCAACGAATAAAAAAGGACACGGCGGTGTGCCGTGCCCTTTCAGTCTCACAGGATGCGTTGGGTTTTATTCCCCGCCGGTGAACGCCGCCCGGAATTCCTCATCCAGCGCCGTGCGTTCCGCCGCCAGTTCTTCGGGCAGCAGCACAGGCGGGATGATGTCCGCCGCCGGGACTTCCGCCAGCAGTTCATAGAACAGGAAGTCGGGGTCATCCAGGTTGGTCAGGCGGGCGATGTACATCGGGACGAGCGCCTGATGATCGGATGGGCGGATGCCATACGTGCCCTTCGGCCCCTCGAAGACCAGCCCTTCCAGCGCGGGGATCATCGCTTCGGGCAGGGTGTCGCCTTCGGTCGCTTCCACGGCGGCCACGAGTGCCTGCGCGGTCGCGAAGCTGCATTCGGTGAACAGATCGGGAACGTCTTCATACACGGCGCGGTGAGTTTCCACCAGCCAGTCGTTGATTTCGTTATCGGGGAAGCTGTAGTGATAGACGATCCAGGAGATGGTGCCGATGGTGCTGGGGTCGCTCACGGCCACGATGTCGTTGCTGTTGAAGGCCGCCACTACCGCCATCTGATCCTGTACGCCCAGTTCGGCGATCTGCTGGAACAGCGTCACAGAGCCGTCGCCCGCCCAGATCGGCAGTACCGCGTCGGCGCCGGAGTCGAGCACCTGCTGGAGATAGGGCGTGAAGTCGGTCGTTTCCGCCGGGACGTAGATCGGGTCGGCGATAAAGCTGATGCCCGCGCTGCCCAGTACGCCCGCCGCCGCCGCCGAACCGCGCCCGAAGTCGGTATCAATCGCCAGGATGACGAAGTTGGTGCCCAGTTCTTCGGTGGCATAGGGCGCGAAGGCCAGGAAATCCTGGAACGTGTTGCGGCAGACGCGGAAGGTGTTCACGTTGAAGTTCGGGCCGGTGATATTGGGGGAAGCGGCGGGCGCGGCGAACAGGATCACGTCATTATCCAGCGCGATCTGCTGCACACCCGTCATCACGCCCGACGACGGCGCACCGACCAGAATTTCCACGCCTTCCTGCTCGATCAGTTCACGCGCCTGGCTGGCGGCGGTGTCTGCATCGCTGGCGTTATCGCGCACGATCACTTCCACCGGGCGACCTGCGACGGTCACTTCTTCCAGCGCCGCGTCGATGTCGTTGTCATAATCCGCCGGGTTAATCCCCGCCGCATACAGCAGGCCGAGCTTGAAGCCATATTCCAGTTCATAACCGTAGATGGTCAGCAGACCCGACTGGTCGGTCATCAGGCCGATGCGCAGCGGTTCACCGTCCTGGGCGGCAGCGCCCGCTACCGTCAGCGACAGCAGCAGCGCCACGATCAAAAGGGGTAACAATTTGCGAAGCATTTTTCTCTCCTATAGTTTATAGTTTTTCGTGATGAGTTATTGGCTTTTTGCTGCCCCGACGGTTTAAAGGGCATGGTATGCCATTCCGCCCTGAGCAGCACCGCAGCTTTTAGTCATCCATTGTCAGTTTTTGTTTCAGTTAATCTCCAAAAACTAACAACCAATAACTAAAAACTACAGGACTTACGCAGTTGCCCTCACCCCCCGACCCCCACTCCCGACCGCTTCGCTAGGAGAGGGGGAGAAGGACACTTTAGAGGTTAAGTCCCTCTCCCTGAGGGAGAGGGATTTAGGGTGAGGGCAAAGGTTCAAGTGCGTAACTCCTAAACTATTCACTTTTCCGGCGCAATCACTACCGCCTCGCCTTCGATCACGACCGTGCCATCCGACCTGGTGCAGGTCGTCCTGAAGGTGGCAATGCGCTTGTCCTCGCGGAACTTGACCAGTTCGACCGTCGCCGTCACCGTGTCCCCGATATAAACCGGGGCTTTGAAGGACAGGTTTTGCCCCAGGTAGATCGTCCCCACGCCGGGGAAATCGCAGCCGAGCACCGCCGAAATCAGGCTGGCGGTCAGCATCCCGTGCACGATGCGCTGCTTAAAGGGGGTGGTCGCGGCGTAGGCCTCGTCCAGATGGACGGAATTGTCATCACCTGACACGGCTGCGAACGTGCGCACATCTTCGTCGGTGAAGGTTTTGGTACGGCTGGCGGTCGCGCCAATAGCGTAGGTCATCGTCATCGTGCAGCACTTTCGTTCAGGGACAGCGATTAAAAGATTTGACGCAAAGGCAAGGCACAATTTGTTGAACCGCCAGGACGCCGAGCACTTTTGAAGATTTCGGGCGCACACGCACACATTGGTACGCCCCTACACCTGCATTTCTTTGCGAACCTTCGCGACCTCTGCGCCTTTGCGTCGAATTTGCTTTGTTTTCTCGTTATGCCTCTTTCGCCGCCTACGCTTCCTTCGCCGCCTGCACCAGTTCGCGCTTGAGAATCTTCCCGGCAGCGGAGATGGGCAGCGACTCTACCAGTTCAATCGACTTCGGTACTTTATAGCCCGCGAGATAGTGCTGCATGTGCGCCTCCAGTTCGGCGGCGGTCACTTCTGCGCCCGGTTTGACCACGACGAACGCCCTGCCGACCTCGCCCCATTTCGCATCCGGTACGCCCACCACCGCGCACATCTGCACGGCGGGATGCTTATACAACACATTTTCGATCTCGGTGGGATAGACGTTCTCCCCGCCGCTGATGAACATATCCTTCTTGCGATCCACAATGCGAAAGTAGAAATCGTCATCCACCGCCGCCAGATCGCCCGTGTGGAACCAGCCTTCGGAGTCAACGGCAACCGCCGCCGCTTCCGGCTCGTTGAAATAGCCCGACGACATCGACGGCCCGCGCAGCACCAGTTCACCCACTTCCCCCGGCGGGAGCGGCTGATTGTGGTCATCCACGACTCGCGCATCCACGAAGAAATTCGGGCGGCCAATGCTCCCCGCCTTGCGGATGGCGTCTTCCGGCGCAAGCGCGAATACGCCCGGTCCGAATTCGCTCATGCCAAAGCCCTGCTTGAACAGCACGCCTTTTTCGTCGCGGAAGGTTTCGACCAACTGTACGGGCAGCGGTGCGCCGCCGCTGGTGCAAAAGCGCAGGCTGCTAAGATCGGCCTGTGCCCAGGAGTCGCTGGCCGTCATCATCTGGTAGGTGGTCGGGACGCCAGCATAAACCGTCACGGCGTATTCTTCGATCAGCTTCAACACCTGGTCGGCATCGAACCGGCGCGTGAGAATCACCGTTCCGCCCAGAATCAGCAGCGGCGTGGTATACACCAGCAGCCCGCCCGTATGAAACATCGGGAAGGTGTTCACCGTCACGTCGCCATGCTGCAAATCGTGGATGATCGTATTCAGCGTATTCCAGGCGATCATGCGATGGCTGATCTGTGCGCCTTTGGGCAGTCCGGTTGTGCCGCCCGTGAAGATCAGGCAGGCAATGTCCTCTTCGGTCAGGTCTTCGGTCACGACCGAGCGCAGCACGGACTCGCTCAGAGTGCGCTCGTAATAGCGACTGCCGGGGATGCCGTCGCCTTCGATGTGGAGAAACTGGGTGATGGTGGTTTCCTGTGTGGTGATGCAGGTCGCCACGTCCTTGAAGTCGTCGGAGAAGATCAGCGCTTTGGGCGTGGTTTTTTCGATCAGCGCCAGAATCTCGCGCCAGTGCAGCCGCCAGTTGAACGGGACGAGGATCGCGCCCAGCTTGCCACAGGCGAAAAAGGCATCCAGAAATTCGACGCCGTTGTGCGCCAGAATCGCCACGCGGTCGCCTTTGACGATGCCCGCGCCGTCGCGCAGCCAGTTAGCGAGGCGGTTGGCACGGTCGTTCAGTTCACGGTAGGTGAACATACGATGGGGGGTTTTGCCCGCGTCCACAATCGCCAGTTGATCGGGCGTATACAGTGCCCGCCGTCCGATAATGTCTCCAACAAACATAATTTTGGTTCTCGAATAGCTGTTAGCGGTCAGCGATTAGCTTTTAGCGTTTCGCAATTAGCTTTTGGCGTTTAGCGATCAGCAATCAGGCTTAGGACAAAAGATCATCTATTTCTTTAAGCGCACGAATAATGCACATTGTTTTTCGTACGGACACGGCATGCCGTGTCCGTACACATAACCTCAGAGGAAATCATCATGACTTGCTAGGTGCATCCCTTCATCCTGTCCTGCTAACCGCTAAAAGCGAACTGCTCCTACTTCAACGGCAGCGCGGTCGAGGTCTTCATCTCGTTCAGCACCAGGCTGGTTTCGATCTTCTCGATTCCGGCAAGCGTCATCAGGTGATCGGCGATGAAGTGGTCGAGCGCCTTATGATCGGCCACGACCACCTTCAGCAGCAGGTCATAGCTCCCGGCGGTGCGGTAGCATTCCAGCACCTGCGGCAGCGACTCGACCTTCGCGTGCCAGCAGTCGAACAATTCGCGGGTGTGCGTCTGGATGCTGACGCGGATAAAGCACAGCAGGTCATAACCCGCTGCTTCCCGGTCAACCAGCGCCGCATAGCCTTTGATGACCCCCGCCTTCTCCAGCCGTTTGATGCGGTTGTGCACGGCAGGCTGGCTCAGATAGACCTTCCGCGCGAGGTCGGCCACGCTGATGCGCCCGTTGGCTTGCAGTTCTTCGAGGATGGCGTAATCGAGTTTGTCAAAACCACTGTTCTGTAAAGTCTTTTTCATAAGGCTTGGATCACATTTTGCAGCGATTGTAGCGGGCGGATTCGGAATTGCAGGTGATGGGAAAGAAAATAACCTTTGGCGGAAAGGGTGTGTTATTTTCTTTTGTGGCGGAAGGGGAACTTACAGCGCATCAGGCCTGGGTTGATGGGATGGGAATTGCAGGAACACGGCATGCCGTATCCCTGTCCCTATCTATTCAGAGGACGACACTTTTGGCTTTACAGGATCGGTTTTCCCGTAGGGGCGAGGCGCGCCTCGCCCTTACAACAACCTGCTTTTTTACTTGACCTGGAAAAAGAGTCGTGACATGAACCCGATCTGTGGGCGCTTATCACACCACCAGCCGAATAGGATTTTCGATCAGTTCCTTGAGCGCCTGCAAGTAAGCCGCGCCTTCCGCCCCGTCGCTGACGCGGTGATCGACGCTGATCGTCACCTTCATGCGGTTGCGCACACCGAGCGTTCCATCCGCCAGCACGACGGGCGTTTTCTTGCCCGTGCCGATTGCCAGAATCCCGGCTTCCGGCGGATTAATCACCGCGATGAAGTGATCGACCTCGCTCTTGGGGCCGAGGTTGCTGACGGTGAAGGTCGCGCCCTGGATGTCCTCTGGCTTGACCTTGCCTTCCTGGGCGCGGGCGATCATCTCCTTGTTGTGGACGGCCATCACGCTCAGCGCCGTTCTATCCGCATCCTTCGCCACCACGTTAATCAGCCCCCCCTGTGGCAGCGCGACGGCAATGCCGATGTTGATGCGCTTGTGGCGCACCAGCTTGTCGCCGTAGTAATGCGTGTTCAGGTTGGGGAAGCGCTGAAGCGTGAGCGCCGCCGCCTTGACGATCATGTCGTTGATGCTGATCTTGATGCCTTCGCTTTCCAGGCTGGCGTTGAGGTCGGTACGCAGCTTGACGAACGCTTCCAGATCAATCTCGTTGGTGACATAGAAGTGCGGGATCTGCTGCTTGCTCTCGATGGTGCTGGCGGCGATGCGGGCGCGCATCCGCGTCACATCGATAATCTCGACATCCGGGCCTTCGGGCATCTTGCGCGTCGGCGCGGGCAGAATGCCGGACGGCGCAGGAGCCGCTGCCGGAGCAGGTGCCGCCGCTGGCGCTGCTGCGGGGGCTGCCGCCGGAGCCGCGCCGGGCTGGAAGCTTTCCACATCCGCCTTGACGATGCGCCCGCCGGGGCCGCTGCCCTGTACCTGAGCGAGATTAATCCCGCGCTCGGCGGCGATATTACGCGCCAGTGGTGATGCTTTGACGCGCCCATCTTCATCCACCGAGGCGGCCTGTGGTGCGGGCTGCGCTTTGCCATTGCCGCTCGGTGCAGGCGCACCATTGGCGGCGGGTGCCGGGGTCGAAGACGTAAGCGGTTCGCCGCGCTTCTCTGCCGCGTCGGCCATGCTTTCGCTGTCCGCGCCTGCTTCGCCTGGGCGGATGGGCTGTGCCGTCACGCCACCGCTGGGCTGCTGTGCGGCGGAGGATTCTCCCGCTGCCCCCAGTGTGGCGATCACCGCGCCTTCCCGCAGTTCGTCGCCCGGTTTAGCGTTCAGTTCCAGAAGCACCCCGTTGGCGGGCGCTTCCACTTCGACGGTCGCCTTGTCCGCCTCGAACTCTGCGACAATCTCGCCCTGGTTGACGGAATCGCCCACGTTTTTTAACCAGTTGAGCAGCGTTCCGTCCATTGTTAGGGTTATCGGTTGAGCCATGACTCAGTCCTTAGTGATTAGTTTTCAGTTTTTAGTTGTCAGTTGTCAGCCCTTATGGACAGGACAAAACATCTGAAAAACGCCTCATGTTTCCGCAGGGGCATAGTGCGCCATGCCACTACATGCCAATATGCGTTTCCGGTAGGAGTGAGGCACGCTGCGCCCCTACCCTTCAAAACTCGCTGCCAGTCGGGATTGCTTCCCCATGCGCCTCAGCATCTTCAATCCATAAGGCAATCGCGTCTTTGACGTTTTCCAGTGCTTCTTCACGGGTCATGCCATCACTGCCACAGCCTGGTAAACTGGGGACTTCGGCAATCCACACGCCATCTTCATCCTGGTAAAGAAGCACCTGGCGCATCAGAGAATCTCCCGCACCGCGTCCACGACCTTTTGCGCGTTGGGCAGTGCCATCAGTTCGATCTCCCGCGCATAGGGCAGCGGCAGGTCCATCGCGCTCACCCGCTTGATCGGCGCGTCCATGTAATCAAACATGTGCTCCTGAATCTGCGCCGCCAGTTCGCTGCCGAAGCTGTACATGGGCAGCGACTCCTCCACGATCACGCAGCGGTTGGTCTTCTTGAAGCTCTCGAACACCAACTCGGTATCCAGCGGGCGCAGCCAGCGCAGATCGACCACTTCGCATTCGACCCCCTCTTTCGAGAGTGCGTCCGCCGCTTGCAGCGACCATTCCACGCCGCGCGCATAGGTCACGAGCGTGACGTGCTTGCCCTCGCGCTTGATGTCGCCCTTGCCGATGGGCAGCACATATTCCTCGTCATCCGGCACCGGGCCGGGGCGCGAATAGAGCGCGATGCTCTCGGTGAACAGCACCGGGTTTTCGTCGCGGATGGACGCTTTCAGCATCCCTTTCGCGTCTGCCGGGGTCGCCGGGCAGCCGACGTACATGCCGGGGAAATGCGCGAAGATCGGTTCGGGCGTGTGGCTGTGGGTGGCGGTAGCCTGGTTGCCCCAGCCCGACGCGGCGCGGATGACCAGCGGCACGCGGAACTGTCCGTCGAACATATAATGAATCTTGGCGGCGTGGTTGACAATCGCGTCCAGTGCCAGAAACGCGAAGTTGATGGTCATCATCTCCGCGACCGGGCGCAGCCCTGCCATCGCCGCGCCGACGGCCAGCCCACCGATTGCCATTTCGCTGATGGGGGTGTCCTTGACGCGCATCGGGCCGAATTCATCGAGCAAGCCCTGGGTGACGCGGTGCGTCCCCTGCCATACGCCGACTTCCTCGCCCATCACAAACACACGCGGGTCACGCAGCATTTCCTCGCGCAGCGCGTGTCGCAGCGCCTCACGCATGGGGATATTCTTTACAGCCATTGTTACTCCTTAGAGTCGTTCGTTTTATCAAACAGGGATTGAGGGGCTATCGCCTCAATATAGTTGGCAAAACGGTTGAAGTCCTCGACGTTATAGGTCAATAATTCCTTGATTTGATGCACTCACAAGTTACGCAATGAAACGATTTCGCCCTCACCCCAAACCCCTCTCCCTCATGGAGAGGGGCTTAAAAACCAGACTCTCCCCCTTCGCCCTGAGGGAGAAGGGGGCCGGGGGGGTTGAGGGTTTGCGTAAGTCTTGGCACTACTATCGGCGCGACGATATTGGCATCGTGAACCAGAAGGTTCGTATCAAGGAAAAGCGGTGCTTTAGCGTCCGTCATCGCCATAGATGGCCTCGCGTCGCAGGGTGAGATCGTCCGGCCACGCGCCCAGGTCGTCCACCGGGAAGTCCTCTAACCCGGTACGCTCAGGATCAGGGGATAGTGCCGGAGTCGACTGAACCGCTTCCTGAAGGAGTTCACGCAGCAGCGTTCGCAGCTCATCAACGGTCATATCCCCAACGCGCGGTTCGGCTGCCATGCGCCCTATTCCTCTACATACACATTGCGGATGAGATGCTCATAGCCCGGTTCGGGGCTGTTGGTGGCAAATTCCACCGACTGATCGACCACCTCTTTGGCTTCGCGTTCCAGGCGGTGCAGTTCAGTCTGGATGTCGTCCTCGTACTTGTTCACCAGGCGCTTGCGCAGCAGCGTGATCGGGTCTTTGTTGGTCGTCCACTCCTGCAATTCGTCCGCGAAGCGCTTGTCGAAGGAACGGTCAGAGACACCATGCCCCTTATAGCGGTAGGTGATGGATTCGATCAGCACCGAGCCACTGGTGCGGGCATATTCCACCGCGTCCTTGACGACGTTATAGACCGCCTCCACGTCCTGCCCATCCACGCGCCCCGCGTCCTTGATGCCGTAGGCAATGGCGCGTTTGTGCAGTTCCGGCTGACCGCTGGCGTCTTCCACCCGCGTCCCCATGCCGACGAAGTTGTTCTCGATGATCCATACAACGGGCAGATCCCACACGCCTGCCATATTGACCGACTCGTGGAAATAGCCGTTGTTGGTCGCGCCGTCACCGACGAAGGAAATCGTCACTTCGTCGGTGTTGTTGTAGCGCGAGGCGAAGGCAATCCCGGTCGCCAGCGGCAGATGCCCGCCAACGATGGCATAGCCGCCCCAGAAGTTGTGCTCACGGGAAGCCAGGTGCATCGAGCCGCCCTTGCCGCCGCTGACGCCATCGACCTTGCCAATCATCTCGGCCATGATGCGGTTCGCGTCCACCCCACGCGCCAGCGCAATGCCATGATCGCGGTAGGCGGTGATGACGTGATCGCGCTGCTCTAAAGCGGCCACCGCGCCCACGCCGGTCGCTTCATGCCCGCTGTAGAGATGCAGGTACACGCCCGTGATTTTCTTCTGATGATAGAGTTCGTCGCAGCGCGTTTCAAACTCGCGAATCAGAACCATCTGGTAATACCAGTTGAGCAGCGTCTCTTTGCTGAGCGCCCGCCCACTGGATTCAGATTTCGTTGCCTTACGATTTCGGCTGGTCAACGCCAAACTCCTCTCAGAATAGCTTCAGGCAAACCCACCCGGAGCGACGCGCTGACACCACCCTTGATACTAAATCCGCTTGGAGTCACCGTAAATCGCAGGACGTTCTGGCTGGAAGCTAACCATATTTGGAAAACAGAACTTTGTCCTCTAAGTGTACCTTATTGCATGATTCTGCGGCAAACCCTAATTGAAATCACATTCTGGAAGCGGACACACGGTTTTTCATCAGTAAAACTCTCTAAGCCCGCTTGTGCGAGGGACACTCCCGCTCCTTCTTTAAATGACACATTTTGATGGGTTTCTATCATAGAATGATAGGAGCGCGGTGCACTGCCCTGCTCGATCCATCCATCACTCGTCCATCAGTTACCGAGAGGCAAGAATGACACTCCCGAACGGCACCTACGGCTTTCCCGACCCATCGATCTTTCTCAGCTTTGACAACGGACGCTACACCGGAGTCTATGTGACGCCAGAAGGGGAACAACAGGTCTTTGTGGAAGGACACTATTCCGTCGAGGGCGACCAGATTACCATGACCGACGAAAGCGGGCCACGCGCCTGCCTGGAAACGCCGACGGCAACCTATCAATGGACGTTTGATGGCACACAGCTTTCGATGCACCCGGTGGAAGACCCCTGCGACGAACGGTTGTCGGTGCTCAACGGAGCCGTCCTGACACACCGCTCATAACCTGATGCTGCATCGTTGGGCGTGGCGCAATAAGCCCACCACACCCAACATTTATAAACGCTTGAAAAATCTCCATAAATCTATAAAATCTCATAAAGTCTACAAAATTCTGTAGAAAACTCTATTGGAATACCTGAGGAGTGAGTGATGTTGAAAAAGCTCATCACGGCAGTTTTGTTTACCCTGTTGGCGGTGATGACCGTCTTCGCGCAATCGACCGAAGAACCGCCTTCCGGTGCGCCGCTGGTGGAAGCCAGCCGCCTGCGCACCGCACATTATGTCTATGACCTTACCCCGGTTGATGTGTATGTGGATGGCGAACTCGTGCTGGAAGACCTGTCGCATCTGATGACCAGCCCGCATGTTGAACTGGCAGCGGGAGAACATGAAGTGGCGTTCGTCCCAGCGGAGGGCGAACTGGACGACGCGCTGCTCCCGGCGCAAACGGTCACGCTGGAAGGCGGGAAGGATTATGTGCTGGCGCTGATCGGTCAGGCCGATGACGAAAGCGTCACGCCGCTGCTGATCGACGAAACCGAAGCGGTCGCCAGTGTGCGCGATGAAGCCGTAGAAGCCTCCTACGCCATCCTGATTCATGGCATCAGCGACGGCCCGGCAATTGATTTCTCGCTGGATGGCGAAGTGCTGCACGAGGACATTGCCTTCGGGGAATATCGCGTCATCCCAGTGACGGTCGGGCCGCATGATATCGTGGTCACGTTCGCGGATGATCCTGAAAGCGTCCTGTTTGAGAATCGCGGCGAGACACCGCCCAGCGCCGATCTGCTGCTGCTGACGGTGATGGTCGGCTCCTATCCCGATGCGCTGGACGTGACAGGCGCGGTCAGCCGTTTGCCGGAAGAAAATCTGCTCACCCTGCTGGCGACGTACACCGAAGAAGCGAACGGCTACAGCTTTAACACCCTGCTGGAACTGATCGACCTGGCCGGGCTGACGGAAGCGCTCTCCCAGGAAAGCCGCCTGACGCTGTTTGCGCCGACGGATGCTGCCTTTGCCGCGCTGCCCCAAGCCGATCTGGAAGCGCTGCGCGAAGACCCCGACGCGCTTGCCGATCTGCTGCGCGGGCATGTGGTCGAGGATTTATTCATCACGCCGGGGATCGAAGACGGCGCCGAACTGGAAACGCTCAGCGGTGGTGTGATTACGGTGTCGGTCGAAGATGACCAGATTCGGCTGAACGACTCGGCGGCGATTGTCGCGGGCGGCTTCCCGGCGGTGGTCAATGGCAACCTGATCGTGATTGACACGGTGCTGACGCCAACTGATTAACCTGATGGTAAACCATTTTGGCTCATGTTCAGAAGAGGTGACTCTGGTAGGGGCGACCCGGCGGGTCGCCCCTACAACAACCGTTTTTCACACAGTCTGGACAAGAGCCACCATTTTAAAACCGCATGATGTTTCCGTAGGGGCGAGGCATGCCTCGCCCTTCCATGTGATGGATTTGTTCTGGTATGGGCGACTCTGCGAGTCGCCCCTACTTCAAAAGGTCGCTCACGAGCGCGTCCCGCCGCGTCCCACGCTCATCCAGCCGCGCTCGACTGTGCGCGCATCTTCGACCGTGATAAACACTTCCGGGTTAATCGCCCGCGCCTGCCGCACCACATCTGCAATCGCCCGCTTGTTCACGACCGCCCGCAGCGTGACGACCGTGCCGCTGCGCCCTTCGCCCACGATTTCCGTCACCCCATAGCCCGACTCGCGCAGCGCCAGTGCGATCTCATGGCCGTTCTGTGTGGTGATGAGGTTGACGGTGGCGTAACCGGTGACGAACCGTGCTTCCAGCGCCATGCCGACGTAGTTCCCCACCGCCGCGCCCGCGCAGTACGAAGCCAGATTGGCGAAATTGTTCAGATCGGTGACGACATTGGCGATCACCACCGCGAACACCAGCGCCTCGAACACGGCCATGACCGACGCCAGAATCCGCTGGTTGCGCGTGACGGCGACCAGCCGAAGGGTGCCAATCGCATAGTTGGCGACCCGAAAGATGAAGATCAACCCGACGAGGACGAGATCAGTCAATGTTCCGCCATTCCTGTGTAATGCCATTTCATGCGGTTGATTGTACCCCTCGGCGGGACGGATTCAACCAGTACGAAAAACACAAAGGGTGAGCCTTCCGTACTGGCTCACCCTTATCCGTACACGTAGGTTGACTCGACCCGATGGTCGAGCTTCCGCCTCAACCCACATCCAGCATACCGAATTAGGCTGCTGAACCCCTGACCAAATGGTCAAATTTTTGCTGGCACTCTGATTAGCCAGGTGGCTAGGACATCCACTACATGAGCATGCTGGGCTGTGTTAGTACGGACGAGGCGTGCCTCGCCCCTACAGAAAGGCAGATTTAGATCGTCTATGTACGAGTACAGCATCGGAAATACCAGAATAGAGCGTGTTTACCCCTGCCCGATGCTGATGGACAGCACCAGCGCGTCCAGCAGATCAAGTGACGGGCTGAACGCGGTCGGCTCGGCGGATTCGAGCGCGTTTACGCTGTCCAGCAGGTATTGATTGAACTGCGCGGCGAACTCGTCGGGGTTGAACGCTTCGAGTTCTACCGGGAACACGCTGGCAAGTACCGGGAACACGCCCACCACATAAGTGCGGCCATCGGCAGAGATGCCCTGGAAGGTGTAGACGAAGGTGCTGGCCGTGAACGGTTCGCGCGCGGCCTGCAGCGCGACCAGATAGGCGATGCCGCTGACCGCGCCGTTGTCAAGATAGTGGGCTTTGGCGCGAGCAACCTGGCCGTGCGGCGCAACAGGCAGGAACGGCAGCCAGCTTTCGCGGCTGCTCATGTCGGGCATGACCGCCGTGACCAACTGCGGGCGTTGGTTGAGCAGCGCTTGCAGCCGTTCCACCGTCGCCAGTTCTTCGGTGAAGCCTTCCAGCGCGGCGATGTCATAGACGCGCAACCCGCCATGTGCTTCAAACAGGCTTTGCGGCGCGGGGAAGTCATTGTACAGGCCGAACTGGGTATAAGCGGGTTCGGTGAAGCCGGGGGCATAATCGGCTACGTTCGCGCCTTCCACCTGCGAAATGTTCACATTGCGGGCAATGGTCGAATCCAGCATGAAGCCGAAACCATCGAAACGGACTGCATGGACTGGGGCGGGCAGATTGGACGGCGTGGCCTCCTGCGCCAGAGATGGCGCGACGCTCAGCGCCAGCAAGAGCGCGAGGATGAGTGTCAGACTGAGGGTACGAATACGGGACATCAGGTTTCTCCTACGTGATTGGTGCGGACAACAGAAAAGGTGAGCCAGGTCGTTGGCGTCGGTGTTACCCGTTTGCCCACGACCTGCCTCACCCATCCACAGACAAGACGATTTCTGGCTCGGTTTTGTTCCCGAATTTCAGGCAGGCTGGGCCGTTTTGGTCGTGACCTCTTCCAGCAGCGACCACAGATGATTCTGGGTGGCTTCGTCCTGCGCCGCTTTAATCCACCGCCCCTGCTTGGTGTTGGGGTTGAAGAACGCTCCGCTTACGTCTTCGACCTCCGGCGAGGACGCCAGGTAGATGCTGCACCGGGCGGCGCGAATCACGGTTTCTTCGCCTTTCAGCGTAAAGCGTTCGGTGACGACACCGATGACTTTGAAAATGGCGGGAACCTGAAGTTCCTTCGTCATTTCCGTCTCCGCTCGTCCGGGGTAGGCCACGTTCACCGTGATCCCCTCCTTCTGGAAATGCCGCACCTGCGCCAGACTGAGCGCCAGCATGGCGCGTTTGGTGTGCGAATAGGTGTTGAACACGCTGAACTTCTTTTCCGATTGCAGATTTTCCAGGTCGATTTTGCCGATGGGCAGACCACCCGCGACGTGAATCACCCGTGCCGGGCGGCTGACGGAAAGCATGTCCTTCAGCAGCATCGTCAGCAGATAGGGCGCGACCACATTTACCGCGAACGCGCTTTCGAGTCCGTCGTGAGTCAACTGCCGTGTGGACGGCATCAGACCAGCATTATTAATCAGCACATCCAGGCGGGGATAGCGCTGCTGATAAGTGGCCGCTACTTGATGCACCGCTTCCTGTTCGGCCATATCCCCGATCAGCAGATCGACGTTGCGGTTGCCTGTGATCTGCTGAATCTCGCGCACAGCCTGTTCCCCGCGCGCCTGATTACGCCCGTTGACGATCACATGCGCACCCAACTTCGCCAGCCCAATCGCGGTCTGTTTGCCGATACCGCCCGTGCCTCCGGTAATGAGGACGTATTTTCCCTGCATTGTTCCTGCTCCTTTTATGCTTATTGAGTGATGGTTTGAGACTTATCCGAGTAAGCTGAACTACTTGCGCCCTGTCCGAATGCGCAGGCTGACCAGAGCAAACATGAAAGTGACGGCGCACAGCACCAGCGCGACGAGAACGCCCGTCATGATGCTGGTTGTGTCTCCCCAGCCTTCCAGCAGAATGGTGCGCATGGCCTTCAGCACATAGGTCGCGGGGTTGACCTGCGCGATAGCCCGGAGTGTGTCCCCCAGCAGTTCCAGCGGGGTAAAGGCGGCGGTCAACTGTGTAAGCGGGAAGAACAGCAGCGAGGTGGATTGCGTCGCGGCGGGGCTTCCGGTCAGCAGCGCAATCCCTACCCCTAAGCCAGCCAGCGCATTGCCGACCAGCACCGCGATGCCGATCACCGCCAGCGCACCCAGCAGCCCGGTCGGCGGGTTCACGCCCAGCAGTACACCGAGCAGCATTATCAGCGCCAGTTCTGCCGCGATCAGTACCGAGCCGACGAACATCACGCTTAAGAGCAGCGCCGTGCGCGAGACGGGCGTGAGCAGCAGTTTGTCGAAATAGCCGGTGCTGATGTCGCTGACGATCACCGCGCCCGCCGTGACCGCGCTGGTCAGCGCCACGCTCAGCAGCGAGAGCGGCAGCACGAAGGCGGTATAGTTATTGCCCGCCAGACCGGGGATAAAGGTCGCAGCAGTGCCGAACGACTCCTGATAGATCAGCAGCGTAAAGATGCTGATGAGCAGGCTGGGCAGCGCCGCACCGGGATTGCGCAGCACGGTTTTGAGGAAGCGCCCGGTCAGCAGCCAGAACTGCCAGCCGAAGGACGCACGGGGAATTGCATTGTTATGGGTAGCGATAGCAATTGCCATTGGGATAACCCCTTTCCAGATCAGATGAACAGAGTGAGGCCTTACGCGACAGTGCTGTGGAGGGTCGTTTCTTCCTTCGCGCCCTCCTCTCTGACGGTGAGCCGCTGTCCGGTAACTTCCAGAAATACGTCGTCCAGGGTGGGTTGAGTCAGCGTGAGCGCGTCTACCGCAATGCCTGCATCCTGCAAACGGGCAACCACAGTGGGGAGCATTGCAGCCGCCTGCTGCACATACAGCCGCAGCATGGAGTCGGTGTGCTGCGGCGGCGTGACGGAGAGATCCGCCAGCACCCCAAGCGCCTGCTGTGCGTCCTCCGTACTCTGGAAGGTGATGTTGATGGACTCCGCGCCCAACTGCCCCTTCAACTGCGCGGGCGTGCCTTCCACCGCGATCTGCCCCTTGTTGATGATGGCGATGCGGTCGGCCAGTGCATCAGCTTCTTCCAGGTATTGCGTGGTGAGGAAGATGGTCATCCCCAATTCCTGATTCAGCCGCCGCACCTCTGCCCAGATATCGCGGCGGCTGGCAGGGTCAAGCCCGGTGGTCGGCTCATCCAGGAACAGCACCTGCGGCCGGTGGATGAGCGCCAGCGCCAGATCGAGGCGGCGGCGCATCCCACCGCTGTACTTGCCAACCGGGCGCTTCAGGGTTTGCGGGTCGTTCAGCTTGACGAGGCTGAGCAGTTCGGCCACACGATCATGGGCATGGCTGCGCCTGAGGCCGAAAAGCTGTGCCTGGAGCAGCAGCAGTTCAGGCGCTTTCATGAACGGGTCGAGGCCGATTTCCTGCAAGGCTACGCCCGCGATCTGACGGACTTCCCCCGGCTGAGACCGAATGTCGAAGCCGCCGACGGTCGCCGTGCCATCGCTGGGCAGCACCAGCGTAGTCAGCATCGAAACGGTTGTGCTCTTGCCCGCCCCGTTCGGCCCCAGGAAGCCAAACACTTCCCCCGATCTGACTCGAAACGAAACTTCCCGTACCGCGTGGAACTCGCCATAACGCTTGCTCAGGTTACTCACCACAATTTCCCGATTGTCCATGACCTCTCCTTTTTGGACTAACAAAAACTTGTTCGGTTTGCCTGTTACACTCGTACTCGCTTCAACACCTCATCATGACCGAACTAACTTTTGTTCGGTTTTGCAGATAAAAAAATTTAGTCGGCGAGCAGACCTTTTATTAAAACTTTTAGGATTGTATCGACGGAAGTCACTTTATTAAACGCTGGGTCGAAGGGTTCCGGTGCGCCGCTCAGACCGTTCACAATTGCCAAAAAGACCCCCGCCAGCAGACCCGGATGCGGCATGTCCTTTCCGGTTTCGGCGGCAGCACGGGCGAAAATCTGCTCGATGGGCTGCATCACCATGTACATGCTCTGCATCACGTTCTCGGCGTGCTGCGGCTCTTTCAGTTCGTGGATGTCCGTTCGCATCAGGTGGTTGGAGTCCATCATCGGGCGCGAAAGCAGCCAGTGCGCCACGCCGAAAAGCTGCGCCTGCCAGTCGCCTTCCTGCTGGGCGATAATCCGCTGAAGCTCCTCATGATGCCGCCGCATATTACGTTCGATTACGGCGACGAACAGTTCTTCCTTACCTTTCGGCACGTGGTGATAAAGCGAGGAGACTTTCATCTCCAGCTTCCCGGCAATGTCGCGCATGGTCACCGACGCATAGCCGTGCGCCGTAAACAACTGTTCCGCCACATCCAGAACCCGTTCGCGTGAAGGACTTGATTCCACTGTTGATGCTCACCAAACCAGAACTAACATTTGTTAGGGTAACAATATCACAGTTTTTGAAGGTGTCAAGCAGTTGGGTAAAAGTTATCAGTTTTCAGTGGTTAGTTATTAGAGATAAGTCCCGTAAGTCCTAACAGCTTCCTGGGTTGAACTTTATCCATTCTCATCCATAAGAGGTCATGGAAGGTTCACTTGGCCCTGCCAGACGTTAAAACGTCCGGCTCCAAACGACCAAGCGCACTAAAGGCGCTCATTGTTGATCTGTCATCAACCTTATAGCCCCTTCAGTGGGCTTGGCTTTTCGGCAGCCATATGGCTTTAGCCTATGGCGAGAAACACAAGTTGTAATTGGATAAAGTCGAGCGCAGTCGTAATGGGTAAGGGTGCAGTACGCTACGCCCTTACACTTCATTTTGTCGTTACACGAATATGATCAGCGAAAACGCGGCAAACATTTCAGGATGCCGGATTCGTCACCTGCCCCATGAACAGAATCGTGTTGGTCGGGAGGTCATAGATGGCGAACATGAAGGGTCGATCCACCCGCATTTCCACCACTTCCTGCGGGGCAGGCGCGGCCATCGCTTCCATCACGACAGCGGTCGCGGCGGCGGCTTCCGTCCCGGCTTCATCGACAGCCACAAACGCCTTGTGCACCACGGCACTGATGAACACGTCGCGTTCCGCCCGCATCAGGCCGAAATCGGCATCCCCCGTGAAAGCGTCTACCATGCCCATCGCTTGCAGATAGTCGGCAAGCTGCATGGCGGATTCAAACTCGAAGCGCGGGAAGGTCAGCGCGACTTCCTGCGCCCCCATCCCGGCGACGATTTCGGCAAAAGAGTCCGCCGTCAGCGTGGACTGGAAATCCTCGAACGCGCCTGCTTCCGGGAGCAGCACGACCATCGCCGTCTGCCCGCCATAGTAAGGCATCATCACGGCCTGATAGCCCTCGCCCGCGCCATACAGAAAGCCTTCCTGCTGAGTCATCAGGGGCACCTCGACGGTGCTGCCATCCAGCAGCGTGAACGGGCCGTCCTGCGTGGCTTCCGGCATGAACTCGCGCAGCCAGGCGGCCTTAAAGTAAATGGCGTTCGCCAGCACCAGGCGCGTATCCACCGTAATCACGCCTTCCGGCACCAAATCCTGAATGCGGTCTTCCGTCTGGTCTTCGACCCAGGCGTTGATCTGGTCGCGGGCGGCTTCGGGGTCGGCCATGTAATCAACCAGTTGCAGGCCTGCGCCGTAGTTGATGTTCAGCAGTTCCACGAAATCCGGCACGAAGTTGTAATCCTGCTGCGCCCAGATCGCGTTGGCGATGTTCAGGCGGAAGCGCTGTTCTTCGTCACCTTCCGTCAATTCCTGCTCGGAGCGGCGGGCGAATTCATGGTTGAGTTCGGCGAAGGCGGGATGCAGCGTTTCCGGCGGAAGCGCGAAATGCAGCACATCGGCCATCTGCGCTTTGGTCTGACCGTCCGCCCCGGCGTAGGTCATCGCCAGCGCCAGCGAAATACTGTAGGGTGAATAGAACAGGTTGTCCGTCCCGCTTTCGGCGATCAACGCCTGATACAGGTCAAAGGCAAAGGCGTTGTTCCCGGCGGCCAGTTCACCGACTTCGGGCGAAAGGGGTTCGGGCTGGGCGCTGAGCGGGACAACCAGCACCAGTGCCAGCAGGATGCACATAAGGACAAAACCGAGGGTTCGGGACATTGGTTTTACTCCTGATTGTTGTTTCAGCGATTCCAGTGAGAGACGACATCCGTGCGCCAGAAGTTCCCCTGCTGAAGTGGTTCATCTTACCAAAAATGGCCGTTTCATTTCTGGCGTTCGCGTAGGGGCGACCCGGCGAGTCGCCCCTACATACAAAACGAATCACTCAGCGCACTTTTGCGTGACCTTTCGCCAGCCTGTTTACGCCCGTCACGGCGCAAATCTTGTTCTCAAGATACTGCTGCACCTGCTGCAGTTCGGCAATCTTCGCTTCGATCTGCTGGCACTTTTCGGTGAGATAGGCCACGATGTCTTCCTGGCTGAGCTGATTGGCCTCCCAGCGATCAAACAGCATGGCGATCTCCGACAGCGTAAAGCCTGCCGCCTGAGTGCCCTTAATCAGTTGCAGCCGTTCCAGCGCGGCCTCGTTGTAATCGCGATAGCCGCTTTCCGTGCGCTGGAAGTGCGATTCATTCAACAGACCGCGCTTCTCGTAAAAGCGCAGGGTATCCACGCTTAGCCCGGTGCGTCGGGCGAGTTCTCCAATTCGCATCAATTCCCTCAGATCCCCCTCTTGACTCTGGAGTATACTCCAGAGTGTACACTGCCTTTGTTCGTTTGGAATGAGGAGATGTTGAACAATGACAGTGGAACGCAAAGTCGCATTGGTCACAGGGGTTTCGGCGGGCGGCAGTGGATGGGCGACCGCGCTGCAACTGGCGCAGGCTGGATGGATCACCTACGCAGGCACACGCCGTCCACAGGCAGCAGGCGATTTACAACAGCAGGGCATTACCGTCCTCCCGCTGGACGTGACCGACGAAGCCTCGATGCAGGCCGCCGTCCGTTCGATTGAAGCGCAGCACGGCAACATCGACGCGCTGGTCAATAACGCGGCTTATGGCGAGATGGGGCCGGTGGAGGAGGTGGCGCTGGAGCGAATCCGCAAACAGTTCGAGACGAACGTCTTCGGCCTGGTGCGGATGTGCCAGCTTGTTCTGCCGGGGATGCGCCGTCAGGGAGGCGGACGGATTATCAACGTGAGTTCGATGGGTGGGGAAATGACCACGCCGTTCGCGGGCTTCTATCATGCCACCAAGTACGCGGTCGAATCCATTTCTGACGCGCTGCGGATGGAAGTGCAGCCCTTCGGCATTGAAGTCGTGGTCATCCAGCCGGGCGGGATCAACACGCCGCTGGCCTTCCAGACCGTCGAGGCCATTCCGACGAACGAAAGCAGCGCCTACCGCGCCTATCTTGCGGCCTTCCGCGCCGTGAGCGAAGCGTCCATGCAGATGATGAATCAGATCGGTGTTGCACCGGAAGCCGTCGCGCAGATCATCGTCTCCGCGATTCAGGCCGACCAGCCCTACACACGCTATAAGGTCGCGCCGCAGGACATGGAAGCCGTCAACAGCGCCCGCAATACGGCTGATCGGGAGCGAGACACGGCGCTGCGTCAGCAGTTGGGGCTGGCTGCCGTCACGTCATGACAGCATTGTACTTGCAGCCATGAGGCATTCGTTCCGTAGGGGCGCAGCATGCTGCGCCCCTACACACAAGAAAATCAAAGGGTGCGATTGTACTACGAAAAATATCGCGCGTTTTCTTTTTGACTGTATTTAGAAGAATCGCAGGCGATAAAACAGGTTTTTGGCCGATGTATCATAAATCTCCTGCTGAACGATTGACAGCACACGCGATCCGTTACCGCACTGTCAGCGGCACAGATACAGGCTCGCCCGTCCGCAGGCTGTAGACCGCCAGCGACTTCTCCGGCAGAGTCAGCACCGCACAGGTGTGGCTGTCACGGATCGTCACGCCATAGATCGAGCCTGGATTGACGACCGTCAGATTGCCAATCGTCACCCACAGCGGCGCGTGGGTGTGGCCGAGGACGACCACATCGGCTTCGTGGCCGTGCCGCTCCACCAGCTCATCGAACCACGCCTGGGGGCTATCGGGATACAAGCCCACCACCTCACTCCAGGGGGCGCCGTGTGCCATCAGCAGCCGCGTCTTGTCGAAGCGATAATAAGCACGGTTGGGCAGCGTTCGCAGGTAGCGCAGCGTGTCATCATTGACGATGCGCCCGACCTTCGTCAGCCCCTCGTGGGAGGCTGCTTCCCGCCGCCGCGCCTGATGTTCCAGCACGGTCGCGTCGTGGTTGCCCATCACACAGCCAATATCGAGTGCCTTCATCAACTGGACGATCTCGTCCGCTTCCGCCCCGCGCTCGGTTACGTCGCCCGCGCACAGGATACACTCGACCTCGTGCGTTTCCAGAATCGCCAGCGCGGTTTCAAAGCTGTCCAGATCACCGTGCATGTCCGCGATGAGTCCGATTTTCACTGTGCGCTGCCCTCCGGTTGAATACAGGTGGATGTTGTTTATATCATACGTCTGATGTGAAAAGGAGTTGGCAAAAAGGAGAACGTCTAGGAAGATCGAAGTACGGCTACCTCGTATCTGAAAGACGTTCTGATGAACAGTATAACACTGGAAGAAGTGTTCACCTACCTGTATGTGTTGGTGGATG
>JANRLJ010000126.1:0-15223 GCA_033762735.1 bacterium | reverse complement strand
GGGCCGACCGGGGGCGCCGGGTTGGCCTTGCCCGCCGGGAGTTGCAGGGTGACGATTGCTTTGATTTTCTTTGCCATTGTGTCCTCTTTTTGATTCACCGGACACGGTATGCCGTGTCCCTACGTGAGACAGTTGTTTTTGTGTTATACAAACGCAGCGCCAGGTCAGGTATTTCGGTCTTTGAGCAAGGATTTTAAAAACTCATTGCTCATTGCTCGTTGCTTCTTCGACTGAACTAGTACATCGACCATCTAAAGCTGCCTACCTGTAGGGGCGCGGCGCGCTGCGCCCGTACCAACGCAACCCATCATTCTCATCTTGTCAGCGTACTAGACCTTTTCCACTTCCAGGAAGTCCACTTCCACCGGGGTTTCGCGCCCGAAGAAGCTGACCATCACGCGCACTTTGGATTTGTCGGTGTCGATTTCCGAAACTGTGCCGATGAAGTCGTTGAACGGCCCATCGATGATGCGCACCTTCTGGCCGAGCTTGAAAGTGACCTTGACCTTCGGCGCTTCGTCGGACATGCGATCCATGATCTGCTTGACTTCTTCCGGTCGCAGGGGAGTCGGCTCGTTGCCCATGCCGACGAACCCGGTCACGCCTGGCGTGTTGCGCACCACGTACCAGGAATCTTCGTCCATCTTCATCTCGACCAGGATATAGCCGGGGAAAACACGGCGCTCCACCGTGCGGCGCTTGCCGTCCTTGACCTCGATTTCTTCCTCGGTCGGGACGATCACGTCGAAGATTTTGTCCTGCATCCCCATCGTCTCGATGCGCTGCTCGATGGAATAGCGCACCTTGTTCTCATAGCCGGAGTAGCAGTGCACCACATACCACAGCTTTTCGCTGCTGGCCGTCGGTGGGCGGATTTCATCGCCGCCGTCATCGCCCAGAAAACTGCGGGTGTCGTTCTCCGTCGTCAGATAAATCGGTTCGGGATCGTAATCGGGATTCTGATCCTTTTTACTGTTTGCCATGCAACAACCTCCTCTACAACGCGCTTTAATATTCGGTGAGGTTGCTGGCGCGGCGCTGCATCCGCGTGTACAGGAATGCCCCCGCAATGCCGACCGCGAAGATCACCGCGAAGACCACTGGCGCATTCAGCCCGATCACAAACAGTTCGGTGAAGATGAAGTTGACGATGCCCAGCACAATGGCCGAAATCACCATCACCACCAGCACGACCACCGTCAGACGGCGCAGTTCTTCGCGGGTCGGCCAGTTGACCTTGCGCAGTTCGTCGCGCACCCCCTCGAAATATTCGCGCACCCCGTTAATCGGGCGCGTGACGATATTGCCCTGATCTTCCTCAACCTCGGCCAGTTGATTGCGGCGGCCCGGCGTCGCACGGCCTTTGCCAGCCGTGATGCCTCTGGAAGTGGTACTGTCCAGTTCCTCTTCGTCGGTTTCTTCGTTCACCTCTTGCTCAACAGTGCGGCGGACGCGCCTGCGCCTGGATTTTTCTTCCACGTTCTCGGCAGACATGAATGCTTTACTCCCCGGCCATCAAAAGCCACTTTTTTTAAGGTTGTTGAATGTCTGTTTTTGTACAGCAGTCTCTAGGATAAGAAACACCGTCACGGGGACGGTGTTTCTGACGAGCTTTGCAGGGGTGGCAAGATTCGAACTCACGACCTTGGAGTTTGGAGCTCCCTGCTCTACCAGCTGAGCTACACCCCTATCTTGTTGAAAAAGTTCGGGAAACCCGGTTTACTTGGTTTCCCGGTACAGCACGTGTTTCCGCAGGATGGGGTCATACTTCTTCAGCTCCAGACGATTGGTATCGTTGCGGCGGTTCTTGTACGTGATGTACATATGGCCGCTTTCGGTGCTGCGAAGCTTGATCGCGATGCGGTTGCCCTTCTTTGCCATTGTGTTCTGTTCTCCGTGACCTTACCGGGGACGTTTGCGCAGCCGTTACCACGAGGCTGGTTTTTCGTCTTTGTTTACAAGCCTTTGACGGGACTTGAACCCGTGACCTTTCCCTTACCAAGGGAATGCTCTACCGCTGAGCTACAAAGGCGGAAGGAATTTGGTGGTGAAACAGTGGGCCGGGCAGGACTCGAACCTGCGAAGGCTTACGCCAAGAAATTTACAGTCTCCCCCCTTTGCCGCTCGGGACACCGACCCATGTTGTTAACTTGCTAACAAGCCGCAGATGGGATTTGAACCCATGGCCCTCTACTTACAAGGTAGACGCTCTGCCACTGAGCTACTGCGGCCAATCATACACGGCTTAGTAGGTTTTACCATCTGAGTAGCGTCTGCGCCGAATTACCTGTCGCCTGCTGCCCTTACCAGCGTTCGCACCTTTGTACGTATCCGTCTGGGCGTGGCAGTTGGGGCAGATCAGTCGCAGGTTTTCGCGTGAGTTATTATCCGAGTCACCATTGATATGATCTAACTCAATCGGGATAGGCTTTCCCATCCATTCGGATAATCCACACACCTCACAACGATGTCCGATTTCCTCCACAAGAATGCGACGACGCTGGCTATCTAAGGTTGCATCTTCCAATTTGTAGATGCGGTGATAAACCTGACGGTCGCTACACTCCTTACAGTATTTGTTGGCAAGCTCTTTTGGATTGCCACAACTGCAAACTCTGGAGCGTATTGTGTTGCGTATTCGGCGCTGGTTGGAGTAGGTAGCGCTGCAAGATTGACTACAGAACTTGTTGCGACGGTTTTCGTACTCGATTGGCGCCCCACAATTTAAACACTTTGGAGAGTTTTCTTCGTGGCGCTGTCTAGCACGGTCAGATGCCGCCTGACGTTGTGCGTCAAGCTGTTCTTTCGTCTTCTCGTAGCCTGCTTTGCCTGCTTCAGACCTATTCATTTGTTAACCTGATCGCTGTGTTGTTTTTTGTATTTCACCCATTGTAGCACAAGACGAGTTCAATACACAAAACGACCGCGATTTGTTTGCATTCTAACGGTGTCTGGTTGGGATGTCAATGGTAAAGAGGGGAAAGTTCCGCCATTTGCCGCGCCCGCAAAGGCGGCTAGAATGGCTGCGAGGCTGCGCGTAGGGGAAGCTTTGAGACCCGCGCCTGCACAACATTTGGAATGTTCCATATATAAAGGTAGACGCATTGAACCACGCCCGCCTTACCCCGCTTCTGACGCTGCTCATCCTGCTGGCGACTGCTTTACTGACCGCCTGCCAGGGGCGGGCGACACCCGTCATCCCCACACGCATTCCGTCCATCGAGCAGCTTGCCACATCAGATTTCCTCACCGCCAATGCCCCGCCGGAAGGCTTCCGCGAGCAGGTGATCTTCCCGGCCATTGACGCGAATCTGCCTTCGCTCCCCAACTGGCGCTACGAGGCCACGCTCTCCTTCAACGGCATTTTCGCCGGGACGCCGCGCCCGGCAGCCGGGACAATCCGCGTGCAGGTGTGGCACAACCAGCTCGGCACACAGCGCCGGGTGGTGATCGAGACATCGGGTGAACTGTTCGGCATCGAGACCGAGGGCACGGTCATCACGCGGGAAGCCGTGCGGCTGGGGCCGGATACGTTTCTGGTGGAAAACAACGCCTGCACCCGTGCCACCGAGGGCGAACCCGCGATTGCAGCGGATCTGCTCATCAGCCAGGTGATCGGCGGCGTGAACCGGGCAATTCCGGTGGGTGTGCAGCAGGTCATCAACGGTGAACAGGTGTGGCGCTATGATTTCGTGCAGGACGATCTGCTGATGCCCTATATTCGGCTGGGCGGCGCGGGGCGCATCCTCAGCCTCAGCCGGGAGTTATGGGTCGCGCCAGCCCGAAACGCCGTGATTCGCTTCTGGCTGACGATGAACGTGGAAAATGTGGTGATCTTCGAGCAACTGATCGAAGGCAATCCGCCCGTGAGCGGCGAACTGGTGCTGCGCTATGACCTGTACAGCATCGGCACCGACCCCAACATCACGCAGCCGTTTGGGTGTTAAGTACAGTCAAAAAGAAAACGCACGATGTTTTTGTAGGGACACGGCATGCCGTGTCCGTAACATCACACCGTTCTAATTGGATTGTACTCCTGAAAGAACTTGCACAAAAAGGCAAAATCGTAGGGGAGGGTTTCAAACCCTCCCCTACAAAACATTCGAGACCTTACATCAGGAAACGACGTTCGCGCATTCCTGGTTATTGAGCCAGCATCTAGCGCCGTTTCACCTGCGGTTCAGCTTGCCCTTTTAGGATGAGGTTCCAGCGATGGACGCACCAAAGGGGGAACCGGATGCTGTCCGACCAGAAACTTGATCTACACGCCAAGACCGACTACGTCTATGACCATCTCGTCGAGGCCTATGGCGAACGCCAGTTGAAACCCTGCCCCGATAACCTGCGCGAACTCATCTTCACCATCCTCTCCCACCGCACCAACAAATACGATGAACGCCGCGCCTTTGACCAGATGTGGGAGCGCTTCGGCAGTTGGGAAGGAATCCAGAACGCGCCGCAGGATGAACTGATCGAAACGCTGTCGCCCTCGCGCTTTCCCGAACGTAAAGCGCCGTATATTCAGGCTGTGCTGCGCCGCATCAAGGAGGAACGCGGCGAATACAACATCGACTTCCTGGCCGAAATCCCGACTGACGAAGCGATGCAATGGCTGCTGTCGATGCCGGGGGTGGGGGTGAAGACCGCCTCGCTGGTCATGCTGTTCTGCTTTCACCGCGACGTGATGCCGGTGGATACGCATCTGCATCGCGTCAGCGGGCGACTCGGCCTGATTCGCGCCAAAATCAGCGCCGAAAGTGCGCACGTCGTCCTGCGCGATCTGGTCGGGGAGAAGCCGCACCGCCTGTATAACTTCCATGTGAGCATGCTCAAGCACGGCCAGCAGATCTGCACCTTCAACAACCCGCGCTGTGGGAAGTGTGTGGTCAATTCGGTGTGCGATTACTACCGAGAGATCAAAGGCGGGTCATGAGCGACACCGATCTCGACCGTTTTCTCGCTTCACACACGCCACACTGGACTCAGGAAGTGCAGTGGGGCGATCTGCTGCTGCGCGAAGAAAGCTATCTGAGCGCGGTGCCGCCGCCGGATGCCTACATTACGTCGGTGCGCTGCATCGTGCGGCGCGGGGATGAAGTGCTGGTGGTGCGTGATCCTGAAACAGTGCATCTCGTCCCCGGTGGACGGCGCGAGGCGGGCGAAACCTATGAAGACACCGCCCGCCGCGAACTGCTGGAAGAAACCGGCTGGACGCTGCACGACCTGCGGCTGATTGGCTTTCGACGGTTTCATCACCTGCTGCCCAAGCCGGATGATTTTCCGTTTTTGTATCCCGACTTCGTCCATCTCATCTACACCGCCCAGGCTGCCGACGATCACGCTGAAGCGGTTACAGGTGAGTACGAGACGGGCGCGGAATTCGTCCCGGTCGAGGTCGCGCGAACGCTGCCGATTTCGTCCGGGGACTGGGTATATCTGGACGCAGTGATTCAGCAAGGGTAGTGGAGGCGGTAATTTGTAGGCTTCGCCCCTGCTCCTGCTGATGTAAGGTCTCGGATATTTTGTAGGGGAGGGTTTAAACCCCTCCCCTACGGGTTTCGCCTTTTTGACCAGGTTCTACATATAAGGAACCTTCGGCATGTTTTTGTAAGGGCGAGGCATGCCTCGCCCCTACTAATCACCAACCACTGAAAACTTTTGGGAGACGCTTCATGAAAATTCACAAAAGCCTGACCATCCTTGCGCCTGTCGAAACCATCTTTGCCTATCTCGACGACCCGACACATCTGCCGCTGATCTGGGACAACCTCAAAGCGGTGACGGATGTGGAAGCGCTGCCCAACGGCGGCAAGAAATTCCGCTGGACGTATCACATGCTCGGTCAGGACTTTGAGGGCGAGAGCACCACGACGGTCTATGAGCCGAACCAGATGATTACGGGCGTGAGCGAGGAAGCGATTCGCAGCAGCTTTACGTGGCGCTTCGAGCCGATCACCGTGAACAGCACGGATGTGGCGCTGGAGATCGATTATGATGTGCCCCTGCCCATTATTGGTAAGATCGTGGAAGCGGTGCTGGTCAGCAGCAATCAGGACGAGGCGGAGAAAATCCTGGCGCAGCTCAAAGCACAGGTGGAAACCGTCTGAGATTGTGCCTGAACTCACAAAACGCTCAGTTCATGCCTACCTGATGCGGCTACAATGACACAATCCGCTGTCTGCACTGCTGCCGAAATCAGAACGATAGGAGCTGTTTTGTGACAATTGAAACGCCCATAAACCTGCTTGCCCCGGAAGTGCTGCGCAATCCCCATCCGGTGCTGGCCGCCATGCGCGAGGACTCCGCCATTCATAAACTCACCATCCGCGAAGCCGGGGCGTATCCCTGGCTGGTGACGCGCTACGCGGATTGCATGGCGCTGCTCAAGGACGAACGCTTCACCAAGGACGCCAGCAAACTGGAACGCAAGCGCCCGCCGACCGATACCGAAACCGCCGCCATGTCAATTAACCATCACATGCTGACGGTCGACCCGCCCGACCACACTCGGCTGCGTGGGCTGGTACATAAGGCCTTCACGCCGCGCATGATCGCCGCGCTGCAAACGCGCATTCAGGAAGTGGCTGATCTGCTGATCGACCGGATGGCGGGCAAGCGCGAGATCGACCTGATCGCCGATTACGCCTTTGTGCTGCCGGTGACGGTCATTGCCGACCTGCTGGGCATTCCGGCGTCCGATCAGGACAACTTCCGCCGCTGGTCACAGACAATTGTGATCGGCGGGCTGCGCGGCGACCGGGGTGATGAACTGGCGGTCGCGGCGATGGAATTTATCATGTACTTCCACGAGATGTTCGAGCGCCGCCGGGCAGAGCCGCAGGACGACCTGATTACGGCGCTGGTACAGGTGGAAGTAGCGGGCGACGTGCTGGAACCGCAGGAGCTTATCAGCATGGTGTTTCTGCTGCTGGTGGCCGGGCATGAGACGACCGTGAATCTGATCGGCAACGGCACGCTGGCGCTGCTCCAGAATCCCGATCAGCTTGATCTGCTGCGCCGCAAGCCGGAACTGATCGATACGGCGATTGAGGAAATGCTGCGCTATGACGGCCCGGTCGGCGCAAGCACCATGCGCTGGGCGCTGGGCGATCTGGAAATCGACGGTAAGCCCATCCCGAAGGGTGCGATGGTGCTGGCCTCGCTGCTGGCGGCCAATCGTGACCCTGCTGCCTTTGAAAACCCCGATACGTTCGACATCACCCGCAATCCGAATAAGCACATCGCCTTCGGACACGGCATCCACTACTGCCTGGGTGCGCCGCTGGCCCGGCTGGAAGGGGCGATTGCCATGAACACGCTGCTGCGCCGCCTGCCGACTCTGCGGCTGGCCGTGCGCCCCGACGAACTGGAATGGAACGAGACCCTGCTGCTGCACGGGATGAAGGCCTTGCCCGTCGGGCTTTGAGATCGGTTTGGCGTCCAGTCCAGGCAATTATTGTAGGGACACGGCAGGCCTAGTCCCTACGAAAAACATCGCGCGCATTGTCTTTTTAAATGCGTACAGCTTCCACAACAAAAACAGGGCGAACACCATGTCCGCCCTGTTTGCTTTCAGCGTGAGGAACGCGGGGCGCTATTTATTCGCCCACGTCCGCATTCGCGCAGTCGATGCACAGGATGTTCGACGCTTCGCTCGCCAGCAGGTCAGCCACCCAGTCACGGAAGCGCAGATCACCGACTTCATAGGTATAGAAGTCAGGCGTATCCAGAATCGTGTGGGCGCTGCCGCCGGAGGTGAAGCCAGCAAAATTATTCAGGCTGCCCTGCAGGCCGCTCATAATCGAGCGCGAAGTCGCCACCCAATTTGCCCCGGCTTCCTGGGGAGACGCGCCGCCGCCTTGCAGCAGGAAGAAACCGATCTGTACGCCATCCGTCCAGGTTGTATACATTCCGAACTGATTTTCGGGGAAGGCGCGGGCGGTCGCGGCATAGTGCAGACGGATGCTGTAGCGTTCGGGCGTTATGTCGGCCAGTTCTTCGACATAGTCCGGCAGATTGTCGTACAGCCCCCAGGTCGCCAGCCCTTCCCAGGCACGGGGAGTCACGCCTACGCCTGCATCGCCCAACTGCGTGGCCGGGACGCCTTCATAGTTGGTGATGATGTCGGCGGCATGATAGATGCTGCCATAGGCTCCGGCGCTGCCACCCGCAATGAACAGGCTGGAAGGCTCGGTGAAGTTTTCATACGCCCAGTTGAGCGCGGAGCGGGCGTTGTTCACGCCGTTGAAATTGATGGTGTAGCTGCCGTTCTGCCCTTCAAACTCGACCTGGGCATCCCCGGTATGCACGTCTGCCGTGCAGTAGGGCACATAGACCACGCTGTAATCGGCAAAGGGATTATCGGCATTTTCAAAGTCGAACACACCCTGGTTGTAGGAGTCGCTTTCATTTTCAGCGACCGCTTCCTTAAAGAGTGGGCCTTCTGCATCGGGCGGGAAGCGGAAGCCTTCTTCACAGTTCACGCCGTTCCAGCACGCGCCGCCGCCCTGGAAGTAAATCATCAGGTCATCGCTTTCGCCGGGACGCACAAAGAAGCTGTATTCACCGCCGCGTGCGCAGATGGTATCGCCGCCAGGGACGATGCGGTTCCATTCACCTGTTGCCAGTTCATCCAGCGCCGGGAGCGTGGCTGCGTCCTGGGCCATCACGGGCGTGAGCGCCACCAGCAGCAGCAGTAAAACGGGGACAAAAAGGAGCTTTTTCATCGTTTGCCTCAAAGGGTAGTAATTAAATAAACGTTCAATTTATTGTAGCAAGCACAGCGCAAACCGCCTATGTCTGGACATATCGCGCAGACACGGACTCAGCGAATGCTAATGCGGCTTTACCGTCCTAAGAAGATGCTGACCGCGTCGCTGTCAGAAGCGCTGTTGGGCGTATTGCCGACGCCGAAGGCATACACCGCCGAGGGCTGCATTTCAGTCGGTACGACGTAGACAATCGAGAAGCCATCCGCCGCGACCGTATCCACGCCGATGACATCCGCACGGGGAAGCGTGGCATTGTTGCGATAAAAGGTGACTTCGGTCGTCCCCGGCGGCGCACCCGGCCAACTCACTGTCACGGTGCTGCCCGGCTGGAGGCCATAGCACTCGCCGTCGAAGCTGAGGAAGGGGGCAATCACGACGTAATCAGTGCCGGTGTTGAGGTAAACCTCGTCCGCGATGCACTCATCCCCCTGAACGGGCGGTGAGGGCACGATGGGCACCAGCACCGTCTGGCCGACATCGAGCGTGTCCGGCGCTTCCAGACAGTTGCCCCGAATCAACTCGTCCAGCGTCGTGCCGACCCGGTTGGCGATTCCACTCAGCGTGTCGCCCGCCTGCACGGTGTAGAGAAACCAATCGCTGCGGGGGACGCAGGGGATGCTGCTGGTCGGCGTGGGCAGGCTGGCGGTGGGCTGTGATGGGTTGGTGACAGCAGGCGGATTCGCGCCGGGCGAGTTCGCATTGGTCGGCTGTAAGGCAGTCAGAGTCGCCTGATCTCGGTCGCGCTGGCCGAGGGTGCATCCCGCCAGAATGATCGCCAACATCCACACCACAACACCACCGCTGACGCGCATCGTTGCCCACCATTTCATAAGCGTGCTCCAACCAAATGCCGATCATTCTTAGTGCCAGAGCAGAGCCAAAAGATCGGATAGATCTGCCCTTTTCGCCCTCACCCCAAACCCCTCTGCAAGAGGCGCTCTCCCTCAGGTAGAGGGGCTTAACAACCAGACTCTCCCCCTTCGCCCTAAGCGAAGCGACGGGAGTTGGGGCCGGGGGGTTGAGGGCTTGAAGGAATTCTGTTCCTATCTTATTCAACCTGTTTATTCTGACCCTGCACTAGCATAACACAGCCCGGTGCGTTCGTGCGCCGCCCGATCATGGGGAGTGGTGAAGTTTGAAGATATGATCGGTAGGGGCGAAGCGCGCTTCGCCCGTACATATCCCCAGTATTCACCATTCCAATCATCTCAGGGCAGAGTGAACCCAGAGCGATGCAGGGGCGCACACAGAATCAGCCCTCGACAATCCACAGCGGGTAAAGTTCGTTCATGGCGAATGCCTCCAGCAAAATCTGAAAAACACGCCCCGAACTCATCAGTTCCCCGGAAGCAGCGGTGGCCTGCTGCTGCGCCTGGGTGGGCGTGTCATAGCCGATTTCCACGAGTGCGACTGACAGCCCGGTTTCGGAGTCGGTATACACACGCGGGACCACAACAGCACCGGGAACGTCTTCGAGCAGCGGATTGGGTGCACGGCGAGTCAGCGCAGCAGAGAACGACTCCAGGCGGCGGGCAAGCTCAGGGGCGGCCACTTCTGCCTCTGCCGCGTTTTCGTACAGCAGCGCCACGATCACAAGCTGACGATCCCCTTCCTGACGGTCGGCAATGGCGGCCATCTGATACTCCGGCAGGGTGGCGTAATCCATCAAAAAGTCCGGGCGCGGGTCGTTTTCTGAAAGGCGTTGCAATGCGTTCACAATCGGCGAATCGCGGAAATCGGCGAAAGGATCGTCCTGAGTGAAATCGACACGGTAGCGTACCTGTTCAGTTGGGAGGAACTGCGCACCAATCAGCAGACCGGGATAGGCCACCGGGTCGTTCAGCGCATTCGCCAGTGTCAGGTAATCGGGTGCCTCCGCCAGCGAAGTCGTGTCGCCATTCGTGACGGCGGCCACCTGTTCCAGCACGGCCAGATTGGGCGAACTAACGAGCGTTTCCGGCTGGTCAGCATCCGGCAGCAGCAGAAACGGCACAGGCCGACCGAGGCCATTATCAAAAATATTATTCGGATCTCGATTGGGCAAGTCCACCTGCATCCCGCTGGCGCACCCCTGCGGTCCGCACCATGCATCCACCCCGTCGATCCGCTCCTGTGTGTAGCCGCGCGCCTCATGCACCGCCGCAATCGACTCCGCATTGAAACGGCCCCGCCACAGAACAGCCTCCGACGGTGGATTGCCGAACGTGAGCGTCTGGTCAACGTCAAACAGGTCAAATCCGACGATGGACAGGGTGTCGTCATATGAAAAAAGCAAGGATGTGATCTGTTCCGGGGCAGAGAGCCAGCGGTAGAAGAACCCAACCCAGCCGATTTCTTCCAGATAGCTCGCCAGACGCTCTGGCCGTTCCAGCCACTCGATGGCGTCAAAGGCTGCCGCGTAGTCCTGAAATCGGATCCACGTATCGCGGGCGGCGAGCGTATTCGGTGTTTGCGCCAGCAGGTTATGGAGGGGTGAGCCGCTGTCTGCGCCGAGGAACTGTGCACGGGCAGGTTGACTGCCGTTGAGGGTGAGGGTCAGAAAACAGAGGATCAGACTCAGCAGTGGGATGAAGCGCAGCCGCATAAGGGTTCTCCTGTTCAAACGGACATCATCCCCATGATTGTACGAGAATTGGCGGGTGATGATGTCCGACACTTGGCTGATTTCGGCGCATAGTGCAAAATCAGCGATCAAAAGTTGAAAAAGAGCTGCTCTTTCCGCCCTCACCCCATGAGCGTAGCGACACCCTCTGCAAGAGGCACTCTCCCTCAGGTAGAGGGGCTTAAAAGCCAGACTCCCTCTCTTTGCTTCAGGGAGCCAGGGAGTGAAGGCTTTACATAAATTCTATCAATCTGAATTTTCTCATAATCGAACGTTTGTTTGATTTTACAAACTCTCCCAAAAACAGAACAGAACATTTAATCCGCACAAATTTCTAACACAAATTTGACAAGGGAACTTTTGTTCGTTTATACTCAGAACAGGTATTCTTAGCTTTGAGCAAGGCAAAAACATGATGAAATCGTTTGACAAGCTCTCCGAGCGCCAGCGCAATATCCTGCGCTTCATCGACCGCTACATCACCGATCATGGATTCCCTCCAACCATCCGTGACATCGGCGAAGCGACCAAAATCGCATCCACATCGGTGGTGTATTACAACCTGAACAAGCTGGTACAGGCGGGCTTCCTGGAACGCTCCGCCGCGACCTCGCGTGGTCTGCGCCTGGTTAAGCCGCTGCCCAACAGCCGCCGCCGCGTGGCAAAGGCGGTAGAGGCACTGCGCGTCCCGATGTATGGCCTGATCGTCGCCAGCGCTCCGGTCGAAACCTCGAACGAGGCGCAGGAGGACATCGAAGTGCCCGAATACATCCTGGGCAACGTTGACCCTGCGGAAGTGTTCGCGCTGACGGTGCGCGGCGATTCGATGATCGACGCGATGGTTCAGGACGGCGACACCATCTTCCTGCGCCATGCAGACAGTGTTCGCAACGGCGAAATGGCGGCGATCTGGCTGCCGGAACGCAACGAAACGACGCTGAAGTATTTCTTCAACGAAGGCGAACGGATTCGCTTGCAGCCCGCCCACCCGACGATGGATCCGATTTACGTCAATCCGTCCAACTGCCAGGTGCAGGGGCGCGTTTTGGGTGTCGTCCGGGCGATGCGTTAGCGTTTGCCAACGCGCACGAACGGCGTCTGCTTTTCCTTCTCAAGTCATCGCAGCAATCGAGAGGCGGCCAGGTCTGGTCACGCCCTCTTGATGTCTCTGTCGATGCACCCCGCTGGAATACCTGATTTATATTACACCTATTGTAGGGGCAGGTTTGAAACCTGCCCTTTGCGTACCCGGTGAAGCAACTGATGGTGTGGGAGGACATGCGGCGTAACCGCCTTAATCCTCATAAGATCGCCGTTTCCTCAATACACCACCACCATCGGCCACGCATCATCCCGATCATCGAAGTTGATCTCCGCCGAGAGGAAGTCATACACCCAGGCCGCATCGGTCAGCGACAGATTGACGCACCCGTGACTGCGCGGGGTGCCGAAGTCGTCGTGCCAGTAGGCGGCATGAAGTCCCTGGTCGCCGTTGAAGTACAGGATATGCGGCACATCCTCGACCGTGTACGAATACAGTTCACCGGGACTGCCCCAGCCGAGCGTCTGCACACGCTGGCGATGGAAAACGCGGAAGATGCCGGGGTGCGTGGGCAGTTCGGCCATGCCGCTGGAGATCAGCGCGGCGAACACCGCCCTTTCCCCTTCATAGGCGATTAACACCTGCTGCGCCAGATCAACCCCGACCCAGCGTTCGCTGTCCACCGCTGTGGGGCGGGCGACTGGACGGACGACGGCGACATTCGCAGCGGGCACCCATTGTTCGACACCCACCTGCACCCATTCAGCGCCATCGACGGTCGTCTGCGCGAAGATGTTCACCACGCGGTAACGGTCGAGGGCGGCGGCCTGCGTCGGGTCGGGGTCGAGGCCGGGCGCACTGCTGACAAGGGTGATCGCCCGCAGCCAGCCGACCGGATAAGCCGCTTCTGCATTCAGCAGAATCCCGCTGAGGCGAGAGACAGGCGCACGCTGAAACAAACCCCAGGGCACCCATTCGCCGTCGTTGATCTCCGCCCAGCCTTCGACGGTGCGCTCTACGCTTACCCAGTAATCGCTGGCAGGGCGCGTGGCGATGCGTGTGCCGTTGGGCGCATCGTAGATCGGCACTTCAACCGGGATGTGGCGATAATCGCGGGTGCGCAGCACGGACTCGTTCGTGAGCAGCCGCGTGATGGGCGGGGCATAAGCGGCGATTTCTTCGGCAGGAATCGACTCGTCCTCGCTGGCGGAAGCCGACCAGCCGAACGCGGGCAGCAGAGTCAACAGCAGCATGAAGACAACCACAGGACGACGAAGCGCTGTGCGGGACATGGTGATCTCCGTTGGATGATGGATGGGGCACGCCTTTGCAGAGCGGCCTGAATGATTCATGGATGGGGCGTTGTCGCACCCTTATTTCACATTGTAGGCAGAAGCCGACTCCACTCAATACGGCGTTCGGCGGAAGTGCATCACCCGTAGGGCGGGCGTATAATTCGGCTGGCCGGGTATGAGGAGGGGTCATTGCGTCATGCTGACAAAGCCAGATGTGCAGGATGTCGAAATTGTCGAAAGTCTTCGGCAGGCATACGGTCTGAAGGCCATCGAGATCGACTTTCTCCCCCTCGGCGCAGACCCGAATGCAGCAGTATACCGCGCCCGGATGCACGATCAGGCCGTCTGGTTCGTCAAGCTGCGGCGGGGCGGCGTTGATGACGTGCCGATGCAGGTGGCTCATGCGCTCTATGCCCAGGGTATTCGGGAAGTCGTCGCGCCGCTCAGGACAAAAACGGGTGTGTTGAGCACGACGGTTCAGGACTTCACGCTGACGGTGTATCCCTTTGTCGCAGGGCGTAACGGCTTCGAGGTCGCGCTGTCACCGCAGCAGTGGGCGGCCTTCGGGCGGGCGCTGCGGCAGGTGCATTCGGCGGTGTTACCCCCGGAACTTGTCGCGCAGATTCCCCACGAAACTTACTCTCCGATCTGGCGGGAGATGGTCGCGGCGTTCCAGGTGACAGCCGCGCAGACAGCGTTTGACGACCCTATCCGTGCGGCGTTGGCAAGTTTGCTACAAGCAGAAGCCGACAACATCAATCGACTGGTGGCGCAGGCGGCGCATCTGGCCGTGAACCTGCAAGCCCATCCGCGTCCGTCTGTGCCGTGCCATACCGATATTCATGCGGGCAACCTGCTGATTAATCCTGACGGTATCCATATCGCGATGGTCGATTGGGACGCGCCCCTGATGGCACCGAAAGAACGCGACCTGATGTTTATCGGCGCGGGCATCGGCGGCATCTGGAACACGCCGCAGGAAAGTGCGCTGTTTTATCAGGGTTATGGGGAAACCACGATTGATCCAATCGCGCTGGCCTATTACCGCTGTGCGCGCGTCGTCGAGGATATCGCCGTGTACTGCCGCGATATTTTCGGCACGAGCCAGAGCGCCGACGACCGGGCGGAAGGGCTGCGCCAGCTCAGCGGTCAGTTCAGGCCGGGCAGTGTGGTGGAGATTGCGCTGGAAAGCACCCATTCGCTTGCCGGATAAACCATTAGGACTTACGCAGTTGCCCTCACCCCCCGCCCCCCTCTCCCGACCGCTTCGCTAGGAGAGGGGGAGAAGGCCGCCTTAGCGGTTAAGTCCCTCTCCCTGAGGGAGAGGGATTTAGGGTGAGGGCGAAGGTTGAAGTGCGTAACTCCTAACATTTATTTTCGAGGGTTTATCAGAGTACAGACTCATGAATGTTCCGCGCAAACTTTTATTCTGGGCGGTTGGCCTCGGTCACATGGTCAACGATATTTTTATGAGTATGGGGCCGACCATACTGACCTTCCTCGCCAGTACCGC
>JANRLJ010000125.1:0-9315 GCA_033762735.1 bacterium | reverse complement strand
TCATGCTGCTGGCGTTGTGGAAGCGGCGACAGGACAGTTTCCTGAGTGGTTTCTGGTTGTATGCGCTGGGGCTGCATGTGGCGATGACTCTGGTCTTTCCGTTTCCGGGCTATCGCGGCGGCCTGTTTCATTCAGCGGCGGCGCTTGTGCCCTGGTGGGCGGCGTTAGGCGTGGTCGGCCTGGATGATGCGATTGAGTGGATGGCAAAACGGCGCCGGACGTGGAAACCGCGCACAGCCAAACTGGTCTTTTCAGTGGGGCTGGTGCTGCTGGCGCTGGTGTTCAGCTTGAGCATGGCGCGGCGCACGGGAACCGGAACCCCGGCGCTCTTTCGCGAACTTGAAGCCGTGCTGCCCACTGATGCACGGGTGATGATTAACGATCCTGCCGCGCTGTATTATTTCACAGGACTGAGCGGTGTCGTCCTCCCTGATGAAGCGCCTGACATCATTCCCGAAATTGCTCAGCGCTTTTCGGTGACACATCTGCTGATCGAATTTTCGGACACGTCGCAGGGACGCGCTTACGCCGTACCAACACCGCTGATTTTTGATCTGGACTCGCCGCCCGATTTTCTCCAACCGATTCCGCTGAATGTACGCAATGCGAGGCTGTATGCGATTGCGCCTGATTGAAACGCCCTATCGTGATCTTATCTACGCCACCCTCGCTGCTGTAACGGTGGCGTTTTATGTCTCCGCTTCTGGCGGCGGCTTCCCGCTGGACGATAGCTGGATTCATCAGGTCTACGCCCGCAACCTTGCCCAGTATGGCGAATGGTCGTTCGTGCCCGGTGAACCAAGCGGCGCTTCCACCTCACCTTTATATACCGTGCTGCTGGCAGTCGGCTATATACTGCGCATCCCCTACCCGTTCTGGACACACGTTCTTGGAGCGCTGGCGCTGGGTGTAACGGCGGTGATCGCGTCACGGCTGGGTGATCGGCTGACGACCAAAAACAGCATCGGCGCGTTCCTGAGCGGGCTGGTCATCCTCGCGACCTGGCACCTGCTGTGGGCAGCGGCGGCGGGGATGGAAACCATGCTGGCGGCGATGTGGTCGCTGGTGCTGATCTGGCTGGCATGGCGCGAAGCTGACCCTGAGCGGGATCATCAGAACAGCCGCGTGGTAGCTGTGCGCGGTCTTGTGTTCGGCGTTTGTGCAGCGCTGTCGATGGTCACACGTCCGGAAGGGGTGCTTCTGGCCGGGTTATGCGGCTTGATGCTGCTGATCGTCCGCCCACAGGGGACATGGCGCAGTGTGTTTGTGTGGAGCATCAGCGCGGTGGGTGGTTTTGCGGTCGCGATTGCGCCTTATCTGCTGCTGAATTTCACCCTGACCGGGGGGCCGCTGCCTTCGACGTCCGATGCGAAATATGCGCAGGTGCGGTCGATTCTGGCGGATACAACCTACTGGCGGCGTTTGAGCGCGATGGTGAATCCGCTGCTTATCGGTGGGCAGACTCTGCTCATTCCCGGAGCACTGATTCTGCTGAGTGGGATTTTGTCCCGCCTGCGCGGCCAGCGCTCGGTAGCTTTTGGACTGCTGCTGCTGTTGTGGCCCCTGGCCTTGATCGCGCTCTACGCTGCTCGCCTACCTGCGCCGATCCAGCATGGGCGTTACGTCATCCCAGCGCTGCCTGCTTTTCTGGTCGCGGGCGTGATCGGACTGGCGTGGGTGACGGTTCGTTTTCAGGAAGTGGTGGTGGTGCGGGTGCTGGTGCGCACACTGGCAGCGTCGGCGATTTTGGTCTTCCTCTATTTTGGTTGTATACTGGGTAGAACTGCTTATCGACAGGATGTTCAGTTCATTAACACGGAACTGGTCGCTTCTGCCCAGTGGATTGGTGAGAATCTTCCCTCGCAGGACTTGCTGGCAGTGCATGATATTGGTGCGGTCGGCTACTTTGCACCTCGCCCACTGCTCGATATTGCCGGGTTGGTCAGTCCCGAAATTGTGCCGATCTACGACAGCGAGGCGGTGTGGGACGTCCTGCGTGAGCGTAATGCGCGTTATCTGATGGCTTTTGCGTTTCAGATTCCCGGCACACAAACGGACGACCCACGTTTGTGTCTGCTGTTTCAACCCGGTGGGGAGTCTCCTGAAGCCACTGCACAGGTGGCCGCAGGGACGAAAATGCGGGTGTATGAAATCAACTGGGAAGGGCGCTGCCCTGAATAAAGCGCAACGAGAGCAAGCGAAATGGGAAACTATGGCGGATTTATTCAAGAAGCTGAATACACTGCTGAAATCCAGCATCAACGATGTGATCGGCGATCAGAAATCGAGCGATCCCCGTCGGCGTGGATTTGTGCTTGGCAAGGACATCGACCGCGAAGTAAATCACCTGCGCCAGCGCATTAACGAGGCGGTGGAGTACGAGAACAACCTGCACGCGAAGGTGCTTTCCATTCAGGATGAAATTGCACGGCTTGACGAACAGGCGGATGATGCCGTTCGTGCAGGCAATGATGCGCAGGCTCGCTACCTGATCGAACAGGTACAGCGCACCAGGCAGCGCCTTGTTATGGCGGAATCGGACGTGCGCGAACATCAACTGGTGACGCAGGACTTAATCCAGCGCGTGAATATGCTGGAAGCCGCCGTTGCTGATGCTCGCCGCAGCCAGCAGCAGAGCGCCCCGCCCGCGCCTTCACCCGCCGCCTCCACTGCGCCCGATAGGGCAGCAGAGTTGCCCAACGTCGCGCCGCTGGAGCGTTCGATGAATGCGCTCTCGGACGTACTGCGCGATGCCCGCGAGAAGATTACCGGGATGAACGACACGCTGAGCGCTCAACAGGAAGTCCAGGAAGCGCTCAATCCGGTTGAACCCGTGACCACGCAGACCGAAATTGATGATGATCTCGCCGCAAGACGAGAACGTTTAAGTAAACGCTGACCTATGCCACGAGAAAATGCACACCCTATTCTGCTTGTTGCCGGTGACTATGATGTCATCCAACAGGTACAGCAAGCCCTGCCCCCCAGCCGATTTTTAATCCAGTGCGCCTACAACCATCGCGAAGCCTTCTACGCGATTCAGCACGGACAGTTCGAGGCGCTGCTGGTCGATGTCGCCATGACCGACCGCCATTCCGGCTCACGCACGATTGAGTCACTCGTGCAGAAGGGCGTCAGCACCCCAATGGTGGCCTTCGCCTCCGACGCGGACGAGGCTGCGCTGGCAAATCGCCTGGCGGATACCATCGTCACGCCGCTGGAACACAAAAGCATCCTCAACAGCGTGATGGAAGCGCTGGAAATTTCGCCGGGGGATGCGACGGTGTCGGTGAATACCAACCGTCACGGCAGCAACGATGAGATTCTCTCCCGCCGCATGGATGAGATTCGGACGCTGTTTGCGCTGAGCAAATCACTGACCGAAGTCCTTGATCTGAATGAGGTGCTCAACCGTGTGGTGGAGGCGGCGCGGCATCTGACCAACGCCGAAGAAGGGATGCTTTTGCTGCCCGACGACGACGAGGAACTTTACCTGCGCGCCAAAGTCGGCATTGATGTGGAAACCGCCCGGAACTTCCGTGTGCGCATTCGGGACAATCTGGCAGGTGAAGTTTACGCTTCGGGTCAGCCTGTGCTGATCGGCGCAAGCGGCCCCCAGAAGGTCAAAACCGAATACTTTGTCAACTCCCTGCTGTACGTGCCCATCCTCAGCAAAGGCAAGGCCATCGGTGTGCTGGGGGTAAATAACCGCACCAAGAAAGACCCGTTCGATATTCATCAGCAGCAGTTGTTGATTAACCTGTCGTCGTTCGCCGCTATTGCCATTGACAATGCGCGTATCCATCTGGAAAGTGTGGAACACGCCCGCGAACTGCAAACGCTGGTGGAAGCCAGCAAGGTCATGAACGCCTCGCTGTCGATGGAAGAAATCGTACCGGTGATCTGCCAGCAGTTCGCCAATATTCTGGACATTGGCTACACCGAGATTTTCCGGTTGGAAAAGGACGGCACCCACCTCCATGCGCTGTCGCGTTACTACCGCGCCATCTGGCGCACGGGGCAGGGGCCAGCGCTGGATGTGGCGCGGATGCCGATGCTTAAGGCCACGCTGGAAAATGACCGTCATCGCTGGCTGAACCGTGATGACCCGGTCACTTCCAACGAAAAAGCCTATCTGGAACAGGTCGGGGCGGCGGCCATGCTGATGATCCCGATTCGTTCCGATAAGCAGATTCTCGGTGCACTGCGCTGTTTTTATGTGCAGCAGCCGGACGACCCGCCCGCGACGGAGATGATCCAGCGGGCGCGCAACATCGGCATCGAATGTCTGGTCAATCTGTCGATGCAGAGCGAACAGTTCCGCTCGGTGGATGTCATCCGCTTGTGCGCCAAGATCAACCAGGTCACGGAAGCCAGTTGGTGCGACCTGGCGGTGCTGGCGAAGGGCGGGGCGACGCTTTACGTGCATGCCTGCGTCGGCAGCGGGCTGTGGCTGGAGCCGCCCTATTCCGTCTTCGACCTGTCACAGAATGCTGAGTTGCAGCAGGCCGTCCAGTCGCAAGCGCTGATTTATCAGGGGCAGGACGGCAAAATCACCGCGCCTGTGAAGGCGCTGATGGATCGCGTCACCAGTCGTTCTGTGATCGGGGTTCCGCTGGTGCAGCGAGGCCGTGTGCAGGGGTTCGTGATTTTTGCCGATACCGAGCGCAGCCGCGTCTTCACCGAGAGCGAGCTTCATCTGGCGCAGGCCATCGTGGGGCAGGCGGCCACCGCCCTCGAAAATGCCACCCTTGTGCGCGATCTGGAAAAGAGCCTGCGTGACCTGAAAGACACACAGGAACGCCTGGTGCAGACGGCGCGGCTTTCGGCAATGGGCGAACTGGCGGCGGTTGTCGCGCATCAGATCAACAATCCGCTTACCACCATCATCGTGGATACCGAACTGATGCTGATGGACGAAGCCTCAGACAGCCGCAACTATTCCGCGCTCACCGCCATTCATCGCGCCGGGAAACGTGCCGCCAATGTCGCCCGCCGCCTGCTGGCGATTGCCCGCCCGCATGACCCCAACGCCCAGCCGGAAATGATTGATGTCGTCGATACGGTGCGCGGGATCCTCTCTCTGATGCAAACGCACATCGAACGCGGTAATATTCGTATTATTGCCACGCTGCCCGATGAGCCGCTGCCGCCTGTGCTGGCCGTAAAAGGAACGCTGGACGATATCTGGCTGAACCTGCTGATGAACGCGCATGATGCGCTGGTGACGTGGAACGAAATTAAGGAAGAGGGCAAAATCGGCATTGAAGTCTACTACGTGCCGGAGCGTAAGTGCATCAATATTGTCGTGTGGGATAACGGGCCGGGCATTCCCGAAGCCATCCGCAGCCAGATTTTCAGCCCGTTCTTCACGACCAAGCCTGTAGGCGAGGGCACTGGGCTGGGGCTGCACATCTGCCGCGAGGTGGTTGAAAATGTTGGCGGAACGATTACGGTGGAAAGTGTCCCCGGCCATCATACCAGCTTCATTGTCCGGCTTCCGGTGCTGACGCAGAACGAAGTACACTAAAGTTTCAATCTCGTTTATAATTTTACGCGGAGAGATTGAACTGCTAAAAGATACAGGGACGAAGTATGCCGCACATCCTGGCTGTAGACGATGATCCTGAAGTGCTGGGGACAATCGAGCGCGTGCTTCAGCGCGAGAATTACCAGGTGACGCCCGTCAATTCTGGCAAAAAGGCGTTGCAATTTCTGGAAAACAACCATCCTGATATGATGATTCTTGACATCATCATGCCCGAAATGGACGGCATTACCGTATGCAGTACGGTGCGGCGCGACGCCCGCTATACAGCGCTGCCCATTCTGTTTCTCACCGCCAAAGGCAGCACCGACGATATTGTGGACGGGCTGGACGCAGGGGCAGACGATTATGTCGTCAAGCCGTTCGAGCTGGCCGAGCTGCGGGCGAGGGTACACGCGCTGCTGCGGCGCGGTGCACGGGAGCGCGAGAGCGAAGCCGTCATGCGGCTGGGCAACCTCAAGCTGGATTCCGACACCTATCAGGTGCAGGTTGGCGACGAGGCCATTCAGCTTACCTCTACCGAACATCGGCTGCTGCGCTACTTTATGGAACACATCGACCAGGCGCTTTCGCTGTCCCATCTGCTGCAGGCCGTGTGGGAATATCCGTCGGACGCGGGCGATCCTGATCTTGTGCGCGCCCATGTGCGCAATCTGCGGGCGAAAATTGAGAAGGATCCGTCGCGCAAGTACATCCGCACCATTCACGGCGTCGGCTACATGATGTCGTCTTAAGACCTGAACCGGCAACGGGACGGCTGAGCAGGTCGTCCCCCGGGTGTCTTTACCGAAAAAACGCCATAAAGCCCCTGCCTTTCGGTATGGGGGTATAAGGCGTAAACTGAGCGCTGGACATAGCACAATGAACTTTATAAGATAATGATATAAAAACGACGATTAGAACCAAAAAGATGTCTGAAAAAATCATCAAAGTCAATCGTGGGTACAAGTTTCGCCTCTATCATAATGCTGAGGCGAATAGACAATTGCATGACACGATTAACGTTTCGGGCATCATTTGGAATCATATCACCGCGCTCCGAAAACGCTACTACCGCCGCTTTGGTAAGCACCTTGACTCAAACCGCCTTCAAAAGCATCTTTCTAAGCTGAGGATGAAAACGCAGCGGTTTGCCTATTGGCAGATGGTGGGGTCGCAGGCAGTCCAGGATATTTGTCAGCGTCATGATAAAGCCTACCAGCGATTCTTCAACAAAGAAGGCGGACGACCTCGATTTAAGAAGGTCAAGAACTATACGTCCTTCACCCTCAAACAGGCAGGTTGGAAACTCGGCGAGGATACCCACCAGCGGGGTAGCAAAAAACACCCAAAATGGACAGGCCACATTGAGATTTTGGGACACCCATACAAATTTGTGAAACACCGCCCCATGCAGGGTGAGGTCAAAACCGTCACGATCAAGCGGGATGCAGCGGGGCGTTTGTGGGTGTGCTTTTCGGTGGTAGAGAAGATCGAGCTTCCCGATCAAGTCAGCACGAGTAAAATCGGCGGCTTCGACTTCGGACTCACGACTTTTCTGACCACCGAACAAGGCGACTGCATCGACGCGCCAGAATTCTTGAAGTCGGATTTGCCACGGTTGCGGCAGATACAACGTCAAATATCCAAGAAAGTGCAAGACAGCACCAACCAGCGCGAAGGCAAGAGGCACCTCGCCCGCCGCCACATCCGCGTTGCAGACAAGCGCCGCGATTTCCATTTCAAACTCGCTCATCGGTTGTGCCAGGAGTATGATGTGCTGGTGTTTGAAGACCTCAACATCGACGGAATGAAACGGCTGTGGGGACGCAAAGTGTCGGATTTAGGCTTCGCGCAGTTTCTCGACATCATCGAGTGGATGGCGATGAAACACGGCAAACGGGTCGTTATCATCGACCGATGGGAACGCACAACGGGTCGATGTTCACGGTGTGGGCATTGCCAAAAGCTCGATCTGAAAGACCGCACATTCTGCTGCGAGCAGTGCCATTTTTCATTAGGCCGCGACCACAACGCGGCGATCAACATTGGTGAGGCGGGGCATCGCCTCATACTGTCTCAGTCGGAAAAAGACCTTGTCAAAAGCAAGGCATCCGGCGTTCACGGCAGAAGTCCCAGCCTTTAGGCGTGGGGAGTATGTCACGTTCTTTCGATTCTGCCACAGACCCCCGAATTCGCTTTCATGCCGTCTACAGAAAATTCATAAAAGTTTCGGCCACACGAAAACTTATCCATGCCATAATACAGACGAAGCGTTTGCATGAATGGCTGATTGGACTAAGTGATGTCTCGAATCTTGATCGTGGACGATGACGCCTCTGTCTTGAATATGGTCGAACAACTGCTCGACCAGGACGGTTACAGCGTGTATAAGGCACATTCCGGCCAGGAAGCGCTGGCTTTGCTGGAGTCGGTGACGCCTGACCTGTTTCTGGTTGATCTGGGGCTGCCGCGCATGGACGGCATGACGCTGTGCCGTCATCTCCGTGCCAATGCCGAAACGGCCAACCGCCCGATTATTTTCATGACCGGGCAGCACGCCCCCTACACTGTGACCGAAGCCCTCGAATCCGGTGGGGACGATTACATCCGCAAGCCCTTCGCTGTGCGCGAACTCTCTGCGCGGATTCGTGCCCATCTGCGGCGCTCCAACAATTTCGTGGTGGAAGACATGCCCTCGCTGCGCATCGTGCCGGGTACGTTCCAGGTGTTCGTGGACTCGCGTGAAGTGCTGCTGACGCGGATTGAGTTTGATCTGCTCAACTTCCTGGCGCAGTCGCCCTACAAATGGCACTCCACCCAGGACTTGCTTACGAACGTCTGGCATTATCCCAACGGGGTGGGGGATGCGGCACTGGTGCGCAACCACATCCGCAACCTGCGCCGCAAGCTGGAGCATAATCCCGATCATCCCGCGGTGATTCAGTCGCGTCATGGGCGTGGCTATGCTATCCGCGCATCGATTGAGTATATGGATACGGCCAGCTAAATCTTTACACATTCTGCGATGGCAATCTGTTGACAATCCAATCTGCCTGCAAACGGGACATAAGCCTTTATGTCCCGTTGTCGTTTTGGGTGCCAATGGATTGAATAGAGGTGAAAAAGGGGGTAGGAAAAGTGTCCTAAAGGGCGTTTTGTGCGGAAAACCCTATCAATCTCTTTACAAGTCCTTTGATCTTTGCTTTCTACCCTTATGGTATGATTGAGGCACGGTAAATCATTCCGGCACAATCGATTGAGTTATAGGAACGTACTATGCAGAGAATCGCGCGAAAAATACTGCAAATTCTCGATGGTACACCAGCCGTCTACGGAAAACCCCAGAAAGGCCAGAGCCTTGCGGAAATGGCCTTTATCACACCGCTGATCTTGATTCTGATCGCGGGTATCGTGGAGATCGGCTGGCTTGCCAACAATTACCTCACCCTGCAGGAGGTTTCAAAGGTGGGGGCACGGCGCGGTACGACTCTGGTGGGGCAGTACAGCCCGCTGGAGTGGAACGATTTATACACCACCGTTCCGGCTGATTACATCGGCGGCGGCAATATCGACCCGATTGATGTGATTGACCCGGTAGACCTGCCCCAACGCCAGACGCTTCGCGAGGCCGTTCGTACCTGCGATGCGTTCGTCCAGGCCGAATACCCCGGTTTTTATAATGAAATTCTGTGCGTGATGCTGGACTCGATGGAACCGCTGCAAATTCGCGGCGGGAGCGGCGTTGAGTCTGAGGATGACTGGAACGGGATCGACGACATCGCCAT
>JANRLJ010000124.1:0-15090 GCA_033762735.1 bacterium | reverse complement strand
GGTACTCTAAAAGGAGTTATGAAAGTTCACAACGGCTCATTTGCCCTCACCCTAAATCCCTCTGCCTCAGGGAGAGGGACTTAACACGCTTCCCTGGTCTTCTCCCCCTCTCCTAGCGTCAGCGGTGGGGAGAGGGGGGCGGGGGGTGAGGGCACAAAAGCGCCAACTCAATACCGGACAAGCCTTAAATCCCTCTGCAAGAGGGACTTAACCGCTAAGGTGTCCTTCTCCCCCTCTCCTAGCGTCAGCGGTCGGGAGAGGGGGCGCGAACAAGTTCGCGTGGGGGGTGAGGGCGGAAAAGCGCCAACTCAATACCGGACAAGCCCTAAATCCCTCTGCAAGAGGGATTTAACCGCTAAGGTGTCCTTCTCCCCCTCTCCCAGCGCCAGCGGTCGGGAGAGGGGGCGCGAACTTGTTCGCGTGGGGGGTGAGGGCAAAAAAGCCTTTAATCGCTGCTCATTGTGCCATTACGATGCAGGCAGCGACGGCAGGAAGATTTCAAACAGGCTGCCTTTCTGCCCGTTACTGTGGACTTCGATGCGGCCATGATGCGCGTCGATGATGGTTCTGGCGATGGACAGCCCCAACCCCACGCTGCCGTTGGTGGACTGGCGGGCTTTATCCACCCGGTAAAGGCGCTGGAAGATCAGGGCATGCTCTGCCTGTGGGATCCCAATGCCGGTATCCTCCACCTGAATCCGAACGGTATCCGGCTGCTGATGGGCGCGGACGGTGACGCTGCCCCCTTCCGGCGTGAACTGAATGCCGTTCATCACGATCTCCAGCAGCGCCCGCCGCAGATCGCTTTCATCAAACAGGGCGGGCAGCGGGCACTCAGGCAGTTCCAGCACGAGACGCACCCCGGCGGAGGCGGCCTGCTTTTGCGCCTGTGCTGTGACCATCGCCAACACATCACACACGTTCCCCGGCGCAAACACAAAATCCTTGTGGCTGTCGATCTGGCTCATGTGCAGCAGCCCATCCAGCAGCCGTTCCAGCACGTGCATCTGATGCTGAATGCGTTCGGCGGCCTGGGCACGTTTGGCCGGGTCGGGCTGCCGTTCCAGCAGATAGGCGCTGGTGCCGATGACCGACAGCGGGGTGCGAAAATCGTGCGAAATATCGCGCACAAACCCGGCAATGGCGGCAACACGGACTTCTTCCTCAGCCAGTTTAAGGGCGGTGGCCTGTGCCCGGCGGTAGATGGTGATGTCGTGGATGGACACGATGCGCACTGACGCACCTTTGTAGATGGCGTTGCGCGGACGGATTTCGCCTTCAAACCGGGTGCCATCGCTGCGAAGCAGGATGGCCTCAAACGGTTCTTCCTGCCTCAGCCGCATCTGCATCAGGGCGCGTTCGCGGAATTCATCAGAGACAAAGCGCAGCATGAAATGCTCCCCGATGATGTCTTCCCGGCGCACCTGAAACAGCGTTTCAAAGCTGTGGTTTACGTCGATGATGTACCCCAGGTCATGAATGACGATGGCATCGAAGGTCGATTCGGCCAGTGCCGCGTAGCGTATCTCGCTTTCCCGCAGCGCTTCTTCAATACGGCGCAGGGCGGTGATGTCCTGAAAGATAACCACGGCGCCAACAATATTGTAACTGGAATCCCGGATTGGAGCCGCTGAGTTGAGAATAGTCCCGCGTGTGCCATCGAGACGCTGGATGTGAATCACTTCGTTGGTGCTGGTTTCGCCTTTCTGCAGGGCACGGGCCAACCCCCAGTCTTCTGGCTGTACCGGTTCGCCGCTCTCCGCCCACCAGCCCTGATATACCCCGTAATCGTCGATCTTTTCAGCCAGGGGTGTGCTGCCTGCGAAAATTCGGTTGACGACTGCGTTTGACTGTACGATACGCCCCTCGGCATCCGCGATCATCACGGCAGCGGGTAACGCTTCCAGCACGGCATGAAGCCGTCGTCGTTCGGCCTCTGCTTCTGTCAGGGCTGCCTCCAGCGCGGCGGTCTGTGCCTGCAAACGCTGGCGGCTGCGGCTGTTGTTCCTGTTGAGGTAAAGGGCAAGTGCCGCTACCAGCAGAAACATCACCCACCGGAAAAGTATCAGGGCAGAGAAGGCAAAATCCGGCAGCAGCGCAAACAGCCAGCCGAAAAGACTACCCAGCACAACGACCAGCAATGTCGGTCGAAACTCGCCCAGCGCGGCAGTGAAAAAGAGGGCAAAATAGTAGAGGTTAAATGAGTTTGACTGACCGCTGCGTCTCTCAAGCGCAATCTGTATCAGCGTCGCCAGCGTGACCGCGAGTACTGCGAAATGATAGGTCGTGTGCCTTTTCCTAAAAAATGAGGCCACACGCATATGTCCTCTGATCGTGTTCATTTGAAATCATATAAACCGTTTTCTGGTTCCATTGTGTCATGACATACCTAAACTGACAATCATCCTACTGGTGGGTGCGTGGGAGCGTTCGTGATAAAATTCCCCACCGGAGATGACGACTCACACCTTCGTTGATTTCTGACCAGCGGTAAGATAAACCTGAAAGCTGTGACCAGCCCACCGAAACCTGTATTGACGGAGAAAACATCATGTCGTCCGACCCACGCGAAGACACCCCCAAAGAAACGACCTGGACGCAGGAAATCGAAATCGCTGCTGATAAGCTGGACGCACGCATCCGTGAATTGATCGAAGAAGGCAACGTGCGCCGCATCATCATCCGCAACACGGAAGGCCAACCGCTGCTGGAAATTCCGCTGACAGCAGGTGTGGCGGTCGGGACGCTGCTGACCATCCTTACCCCGGTGCTGGCTGTGATCGGTGCGCTGGCCGCCATTGTCACCCGCGTCCGGCTGGAAATCGTGCGCGTGGACGATGAAAACACGTTCGGGAATGATTGAACCGAAGCCAGCGAGTAAAGCAAGTGAGAGCAAAACAGAACATAAACGGTGGCAACCCCTGCCGCCGTTTTTGATTCCCCATGATTTGTGGTGGTGCCTGTAAAGCAATCTGGAATAGAATAACAGCAATCGGTAGCAATCAACGCAGGGGAAGCGACAGATGAACAACGGACTTTTCATTCTGGGACTGGCGAACGTAGCCGAGTCGCTCGGCGTGTTCTGGTGGATCTGGCTGGCGGAGCGCGGACAGGGGGCGCTGGGGCTGGTGGTGCTGGTGAGCGCCCTGGCGACCGAGCGCGTCTCGGTGTTTCTGACGATCAAGCAGCTTTACGGTGAAAATCCGCCGCAGCGCAATATCGCGCCTACGCTGTTCGGCACGGCAGTGCTGGAAATGCTGATGTGGGGGAGCTGGCTGTTCCTGGTGGATGCCATCGGCGGCAACGCGGGGCACATTATCGGCTTTCTGGTGTTCATCGTGACCAACCTGCTGGTTCACTCCGTACAGGCGGCGTTCGTGCTGCAAACCCCGCTGCTCTATTTCGTGAGCAACACCAAGACGATTGTGTTCTCGATCATCGAAGCGGCGGCGGGGGCGGCCTTTCTGCTGCTGTTCCGGGGCGATCAGGTGCTTCTGGGCGCGGCGGTGCTGTTCATCGCCATCAGCATCGAGCATCTGATTCAGGCCAGCCTGCTGGAAGATGTGCCCGACCTGATCGAACGCGCCAAAGGCAAACGCCTGCCTGTGGCGTAGGATGTAATACGCAAAGGGAGGATGTATATTTTCATATCCTCCCTTTGAATCACCTATTACGTTTGGTCATCGGACTTGTTTTTCTGATTCAGCAGAGGTTTTTCGGTCACGAGATCATAGCCCAGAATTGTGCTTAATTGTCTCGCTTGCTGACCAATTGTTTTAGCGACTTCCCACACAATTTCCATCGCAACAGACATAGGAACGATGTCAACACGGTCTAATTTTTCGGTAGAAACTTCCTCAGCAATACGAGTGTACGTGAGAGCGTATTTGCCGAAATGATCGCGTGGGTTATCTTTTTTGGTGATTTTCAGTTCACCACGCAGCTGCGCGGTTGTGCGCTGCCATAACCCCTTGTAGAGTGTTTCAGTTGCTTCAACATACAGCGCGTCGGGGGCGTTAAGAACAGCATTTGTCAGCGCTGCCACAAACTCTTTGCGAGTTACGATGCCCTGTACACGCGCTTCAATCCAGCTTTCGCTCTTTCCTTCAAGTCTGTATTTTTCAATTGTTCGATCAAACGAACGAAACAGACCAAGTTCAGGGTCTTCGGTTTCTTCGATGCGTTCTTTACCAACACGGGCGAGCCATAATTTCATGGGTTCGGCTCTGGGAGAGGGAACGGATTGAATAAATCGGAGGACTTGTTCTGTGTTCATCACATCCGTCAAATATTTTTTGCCATCAGAGGAAAGCAATTTCACCCTCTTACATTTTGAAACAGTCTCATTCCCCTCCTTCTTCAACCTGTTTTTCAAAACATGATAATAAGTTTGAGCGCGCTTGCGGTCAAAGTTCAAAAGCTCAGCAACAATATCGATAACACTGTAATACCATTCGTTCTCATACCATTCCTTGCGAATATTTTCCTCATTGATCGGCGGTTGTGGAATAAGGTCGTTCATGTCTTTGTTCTCCAGTTCTCACTGATTTCAGTATAACTGATTTTTGTGATAACTGAAAGCAATTTCATATAGCCCAACACCTAATGTTCAATTTTACCTCAAACCCTTCCTGCAACCGTTTCCCACCCCGTGTACAATCACGATACGTGAAACGGATTTATAAGGAAGCTCCCTTTGGAACGACAGGCAACCCTTCCCATCACCCTGACTCAAAGGCCAGCAACCCTGATCGAACAGGCCGAGTGGCTGCGCATCCATCGCGCCGAGGACACCGCCGTTGTGATGGTGACGCATGAGGGAGAGACGCGCATCACCTACGGGCAGTTTTTCGCCCGTGCAGAGGCTTATGCCGCCGTGCTGCTGGAAGCCGGCATCCGCCCTGGCGATCTGGTCGCGCTGATCTTACAGCACGGCGAAAGCGTCCTCTATGGCTTCTGGGGGGCGCTGCTGATGGGCGCGGTGCCGTCGATTTTCCCCTTTCTGAGCGACAAGCTCGACCCGGCGCGTTACTTCGACAGCGCACGCCAGTTGATCGACCATTCCGGCGTGAAGGCCGTCATCACCTACCGCGAACTGGAAGCCGATTTACGCCATCATCTGCAAGGGGTCGAGGCCGTGTTGATGACGACGGAAGCACTTACCCAATCTACGAGGACGGTAGGGGCGAGGCATGCTTCGCCCCTACAAAACCATTTATTCTTAAACATCCAGAGCGACGACACCGCCTTTTTGCAGCATTCCTCCGGCAGCACCGGATTGCAGAAGGGCGTGATGCTGACTCATCGGGCGCTGCTCAACCAGGTTGCCAGTTACAGCGCTGCTATTCGCCTTGCGCCGGATGATGTGGTCGTAAGCTGGCTGCCACTCTATCACGACATGGGATTGATCGCCGGTTTCCTGATGCCCATCCTGCAAGGGGTTAAGCTGGTGCTGATGTCACCCTTCCAGTGGGTGCGCGACCCGAAAATGCTGCTGTGGGCGCTGCATCATCACCGGGGGACGCTGTGCTGGCTGCCCAACTTCGCCTATAACTTTTTAGCCACCCGTGTGCGTGATGCCGATCTGGACGGGCTTGATCTGTCGGCGGTGCGGGCACTGGTCAACTGTTCCGAGCCTGTTTATGCCGAGAGCCACGCCGCGTTTCTGGCGCGTTACGCGCCTTACGGCTTTCGCGAGTCCGCGCTGACGGTGTGCTATGCGATGGCCGAAAATACCTTTGCCGTCACACAGGCCGGGATCGACGCGCCGCTGAAGCTGGACGTGATCGACCGCCGCGCCCTGATGGACGAGCGCCGCGCCGTGCCTGCTGCTGGTGATGCACCGAGCATGACGCTGGTTTCCAATGGCCGCCCCATCCCCAACTGCGACGTGAGGGTGGTGGATGAAGCCCGTCAACCGCTGCCCCAACGCCACGTTGGGGAAATCGCGCTGCGCAGCGACTCGATGCTGGCCGGGTATTACCGCCGCCCTGATGCGACCGCCGCTGTCCTGGCGGATGGCTGGTATTTCACAGGGGATATGGGCTATCTGGCAGACGGGGAGTTGTACATCACCGGGCGTAAGAAAGACCTCATCATCGTCGGGGGGAAGAATGTGTATCCACAGGACATCGAAAATCTGCTGAACAACATTTCTGGTCTGCATCCCGGCAGGGCAACCGCTTTTGGGGTGCTGAATCCAAAGCTTGGGACGGAAGACGTGGCGATTGTGGCGGAACTGGAGGCGGATGTACTGGAAGATGTACAGGCGAGGGCAGCGGTTCAACGGGAAATTCGCGCCCGCGTCGCGCAGAATACGGATGTGACGGCGCGTTATGTCCAGCTTGTGCCGCCGAAATGGCTGATTAAAACCAGCAGCGGTAAGGTCGCCCGTGCCGCCAACAGGGATAAATTTTTGTGCGAGGTGCTGGGGCAGACAGACTAAGTACAACCAAATTAGAACGGTGTGATGTTACGGACACGGCATGCCGTGTCCCTACAAAAACATCGCGCGTTTTCTTTTTGACTGTACTTTGTACATCAACAAAATGAGAATGCTGATCTGTTTTGGTACGGGCGAGGCGCGCCTCGCCCCTACAGGTAGGTAGTTTTAGATGGTCGTTATACTACACGCTAAAGTCAGGGCTGACGGTTATCGCGTCGACTCGCCGGGTCGCCCCTTCGCACTCGAATATCACGTCCCCGCCGTGACCGACAGATGCCGCTGGATAGCCGCCAGCAGTTGATTGGCGCTGACGGGCTTATAGAGCACTTCCGCAATCTGCGGGTGCTTTTCCAGCCGTTCGCGTTCTTCCGGCGCGGCGGCGGTGAAGGCGATCACGGGGATGGACGAGGTCAGTTCGCTTTCGGCACAGGCATCGAGTAGATCATAGCCGCTCATATCGGGCAGCCAGATATCCAGCAGCAGCAGTTGCGGCGGCTGTGTTTTGAGCAGTGCCAGTGCGTCCTTCCCGCTGTACGCATTATTGATCTGATACCCGCGCAGAGTCAGGTTGACCCACACGAAGTTGCTAATACCAATGTTGTCCTCGACAACCAGAATGCGGCTCATGAGCTTTCTTTGACCTAAATACAGGCGGGCGGCGTGCAAAACCACGAAAACAGATCAACACTGCAAATGCAATTTGTTCGTAAAGTATAAGAACCTTTGCTGAAAAGACACCACATTATCATCGTCTTCTTATGTGCTTGAACCATATGACCCCCAAAGAGTGACCACCTGACGGCTCGACCAGGCGCATTCAGGACTGGTACGTTTAAATGTCGGTATACTAGCTCGTACAGTGAAACTGTTCCGATAGTACCCATTTTATAGATACCCCTACTGCATCTGACGGTCAATCTGACCGACGGCCTTTGGCGTATCGCGCTGTTGATAAGGAATAATGCTGAAGTGGCCGTTGCCTTCCAGCCATGCGCGCCGCACCTGCTTTACGTCTTCCAGGCCTTCCTGCCGCACCATCTCCATCACTTCGTCGGGGGTAAGCAGTTCTTCCTTCATGTTGCGGCGCTGTAACTGGCCGTCCTTGATGAGCAGCAGCGGTGGCGGATGCACCAGCCGCTGAATGGCAGGGAAATGAAAGCCGAGCCAGTTGAGCGCGTAAGCCCATCCCATAATCACGATGACCAGAAACAGGCCATCCATCAGGGTGTGATAATCTCCGGCCATTGCGTTCTGAATCGCATCGGCCACCAGCACGATCACCAGCAGGGTTGAGATTTTGACCGCGCCGGATTCGCGCATGAACACCAGCCGCATCAGGATAAACAGGCTGAGATAGGTGAACGTTCCGCGCACGAACGTTTCGAGCAGCGGTGTTTGTGGGAGCAGGACTTCTGCCCAGTCCACACTGGAAAACATAGGCCAGGCTTCTCCGAATCGGTTGAGAGTCTCCATCGGAAAACAACCATTAAAGGCGCGATATAGTGGGTAAGAGGGGTGAGCGTGATGGATAGGGTCGGTTGACTGACTTTATTATAGCCGACTTTCCCGGATTTCGTCAGACCAATACCATTTTAATGATCCTATTAGGAGTTAAGTCCCATAATTTGCTCCAGCAGCGCCACAGCTCGCCTGTGTTCGCCCTTCTGTCGCAGCAGTTGGGCAGCGAAGTTCGCGGCGGAGGTATCGTGCGGGTTCAGTTCCAGCAGGCGTTCATAGACGGCCAGCGCTGCATCAACGTCCCCCCGTTCGCGCAGCAGCAGCCCCATGCCATACAGGGCGCTGGTGTCCTGCGGTTTGATAAGCAGGATGCGATTATAGACCTTCAGCGCTGCATCAATGTCTCCCCTGGCTTTCAGCAGATGTACCATGCCGTAAAGGGCACTGGTGTCCTCTGGCTTGAGTTCGAGAATGCGGGCATAGGTCGCCAGCGCTGCCTCATGCTGACCCTTTTCCTTGAGCAGATTCACGCGGCCATAGAGCGCATGGGTGTCGCTGGGGTTGATTTGCAGAATCGCTTCATACGACGCCAGCACCCCGTCCTGATCCCCCTTCTGGTGCAGCAGGTTGAGGCGGTGATAGCGAATGTTGGTGTCCTCAGGGAAGCGGGCGAGAATTTCGTCATAGGCGGCAATCGCCCCGTCCACATCTCCGCTCTCACGCAGGAGCATCGCCCGTTTCTGCGCGGCATTTTTCCACGCCAGCGCATCAGGCATGATTGGCTGGGCAGGGGAGGCGGTTCGCACGGCGGGTTTGGGGCGGGTGACTTCCGCGCCCAGCGACGCTGCCAGATAGACCACGCCGCAGTAGCCGCAGGTGACAATCACACCGCCCAGGTCTTCGGCCTTAAAGCTCGCGCCGCAGTTCTTGCATTTGAGTTCCTGCATGGTGTGTTCCTGAATTGCGTTCTTCGTTGTCTGTGACTCTGATTATAGTGCACGGGATGCGCCGCGCGGCAGTTCGAGTCAGCGACAGCCATGCAGCGGGTTAGAGCATGGGCGAGCCACCGACTTGCCCATGCTTCAACGATTGCACACCCTCTATTCACCCTGCCCGACTTTTGAAGTACACTGTTGCGGCGATGTCCATCTAAAACCAGACCAACCATACCCATGCGAATTCTGATCCTCGGCGCTGCCGGGATGCTCGGCCACAAACTGACTCAACACTACCGCGACCGCTGTGATCTGCGCGTGACCGTGCGCGGTGGGGCGGACTCGCTGGCGCGTTACGATCTGATCGACCCGGCGTGTGTGATCGGCGGGGTGGATGCCTTCAACTTTGATAGTGTCATCAATGCCTTCGCACAGGCGCGGCCTGATGTGGTGGTGAACTGCATCGGCGTCATCAAACAGCTTGCAGCGGCCAAAGACCCGGTCATCAGCCTGACGATCAATTCGCTGCTGCCCCATAAGCTGGCGCAGTTGTGCAGTGCTTCCGGTGCGCGGCTCATCCACATCAGCACAGACTGTGTGTTCAGCGGGCGCAAGGGCATGTATACCGAAGCGGATGTGTCCGACGCGGAAGACCTTTACGGGCGCACCAAATTTCTGGGCGAGGTGGACGCGCCGCATCTGACGCTGCGCACCTCGATTATCGGGCGCGAACTGAACAGCGCCAGCGGGCTGATCGAATGGTTCCTGACAAATCGTGGCAAGACGATACGCGGCTACATGAAGGCCATCTACAGCGGCTTCACAACACAGGCCATGACGCGCATCCTCGCCAGCGTGATCGAGGACTATCCCGATTTACAGGGGGTGTATCAGGTGTCGTCGGAGCCGATCAATAAAGCGGCGCTGCTGGGGCTGGTCGATACAGCGTTCCGCACTGGCACGACTATCCTGCCTGAATACAGTGTGAGCATCGACCGCAGCCTGGACAGTACACGGTTTCGGGAAGCGACCGGGTTCACGCCGCAGCCCTGGTGGGAGATGATCGACGAACTGGCGGCGGACAAAACGCCCTATGACGAGTGGAAAAGTAAATAGACGCAAAGGCGCAGGGAACGCGAAGAATCGCAAAGATGTTTTGAAAAGAAGTACGGGCGGGTTTCAAAGCCGCCCCTACATCTCCTGCCACATCTTCTGAAAACTTTTCTTTGCGAACCTTTGCACCTGTCGCATATCATGCGCAGCGCCTTTGCGTCAACGCTTTCAATTTCAGGCATGGAGACACACAACATGGTTCTCGAAGGGAAACGCATTCTCGTCACAGGTGGGACGGGTTCATTTGGACAGGTAGTGGTCAAGCGGCTGCTCACGGGTGAGATGGGGCAGCCCGCCAGCGTGACCGTGTTTTCACGCGACGAGGCCAAGCAGCACTATATGCGCCTGTCCTATATCAACCGCAAGGCCGCGACCGACGAGGTGATCTACCGCAATTTCGAGCGGTTGCTGCGCTTCCGCATTGGTGACGTGCGCGATTATGCCTCGGTCGAACAGGCTGTGCGCGATGTGGACATTGTGATTCACGCGGCGGCGCTCAAACAGGTGCCGACCTGTGAATACTTCCCCGATCAGGCCGTCGCCACCAACATCACCGGGCCGACCAATCTGGTGCGGGCAGTGCGCAATGCGGGCAGCGTGGAAACGGTCGTCGCGCTCTCGACCGATAAGGCCTGCAAGCCGATCAACGTTATGGGCATGACCAAAGCCGTGATGGAACGCATTATGATCGAAGGCAACATGGGCAGCCAGACGCGCTTTGTGGCGGTGCGCTATGGCAACGTAATCGCCTCGCGCGGGTCGGTCGTGCCGCTGTTTCTCGATCAGATCGCGCACGGCGGCCCGGTCACGATCACCGATGACGCGATGACGCGCTTCCTGCTCAGCCTGGATAAAGCGGTCGATACGGTCTTCGCGGCGCTCAGGGGCGCGAAACCGGGCGAGCTTTACATCCCCCAGGTGCCCGCCGCCCGCATTGTCGATCTGGCCGAAGCGCTGATCGACGGTCGCAGCATCGACATCGTGCGGACGGGAATTCGCCCCGGCGAGAAGATTCACGAGGAACTGGTTTCCGCTGAGGAAAGCTACCGCACCACCGAGCGCGACGGCTATTACGTCATCCGTCCGATGCTGCCGGAACTGCTGGATGAACCCCTCGGCACACCCGCGCTGGAAGGCGGCTACAGCTCCGCGCATACCACGCTGACGCATGACGACCTGCGGGCGCTGATGGCCGAGTACGTGGCCGAACATCGCATGGGCGAACTGGCGTAAACCTGTTTAAAAAATTTGTAAAACGTTAATGCTGTGGACGATCTTCCGCGTGTAACATGATTTTAACCTGTACACGCAAGGAAGGTCGTCATGCCGCTCATATCCCTCGTTTATGTCAGCCTGGAAAGTCGCTCCATGCCTGAAACTGAACTCCGCGCGATCCTGGCCGTCAGCCGCAAGAACAACCAGAAACTCGGTGTGACGGGGATGCTGCTCTACCGCGATGGCTTTTTCATTCAGGCGCTCGAAGGCGAAGAATCGGTCGTGGACGACCTCTACAGCCGAATTCGCCGCGACCCACGCCATTACAACATCATCACCGTCTATAAGAACCAGATCGAAAAGCGCGTGTTCGAGAACTGGTCGATGGGCTTCAACCGCCTGGATGGGATGAAACCAGAAGACCTGCCCGCCTTCAGTGACTTCCTCTCTGAGCCTGCTGACGAAGTGCTGTTCGCCGGGAATCCCAACCGCACCCGTGCGCTGCTGGAAACCTTCCGCGATCAGACGTATTTTTGAGGGAAGTGGGTAGTGGTCAGTTTTTAGTCTTTGGTTCTCAGTTGCAGGGCTGCAACGCTCGTTTAAAGGCATCAGAATCAAATGGGGCGACCAACCATCGCCCCGTTCTGTTTCTATCGCCTGCACGCCGACCTAATCGAAATCGTCCGGTAGATAGGGCAGGTGGCGGCTGACTTCCTCGCGCAGGAAGTTGATTTCGCTGGTGAGGTCTTCCACATCTTCGCCCAGGCTTTCTGCCATTTCAATAATGTGCAGCAAGCGCCGGATGGTATCGCGCCCTTCCTGTGTCGTGGGCTTGATGCGGCTAAGGATGGTTTCTGCGTCGTCGATCATCAACTGTGCCTTATACATCGGGATAGCGTTCCTTTAGATACTGGGTGTGATCCCAATCGGACAGGGTGCTGGCGATGGCAATTAAGTCCGAACCGAGGTCGTGAAACTGCATGGGGGTGAGTTCCATCGTTTCCGCCTTCCAGACGATCTCGGAGAAATGGCGCATCAGGGTGCGTTTTGTATCGAACATATCGATGCTGATTTTCAGTTCCGGGATGAGTTCGCTCACATGACGGCGATCCACCGGCTTCGGTGCAGGCACAGCCGCTAACTGCGCCGCCAACTGCGCCGCCAACCGCGCTTCTGCTTTCTGGCGGTGTGTCCGTTCGTTCAGCCACAATCCAGCAAAAAACGCTGCGAATACTGCCAACAGTGTGCGCATCATGAGTCAACCTCGTCTATTGTGAGTGGATTATCCGACGGCGGGGGAATAGAATCGTAAGCACTGTCCATGAGAACTCCTTTTCTCGTGGCGGTCGTGGGTGCGGTGCCTTCAACACCGTGCCCTCAACTTATCGGTCGATAGAGAAAACTATAACGCATTCCATTCGCCTGTGCAAATGCCCGGCGCGGCAGGATAAACGCATCTAATGCTGGAGCAGTTCAAAAAAAGATCGAGATAAACCACGAAGGCGCAAAGAACACAAAGATTATTTTCATCGTCTTCATGGTCTTTGTGGCTTTGTGGTTAAAAAAGTTCTTTAACCTGTAGTCGAGTCTTGATGCCATACCCTTGTGCAAGCGTCCAGTGTAGGTGGCGCTTGGGGAATAATGATAGAATCAGTATCAGTTTACCGAAGGACTACATTTGATGAATCCTGATCCTGTCACCATGACCATTCCCATCCACGAGGACGAGCATGGTGCAATTCGTGTCAGCGGTACACGTGTTACTCTGGATACGGTAATCGCCCGCTATCATCAGGGGGACACGCCCGAAGCGATTCATGAGGGCTTCGATGTACTGCCGCTGAACGATATTTATGCCGTGATCGCTTATTACCTGTCCAATCGTGATGCACTGGATGCCTATTTGCAGCGGCGCGATGCTGAGGCAACACATAGTCGGCAGGAAGTGGAAGCCGGTTATACGCCGGAGCAGAAAGCATCACACGAGCGCCTTCGGCAGTTGGTGGAAGCATTTGCCGATCTTTAGAGGCAATCTCTAACTGTCATAAACCCATCATTCGTGACAAGGTTTAATAAAATCGAGTCGGTGAGGTTTCCGCTCAAAATCTGTCAGAGCAACTCATCAATTCTCGTGGCAATCAGGTAGCAGTCACGCTTTTGTAGAGCAACCCTAAAGCTATCACGCCGTATGTTCTTCCGGTTATTCTCATGTTGTTAATGTACTATCTACTAACCGCCTTCTTCTTGCGTACTTTTCGACGAAGTATCGTAACTGCATCAGCATAATTGCTATAAGCGGATGTTATTAAAAATGCTCTTCCAACATGAAGAATGCCTGCTCCAAAAATGTAATGTGATAAAAAGAGAGTATCGGAAAAAACATAAGTTTGAATATAGAGTACTTTGACAGAGTGGATTCTATCCCAGGGAACGACTAAAATTTTTCTAGCAAATGTTAATTCTACAAAATGATCAGAAATAACTACCTTTCTAGGCACTGCAAAAAGGTTGACTGCACTAAAACCCCATATAAGGAATGCAGCAATATTGTCCATATACCCATAGAGGCCAGACACTTGCGTTAACACATTCCGTAGCAATAACACTAATGTTAAGACAAAAAGACCGTAAAATATGGCCTTTCGGATTAGTAGCTCCAAAGGATCCATTTGACAAACACAGTCAGTGCCAGTATCCATGAGATAGCCCTTCTACTTCATTGTTCTATCGGCAAAGACATGGTATTCACCCTAAACGAGCACCGAGCCAATCTTTCGCTACACCGCTGGCGATCAGGTAGTCATGATGGTTAAAGCACAGGAGATAGGTGCAGCTTCTATCACACAGATAAAATTCAAAATGCTGCGTTTCCTCAAGAACCGTTACAATATCGCTCATCCTCTGAAACTCAAAAATGATTTCCTCATCGTGTGAATTGAAGAAAAATAAGATCGCTTCCTGTGTTTCAAACTCACTGATCCAGCGCCACCCTTCACCATTTCTGACAGCAACAGCATCGTTCAGATGTTCCCACAGCCAGAATGGCTCGTGCTGTAGGGTCGTAAACTTCTGAACAACCTCACGATGAATCCGCCGACTTTCATCGAGGGTATGTTGTCTGTACGAAATGCTCAGTTGTTGTGCTGTATCCCCTACGACTTCCCCAAGTTTCTGCACATCCAAGCCCTTTCAAGCAATAGATCAATCTTTTGGCATGTAACAGAAAAACAGTCCCCATTGACACCCCTTCCCTCGAACTGCTAAAAGCTAGTCGCTAACAGCTACCCGCTCAATCCGCAAGGCAAACGCTGCATGACGCGCATCACGATGGTCATCTATTCCCTGGACGGCGGCGGCGCGGAGCGCGTCCTGGTCAACCTCGCGTCCGGCTTTCTCCAGCGCGGCCACAGCGTGAGTGTCATTACGCTCAAGCGCACCGCCGATTTCTATACGCTGCCGGAAGGCACACACCGCATCGCGCTCGATGTAGCGGGCACTTCCCGGAACAAAGTCGATGCCGTCTATCATAACCTGCGCCGCATCACTCTGGTTCGCCGTGCCACGCTTTCCACCCGGCCTGATGTCGTCATTGCCTTCTCTGACAGCACCAACGTGGTCACGGTGCTGGCGCTCACCGGGACGCGGATTCCCGTCATCATCACCGAGCATGTTGACCCGGCCATGCTGCCCCCGCCGAACGCGATCTGGCGGCGGCTGGTGCGCCGCATCTATCCCCGTGCCGCGAAGCTAGTGACGGTGAGCAAGGGCGTGGAAAGCCGCTTTGAGTGGCTGCCCGCCCACAAACGCCAGACGATCCACAACCCGCTGCTGCTGAATGGCCTGAATGCATCCGCCGCGAGGCCCTGCCCGCCGGGGGAAAAATGCGTGATGGCGATGGGGCGGCTGGTGCCCGTCAAGGGGTTC
>JANRLJ010000123.1:0-4961 GCA_033762735.1 bacterium | reverse complement strand
GCGCTTCACAACACATTCCTCACCCCCCGACCCCCTCTCTACGGAGTGGAGAGGGGGAACAGGACAGGTTAGAACGGTTCTTTAAGTCCCCTCTCCATGCAATGGGGAGGGGATTTAGGGGTGGGGTTTGTGCCACAATACTATCCAAAACTGAGGTTCAATAGCATCCCTACCCATCTGTTTTAGCGGTGTGTAAGGCCAGCCACTCTGATTTCAGTACTTGACCATGCCGCTGTCGATGGGCGACTCGTCCTTTTTGTCCTTCTTCGAGCCGTTGCTTTTCGACTTCTTGGAGTCCGCTTGTGAGGTGTCCCAATAGCGGGCGGTATCGACCGACACCTTAATCAGGCGCACATGGGACGATTCCGGCCCCTCGCCGTTGAACCACTTTTCCAGTTCGGGATACCACAGTTCCTTCTTCTTGGCGTCATCGTCCACCATCGAGGCCATGCCTGAGAGCGACAGGTAATTATCCTCGATGGAATAGGCGATGTTCACCTCGCCATTGGCCTCGACTTCCTCGATGACATCCGCGTCGCTGGACACGAAAAACCACACATCCCCGTCGAATTCCGGTTTCTGCGTGGTCATCGGGCGGCTGACCAGCCCGCCATCCTTGCCGTGCGTGACCAGCATCGTGGTCGTGTGGTTGCCCAGCATCTTAATGACTTTTTCGCTGCGTTCCGTTTTTGTCGTCATTTCTGCACTTTCCTCATGATCCTCAAAGTCCACTTCTGATGGGTCATTCAGCGAAATTGAAAGGAACATATGGCCCATCTGTATGCTGCTGTAACAACTTTGGAAGCATGTGAGGCAGCACTAAGAACCTGCTTTATGGAAAAACCAATGTAGGCATAAATGATTCTGTGCACGGGCGAAGCGAGCTTCGCGCCTACCATTGTTCGCATTCGTTTTCATTTCTCATTACTAAAAGGAACGTGTTGTCCGTTTTGTTCAAGACGGTCGGCGTGCACTGATCTATGCTGTAGAGGTAAGGATCAACAATCACAAAGGAGCAGTGACCATGCGCAAAATCATCTTCCTCATGCACGTGACGCTGGATGGCTACGTGGCCGGGCCGAACGGCGAAATGGACTGGATCACCTATAACGAGGAAGTCGCCCAGTATTCGCACGACCTGCACGCCACCACTGACGCCGCCATTTATGGTCGCGTGACGTATGAGATGATGGCCGGGTACTGGCCGACCGTGCTGAGCAATCCCGACAGTGACCCCGGCGACCGCAGTCATGCCCTCTGGCTGGAGGACGCGACCAAGATCGTCGTCTCGCGGACGCTGCAAAACCCCACCTGGGACAAGACGGTGGTGATCGGCCACAACCTGCGCGACGAAATGCTGAAGATCAAGCAGCAGCCGGGCAAGGATTTATGGCTGCTCGGCAGCCCGACGCTCGCCCGCTCGCTGATGGAACTCGGCCTGATCGACGAGTACCGCCTGAACGTCAACCCGGTCGTGCTGGGCGGCGGGAAATCGCTGTTCGGCGGTCTGAATATCACGCTCAGGCTCAATTTACTGGAGACGAAGACCTTCAGCGGTGGAGTGGTCGCGCTGCGCTATGCTCCGGTGGAGGGATAAAGCACAACCTGGTCGTGACGACTTTTTGGTACGGGCGACGTGCGTGTCGCCCCTACGGGAACACCAGCAAATAAAAACAGTGGATAAGCCATTTACAGGCGAAAAGTAGTCCGCCATTCCCCGCTTGACTCTCCCACTGTAGGAGACCTTACCCTGCAAAGCGTATGGTCAACTTCAGGAGGAAGGTCACGATGAAATTCAGGGTTCTGATTTTGCTGCTCGGCCTGATGCTGCTGTTCAGCACGGCGACGGCTCAGGCGCAGCAGGCTACTTCTAACGGGGAAGTGGTCGTTGTGGAGGCGGTCGCGGGGGTGTTGAGCGCCTTCGACAGCTATCCGGTCGTCGCCATTGGAGAGCAGCACGGCATCGCGGAACTGGGCGCGTTCTATCTGGCGCTGATCCGCCATCCCGAATTCGCGCAGAAGGTTGATGCACTGGTGATGGAATATGGCAATGCGCTGTATCAGGACTTGATCGACCGCTATGTGAACGGCGAAGACGTGCCCCACAGCGAACTGGTGAAAGTGTGGTCGGACGCAGTCGGCAAAATCCCCGGCGGCACGGAGATCATGTACGCACAGGTGTTCGCGGCGGTGCGGGAGATCAACGCGGCGCTCCCGGAAAATGAGCGGATGCGGGTGCTGCTGGGCGACCCGCCCATTGACTGGAGCGTGGTTGAAAGCCGCGACGATATTCTGCCCTTCCAGGCACAGCGCGAGACTCACTTCGCGGAAGTCGTCATCACCCAGGTGCTCGATCAGGGGTTGAAGGCGCTGGTTATCACGGGTGCGCCGCATCTCGACCGCAGCACCCCGTCCATGCCCGCGCCGTCGCCCGATCAGCCATCCTCCGCGCCGCTCAACACCGCGCCCATGCTGATGCAGCAGATCGTCGAAGCGCACTATCCGGGGCAGACTTACGTGATTGTGGTGCATACCGGGTTTGTTGAGGACGACTGCAACGCCGAGGTGGAAGCGCGAATGGCCGACTGGCAGACGCCCGCGCTGGCGACAGTGGCCGGGACGTGGATCGAAGCCATCGACTGCCAGAAGTTCCCCGCCGCCATCATGATTCAGGTGGATACACCGGGCAATCCGCTGTCGGGGAACGCCGTTCCCGGCAACACCATGCAGCAGGTGCCGATGGAGCCGGGTGCAGCGCCGCAGGGCAACACGCTGATTCAGCCGCCAGCAGGGGGGCCGCCCGCCGGACTCCCCGCACAGGCCGAGTCGATGATCGCCCAGGCGGACGCCTATCTCTATCTCGGCAGCCGGGACGCGCTCACCATGTCGCCCTTTGACCCGATTATCTATCTGGACGCCGCCTTCTTCGCGGAACAGAGCCGCCGCCATGCACTGCTGTTCGGTGCGCCGCTCGATTGGGCGCGGATGCTGCGTGGCAACCCGCGCTTCTACGTGGATAATTTCCCCCGCTGAAAGCGATCACTTTTGCAGGGGCGATCTGCCGGGTCGCCCCTGCTAAGTGCAGTAAAAGAAGCAATGAGCGATGAGCAACGAGGTTTTGTATTCAGACAACGACTCGACATCCGTACTTAAATGGTGCATCCGACAAAAAACCGCGTCTTCATTTCGGGTGCTCCCGTAGGGGCGCAGCATGCTGCGCCCTTACCGGACGCACCACTCAATGCAACCGAACAGGGAAACACAGCACAACCATGTACCGCATCGGTGACTTCTCCATCATCAGCCGGGTGTCGATCAAGATGCTGCGGCATTACGACGAGATCGGCCTGTTCGTCCCGGCGCAGATCGACCGCTTCACCCGCTACCGCTACTACACCCTCGATCAACTGCCGCGCCTCAACCGCATCATGGCGCTGAAGGAAATGGGCTTCTCGCTGGCGGAGGTGGCACACCTGCTGGATTCACCCCTCTCCGCTGAGGACATGAGCCGGATGCTGGCCGAAAAACAGGCAGCACTGGCGGCACAGATGGCGCAGCTTGAAGACCAGCTCACGCAGTTGGCAACGTGGATGAAACGCATCGAAATCGAGGGAAAAATGCCCGATTATGTGGTCACGCTCAAACCCTTTATCCTGGAACTTCCCTCGCTCCCCGATGTGCCGGGCGAGACACCCATTACCCGACCTTTTCCCGGCACAGCAGGTTTGGATCGGGATATTGTGTTCCCGACGGATGCGCTGCCCATCCCCGACGCGCTGGCCTGTGTGGTGCATCAGGGCGGTGGTGCCACGCTGACGCAGGCCTATCTGGCGCTGGATGCCTGGATTACGGACAACGGCTATGAAATCGCCGGGTCGCCGCGTGAGATCGCGCTGCCAGCGGAAGCCGATCAGCCGGGGTTGATCGAAGTGCAGATGCCCATTCAGAAAACAAAACGCCGCGAGGCATAGGCTGCCTGCGGCGCTTGTACTGCTTCTGCGTGTGAAGCCCCTCTCCTTTGGGAGAGGGGTTGGGGTGAGGGCGCTTTTACGACCCCGTCTGGATGGTCACATCGGGGATGGTGATGACCTGCCCGACGTAGATGCGGTTGGGGTTGGAGATGCCGTTCACCCGCGCCAGCACGTTTAGATCGACACCGAAGCGGCGGGCAATGCGCGAGAGGGTGTCACCGCTCTGGATGGTGTAGGCCTGGCCGCCGACCGGGGGCTGGTTGCCGGGGTCGCGGTAGCCAATGCACAGCGCCTGCCCGACGTAGATGCGGTTGGGGTTGGTGATGCCGTTCAGCGAAGCCAACTGCTGGGTGGTGAAGCCATAGCGGCGGGCGATCTGCGAGAGCGTTTCGCCGCGCTGGACGTTGTGATAGGTGTTGCAGCCGAAACCCGCTTCGACGGTATTGGTAGACGTGACCAGGGGCGCGAAGGCCGCCAGAAAGACCAGGATTGCCAGGATCAGCGATTTGCGGTTCATGATTTGCTCCTCATTCAGTCGTGTCATGGTTGGTGCTCAGTCTTCATCGTTGGAGCGCTGCGCGCCGCGTTCCCCGGTGGGGCTTGAGCTTGTTTATCCTCGTACACCAGCTATGACGCCGCCCTCTTTGCGTCCGTTCCATCCCCAAACGAACCTTTAACCATCGCGTAGAGTGGGCGTAGGCTGTGCATCAGCTTTCTTGATTCAAGCACGAAAGCCCCGGCAGGTTATCCAACGAGGGCTGAATTAGGAGTACGACTTTTGAGGGAAAACGGGGCTGTGGCAAAGGATGGAGCGGGGTTCATCGCGTTGTCCGGTACTCGAGTAGAGTTTTTAAAAGAACACGATGGATCATTTCGCCCTCACCCTAAATAGCGTTGTCCGGTACTCTAAAAGGAGTTATGAAAGTTCACAACGGCTCATTTGCCCTCACCCTAAATCCCTCTGCCTCAGGGAGAGGGACTTAACACGCT
>JANRLJ010000122.1:0-19262 GCA_033762735.1 bacterium | reverse complement strand
TCCCACCCATCTAAGAATTGTAGGACTACGCAGTTGCCCTCACCCCCCGACCCCCTCTCCCGACCGCTGGCGCTAGGAGAGGGGGAGAAGAACTCTCCCGTGAGATATGTCCCTTTTGCACAGGGATTTAGGGCGAAGGTTCGAGTGCGTAACGCCTAAATTAGTTTCCTGCCCATTTTGTCCTCACCCTTGTGAGCAACTCCGCATCCTTCCTGATAGCGGGGCTTTACAGGCGACTCACCCCCTTCTCCCTCCGGTAGAAGGGGGTAGGGGGGATGAGGGCGTGTTCAGGGTATAGTGTTGAGTCTTCAAAATCCTGATGACCGAAATGACCGATTACCGCGACGAAATCCGGCGGCTGGTGCTGGATGAAACGTCGTTTGTCCAACTGACGTTAAAAGGCAAGGTGCGCGAGGGGGCACAGACTCCCTGGCGCATGATCGCCGTGCGCCCGGTGCTGGTCAAAGACCGCCGCCATCTGCAATTCATCTATTACGACGCGAAGCAGAGCTTTACCAAGAACTACGTCGGCGACGAAGCCGTGCGCAAACTGGACGAAGCCCTCGCCATTCCCTACAGTGCCATCCACGCCCGCACCATCGAGCAGGACGTGAGCGTACAGATCACCAAAAAGGGCAAGCCGATCTTCCATTATGCCAAGACACATCAGGAGGCGCAGCCCGAACTGACACACGACCGCGCCAAAGCGCTGCCGCTGCCCGCTGACCAGCCTGACGTTTTTCTGCAAGGCGTGGGCATCATGACCGCGCAGGGCAGCGTCCGCCCCGAAATGCGCGATAAGTTCCACCAGATCAATGAGTTCCTCAAACTGCTGGAACACTCCGGCGAACTGGAACGGCTGGCGGAGTCCGGCGAACCGCTGGAGATCGTCGATTTCGGCTGTGGCTCCGCGCATCTGACGCTGGCAGCCTATCACTACCTGAACGACATTAAAGGCATCCCCGCCCGCCTGACCGGGATCGACCGCAACGCCGCGCTCATCAACAAGAATATCAGCACCGCCGACAAACTTGGCTTTCGCGGCGCACGCTTCTATGCCGGGGATATTGCCGACTATCCCGTGCTGGCAAGCGGTCAGCGCCCACCCGACATTGTGCTGGCGCTCCATGCCTGCGACACAGCCACCGATGACGTGCTGGCACAGGCCGTGCTCAGCGGCGCGAAGCTGATCTTCGCCGCGCCCTGCTGCCATCATGACCTGCATGAACAGATCGAAGCCGTCGAACCGTTCCGCCCGGTGCTGCGGCATGGCATCCTCAAAAAGCGCATGGGTGATATTCTGACCGACTCCTTCCGGGCGCTGGTGCTGCGCATCTGTGGCTACAAGGCCGATGTGATCGAGTTTATCTCTGCCGAACACACCGACCGCAATCTGATGATCCGTGCTGTGCTGCGCGAGCATCTCCAGCATTATGCAGCGGATAATGCCGAGTTCATCCGTGAATATCAGGCGTTGAAGGACTTCTGGGGTGTGGTGCCTTATATCGAGCGGCTGCTGGGCAAAGAGACGTTCGAGGAGGGCGATTAACAGGGCAGCTGCATCAGATCAGTCCGGCAGGCGTTCAGCGGGCAGAAGGTTTCCGCAGGGGCGCGACATGCTGCGCCCCGACCCAAGAATCGGCATTGCTGAACGTCCGTCTGAATTCAGAACCTCGTTGCTCATCGCTTCTGTTACTGATCTTAGAAGCCCCACCGACCTCTGCCCGTCGACGTGGTCGGGGGGTTGGTGCGTACCGCGACCACCTCTGCTGAAACTGTGTGGATGTCGTTAACTGTGAGGACACATAACACGTCAGCCTTTTTCTTCGAGACGTTCCCCGCCGTGGCCGTAAGCGTCAGCTCGGCACCAATCGGCGTTGGTTTGCGGAAGTAGACGTTCAGCTGTGCCGTGACACACGTGATAATCGGGTCGCTCCCAGGGGTGCGTTTTTCCCGGTCATACATGGCCGCGACGGCGGTGGCGATGCTGTGACAGTCGATGATACTGGCGAGCAGCCCACCATAGACCACGCCCGGATAGCCGATGTGATAGGGCTGCGGCGTGAAGTGCGCGATCCCTTCCTCGCCGTTCCAGAACGTCCGAACGTGCAGCCCGTGCTGGTTGTTCCGCCCGCAGCCGTAACAGGTGGCAACATCGTCGCCGTAGAAATTCTGGATCGGTTGGTCGCTCATGCCGTGTCCTTGTGCGTGTGGCTAAAGCTTCCAATTATAGCGGATGCGCTGTTCATGGCGATTTTTCCCCGGCAGCAGGCGCGGCAGATGCAGCGCGAGGAAGTCATCAAACGAGGGCGTTTTGCCCCGGAAGTTGTGCAGCTTTAGTTTGCTGCCATCGACCATTTCCAGTGTGAGGATGCGCACAGCAGGTTTTTCCGGCGCGACCACCATATAGAGCAGCGCGGGAATCAGCATCAGCAGGCCGCCCGCACCGCCAGCGCCACCGCCTGACAGAATATGCAGCACGAGCTGGTGATTCGTCGTCATCTCGACTTCGTACAGCGACACATCAGGCCACAAGTAGTCCTTTGCCTCTGCGTGGAACCAGCCTTTGAGGGTGTAGGTAAAGCCTTCCGGCATAACCGTGAAGGTGCGCTTTGGCAGAATGAGGGCTGCCGCTGCGCTGAAGACTGCGCCGAAAACGCCATACAGCACCGTACACAACAAGACTGTTGCGAGAATGGCCGGGATGATGCCAGCGCTGAACATCCCAAAACCCGCCTCAAGCGCGTGTGCTGCCCATCCGTACAGAACTCCACTTGCGACCGCCGCAATGCCGAGGAACACAGCGGCGCGTTCCAGCCGGAAGCGCGGCAGCCAGTGATATTCCTGAATGCTTGCCTCATCGCTGGGGTGTGCGTCGAGCGGCTGGACGGCAGTCATGCGGTGGTTCTCCCTGGTTGAGATGGTTCTGTCTCAGTATAGGAAGATGCCCGGATGCTGACATCAGACGATGGTCTGAAGTGCGCTGCTGAAATGGTCTTCAGGGAAGAATCAAAAAGGACACAGCGAACTATGTCCTTTCAATATTGTGTTTCAGGTTGTCGTCTCTAGTGCAAGATCAGAGCCAAAAGATTGAATAGATGCTGTGTATTCCGCCCTCACCCCAAACCCCTCTCCCTCATGGAGAGGGGCTTAACAACTAGTACACTAACAAGATGAGAATGACCGGGTGCGTTGGTACGGGCGCAGCGCGCTGCGCCCCTACAGGTAGGCAACTTTAGATGGTCAATGTACTAGACTCCCCCCCTTCGCCCTGAGGGAGAAGGGGGCCGGGGGGTTGAGGGCTTGAAGGAATTCTGTGCTTGTATTATTCAACTCCTCAACCCTGATTTTGCACTAAGCAGAGATTTGACGTTCGACCGGGACGAGCAGGCTTTGCAGCGCGGTGCGGAGCAGGGTTTCATCCAGGTTGAACTGCCGCGCGACCTTTTCCGCCGCGGTGGAGGGGTCATCGCCCAGGTAGAAAAAGGTCTTCTCGCCGTTCTGGAACACTTCGAGCTGATAGGGCGCCTGTTCGCTGGCGAAGCGCCAGATGTAGCCATCCACGACCCGATTGACGATCACACGGTCGAGGAACAGGCCATGTTCGCTGTAGTCGGTCATCGTCGCGGCGCGATAGGTGGCGTCCTCAATCGGCGTGTCGATCAGCGTAAAGCAGTCCGGGCGCGGGTGATGATCGCGCTCGATGCGGTAGTGCCCGCTGCCCAGCGGTGTGGCGCTGTAGGTGTGGAAGACGGTCGCACGGTGTGTTGTCTGTGTTGGGTCAAGCGGCAGCGGCAGGTAAATCGGCAGCCCGACATCGACCAGATACGGCTGGCCTTCCAGCGTAATGACGATGGCGGTGTGGCAGCCAACCGTCTCGCCCATATTATTGATGGTCAGATGACCCTCATATCCAAGAAAACGCAGCAGACTGAAAAAGGCATAATTACTTTCAAAACAGGTGCCGCCTGTCCCCAGCCGCATCGCATCGCCCCAGAACTCCGCAGGCCAGCGCGGGCGGTCGATCAGCAGCGGCGCATTGGCACGTTTGACAATGCGCGAGGCGCTTTCCCAGGGGACGCGGCGCGTGTAGGCCGTTACCAGCGCATCGAGGGCAGCCAGCGAAGGCGCTTGTGGCTTCTGCCCCAGGTATTGCAGGACTTTATGCGCCAGCCCCGGCCCAAGCGGGGGTGTTGTAGTCGGAATTTGTAAATCAATCGTCGTCAGTAAAATCACAGTTCTCGCCTCCGGCACATGCTGTATGTGCACTCAATTTGCATTCCTGTACGGATTGAAGCGGGTTTCTGGTGCAATCCTTAACGCGATGTGGCTGGAAGGGGATCATCGCCCACCCCTTCGGCCATCGCTGCGGCGGTAGGCGTGAGGCCAATCGCATCTGGGAGTTCCTGCGCAGCGATTTCGCCCCCGGCATCATAATCGGGGATGAGCGTTTCAGCCTTGCGAATGGCAGGCACCAGATAGCCTGATGCAGAGAAGATCGTCGCCATCACGCCCGTAATCACCATAATCAGCGCCATACCTGCGCCTGGCCCGGTGCCGATCAACCCGCCGAAGGTCTGCGCCAGATTCCCGCCCTCGCGCATTCCCGGCTCGAACACGCCATCCGCCAGCGGCCCGGCAATAAACATGGCGATGGGCGCGGTGATCTGCGCGATCATGCGGCGGACGGAGAACACCCGCCCCTGCACATCCGGCGGCACTTTGGCCTGCCAGATGGCCTGATTCGAGGCGTTCAGAATGCTGGTGAAGATGGACGTGCCGAAGGCGGCCACGACCCATATCACCACGCCGCGTCCCAGCCCAAGCAGCAGATTGCCCAGAATGCTGGAAAAGATCATGCTCATCAGCACGCCATGCACCTTGCGCTTTGGCCCGCCCCAGGTGCTAATCAGCAGCCCGCTCAGCAGGCCGCCGATGGCAAAGGCCGTCTGCACACTGGCGAGCGTGGCTTCGCTGCTGTTGGTACGTGCCAGAATCATCGGTGAAAGCAGGATGCCGCCGAGTGTGCCGAACAGGTTGATCTGGAAGAACATCAACTGGAGTCCGAGCAGGCTGGGGCGCCTGAGGATGTAGCGGAAGCCGTAGAGCGACTCTTGCAGCAGGCTCCCCCGGCCTTCGCGCCCGGCCTCGCTCACCTTCGGCTGTGGGATGAAGACCAGCAGTACGGCGCTGATGGCGAAGATGAAGGTGATGATGTCGATCAGCAGTACGCCCTGAATGCCGATCACGACCAGCAGCAGCGCGGCCAGCCCCGGCGCAAATAAACCCGACGCGGTTTCCGCCACCGTCATCATCCCCTGTGCACGGGCGTAGTGCTCCTTGCGCAGCATCGTGGTCACGGCGGCGGAGTAGGCCGGCCACTGGAAGGTCTGGAAGGCACCCGCGAACGCGCCTGCCACGTACAGGTGCCAGATTTCCAGATTTCCCGTGCTGTAGAGCAGGAAGATGGCGACGCTGGAAAGCCCGGCGGCCAGGTCACTGAGAATCAGCACCAGCTTGCGATTCCAGCGGTCAACAAGTGCGCCTGCAATCGGGCTGAGCAGGATGACCGGCGCGAAGGAGAACAGGGCAACGCGCGTCAGTTCAGTGGCACGTCCGGTCAGCTCATACGTCCAGATTGTCAGCGCGAACTGCGTCATCGAAGTGCCAAAGAGGGACACAAGCTGCCCAATCCACACAATCGTAAAGGCGCGCATTCCGGAAGGGGCTTGCGATGCGTCAGTCTGGTTCATCACAAAAAAGTCCTTTTTTGGCGGGCTTGGTCTGGCGCTATCGTGCTTTACGAACAAGAGCGCACAAAGGTTCAATAAACCATATTACCCATTTTAGTGCATAAACCATGATATAGCATAATCTGGAAAATGGCAAGCACTTCGGGTCATAAAAGGTCAGAGTTTGCCGAAACGACCAGATTTTAAACATAGAGATCTGAAAGAGGTCAAAAAGACGAATAGTTTTGTAAGACCTGTCTTGTAGGGTTGTGGTATAGCGGCGGGGCGAAATGAGAAAACGGCTTACAGCATGAGAATGCGCTGAATTTTTGACCACCGCCCGCAAATTTGCATTATACTGGTTGTATATTCATAACGTTCAGAAAAGTGTGAACGTTAGGGATAAATGATGTGTTATGGGGCAGCAGCGCATGTAATTCTCCTTGTGTGCTGGAATCCCTTTGAGCGTGTGTGTGCTGTAACTCTGGCGCCGCTGCCCGCCCTGCACATCCAGCGTTGGTTTGACGTGGCAGGTACAAACCCCTGCCGTCGAACGGTAGATGACCCCCTCCTTTGCGATGGCGCCGATCTGTGAAAGCAGACCGGCGCTGTTGATTCTGGTAGAATGGGGCGTGTTTCGGTCGTTCAGCATTTCTGGCGTTTCCTGAGCACAGGTAAATCAAGTGGTGGACTTGTACGGAAAGGTATGCTGTGTCCCTACGAAAAACCATCGTACATTTTCTTTGTGGTTTTACTTGTTGCTTCATCCCGTAAACCTTGTGACTTCTCTCTATCGGCTTTGGTATGGGTGCAGCGAGCTACGGTGTTAGAGGAACACCAGCAATGAAAAGGTGGTTTTTGTCGGATGAACCATCAAGTCACGACTAACAGCTAATTGCTAACCGCTAACAGCGAACCACAAAAAACATGCCCTATATCCACGCACGCGAATTCCGGATTCGCCATTACGAATGTGACGCGCACGGACGCTTAAGCCCGGCGGTCTATCTCAGCTACATGCAGGAGGCCGCCTTTGATGCGTCCGCTGCAGTCGGTTACAGCGCCGCCCGCTATGAGCAGCTCGGACTGCGCTGGCTGGCGTATGAAACCGAGATTCACTATCACCACCCTCTGCATTATGGCGACACCATCACGCTGAAGACCTGGGTGCGCGATTTCCGCCGGGTGCGTTCTTTGCGCGATTATGAGTTCTACCGCGATGGGGTACTGGTGGCACAGGCCTCCACCGACTGGGTGCTGATCGATATGAAGGCGATGTTCCCGGCGGCCATCCCCCAAGACATTATCAACGCCTATTCTCAGGGCGACCCAGCGATTCCCGCACCACCGCGCCCACCCTTCCCGCCCATGCTGCCCGTGCCAGACCATGCCTTTACGCTGCAAAGACGTGTCGAATGGCGCGATCTTGATGCCGCCCAGCACGTCAACAACGCGGTCTATGTGCATTTCGCGCTGGACGCGGAACGGATGGCATTGCGCACTGCCGGCTGGGAAGCAGGGCAGTTGCAGGCGGAAGGCGTCGTCTTTCAACCGCAGCAGTTCCAGATCGAATACAAAGTGGCGGCCACGCTTGATGATGTGCTGGAAATTACGACCTGGCTGGCCGATGTGGATACCAGCGGCGGGAATCGTCTCTTTCTCATCCGCCGCGCCGCAGATAACAAAGTGCTGGCGAAGCTGCGGTCGCGCTGGCAGGCGATAGATGCCGTGAGCGGACATCCTGCCATCATGCCTGCGACCGTGTACGACGCGCTGGCGCGTTCAATCCCCTGATTCAGTGTTCGCAAACAAGTTTGAAAATCTTAATGCTGCTGCGTGAAAATTGAATTAAAATAAAAAAAATCCAACCAAAACAGCATTGAGAGAGACAATGGAATACGCCCGCAAGACGACGCCTCCCTACATCATAGAGAAGCGGGAAGACGGAATTTATATATTCACAGTAACCGATTCTTCGCGTCAGATGGTAGACGCAATTTTCGATGGGCTGGAACAGGCTGTGGAGGAGACACCCGCCGATGATGTGGTGTTGTTTCTGCTGGATGGCAGCCTTTCGCATCTCAACCCACCGCTGAGCTACACTTTTCAACGGGCGAAGGACTTCATGCGCCGCCATGCGCTTCCCCCGCGCAGGCGAGTGGCGGTGTTATATACCAACGGCCTGCTTGTCTCGCTGCTGGATACGTTTCTGTCCTCGCTCACGGGCTACAACAGCGATTTTTCCATCACGCGCTTCTTTAAAGCCGATCAGAGGGACGAGGCCGTACAGTGGTTGTTATCCAACAGGACAATCCAGCGATAGCCGTAAAGCCCTAATTGTTAAATTTTTGCGAATATTAGTTGTGTATTTTTAAATTTGTGTTAAAATACAAGTCAGATGTTGAACGACCTCTGGCCTCACAAAGCAGAGGTCGTTTGTCCTTTAACCGATCAATCGTTTTCTTCCCGTCAGGAGGTTAAAAAACATGGACGTGGTCACCGCACGCGAAGTCATGACCGAAGCCGTGCGCCTTGCCGAACATACCGCTCGCTTCCAGGCGAAATATGGCCGTTTCTACACACTCAAGCCGGGCAGCCCGGCAGACGCATGGGCGCTTTATCAGGATATTCTCTCGGATCAATGCCGCATCGCCACCCTGCTGGATGATGCCTCGCTCGAACAGCTTCATCACCGCTGTGGAGCCTGGTGGGCACGGGAAGATGTGATTGATACGGGAGTTGTCCGCGAACTCATGGCCGAGGTCGGCAATCTGCTGACCTGCTGCGCCTATTTTGAAGCCTCGCAGGATGAACGCGATTGGTCGTATGCCGTCCAGCTTTCGCAGCGCACCATCGCCGGGATGCTGCACCCAACTAGCCTCCAGCTTGCCGGGGATGAAAAGCTGCGCAGCCCGCGCCAGCGCTACGCCAGCTAATCCTGTGACAGCGCGGGCGGGTTTTAAACCCGCCTTAGAAAAATACAATCCTTGAGCGCGCAAGACATGAGCCTAAACATACTCCAGCGCCAGGCGTAAGGCAGCCTCGGCGCTGGATCGTTTATTGGCCTCGCGGTCGCCCTTCCAGACGAACCGCCGTATCTCGAGCAGACGGCTCGGCCCGGCGATCCCGATATAGGTCAGGCCAACAGGCTTGGTTGGGGTTTCCCCGCCAGGCCCGGCAATCCCGGTCACGCTGAGCGCATAATCCGCGCCGAACAGGGCACGTGCGCTGCTTGCCATCACGGCTGCGGTTTCTGCACTGACCGCACCTTGTTCCATCAGAATATCGTCCGGTACACTGAGCAGGGCGTGTTTGACCGCGTTAGAGTAGGCTACGACCCCGCCCAGCACATACGCTGAACTACCGGGAATATCCGTGAGCAGGCTGGCGACCAACCCACCAGTACAGGATTCCGCTGTGCAAATCGTGGCATGACGCAGCTTCAACCGCTCGCCCACCTGCGCCTCAAGCCGGACGGTGATGCGCTCCTGTGTCATCGGGGCTTCTCCCTTTTCTGCTGATGCAGCAGCCTGAATTCTCATGGGCAGTACGTCCTAATCTTGCCGCAGGTGGGGCGTTTCCGGCTATAATGTTGGAAAATCTGTGGGATATTGAGGGATAAGACCGATGCGCCATTGGGGCTGGCGTCCGCTGATCTGTCTCGTTTTCATCAGCGTCCTCGTGGTCACGCTCACAAGCTGCGCCGACGCTCCCACTCCCACGCGCACGGCATCCCCCACTTTGTCACCCCTCCCCACCCTTTTTGTGCGAAGTCGTGCCACCCTTACACCCACGCCCTCACCGGGACTGCTGCTTCAGGTTGAGCACTCGTCAACTACATCCACTGCGTCCCAGATTACACCCGTATCGACATCGACTTATGCCGAATTGTTCACCTCAACTCCACTGGCAATGCTCATTACCCCACCCGATTGCTATGAAACCCCACCCGGTGCTGTGCTGTGCATGGGCAGCATCAAAAATGAACAGCGTTCACCAGTGGTGCGCGTCGTGGTGGCGGTTGATCTGTTCAGCCGGGATGGGCGTTTAGTGCGGACGATAGAGACGCTGCTGCCCCAGCAAGTCCTTTTACCTGGGGAGTCCGCGCCCTACAGCGTTTTATTCGAGCCAGAGCCAGGACGCTCAGTGGGTGATGCGTTCGGCGAGGTGGGGGCGACTCTGCGCCGGGCAGACGCGACAGTAACCACCGATGCACCGCCGGAAGTGGCGGTACAGCTTGACAATATTATGCTGAAAGCCGAGCGCTATGTGCTGACGGTGGTCGTGACCAACAGCAGTATCAGCCGCCTGGAAGCACTGCGAGTGGTGGCGACCCTGTATGATGAGGCCGGGCGCGTGAATGGCTATCGCGTGACGCTCACCGGCCCGCTGGACAGGGGCGAGAGCACGACGCTTGAAATGGAAATTCTGCCACAGTCTCCACCACAGGTGGTGGATGTGATGCCGCGCTATACGCTTCATGCCGAGGCAGTACGGTAACTACATCTCGTCCGGCTCTGCCACCTGCTTCTCCTGAATCACGCGATAGGCTTCCTCAAGAGTCGTGACAAAGTAATACGTGTGGGGCGACTGTGGGCGCAGCTTGGTGAACATATCGGCCATCATCCGCACGAAGCGATTCGCGCCTACAATCACCGTGAAACTGATGTTGGGATGAGAGCGGCGCATCAGCCCGGAAGCCTGGCTCATTGCACCGGAGGGAATCCCGCTGATTCCCGAAACATCCACAATGACAGGCGTGGGACGCTCAACTGCATCGAGTATCAGGTTAGCCTGATGCACCGCTTCATACAGATCGTCCCACGTCCATTTGCCATCGAACTGATAGCATAATAGCTCCTGGTCTTCGGTGTTCCAACGCACTTCAATTGGCATAGTATTGTCTCCCCGTCTTTTAAGGCTATTGAATTAATTCCATTATAATGGAGCCTGGCGGGGAAAACCCTTTATGATTTGCGGAACTGGGTGTGCTCCCAAGTTTCAAACAGCGGTTGCAGTTTGAGACGCTGATACTTGCCCGTCGAAGTCACCGGGATTTCCGTGCCGAAGACAATGACTTTGGGCGCTTTCTCAAACGTCAGCCGGGCGCGGCAGTGCGCGAGAATTGCCTCCTCGGTCAGGGGCACGCCATCTTCTGCCACCACATACGCGCCGACCTCCTCACCGTAGTAATCGTTCTTAAACGCGACGGCCAACCCGACCTTCACCCCCGGCACTTCCAGCAGCACTTCCTCAATATCGAACGGGCTGAACTTGACCCCGCCGCGATTGATAAGTTCCTTGAGCCGTCCGGTGATAAAGAAGAAAGGCCGCCCGCGCTCGTCTTCCTGATAGAAACCTTCGTCGCCGCTGCGGAACCAGCCAAACCTGAACGTTTCGGCGTTGGCGTCCGGTCGCTTGTCGTAGTACTTCATCACGTTATGACCGCGAATGCAGATTTCGCCCCGTTCGCCAGGGCCAAGCTGCTGCCCGCTGCCATCGGCGGAAAAGATCGCCATCTCGTTGGCGTTGACCGGGATGCCGATGCTCGGATAGCCGTAGTCCTGCATCCAGCGCTGATGTTCTTCCCACGTGATGTCGATGGGCAGGTAGCAGCTATAGCAGGTCGTCTCGCTCAGGCCGTAGCCGTGCAGGATCATAAAGCCGAAGGTGTCCTCGAATTCCTTCGCCAGCGCGACAGCCAGCGTCCCCGCGCCGCACACGAAATGGCGGAAGTGCGTCAATCCCCGGCGGTTGATGCCTTCCCCAAAGATGCCGTTGCCCGCCCCTTCTTCCTTCCGCGCCTGTTCCAGCAGGAATTGCAGCAGCGTCGGCACCACGCTGACGATGTTGATCCGTTCTTCCACCACCCGCCGCCAGAAGTGACTGGCGGAAAACATGCGAGTCAACACCACCGACCCTGTGACGAACATCGGCGTGACCAGCGTGACCACGATACCGTTGACGTGATGAATCGGCAGCACACACATCAAGCGCTGCCCGCCCGTAATGCCCTGCGCAGCGGCGATGGCGGCGGCATCCACCAGCAGGTTGTACTGCGTCAGCACCACACCTTTCGGTGCGCCGGTCGTGCCGGACGTATAGACCAGCAGTGCATCGTCATCCAGCCGGGGCGTGGCCTCATTCGGGTTCTTGATCTCGTCGTCGGCGGATTTGGTCTTCGCGCCGTCGCCCATGTAGGTCATCGGCAGGTTTTTCACCAGCGAATTCAGATGCAGGTAGCGCTCGTCGGGTTCGCCGCCGAACTGCACAATGGCGCGGATGTTGGGTGCGCCGAGACCTTCTTCGCTGCTGTGAATAATATGTTCTGCCCGGTCGAGGTATTCCGGTCGCACCAGACAGATCACCGCTTCGCTGCTGCGCAGGATGTAGGCGATGCGGCGGTCGTCCTCGGCGACGTTCTGTGGCGCGACGGCAGCGCCGATAATCCAGCAGGCGAAGTAGATCATAGCCGTTTCCGCATGGTTATAGGCGATGGTCGCCACGCGATCCCCGCGCTGCACACCCAGGTCTTCATGCAGGAAATTGGCGATCTGATGCACACGCACGTTGAACTCGGCGTAATCGAATTTTTCCTTGCTGCCATCCCCGTCGATGTGGATCATGTAGGTCTGGCGTCCGGCGGTCTTGGCGTTCAGCGACAGCAGGTGGCGCATGTTGAGGAAGGGGACGCGGCGGTGTTCGGGTGGGTGGCCGTCGAGGTGCTGCGCCTGATGAATTTTTTCCAGCGTGGCCGCGTCCGCCGACTCGGTGATGCGGGTCTTTTCGAGTGTCATAAGAAGTTCCTCGTAAAAATTCGTTTGATTTCTGTTGTGAGTTTACAGTGGAAGACGAGCACGTGGAAAGTCCAGTGCGCTTAGTCCAGTCCACCTAATCAATCCATTGCACCCCGCAGTATCCAATATAGGGGCCAGGACCGCGTTCAATCACACGAAGTTTCCCTGTATTAGCTTCCAGAACATAAAGATTAAAAGGAGTTGTTTGTACAGTATCTCCCATAAATTCGTTCGGATGTGCATAACGGGCCGAAAAAACAAAACGTTCCTGATCGGTTGTCCAATCAAGGAGGTTAGCGTCATTAAACTTATCGAACGAAAACTGCTGCACAATTACACCTTCCAAATCTCGTATAACCAGTTGAGAAGGTCTACTAAATCCGTGTCTTGTCATGTAAGCGATGTAACGGGAGTCACCTGACCATATAGGACGTGTAGGGTATCCATGCACGAAAGCAATCGTCTGCTGTTCCAATGTCTGTACGTCCACCACTACCAGGCGGTATCGACGATTTGGATCAGAGCGATTTAACACAAAATACGCTATAAATCGACTATCAGGTGACAAGTTAATAATCGATGCGTTTGCACTGATGTAACTGTGTCTGCCTTGTCTGGTTTCAAGATCAATTGACAAAAGTCCAAAACTGTACATAACACCGATATACCTTCCGTCTGGAGACCATAATAAGCTGCGAATACCCATCACAGGTAAATCAAATTGATGTTCAATATCACCGTCCACAAACGCAATATTTAACTTTGGTTTACTAGGGATGGACGCACTGGCATTCCAGGAAAGGTATGCAAGCCGTGTGCGATCTGGCGATAAAGTGACTGAGGTTTCAATCATTGTATTTCTGGTCAAGCGCTCAACACGTCCGTCAAATAGTCGTATTGAGGCTATTTCTATTGTTGACCGTAACGTAATCTTCTTATCGGGTAAGTCGAAAGTTGCGGTGTTCACAAGACGATTACTGTCTATGTCAAAGTTCGTTGAGCAAGGGGTGTTTTCATCCGCAATAGTAAAGCGGAAAAGTTCAAGACGGCGATCAATGTCTCTCGTTGTGAGTTCATACTCGTTTTGATATCCAATACCATAAGCCAGCGTTGAATCAGGCTGTGCTCGCCCGATTGGGATGCAGATCACGATAAGGATGCTGAACAGGATAACCAGAAGGAGAGCGACTTTCAGTAAAGGTTTTGTCATGTGTTCAGGGTGATTGATTGATGAGCGGGTTAAGTTCTGAGAGTAGTTCATCCAGCGACTTCGGAAGATTAATGCCCCGATACTGGTATGGCACAGCACGAACAGGCACAGACACAAGCCCCCGGTGCAATTCAACGGATGGTCAGGATTGTAGCACAGCGCAGAATCGAAAAGAGCGGCACATGGCCGCCCCTTCGTCCAGAACAGGTCTTCTTATTGGAAGACGGTCAGGATGTTGGAGAAAACGTTGCCGATGGCCGGGCCAAGCAGAATGAGGACGACGATCACGACAACGGCGACCAAAACGAGGATGAGCGCATACTCAACCAGGCCCTGGCCTTCTTCCTGCGGTCTGTACAGCATGATGATTTCTCCCTTTAGATGATCTCTAGCTGTATATCACAGCTTGATTACATCGTAGCGGTATTTTTTTTTCTGGTCAAGTAATTTCATCAATTTTTCGGAAAGTTATAGTCATCTCTTTATACTGCTATTAAAATAGAGTTAAGATGAGCGTGGATGGTGTGGATTTTACAATACTTCTTGCGGAACGCCAACTGGAAAAGGGGCATGTTCCCACGCCCCTTTTCCCAGTGAGTACTTGTGTTGGCTTAATACTTCTGCGTTCGTGAGCTTAGCGCACGAGGCGGAAAGTCACCTGAAGCTGAACCGTCACCGACAGACTGCCCGGCTCGATGGTCGCGCCACCGCCGCCCCTGCCCATCGAAAGGTTGGCGAGTTCGTCGAACGGCCCCACGAAGCCATTGGGGGTTTCATTGACGATCACGATTTCCCCAAGCTGTGCCCCTGCCAGATCGGCCAACTGCTGTGCACGGGCGCGGGCATCTTCCATCGCGGAAGCGCGGGCTTCGCTTTCCAGACCGCCGCGATCATTGAAGCCAAAGGTCAGGCCGAAGATGTTGTTCGCGCCCGCATTCACGGCGGCATCAATCACCTGCTCAACCTGCGCGATGTCACGGATGGTGATGCGGATGCGGTTGTTCACGCGGTAGATTGGGGCAGGCGGCGCGGTGTTCGGATCGCCCGCGTAGGGCGGCTGTTCATTATAGATGTCCAGCCCGGTCGTGCGAATGTCCTCCGGCGCGACACCGGCTTCCTGCACGGCGGCGATCACCTGGTCAATGGTGCTGTTGGCCTGCGAGAAGGCATTGGCGAGGTTGGCATCGGCCAGGCTCACGCCTACTTCCAGATTTGCCATATCCGGTGCACCGGCGGCGCTGCCAGAGCCGTTGACGGTGATGGTGTTGAGCGGATAGCCGCCCGCTTGGGGTGCAGGTTCCGGCGTCGCTTCTCCCTGCGCTGCGACCGACCCGGCCAGCGCTGCGGCTGCAACCAGGACGACCACGATCAGGCCGAGCAACCCGGCGCTTTTGCGATTGAGTGACTTCATGTGTTCATTCTCCTTGATGAGTCTGCTGCCGTTGTGAATGGCAGTCCGTTCCTCAGGGAAGACGACTCAACCGCCCGAATAGTTCCCATTGGTAGAAATTTCGTGGTAGATAAGGGTGAGGCTAATACGTCAGGCCGTGCTCGACGTAGAACTTCAGCAGCGTGAGCGCCTCGCCCCAGCCCGCCGCGCAGTCCAGCATCCGCTCATGGCCTTCGGGTGTATCGGGATAGCCGCTGTCGATCAGCCAGACTTCCGTGCCCTGTTCGCTATCCGCCAGTTCGATTTCGACCATCGTCTCGCCGGAGTGCCAGGTAAAGGCGAAGCGCTCCGGCACTTTCACATCGACGACCTCACCGTAATCCTCGGTCGTGATCTGCTCCGGTCCCCATTCCTTCCAGCGGAACACAATCGAACCGCCGGGGCGCAGGTCAAGCTCCATCCCTCGCGTGAACCAGGCGTCCCAGCCCTCGGCGCGCGTCAGCGTCTCGAAGACCTGTTCGCGCGGCGCACGGATCACCACGCCGTGCACAATCGCAGTATCAAAGGTAGGCAGCATCAATCACTCCTTAAAACACACGTTCTGAACTTATGTTCTAAATATAGCATGACTTTCGCGCGTCTGTCAAAAGGGTTTCACCCGTTAAGGAACAGGAATTTGAAACACAAAAGCACAAAGAACACGAGACGTTATCCGTCGTTTTCGTGCCCTGTGTGCCTTTGGTGATGAACGCGATTGTTGTGATGCGGTGGGGGTTATTTGAACGTCGTCAGCACCCGATGCACACCCGGCACCTGCGCGACCTGCTGGACGAGCGATTCGACCGCTGCGCCCGCCGCCAGATTGCCGGAGAGGATCACCGCGCCATATTCCGTATTGACGAACACGCCGACCGGAACCAGCCGTCCCACTTCCAGCCGCAGGGTTTCATCATCGTAGAGGCCCTCATTGGTGACGGATTTGACGCCTTCCACCTGCTCAATCTTGTTGATGAGATAGCGCAGGGTTTGCGGCGTCTTGACGTGGCCGCTGACAGTCACCGCGCCGTTCTGCACCTCGACATGCACCCGGTGGCGGTCATGCGACAGCGGGGGATAATCGGTCAAATGGTCGTGAATTTCTTCCTGAATGTCCATATCGGGGCGTTCTGCCCGCACGGGTGTCTCTGCCATATCAATGCTCCTGTTGGCTGTGTTAGTTTCCCGTCACAAGATCAGGCTATTGTGACGCATCCCCGCGTCTCCTGCCAGATCAACTTGCCCTGGGGAGTGGTGAAAATCAGAGAGATGTACGGGCGTAGCGCGCTACGCCCCTGCCGATAATGTCCTTAAAGTTCACCATTCCCGGCTCCTGCATCTCCATCCGCTGGCGGACAAAATCGGCACATAGTCGCACGTTCTGTCTCCAAAACTCTGCTATGATTTTGGAAGGTTCTACATAGAAGATAGAAGGGGGCAAGTGCGACATCATGCACAACCGCACAAAGGGAATTCTGACGCTGCTGCTGCGGGCGGCTGCGCTGTTAGTCCTGCTGCTGGTGGGCGTAAGCGCGGCCATCGCACAGACGAGTGAATACACAGGATTTATGGGGGATGACGTACCCGATGACCTGTATGAGTTTGACCTTCTCGCTGGCGATACGCTGTATGCCGAACTGGTCGCCACCGATGGCGAACTCGACCCGGTGCTGATTCTGGAAGACGAGGACGGCAACGAACTCGACATGAACGACGACCGGGGCGACGGGTCGCTCAATTCTGAGATCACCTACACTGCGGAGGGTGACGAAACGGTTGTCGTCCGCGTGACCAATTATCCCGACACCGAAGGCGAGTACCGCCTGACCGTGACAATCACGCCCGCAGGCGGAACACCGCCGGAAGACAACTCCGAGGGGACGCAGGCACAAACCGCGCCGGGTGAAATCGTCGAATATACCGGGTACATGGCCTACAACGTGCCGGACGATGTGTATGAGGTTGAACTCCAGGCCGGGCAGACCATCATCGTGGAGGCTTACCGCGTCGATGGTGATCTCGATCCGGTCGTGGCCGTGCGCGACTCAGAGGGCAACATCGTGGCGCAGAATGACGACCGCGAACCCGGCAACCTGGACTCGCGGCTGGAATACACCGCCGAGGAAAGCGGCACCTACGAAGTCATCATGTCCAACTACGGCAAGACCGCCGGGGACTACCGCCTGACCATCGAAGTGCTGGGCGAGGGCGAGGTTGTCGCGGGCGAAACGCCGGATGAAACCACCGAGGAAGAAAACGCCGAAGAAGCCATCACTGGCGACGCCGAAGAAGCCTATTCCGGCTTTGTGGATGACGAAAACCGCGACGAATATCCCGTCACGCTGGAAGCCGGGCAGGCGGTGGTTGTCCGCGCAGATGCAACCGATGTCAACCTGGATACGCTGCTGATTCTGCTGGACGAAAGCGGCGAGGAAGTCGCCATCAACGACGACCGCGAATCGGGTAATCTGAACTCAACACTGGTCTATATCGCGCCGGAAGCCGGGACGTACACAGTTGTGATGACCAATTACTCCGGCACCAGCGGCAACTACGAACTGACCATCGATTTCGTGACCGCCGAGGAAGCGCTGCCGCTGCTGGAAGCCGGGCGCGAGGAACTCAGCGGCCCGATGCTGATCTATGATACCGAGCACTTCCGCATCCACTACACGCTGGAAGGCGTAGACGCCACGACCGAAGAATTCGTGCGGGAAGTGGGCGAGACAATGGAAGAAGTCCGCACGATTCAGCTTGCGCAGCTTGGCTGGGCAGAACCGATGCGCGACGGTCAGTTGGGTGGCGATGACCGCTTCGATGTGTATCTGATCGAACTGCTGGACAACCCCGACCGCGGCGAACTGGGCACCGCTTCGCCCGAAGTGCCGATTGGCGATAACCCGGATACCGACTTTACGGAAGAAGGCGCGGCGGCCAACTATCTCACGCTGGATGACGACTATGCCGAGGCGGAAGGCGAAGACCCCATCGCGCTGATGCGAGCCACCGCCGCTCACGAACATCATCATGCCGTGCAGTTCGGCTATGAAGCCAACGAGCCGCACTTCTGGTACTACGAAGCAACCGCGTCATGGATGGAAACCATCACCGTCCCTGAGGAGGAAGACGCGACGCGCTATGTCGAGTCGGTCTATCAGTATCCCGAAGTGTGCTTTGGCGCGGAAGGTGACGCCGATCCTTCGGGCGGTATCCTGATGTACGGCTCGTGGCTGTTTTTGGATGCCCTCCAGGACTGGTACGGTGAGGAAGCGCCGATCAAGCTGTGGGACAACATCGCCCGCTATGACGGCTGGGAAGCGCTGACGGAAACGCTGGCGGCTTATAATGACACGCTCCCTGCCGCGCTGGCGCGTTACCATGCCACCAATCTGGTGCGCGATTATGACTTCGCCCCGGTCTTCTCTGATTACACCGTCTGGCAGGAAAATGTGATCGACGAACCCGGCGAGTGGACGTTCACCGGGCAGGGCATTCAGGAACTTGCCGCGAATTACTTTGAAGTCGCGCTGGATGGCGGCCTGTATGGAGCGACCATCGGCGGCGATGACGGCGGCAACCTTGAACTCTACGCCATCGGTATTAACGGCGACAAGGCGGACGTGATCCCGCTCGGTCGCGGCGGCGCGTTTGATACGTCAGCCTATGAACTGACCTACCTGATGGTGTTCAACCCCGACTACGACGACGATCTCTCCGACTGCCGCTACCTGGATTATCAGATCGAAATCCAGACCACCAACAGCCTGCCGAATGCCGTCGCTTACTCGCTGGACGCGACCAACTTCGAGTCGCTGGACTAATGGAGAAACGCAAACAAATCCGCCGGGTGTAAGGGCGAGGCATGCCTCGCCCCTACGGGATCATCAGGCGTTTTTGAAATGTTTTGTCCAAAGGCTCAAGCTTCATCATTTTGTAGGGGCGACTCGCGGAGTCGTCCCATGTACACCAACTTAAGGATTTCCGTCCTCAATAAATGTTGCGGTTGCACAGCCCCGACCTAAAACCGAGGTCAATCTGGGAGTGAAACCCCCTAAACTCACTGAGATCAACTTTATCCAGTCACGATTTTTGTTTCC
>JANRLJ010000121.1:0-11064 GCA_033762735.1 bacterium | reverse complement strand
TGGATGTACGACGCCTTATTCCGCCCTTTGGTCACGATGGCAACCAGCTTTCGTCGTTCTTTGTCGGTGAGGGTCACGCTATGTTTGTCCATGCCCCTCACTTTATCTCAACCCGTCAGATTAATCTTGTCGGCGTACTAGATAAGCGACTCTATGAGTGAGACAAACCACATACGGACGTTAATCGCCGATCTGGGCACTGCCGATTCAGACCGCCAGGAACAGGCTGTTGAAGCGCTGATTAAAATCGGTTCACCGGCGGTGCTGCCGCTGATTGATGCGGTCTATGACGGTGATGCGGTCGTTTGCGCCAATGCGATTGAAGCCCTCGGCATGATCGGGGACGAACGCGCCATTGGGCCGCTGATCGTTGCCTTACAGGACAGCGAAGCCAGCGTGGTCATCGCGGCCATCAATGCCCTGCGCCGCATCGGGGATCCACGCGCGGTGCAGCCGCTCATCATGTTTCTGAGCGCCGACGACATCTATATTCACTTCAATGCCACCCATGCCCTCGGCCAGATCAAGCACATCCAGACGGTCGAAGCGCTGCTGGAGGTGATCGAAAGCGACGACGCCAATGTGCGGCACGGCAGCGCGGTCGCCCTGGGACGGATTGGCGACCAGCGAGCCGTCGAACCGCTGCTGCGTCTGCTGCACGATGCGGAAACCAAAGTACGCTACAGCGCGGTATATGCGCTGGGCGATATCGCTGCTCCCCTCGATGACCGCGTCATTGAGTCGCTGCGCCCGCTGCTGCACGATCCTGACACTAACGTGAGCAACGCCGCCCGCGAAGCGCTGGAAAAGCTGAGCGGCATTTCGCCTATTTCCTGAGCGCCTCCACCTGTGGATAGGCTTGCAACGCTTCCTCAAACAGTGCCCGATAACCCAGCGCATCCGCTTCGGTCACGCCTTCAAAGCGCAGGCTGAGGACGGGTTCGGTGTTGCTGGCGCGCAGCAAGCCCCAGCCGCGCTCAAAATTAACGCGCACCCCGTCTACTGTGTTGATCTGCCCCTTGCCTTCCAGCCAGTGCGCCACGCCCGCGATCACGCGCTGCTTGTCCTCGTCGGGGCAGTGCGGGCGATATTCGGGCGTGGTGTAAAGCGTCGGCAGTTGGGCATTCAGCGCGGAAAGCGCTTTATCACTGCGGCTCAGCAGTTGCAGCACGCGCCCCGCCGCCAGAAAGCCATCGTCAAAGCCGAAGTAATCCTCGCCCAAAAAGATATGACCGCTCATCTCACCGCCGAGCAGCGCTTTTTTGTCGCGCATGGCTTCCTTGACCAGCGAGTGTCCACTGGGTGCCATGATCGCTTCCCCACCAGCCTGATAAACCGCATCGAACAGGATTTGGCTGCTCAGCACATCTGCCACCACCGCCGCGCCGGGATGCCGACCGAGCAGATCACGCGCCAGCAGCGCCACCACCCGATCCGCCGCAATCATCTGCCCCTGTTCATCGACCACGCCCACACGGTCACAGTCCCCATCGAAGGCAAAGCCCACATCCGCGCCCAGCTCGCGCACCTTCTCGCCCAGATCACGCATATTGGCCGCGTCCTGCGGATCAGGCTGGTGATTGGGAAAATTGCCGTCCGGTTCGCAGTACAGGCAGTGCAGCAGTTCATGCCCCCACAGTTCCAGCAGGCGAGGGGCGAACAATCCACCCATGCCGTTGCCGGCATCGACGACCACCTTGAGCGGGCGCTGCGACTTCACACGGGTTTGAAGATCGTGCACATAGGCGCTGTAGGCGGCCTTGTCGTCGAGAAATGCCCCGCTGCCGTAGAAGAACTCACGCGCTTCGATGATGGCGCGAATGGCCTGAATCTCATCCCCGTACAGCGTGCGCCCACCTACACACAGCTTGAACCCGTTCTGCTCAGGCGGGAGATGGCTGCCCGTGACCATCACACCGCCCACATTGCCGCGCCGCACCGCGTGCCAGTAGACCAGCGGCGTCGCCACCAGTCCCAGATCGACCGCGTTGCAGCCCGCTGCGCGAATCCCTTCGATCAACGCCATCTGTAAATCATACGAAGACAGGCGGTTGTCGCGCCCGACAACGATCTGATCCTTTTGCTCGAAGGGCTGGAGATAGGTGCTGAACGCCCGCCCGATCTGATACGCGGCATCTTTGGTCAGCACAGCATTGTCGCCGAGCGCCTGACCCCGTATGTCGTACTTTTTGAAAATGCTTGCCTGAATGGATGTTGGCATCGTTGTTGGCCTCAATGTGCGTCGTCAGTGATTTCAGTCAGGTCTTCAATCACAAGGTCCTGTTTTACATAAACGCGCTGACGGTTCTGAACGTCGTGCCGGACGTGCGTCCCCGGCCCAATCTGCGCCTGTTCGCCGATTTTGACACCGGGCATCGTCATCACGTCCACGCCGAGGAACGCGCCGCGCCCGATGACCGCGCCAAACTTGTTACGCCCGGTATGGATGCGCTGCCCCTTGACGATAGTCGGCACATCGCCCCGGTCGATGCGCAGATTGGCCGTTGTGCACCCGGCGGAGAAATTCACGCCATCGGCAAAGACTGAATCCAGCACACGGCAGGCGTGCAGTGCGCAGTTATCCGCGACATAGCTGCGGGCGATCTCGGTTGTAAAGCCGACTTCGACATGGTTCAGCACCATCGACTGCCGCACAAGGGAATTGTTGCCCACAATTGTCCCTGCGCCGATATAAGCCGGGCCGACGACCGCCGCGCCGGGGAAGACTCTCGCGCCAGGGCCGATGTAAACATTACCGACCAGCGCGGCGTTCGGGGCGATATAGGCGTTTTCCGCCACGACCTGCCCTTCGATCTTCGACAGATAAAAGTTCATGATGTCCAGTACATGCCAGGGGAACTTGAGCGCACTCCAGTGTCCCTGATAGGGCATAACACGGTACACCGTCTGCTTCATCAGCACATCCATCGCCCGCTCATAGTGGTCGTCGGTGGGGATGGGCTGCGCATATTCTGCCCGAATCGCGTCCAGCAGTCGCCCGGCATCGGCGTGGATGTGCGCGACGATATTTACCAAGTTGCTCGGCTTATTGGCCGCACCCGGTTTTTCCACGATTCCCACGATGCGGCGGTCGAGATCGGTCTTCAGATAGCCGCCGGGGAAATAGGCTTCGATTTCATAGCCTGCCAGATACGATTCGGTCGGGTTAGCCTGATGCGCCTGGAGCATGGTCTGATGCAGTGTTTCATCGACGACATCATGTACCTGATTCACGTAAATCGGCTGGTGCGGATTGTCAGCGATCAGCGGCGCGATTTGCAGCAGCGCGTCGCCCATGCCTTTTGGCTCTGCTTGCAGCACAACTTCCGCCCGCAGCGTGGTTTGCAGCGGCAGCACTAAAGCCTGAATATCGGCATAATTTTCGGGATTAGCGACGATGATGAGCCGCTGGAAGCCGAGCGCCCGGTAGCGCTGTAACTGGCTGACCAGCAGCGGTTCCGTGCCAAAGCGCAGCAGTGATTTTTCACGCAGGGGCCACATACGCGAGGAAGCACCGCCCGCGAGGATGACCAGTAGAGGAAAAGGCGTCATGAAATGCCTTCCTTTCCATAGGGTAAGCAGAAGATGAGGTACTGCTGGTTGACCTGCGATCAGATCAACGTTACATTTCCGTTTCAGCATCACGGTTGATTGTACCAGACAGGCTTGCGTTATATCAGCCACACCGCCTAAAATTGGCTATCTTAAGACTTCCCTAGAGACTCCATCATGCCCGACCAGCGACTCGCACCATCCGGCCCAACAGGCGCGTCGAAGCCACCTGCCAGGACACCCACCGGGCAGCTTGGGCGGGCACAGCTCGAAGCGGCACTGCGTAAAGCGCTGGACGGCGGTGTCAACGAACTGACGCGCCAGGTACGCTATAGCCTCGCCCTCAGTCAGTTGATCGACGCGCCACCCAACAGCCAACTGCCAGCGGAAAAAATCACACCTGTCCCCCAGGCGCGGATTAAAACACTGGCTGCGCTGGCGGACGTCCTGGATCGTAAGCAGATCAACGCGGTCATTAAGGAAATCACGCAGCTACAGGACGAAGTCGCTCGGCTGGAACTGCTGGTCGATCTGGCGCTGCACATTCCGCCCGATATGTATCAGGACATGGTGCGTGATATTCTGGCACAGGCCAGAAGTCTGCGGAATCCGGCTGCCCGCGCCCGTATCCTGTTCAAACTCAATCCACTGCTTACGCTGATGACAGATGAACCGGTCACGCCTTCGGATATGCTGGCGGTCGTGGCGCTGGCACAGTCCATCGGCAACACCGAGTCGCGGGTGCGCAGTCTCGTCGCGTTGTCCTCGCATCTGCCGCAGACGATGAGCATCCGCCTGCTGAGTCGTGTGCTGGATGACGTGGACGAGACGAACAACGATACGCTGCGCAGCAACACGATCAGCGCGATGGCCGGGCATCTGCCGCCCGAAATCGAAGAACGCGCCCTCCACAGCAGCACCAGCATCCACTCGCCCAACGAACGCGCCCGCGCTCTGACCGCCCTGGCACGCACCATTTCCGAACCGCATCAGGCACGGCTGCACACCGCCGCGGTGGAAGCCATCAGCCAGATCATCAATGAAGACGACCGGGCCAATGCGCTGGTGCTGCTGGCCCCCCACCTGGAATACAGTGCTGAAGAAAACGGATTCCCGGCACTGCTGGAAGCCGCCCTTGCCATCGCGATCTCGCTCACGCGGCGTCACCTGCGGGCACGGGCGCTGGTCGCGCTTGCGCCGCATCTGATGCTCGACCTGCAAGGCGAAGCGCTGGCCGCTGTCCACAGCCTCAGCAGTGAACGTGACCGGGCGGCGCTGCTGGCCGAACTCGCGCCGACGCTCCCGCCGGAGATGCTGGTCGCCAGCCTGGCCGTCGCCCATACCATGCGCGAGCATGACGCGCGGGTACACGCGCTCACGGTGCTGGCGCATCATGTGCCGCAGAACGCACAGAACCAGACCATTCTGGATGCGCTGGCCGCGGCCGCCAATCTGCCCCATCACTATGAACGGGTGATGGCGCTGGTGGCGCTGCTGGATGTACTGCCGCCGCTTCTAAAGGAACAGGCGCTCACCAACGCGCTGGAAAGCACCCGGCTGATCGACAACGAAAATGCCCGGTCAAGGGCGCTCAGCCTCCTGGGGCATGAACTCCCGCCGCAACTGCTAACGCGCGGCCTGGAACTCGCCTATCAGATCAACGACCCGCAGCAGCGGCTCAATGCTGTGCTGGGGATGGTGCCCTATCTCAGCGGCGAACCGCGTTTTGACGCCCTGCTGCATCTGCTGGACTGTGTAGAGCAGATGCCCTTCGCCTATAAGCAGGCACGGGCACTGGTGAGCGTCGCGCCCCACCTGCCGCCGGAACTGATGCCGAACGCGCTTAAGCTGGCCGATCAACTGGACGATCCGTTTGACCGTTCCAATGCCTATATTGCCCTGGTGCAAAATCTGCCGCCGAAGGAACGCCCGCCGCTGATCGCCAAAACCTGGGCACTGCTCAAGCGCATCGATGACGGCTATGACCGGGCCAGCGCCTTAGTCGCCATCGCGCCGTTCCTGCCATCCGCCGCCGCGCACGAACTCGCGCAGAGCGCCAGCACCGTGATCGGCGCGATTATGGATGAATACGATCAGGCCAGCGCGATTACCATTCTCGCGCCGCTGTTAACCTGGAATGACAGCAGCGGGCAAACCTCCCTGCCTGAACCGAGCACCATTCTGCGCGAGGCCTTTTTCGCCGCGCTGGATGTCCCGCACCAGCAGACGCGCCTCGATCTGCTGGAAGCAGGTCTGCCGCTGTGGGAAGACCTGGAAGACGAGCCACGCTACCAGCTCTGGCGCGATTTTGCCCCGCGTATGGCCGCCCTGCCCCTGGCTGATGTGCTGCTGTGCCTGGGCGTCATGGTGCGGCTCCTGCGAACGATGGGGGGCGAAGTCCGCCTGAAAGAAATCGCGCAGATTCTCGGAGCGCGTTAGAATAGAGGAATGATGATCTTGCCGCGCATCAACGTCCTTTGTCTTAGGGGATAGGGGATACGCTGCCGGGATTTTAGCGGGGGTGCAGAAACAGTCGAATGGACGAACAATTCCTGGAAAATTTTATGAAAGCCGCCCGGCAGATTACCAAAGCCGAGCGGAGCATGGTGGTGGATATTGATCTGGATGTTCTGGCGACGGCCAATCTTGAGGCATCCGTGCTGGAGTCGCCTCAGTTTGCCAACTTTGCTAATGCGGTGCTGCGGCAGGCGGTGGAGAGCAACGGCATCGTCATCACCAACAACATCATTACCGACCCGTCCGACGCGCCTGATACCAACACCAACTTCTCTGATCTGCGCGTGATTGTCACGCTGCCCCTGGAAGGGCACGGCGCCCTTTATCTGGATCAGCACATCCGGCACGGTATTATCCCGCGCGATGTGATCGAACGCCTGGTGTGCCTCGTCAAGGAAGTGTTCCCGAACGACGGCGCACACAACGCGGATGCGCGTGTTCCTTCAGAAACCGAATTGATCGAATTGTACGAGAAAACCTGCGCATCTTAACTCTGGAGCTTGGGCAGCGCTTTCGGCTGAGGAATCGATTTGAGGATTTCGTCCACCAGCGCGGCGGTGCGCTTGCTGTAGAGCCACACCATACCGGGCTTTACATCAGTAGCGCAGATCACCGCCAGCGAGACGATGTAGGGCTGACCAAACTCGATGATATACACCCCCATCTGGTTGCCTTCAAAGTAGGTGGAGTGAAATTTCGTCTCGTCGAGGATGCTTGCGAGCGAGTGCTGTGCCTTGTGGTCGATGCTCAGCGCCTGCGTGAGCAGTTGCAGATCATAATCGTCCAGCGTACCCGCCGCGCCCACCATATTGCCATCGGCGTCCACCAACCCAACGAAGCTGGCGCGCACATGGCCGAGCAGACGGTTGAGTTCGCTGCCAATGCGCTTGAAGTGCTGGCGGCTGAGCACCAGCGCGGCGGGGCGTGTGCGCGGGTCGAGCCGTCGGGCGCGGTCACGGGCGGAGTCTGGCCGGGGCTGTTCGTCCGGTTCTGGCCGGGAGCGGTCAGCCCGTTTGCGCTCAAGCTGCTTTTCGATCTGCATGAGGAAGAAGGTCATATTGAGCGGCTTGTAAAGGTAGTCCACCGCGCCCAGGCGGTAAACGGCCACCGCGCTTTTGGCGGAAAGGTCATCGTCGATCACGATCACGCTGGCATTTGGGCGCAGCCCACCCACCACCGCCAGCAGATCCATCCCGCTTAAATCCGGCAGTTCGGCTTCGGTCACGATCAGATCGAAGTTGGTAAGCAGAATCTCGCTCAGCGCTTCTTCAAAGCTGCTGGCCTGGTTGGTCATGTAGCCGCCCGCGTTCTCCAGCGTTTCGATCAGCGCGGTACGGAGTTCTTCGTCTTTGGCAACAACCAGAATGCGCTCTCTGCGAGATGTATTCGCCATCGTGCCTTACTGCCCTTCATCCGCAGCCGCGTGAGCAGCCAGTTCTGCGTCTGCGCCGGAAACATAGCGCCCCAACAGCGGTGCCAACGCGATCAGTTGAATTAAACGCTCCTTGTAACTGATGATACCACGAATATATTTTCCTGCTGCCAACGTATAGCCTGTGTTTTCCAGCGGGATATATTCGACCTGATGCACTTCATCCACGACCATGCCCATCGTGCGGCTGCCCATCGACGCCACGATAAACAGCGTATTGGCATCCACGCCGTAAAAGGGCGCATCGAACACGCGGCGCAAATCCACAATGGAAAGCGGCTGCCCGTGACGGTCGGCCACGCCGAGCAGTTCGGGCGGTGCGCCGGGCATCATCGCCAGTTCGACCATCGCCGCGACCTCGATCACATCGCTGATCGGCAGCCCGTACCACTGTTCCCCGACCAGAAAGGTCAGGATCGGCAGATTATTCGTCCCCGTCATCTTTCGGCAGTTCGCGGTGGCGCGCCTCGTTCAGCCACATTACGACGATAATCGTCGGCGGCTCGGTGCCTTGCAGCAGGATTTCATCGACCAGTTCACCGAGCTTGGAGCGCAGCGCCACCAGCACATTGTTGGCGGAAACCCCGGCCAGCCAGGGTGTTTCTGACGAGATTTGCAGCCCGTTCTTCACACCGTTGATGACCCCGGTCAGGTGAATGGTGTGCGCTTCGCCCGTCTTCAGCACCAGTTCAGCCAGCGTGGCGGCGGCGGTGGAAAGCTGTGCCCGGTGTGCTGGGGTAAAGCCAAGCATGCCGGCAGCACGGCGCGTCGTGTCCCGCACGATCATGATGTCCATGCTGTCCTCGACCTTGACCGACATAATCGGCGGTCGTACCTTGTACGGCCCAGTGGGTGCGGTCATGCGCGGCTACTCCAGAATGCCGAGTTCCTGCAAGGTGCTGATGAGATGTTCAGAAGCGAAAATGTCTTTCGGGATGTAGTCGTCTGCCCCGGCGCGCAGCCCGGACATAGTGGCCTTTGGCCCGGCTTTCTCCGTCAGCATAATCACCGGAATGTCCTGCGTCGTCGGGTTGCGCTTGAGGCGGCGGCAGACCTGGAAACCGTCCATCGTCGGCAGCTTCACATCCAGCACCACCAGCGCGGGCGGATTTTCAATCGCTTCACGGATGCCGTCCGGCCCATCGTAGGCAATGCGCACCCGCAGACCAACACTTTCCAGTGTTTCCTTAATCTGCGCGGCCTGGGTTTTGCTGTCTTCCACTAAAAGGACTTCTAACGCCATTGAAATAATAATCCTCGCGGGACTATGAATGCACTTTCACTCTCGAACTTCAGTGTGATGTTTTCAACAGGCTGATCAGCCTGCCGGGGATTTGCGCCAGGGGCAGCACACGTTCAGCCGCGCCGCGTTCTATCGCCGCACCGGGCATGCCGAACACGGTCGAACTGGCTTCGTCCTGAGCAATCGTCCGTGCGCCAGCCTCTCGCATCGCCAGCAGCCCTGCCGCCCCATCATCCCCCATACCCGTCAGGATGATGCCAACCGCCGCCGCGCCGCAGGTCTTCGCCACCGAGTGCAGCAGCACATCCACTGAGGGTTGATAACGATACGCGCCCTGTTCAGCAATCAATTTTGCGACCAGTTTTTCCCCTTGCCGCACGACCTTTACATGCACGCCGCCTGGTGATAAGTGTACCACACCTGGCCTTAAAACGAGGCCGTCTGTGGCGACCCCAACTTTGAGGGGTGAGGCCTTATCGAGCCAGCGCGATAACCCCGCCACAAACTCATTCGGGATGTGCTGTGTCACCACAATCGGCACAGGCAGCGAGTCCGGCAGGCCGCGCAAAAGCTGGTTCAGGGCGCTGGGTCCCCCGGCGCTGGCACCAATGGCGATGATTTCCGGCGGCACAGACAAGGGTCGTGTACTGGCTTTATCCCCACCATTCGTCTCCGGCTGATAAGAAGCTCCCCGCCGCACCACACTTACTGCCGACATGGCGATCAGCGTTCGGATGAGCTGGCGCTGCTTTTCAGCGAAGGCGGGGTTACTGCGGCTTGGCGGTTTCTCCACCACCGCCAGTGCCCCGGCCTGGATTGCATGAAATGACAGGTCAATATCCTGCTCCACCAGCCCACTCACTACCACAACGGGTGTCGGGTGCTGTGCCATAATGCGGCGGGTGGCTTCCAGGCCGTCGATTCCCGGCATACGGATGTCCATCGACACCACGTCGGGCTTGATCTGTGCGACCAGCGCCAGCGCTTCCTCACCGTTTCGTGCTTCACCCACGACCTGCATCCCCGGTGTTTCGTTAATCAGGCTCGCCAGATGATGCCGAATCGTCGGGCTGTCCTCGGCCAGCAGGACACGCACTTCACGCGGGCGTTTTGGGTTGGTGGAGTCGCGGTGAAACATGGGCAGCGCAGCAAACGTGCGATTCGGTGGCGCATCCATCAGGAACAATTCCCATAATGTTCCGCAGAACCGCCCGCCGCGCAATAGGTATTTGGACAATATTTGGAGATTCTAGCGAAAAAATCACGCTTCAAACAACCTGGCTCAGATGACACTCTCGATCATATGCAGCAGTTGGCTCTGGTCGAATTGTGACTTGACCAGATAGGCGTCTGCCCCGGCACGCAGCCCTGCCTCGCGTTGTTCCGGCTTACTGAGCGAGGTGAGCAGAATGACCGGGAGATGCTGGGTGTGGACGCTGGTTTTGATGCGGGCGGTCAGTTCCAGCCCGTTCATGTTGGGCATCTCCACATCGCTGATGACCAGGTCGAAATCTTCCTCCAGCAGCATTCGCCATGCTTCCACCCCGTCAACGGCAACGTGAACTTCAAACCCGGCGGTTTCCAGAATGTTCTTTTCCAGCGTTCGCGTGGTGATGGAATCATCCACCACCAGAATCTTTACCCGCCGCTGAACTGGCGTAAGGGCGAATACCGTGCCCGTGCGGCGTTTGGGCAGGGCCGCCCCGCTCGCCCGCCGAACAAGGTCGTTCGCGTCCAGCACAATCACCACTTCACCGCTTCCCAGCAGCGCCGCGCCGATCACAAAGCGGGCGCGAACCAGTTCCGGACCGAGCGACTTCAGCACAAGTTCCTGTTCGCTCAACAGTTCATCAATCTCAAACGCGATGCTGCGGTCAAGCGCCTGCAGTACCACTGCACTCAGACTTTCCTCTGTAAGATTGGCAGCGGGCACATCCAGCAGCGCGGCCAGCGACACCAGCATGGTCGGGCGCTCGTTGATGACGATCATCTCCCGGCCTTCCGCCGAAAACACGCCTGTGCGCGGCAGCTTGCCCATACGCAGCACCATCACCGAGGGCAGCGCAAACACCTGCTCTCCCAGCCGCAGCAGTACACAGCGCAGGCGTGTCAGCGAGATTGGCACGTTGATGGTGATGGCTGTCCCCTGGCCGACGATACTTTGCAGGCTGATGCGTCCGCGCAGGCTTTCCACCCGGTCGCGCACAATATCCATCCCCAGGCCGCGCCCGCTCAGCGCTGTGACCTGTTCACTGGTCGTCAGACCCGTGTGGAAGATGTACATGCGCACGTCATCATCACTCAGCAGCGCGACTTCGGC
>JANRLJ010000120.1:0-10480 GCA_033762735.1 bacterium | reverse complement strand
CTGTGCGTTCATTCTGGTGCTCCTGTTCTGATCTTCGCCAGCCAATGTCGATACCTTGACAATAGCATCCAATACATGACATCCTGTGTCATATATTCGTTTCGGATGTTACGCACTTCAACTTTCGCCCTCACCCTAAATCCCTCTTCAAGAGGCGCTCTCCCTCAGGGAGAGGGACTTACTCTCGCAGGTCAGTCCTTCTCCCCCTCTCCTAGCGCCAGCGGTCGGGAGAGGGGGTCGGGGGTGAGGGCAACTGTGTAAGTCCTATTTCTGAGTCATAGAGATTTTCAATGCGTGCCGACCGACTGCTTTCGATTTTGCTGCTGCTGCAAACGCATCAACGCATGACCGCACGGGAACTGGCCGAACGGCTGGAAGTGTCTGAACGGACGATTCACCGTGATATGGAAGCGCTGAGCGCGGCAGGTGTGCCCGTGCTGGCAGAACGCGGTGTCAACGGCGGATGGTCGCTGCTGGAAGACTACCGCACTGACCTGACCGGGCTGAACGACAGCGAGATTCAGGCGCTTTTCCTGACCACGCCCGCCCATCTGCTGAGCGACCTGGGCTTACGGCAGGCCTATGAGGCGGCGCTGGTCAAGCTGATGGCGGCGCTGCCTTCGGGCAATCGGCGCAGTGCGGAAGATATTCGCCAGCGTGTCCTGATCGACGTGCCGGGGTGGCATCCGTCTAAAAGCGACGACCAACAGCCATGTTTCCCCGTTATTCAGCAGGCCGTACTGGAAGACCGCCGAGCCATGATCCATTACAGCCGCGATGATACGACTGTCGAACGCCTGATCGACCCGCTTGGGCTGGTGGCGAAGGGTCATTTGTGGTATCTGGTGGCAGCGGTCGAAGGTGAGCTGCGCACCTACCGCGTGTCGCGCATTCAGGGCGTTGAACTGCTCGATCAGCGCTGCCAGCGCCCGGCGGGGTTTGATCTGGCGGCGTACTGGGCGGAGTCAGCGGCAGATTTTGTGGCACGGCTGCCACATTACACCGCGACCGTCCGCATCCACCGCGACTATATGCCGCGTGTGCGGGGGATGTGGCGCTTTGCACGGGTACAGCACATCGACCCGCCGGACGCGGACGGCTGGCACTGCGCGGTCGTGGATTTTGAAGTCATTGACGAGGCGGTGCGCTACATCCTCAGCGCGGGCACAGCGGCAGAGGCGGTCGAACCGCTGGAACTGCGAGAGGCCATACGACAGGCGGCGCTGGAAATCGCGGGACGATACGCACACTGATGGAGCACGATTATGCAGCGAGAGGGGTGAGTCACACCCACCCCATCATGGCCTATTGCTTCCGCGCCCGCAGCCCCAGAAACAACGGAATCTCGGCATCGGCGGCTTCCTGTGCCCGGTCGCGCTGTTTCTTTAAGCCGGTGTCGACGGCCGGGACTTCTTCGATGCGGTCGGTATACAGGCCAACCGCCCCCAGGCCGTTGATATAGGCATTCAGCGGACGGTGAAAGCTGATGGTGACACCGCTGGCGTGCTGTTTCATTGGGACGGGGAGCGGCGTCAGGTAGCGATCCACGCGGCGGTAGATCAGCTTGCGACCTTCGTCGAAGCCCCATCCGCTTTGCCGGGGGATGCGAAAGGCGGGATGCGTCATCAGCAGCACCACGCGGCCACCTGGCTTCAGCACCCAGGCCGCCGACTCCAGCACGTCGCTGAGCGGATCCATGTCCTGAATGCTGAGCAGGAAGACCGCCGCATCGAAGGACGCAGCCTGTAAGCCGTCCGTGCCTTGCAGATTGGCCGCGTCCGCCCGCAGAAAGCGCCCCTTGCCGCCGTGATGCTGCCGCGCCAGTTCAAGCAGCTTGGGGCTAACATCCACACCCGTGTAGCTTGCGCCTGTTTCTGCCACAGATGGGGCAAGTACACCCTGCCCACAGCCGACATCCAACACCTGTTCACGCGGGCGCGACTGCAATAAGTCCATCACCGTCGGGATCGCCAGCCGCTTGTGATGCTCACTGCCGCCTTTACCCACCCAGCCATCATACCAGGTAGCGATAGCGTCCCAGCCGCCGGGGGTACGCCTCGCGCCGCGACCACCGTCTGAAGCCCCCTCGTCATCCTCGCGGCGGGGCGCAGATGGCCGATAGGCGGAGCGATTGGCCGGGCGGTTAGTCTCACCGGGGCGCTTGCCGGATGAATTTGGTCGACGCGCTGGTCTGCGCGGCGGTTTCTGATCTTCGGACATCTCATGTTTTCCGTTTCTATCCATGTACAAACCATGATACTCCATCCGACCGATAAAATCTGGCGTTATCAGGTTATAATAGAAGTTGTTTGCACTAAAGAAATGGCGATGCACCAATGGACGAACAACGATTGATCCTCGCTGACCCTCGTCCCACCCGCGCCGATGCAGTCAAGAATCGTGAGTTGCTTCTGGAAACGGCCAGCCGTCTTTTCACAGAAAACGGCGTCGAAACCGTCACCATGTCACAGATTGCACAGGCGGCGCAGGTGGGCAAGGGAACGCTCTACAGGCACTTCAAGGACAAGACCGAGTTATGTTATGCGCTGCTCGATCATGAACAGCGCGATCTGCAAAACCAGACGCTGCGGCGGCTGCGGGAAAGCGCGGACATTCGGGAGCATCTGCGCTGGTTTCTGGAACAGGCGGTGCGCTTCGTCGTGCGCAATGATGACCTGCTGTTCGGCGGGGAAGCCAGCACAATGATGTTCATCCAGCACCCGGCGCATCTGTGGTGGCGGCAGACCATTCGCGGCCTGCTGATGAAGATCGGCACACGCTTTGACGTGGACTATGCCGCCGATGTGCTTTATGTCATGCTGGACGTGAACGCCCTGCGCTTCCAGCGGCGCACCCTCGGTTATGACCTCTCTCGCATCATCGCAGGCCTCCACGCGCTGATGGACAGCATCACGACCCAAACGGACTGAAGTCCACTTTCTCATCAAGCTTTAAGGAGCAGAACGCGCACAAGTAGAGTATCCTTTTGCTTGTGAAAACGGACTACAGTCCACTTCGATAAACACCTGAGGGAGAACACACACATGGCTACCTGGAAGATCGACTCGGCACACTCTAACGCGAATTTCGTGGTGCGCCACATGATGATTACCAACGTGCGCGGCAGCTTCAAGGAAGTGAGCGGCACCATCGAGTATGACCCAGCCAACCCGGCAGCAGCGTCGGTCGAAGCGACCATCAACGCGGCTTCCATCGAAACGGGCGTGGCCGACCGCGACAACCACCTGCGCAGCGCCGATTTCTTCGACGTGGCGAACACCCCCAACATCACCTTCAAGAGCACGAACGTGGAACCGACCGGCGAAGGCACGGCCAAAGTCACGGGCGATCTCACCATCCGTGACGTTACCCGCCCGGTTACGCTGGATGTGGAATTCACCGGGCAGAGCGCCAACCCCTGGACGAAGGCCGCCACCGCTGGCTTCTCCGCGACTGGCAAGATCAACCGCGAAGAATTCGGCCTGACCTGGAACCAGGCGCTCGAAGCGGGCGGCTGGCTGGTCGGCAAGGACATCAAGCTGGAACTCGATGTCGAAGCCGTTCAGGTTGTGGAAGCCGAAACCGCCTGATTCTTTCCAGAACGCCATTGAAAAGCGCGCGACACGTTCGCGCGTTTTTGATTCTCCGAAAATAAAAGATCGGGGAACAGGCTGTACCCCGATCTTCTTTTTGGAGCTGTTGAATTTACTGCCAGGTGTCGTGCGCCGTCAGTGTGCGGTAGCCCGCCTGCTGTGCTTTGATCGCGCTGCGCCTGCGCCACTGGGTCGCCTGCTGGATCAGCCGCGCCGGACGCAGGTGCAGTTTCGGCAGCCGGATTTTGCTCGACCAGTCCAGCAGTTCGTTCATCGTGTCAACCGGGAGGGGTGTGCCCTTCATATCGGGATACATCGCGTTCATGCCTCGTTTGCTCGTGTGCTTATAAAACACAGCATACGCGCCCAACCGGGTTGGGTTCCCCTGCCAAAAGATAGGGTTCTGGCGCAGGGGGAGGCAGGAAAAATCCCTCACTCCAGATAATGCAGCTGCCGCGCCCGTACCAGTGCCTGCGTCCGGCTGGTCACACCGAGCTTGCTGTAAATCTCGCTCAGATACCACTTGACCGTCCCGGTCGCCAGCACCAGCCGTTCGGCGATTTCGCGATTGCTCAGGCCATCCGCCACCAGCCGCAGCACTTGCTGCTCGCGGTCGGTGAGCGAATCCAGCGCAGGGGCTTCCGGCTCATGAGCGGGTTCGATCTCCAGCACACACTCGCGCATAAAGGCCGCCACATCCATCGCTGCCGAGTGCTGCCAGATGTGGTGATAGCGGGCGGGCGGGATGTCCTGCCGAAGCTGCGCTTCCAGCCTTTGCACCAGCGGCACGTTTGCCAGCGCCGCGACCAGCGGATTATCCGACCGTTCCGGCTGCTGGGTGATGGCCGCGCTCAGGCTCAGGGCGTCCTCCAGCCGTTCTTCGATCATCAGCAGCACAAATGCAATCACCGCGACCAGGGTATAGCGCAGCATCTCCTCGTCATCGTAGACGCCCTCCCAGGCCGCCAGCGCTTGCCGGAAATAGCCATGCAGCGCGGGGCGATCATTTTCGTGATAGGCCGCCAGGGACAGCCCGGTGAGTGCGTCGAGATAGGGATCACCGATGACCTGATGCCGCTGGACGGGCATCGTCAGCGCTTCCCGGCATAATCGTTTGCCTTCCTCCAAGTCGCGTTCCAGCACGATGTTGATTAAGCCCCGCAGACCATAGGCCGCCTGCTTAAGCGGGGGGAAGTTGAGCAGCCGCGCCAGCTCCCAGGATTCCAGCGTGAGCGTGTAGGCTCGCTCGAAATCGCCCTGGCGGATGGCGTGCTGTGCCCCCATGTTCATGCTCCAGTTGAGGCCTTTCAGATCGCCGCGCCCGCGCTGGGTGCTAATGGCTTCTTCCAGGTAGCGGCTGGCCTGGGGATAGTCGCGCTCCCAAAAGCTGATGCGGGCTAAGTGAGTGAGTGACCATGCCAGTCCGTTGTCGTCGCCAATCGGTCGCTGAAGTTCCAGCGCTCGCAGGAAGAGGGGTTTGCACTGGTGCACAAGCACGGTACAGCCCATCCATGCCAGCGCTTCGGCAACGGCGAAGTCGTCGCCAAGCTCGGTGTAGAGCGCCATTGCTTCCTGAAAGCAGCCCTCTGCTTTGGCGTGATCATAAACCAGGTTGTACGTAATGCCCATGATATGCAGCGCAAAGGCCAGGCTGCGGCGGTCTGGCTGCGTGCGGAAGAAGGCGACCGCCGCCCCCACTTCCTCAAGCAGCCGATAGTGCTCGTTGTCGGAGTCCAGCACACCCAGGATCATCAGGCGGGCGCGGCACACCAGCATCAGATGATAGAGCGCCCACTGCTGTACAGGCACGTCCTCACCGACTGGCCGGAAGCGCTCACTGGCAGAGCGTACCAGTTCCTCGCCCTCGGCATAACGCGCCCGCATATCGCAGTAGAGGTGCAGCCCTTCCGCCATCTGCCACAGCAGCGGCCCCTCCTCGTGCCTGACTGCCCAATCTTAGGCCGTGCGCACGTTCTCGAAATCGCGCTCGATCTCGAACAGGGCTGGCTTCTGCCGCTTATTCCTGATGTCCTCGGTACGCTGCTCCATAAAGCGGGCGAAGTAGGTGGCATGAGCGCGGCCTACCGCTTCCACATCGCCGGAGTCGGCCAGTGCTTCCGCCCCGTACTGCCGCAGCAGTTCATGCAGTTCATAGCGCCCGGTCTTCGCATCGCGCGACAGCCAGGATTTATCACCCAACGCAGACAGCAGCGGCAGCGTTGCGCTACACACGACCTCGGCGGCCTCACGGGTGAAGCCGCCGCGAAAGGCTGACAGGCGGCGCAGCGCCGTGCGTTCCTCGTCGCTCAGCAGCCCCCAGGAATGATCGAGCACCGCCCGCATACTGCGATGCCGCGCCGGGACGTTGCGAGCGGGCGTTTGCAGAATATCCAGCCCGCGCTCGATCTCGGCCACGATCTCCGCGCATGAAATCGTTCGCATCCATGACGCAGCCAGTTCCAGCGCCAGCGGCATCCCCTCGACCAGGCGGCACAGCCGAATCACGTCGGCGAGTTCATCCTCAAGCTGAAAGGCCGGGCGGACGCGGCGGGCGCTCTGCGCGAACAACTGCACCGCGCTGTACTGCTCCGTCGCAAGCATGACGCCGTTGGTGGGGTAGCTTAATCCGCCGACCTCGAACACCCACTCCTCATGCAGATTCAGCCGTTCGCGCGATGTGACCATCAACCGAATGTGCGGCGCATGGAGCAGCAGTTCACCCACCAGAAACGCCCCATCGAGCACCTGCTCGAAGTTATCCAGCACCAGCAGCAGCCGCTTGTTGGTGAAGTAGTGCAGCAGTTGATCGACCGGATCGCTGCTGGAATAGAACTGGAAATCGACCGCTTCGGCAATCGTGGGCACGATCAGATCGGGCGTCTGGATGGATTGCAGCGGGACGAAGATCATGCCGTCGGGGAAAGCGGTGCCCTGATCCGCCGTGACTTCGATTGCCAGGCGTGTTTTGCCCACGCCGCCCGGCCCGGTCAGCGTCAGCAGACGGCAGTCCGGGTCAGCCAGAAGGCGCTCTAAAGCGGCACGTTCTTCCGCTCGTCCGATGAATGGTGTGGTCTGGGTGGGAAATACAAAAGCGACCATGCTGCCCTCTCGTGAACCATCTCGCCCCAGAGGAAATTGTAGCACAAAAGATCAATTGTCTGGTGTGGTGTATTTTGGAGGGCTGCATCGGGGTAATGCGACGAAATCAACAGGGGCAGGTTTCAAACCTGCCCCTACATACCGAACCACATATGCAATTAAGAAAGCCGACTGCCGATCACGCCTGCGACGGCTGCGCACTCACCGCGATCTGCGGCTCACGGGCAGACACACTGATGCGCAGCGACAGCATCGAGGCGATCAGGCCGAGGATGGCCGCCGAGATGAAAATCAGATGGTAGTCGCCGAGCAGGTCGCGGAAGAACCCGCCCGCGTAGCTGGCGATGCCCGCGCCGATCATGTGTGAGCAGAAAATCCAGCCGTACACCTTGCCCAGCGACACCCGCCCGAAGCGCTGGACGGTGAGGTTCACCGTTGGCGGGACGGTCGCCACCCAATCAAGGCCGTAGACAATCGAGAACAGCAGCATCCCGTTCATCTCCAGCACGAAGGGCAGCGCCGCCAGCGACAGACCGCGAAAGCCGTAATAGGTCGCCAGCAGCTTGCGATTATCAAAGCGGTCGCTCAGCCAGCCCGACGCCATCGTGCCGAAGATGTTCATCAGCCCCATCAGACCGAGCGCCCAGGAAATTTCGGCCTGCACAAAGCCGTGCTCCAGGGTGTGCGGCAGCAGATGTGTCCCGATCAGGCCGTTGGTGGTGTAGCCGCAGATAAAGAAGCTGGCGGCCAGCAGCCAGAAATCACGGGTGCGGATCACCTCACCCATCAGCGCAGGCTTTGCATCGCTGGCAGTGACGACCGCCGCGCCGCCTAACGGTTCCAGCCCCACATCCTGCGGACGGTTGCGCATGAAAATCACCGCTAGGGACCAGCACGAACGCGACCAGCAGCGCCAGAAAGCCGATCACCGCCCGCCAGCCGATGCTGGTGGAAAGCGCCAGCAGCAGCGGCACGAACACCAACTGACCCGCTGCCGCTGCCGCCCCAAAGATGCCCACCACCATCCCGCGATATTTCGTGAACCAGCGCAGCGCGACGGTCGCGCCCAGCGTACCGGAAATCGCGCCCGTGCCGATGCCGATGACCAGCCCCCACAGCAGATGAAGCTGCCACAGGTTATCCAGCGCGACCAGCGGCGCCAGGCCGAGCGCGATCAACGCCAGCCCGCCCAGCATCACCCGGCGCGGCCCGAAGCGGTCGATGAGCGTTCCGCCGAGCGGCCCCCCAAACCCAAAGGCAAACAGGCTGATGGCGACGGCGAATGAGATGCTGGCGCGCGTCCAGCCGAAATCCTGTTCCAGCGATGTCATAATCACGCTTGGCGTGGTGCGGACTCCGGCGGAGACAATAAGCGCGACGAACGTCACGACGACGATCAGCGGATAGTACGACGATTTTTTCATGGGAAACAACCCTGCATTAAGCGAGAACGATTGATGTGTGAAGCACGAATGGGGATGCCTCACAGTGTAGCGCGGGGCAGGTCAATCCGCACAGAGTCATTGGGAGGGGGGTTGGGTAGAACACTGGAGAAGTACTGCGTAACTGATGTACCCACATGGGGATTTTTTTGCCCCGGCTCACGAAAAACAGAAATGTGGCTGCGGCTGAAGAGCCACATCATCCTTCGCTCAAGGTTGTCTGGTGCGTTTTTTGCTGGATGCACCAGTGCAAGGTCAGAAAAATCTACTCCGATTAGAACATCAATGCTATAGTCGGGGTTTCGGTTGTCCAGAGGATGCGGTCATTATGAATGCAGATGCCTTTCGCCATTTCTACGAGTATCACTTCAGCGAAAATCGGGAGCTGTGGGATCGTTATGTGATGCCACTTTCAGATGAACAGCTCAAGCAGGAAGTTCATTACTCGCGTGGTTCTATTCGCAACCAGATTGTGCATCTCATGAGTGTCGATGACACATGGTTCAGTGGGTTACGCCGCGTCGCGATTCCAGAGATGCTTAACCCTGCTGACTTTGAAGAACGCAGCAGCATTCGCGCCTACTGGGATGCGGTTGAAGGGCGAATGCGCGATTATCTGGCGAACCTGCGGGACGAGATGTTGTTTGCGAAACCGTTGGAGGACGAAGATAAAGACCTGATCGTGTGGCAGGTGCTTCTGCATGTCGTGAATCATGGCACCGATCATCGCGCCCAGATGCTGCGATTGCTCAATGATATGGGCGTATCAACCGGCCCCCAGGATTACATCTTCTACGTCTACGATCATCCGTAGCGATTGGTTAAAGGTAGGAGTGAGGCAGACCTCGCCCGTACCTATTCAGCCTGTTATGCGCCTTCCCCTTCCAGCAGTTCCGCCGGGGGAACAGGGATGAGGTCTTCCGGCCATTCGGGGATTTCGACGCCGAACGATTGCAGAATGGTGATCACGTTTTCGGCGATCATCCCCACATACGTGCCGCCGAAAGTTTCGGGGTCGCCCATCGCGTCGGAGTACAGTCTACGCACACCCCGGCCAACATCCCCGCCTGCTGCGTTTACGGCTTCCTGCACCGCTTCAATTGCATCCGGCGGGACGCTGCTTTCCACGAACAGTACTGGAATGTCGTTCTCAACAATGAAGGCGGCTAAGTCCTGCACATCCGCGACACCGGCTTCCGACTCGGTGCTGATGCCCTGCAAGCCGCGCACCTGCCATTCAAAGGCCGCGCCGAAATACTGGAAGGCATCATGCGACGTGACGAGCACCCGCTGTTCTTCCGGCACTTCGGACATGGCCGCCAGCGACCAGTCATAGAGCAGGGTGAGCTGTTCGTTGTAGACTTCCAGATTGGCGGCATAAAGGTCGGCATTGGCAGGGTCGGTTTCCGACAGTACTTCGGCCAGCCCTTCGGCGGAAAGCTGCCAGTTGCGTGGGTCGAACCAGAAATGTGGGTCGTCCACGTCGGTGAATTCTTCTGACAGATCAAAACCGCCAATCGTGAACCCGGCATCCTTCACCGGGTCGGAGATCGCATAGATGCGGACGCTGCGCTGGCCGAGCGCTTCAAACACTGCCCCGAACTGGCCTTCGAGGTTCAGGCCGCTGTAGACGACCAGATCAGCCTCGTTCATGGCGGCGATGTCGGATTCAGTCGGGCGATACAGATGCGGATCAACCCCCGCGCCCATCAGTGGTGTGATTTCGACCGCCTCGCCGACGAGATCGCCCGCGAGGATGGTGGTCAGATCGGCGGCCTGTGTGGTCGTCGCGACGATTTTGAGCGGCTCATCCTGTGCGCTGGCCGCCGATATGCTCAACAGCAGCACGGCTAAAGCCGCCAGCAGAATGACAAGACGTGATCGGTTCATTGCGTGGTTTTTCCTCCGATATGAACGGATTTAAATTCGTCATGATTAAAATTTAGACTAGCAAAAATTTATCGCACGATGGGCATTTTGTCAACAGATGGACTGAGTCTGAAGAAACCGTGTTGAGGGAACCGCCAAGATTCGTTAATGGATTAGAAGTTATCCACTTGAACCTCCGCCCTCACCCTAAATAGCGTTGTCCGGTACTCTAAAAGGAGTTATGAAAGTTCACAACGGCTCATTTGCCCTCACCCTAACTCCCTCTGCCTCAGGGAGAGGGACTTATCACGCTTCCCTGGTCTTCTCCCCCTCTCCTAGCGTCAGCGGTTGGGAGAGGGGGGCGGGGGTGAGGGCGGAAAAGCGCCAACTCAATACCGGACAAGCCTTAAATCCCTCTGCAAGAGGCGCTCTCCCTCAGGGAGAGGGACTTACTCTTACAGGGAAGTCCTTCTCCCC
>JANRLJ010000119.1:0-4117 GCA_033762735.1 bacterium | reverse complement strand
CCTCGTTCATCCAAATGCCGACACCCTAAGACTGTGATGGTAAATGGCGGTGTCCAGTCGCGCCGTGTTCGTTGTGGTGCAATGAGAGTGAGATTATGATCCCTTGCATGTGGAAAATACTCTGCTCGTTTTTCATCAAGCAATTTGGTCTCACTTTCCCAATATAACCATCGGCTATCAAAGGGACGGAAAGCATACCGAACGATGTTTTCAGCCAGATAACCTCGTTTACGAAGGTAATCGCGTGTTGGTTCAGCTTCATAGCGAGCGGAATCAGACATAAATCCAGGCGCAATGCGACGCATTTGCTCATGACTAATGGTTAGATCAAAATACTTCCTCATACGCGAATCGAGACGATCTTTATCAATATCAACCAGCACATCATCCCGACTGGTTTGCACTCCAGGATACGACATTGGGAAAAGCTCTGGCAGCAGCGCCCATCCAAAGTAATCCTTGCCCACCTCGCGCGGCTTGAACGGTAAACCAATCTCCACAGCGGGATTGACGGTCATATAACCATCGAACGCAATTTCACCTTTAACGCTGTCTAGTAAGGCTTGGCGACGTTCGTCAGCGCGTGCCTGATGCCAGTCGTGATAGTAGAGGGTGGCACGAGGTATCGCTGTGGTTTCCCCCGGTTTACGTATCATCGTTACAATCGCTGTGCCAACTTTAATCCCCACTGAGCTTCCACGCATGGCAAACACCGTTTCACTGGTTCGTCCATCAGGAGCGTATTCGCTGATGATGCGATCACCATGCAGGTTGTCCACATAAACTCTGTCAAATGCCTCTAAATAACGTTCACGCATTCCCGGATGCGATAAGCCATCCAGCCACGAATAATTGCTGATGAAGCACACAATCCCGCGCTTGGTATTCTCGGCAATCTGCCGCTCTGCCATGCGGTAGAAGCGCACATACAGGTCGTTCAATCCCTGCCCCTGTGGTCGCGGCAGATTCGGGTTCTGCGTCGTTCGGTAGGCTTGACTCAGCGTGCGTTCTTCCTCGATAGCGACCCCCGCAAAACCGGAATAGGGTGGATTTCCGATTATGACAAGGATTGGGCGGTTGCGTTTAACGGTATCGGCGGCATCACGCTCTTTTTGGAGTTCGGGGAACATGAGCACCGTTTTAGGTTCTTGAGTCGGTTCCCACCCTGTCAGGGCGTTGGTGAGATAGACCCCGGCGCGCTGTCCCTGATTCAGCGGCGCATGGAGCGTATTGAGCAGCATCCCGATTTGCAAATGAGCGACGACAAAAGGTGCGGGCAAAATCTCGAAGCCGAAGACGCGCTCCCGCATCGCCTGCTGCACTGCCTGTGCTGCGAGCGCATCGCCATCCCGTGCTTGCAGTGACGCATAGATATGGCGCAGAACAGCCACGAGATATGCTCCCGTTCCACAGCACGGGTCAAGCACATACACGCTCGGATCGGATAAGCCATCGACAATGCCGAGTTCCGTTTTCAGCGCCAGATCGACACGGGCAACCATGTATTCGACCACTTCCGGCGGGGTGTACCACACACCAAGCTGCCGCCGCAGTTCCGGGTCAAAGGCTTCAAGGAAGGGTTCATAAAAATACTGCACCGTCGCGCCTTTGTTGAAGGTGGCGAAAAACGCTGTTCGTTCCACGCGGTTGAGCGCATCTACAGTCCATTCCAAAATCTGCTCGACGGACAACGGCAAGACTGTTCCGGTGGAGAACTGCTCGAATAATTCACTAATAACGGGGATATTCAAGCGGCGGGTATCGCGCCACAGATCGAATTTACCTGAACCGGGATGCTTCTCGTGCCACAGTACCCACGCGCTGAATAAACCATAAAACAGGGTTTGCACCAGTGTAGAGCGGAAGAACTCTTCAGCGGTTTCATCTTCAAAGCGCATACCCAGCGCTGCTTCCAACTGCTCCCGAATGGTATCCAGGGCGGTCAAATTGGTTCCGCTCACCGCGATGCGTGCTCTGGCTTCGCGGGCATAACTGGCAAGAATCCACGCCACATCCTGCGGCGTGGAGAGCGGCGCGTTTCTACGCATCACCCGCATTAGATATTCGCGCAGCGCGGTTTCGTTCTGCTGTGCCAGCGCACGCGGCTGTTTCACTGCTTCCCAGAAGGCGTTCGCGTTCGCTGCGATATCGTAGCGTTCTTCGATTAGAGGCTGTCCGGTTTGTGCGTCTCGCGTCACCAGCACAAATTGGTAGTAATTCGTCACCAATGCCTGCCCGTAGTGAGCGACATAACGTTCCACCTGCTCACTCTGTGCGATTTTCATCAAATCATCGCTCACCGGCTTGGCTTCGATGATGCCGCGTGCCGGTTTCTGGTCAGCGGGCTGGTTCTCATCGAACAAACCGAGGTCAGGTATTCCAGCGCCAGTGTTCTTCGGGTGGATCACTGCATGAACACGGGGCCGCAGCCCTGCACCAACATCGTTCAGAAGCGTTTGCAGGGTGGCATAATACGAGGTTTCCGGGACGGTTGCGTTCCGTAAGTTCGCCAGTGTGTTGAGATAAGTGTCAAGTACAGCCATGAAGGTGTCTCAATTCGGTCAGCAGTACAGATACGACTCGATTTCAATGAATGCTAATAATTTTAGCTCAGGAGAGAGATTTATGCCGAAACCGAGTAAAATAGGTTGAACTCAATTATGGAGAAGGTTTGATGATTTCGGAACACCTGATTGAAGAACTGCGACAGCTAAACCGTGTGGAAAAACTGCGTGTTATCCAGATGCTTGTGAGCCAGATCGCACAGGAAGAAGAAATCTTGACTGGCACCGAATATGAGGTATGGTCGCCCTATGATGCTCCCGGTGCTGCTGCGATTTTAACGGAGATGCTCGAAGAAGATCGGCGGCAGAATGAGTGATGTCGCATCGTTTCCGTATATCGCGGTCAAAAATGCGCGTGGCGAAATGGCGCAGCGTCCACTACTGCCCGTAGTGCTCACTTATGGTGGCACTACCGTTGAAACAACTGGACTGCTCGATACAGGCGCAGACGTAAACGTGTTGCCGTACCATCTGGGTATCACGCTTGGCGGGAATTGGGCGCAGGCACGTACTGGATTGCAGCTTTCCGGCAATCTTGCCCGGTATGAGGCACGTGGTATTCTCATCTCGTGTACTGTCGGACAGCTTGCTCCAGTGCAGCTTGCTTTTGCATGGACTCAGGCGGAGCATGTGCCGCTGCTGTTCGGTCAGGTCAATTTCTTCGCTGAATTCGATGTCTGTTTCTTACGCGCACGCAATATATTTGAAGTCCGCCCAAAATCTTTGTCCTGAAAGCTGCCTCGCAAAAATAAAGATAGCTGGTTTTACGTCTCAGCCAGGACGGTTGAGATCAGGCATACGCCGCTGAGAGCATCCTCGCGGCGCGTTTCATGTACTTGGGGAATGTGCATGGATTACGTCCGATGTCCAGCGCTGCTTGGCGGTAGGTCTTACCGTCGATCTGCGCCCGGATCGCTCCAGCAATGCAGACGGTATGCTGATACTGCTCCAGCAGTGCGTCGGCTGGCTGAGTATGCCCTTGCTGATACTGTTCGCGCCAATTCTGATAAGGCGAGGTGAACTGACCGTTGTTCCGGTTCTCGACTGGCTGCTTCTCCGGCAGCGTGTAGCTGTGACGTTCCAGAAACACCTGCGCGAATTCGTAGCGAACCTCCTGAAGCATCGGTTCTTCGTAGGTCTTGTGCCAGTTCCAGGGCGTGACATCCGCCAGTGCTGCCGCATCTTTGCGTGTCACCTGCGTTGTCACGGCATACAGCGCGACCAGGTGCTTGAACGAGTCAGCATATTTCTCCGCCAGCTTCCGCATGATTTGCTCAACATCAATACGGATGTCGATGTCGGTTGCCCAGGTTGCCCACTGCTCAACCGAGTTCCACCAGCCGCTCGGTGCAGCCAACCCAGTGATGGTGTGTTCATCCCAACTGCTGCGCCAATCGTAGCTCATCAGCGCTTCAAGGCTGTCGTATTTGTCGTCGTAGTAGCGCAGGGTGGATATTTTGCACCGCGCCAGAATAAAAAACACCGCCTGCTGGCGGGTTTTCTGTGCGAGGAAATCCTTGTTTTCTAAGAGTTCAAGCCAGAGCGCCATGAAC
>JANRLJ010000118.1:0-11090 GCA_033762735.1 bacterium | reverse complement strand
GTTGCTGAGGGTAAAAAAAGTACACCCAGCGCACCCCCGCGATGGCACTCGGACTGACTCCGTGTGTTTATTCCATCCGTGACCTGCTGCTCACTCCCTTGTACCCCATCCCCTTGCGGAGATAATCTCATTGAACTACCTATTTCAAACACGCCCGCTAAAAAACGAAATCAGTCAACACAGGAGGATGACGTGATGAAACACACGATAGTTTCAAAACCCGGTTTCGGCCAAATGCCCATCATCCTGTTCCTGCTCACCTTGCTCTTCATCATCCCCGCGCAGGCGCAGGACTCCACGCCGGAAGCCGAGACCAGTATCGACACCTACACCAATCCCGTCCTCGACCGCGATTTCCCCGACCCCGACGTGCTGGTGGTGGACGGCGCGTACTATGCCTACGCCACCAACACCGACATTGACGGGCAGCCGATCAACATTCAGGTCGCGCGTTCAGAGGATTTAGTCACGTGGGAATACGTGGGGGAGGCGCTGCCCGACCTGCATCCCTGGGCACGGCAGGAGTTCGGCCCACAGTGGGCGCCGGAAGTCACGACCACCGACGACGGCTACCTGATGTATTTTGTGACTCGTCTCGCATTGGGCGACGGCGGAATCCAGTGCATCGGCACGGCGATCAGCGCTGCGCCGGAAGGCCCGTTCGAGCCTGTGGGCGCTGAACCCTTCATCTGCCAGCAGGACGAAGGCGGCTCGATTGACCCCTCCTCCTTCGTGGATGCGGACGGCAGGCGCTATGTGCTGTGGAAGAACGACGGCAACAGCCAGGGACGCCCGACCTGGCTGTACATTCAGCCCGTTTCTGAGGACGGCCTCACCTTGGAAGACGAGCCGGTGCGCCTGCTGACGGTCGATCAGCCCTGGGAAGGCAATCTGATCGAAGCGCCGACGCTGTGGCTGCACGACGACCGCTATTACCTGTTCTATTCCGCTAACGCCTACGACTCGCGCAATTATGGCGTGGGCTATGCCGTCTCGGATGACCTGCTGGGACCCTACGAAAAGCCGCAGCGTGAGGCCCTGCTGGAGACGCGCATCCCCGAAGGCATCGTCGGCCCCGGCGGGCAGGACATTGTGCTGGACGAAGACGGGAACACCTGGATGCTGTATCACAACTGGATGGGCGGCGGCTATCGGGCGATGAGCCTTGTGGCGCTGGATTGGGAAGACGGCGTTCCGGTGCTGAACCCGACTCGCGCACCGATGCTGAGGCCGGGAAGCGATTAGCAGTCAGCGGTCAGCATTCAGCAATTTTTGAACCGCGAAGGCATAAACGCAGGTCTAACAAAACGATGCAAAAACATTGAACCACAGAGACACGGAGAACACAGAGTTTTAAGTACACAATTTCGGCGTTCGGTGATGTATCGCACTGCGGCTTGGCAGTTAAACATTCAAAAGCTTTTCATGGCCTTTCTCATAGTACATTTGCGTAAGTGATTGTAAAGAACAATTGCATTTCGTAGGGGCGAGGCATGCCTCGCCCTTACAAAAACATACCGAAGGTGACTTCATATAAGGTCTCGAAAGTGTTTTGAGGAATTGAACCGCCAAGACACCAGGATTTTGAATATAAATCGCCGTGTTCTCCGTGTCTCTGTGGTTCAAATGCTTTTTGGTTTTACATCAGAATGATGTTTTTGGAGAATGACCTTTGTCCAAACAGCAAACCCTTTACATGATCGGCAACGCGCATATCGACCCGGTGTGGTTGTGGCAGTGGCAGGAAGGCTTCCATGAAGTCAAAGCCAGCTTCCGCTCCGCGCTGGATCGGATGAACGAGTATCCCGACTTTAAGTTTGTGTCCAGTTCCGCCGCCTTCTATGAATGGGTGGAACAGAGCGACCCGGCTATGTTCGCGGAGATTCAGCAGCGTGTGCGCGAAGGCCGCTGGCAGATCGTCGGCGGGTGGTGGATTCAACCTGATTGCAACATCCCCGGCGGCGAGTCCTACGTGCGCCACGCGCTCTATGCCCAGCGCTACTTTCAGGAAAAGTTCGGCGTGATGGCGAAGGTGGGCTACAACGTCGACAGCTTCGGCCATCACGGGATGATGCCGCAGTTGTTGAAGCTGGCGGGCATGGACAGCTATGTGTTCATGCGCCCTGGCCCACATGAGAAAGGGCTGCCGGGGCGGGTATTCTGGTGGGAGAGCGACGATGGCTCACGGGTGCTGACCTTCCGCATCCCGTTCGAGTACTGCACCTGGGGCAAGGATCTGGAGGTGCACATCCGGCGTGTGGCGGGGGAACTGCGTACGCCGTTCGATGAACTGATGTGCTTTTACGGCGTGGGCAATCACGGTGGTGGCCCGACGAAGGAAAACATCGAGAGCATCCAGCGGCTCGACCAGGAAGCCGAGATGCCGCGCCTGGTGTTCTCCAACGTCAACGAATACTTCGCGCGGATGCAGGCCAGCGACTTGCCGTTCCCGGTGGTGCATGACGACTTGCAGCATCACGCCAGCGGATGCTACGCCGCGCATTCGGGCATCAAGCAGTGGAATCGCAAGGCGGAAAATCTGCTGATGACGGCGGAGAAATTCAGTGCTCTCGCCAGCCGCCTCACCGGGCAGCCCTATCCGACCAACTTCGCGCAGGCCTGGAAAGGGGTGCTGTTCAACCAGTTCCACGACATCATGGCCGGGACGAGCCTGGAACCCGCTTATGAAGATGCTTCCTTCCTGTATGGCGAGGCGATGGCAATCGGTGGGCGGGCGCTGAATCTGGCGGTGCAAGCGCTGGCCTGGAACATCAACATTCCCTATGAAGAAGGTGCGCGCCCGATTGTGGTCTTTAACCCCCATGCCTGGCAGGTGAAGACCAACTTTGAAATCGAGTTTGGCCGTGTGCGCGACACGGATGTGCTGATCGACGAGGACGGGAACGATGTGCCCTTCCAGACGGTGCAGTCTGTTACCACCAGCGACCCGCGCACCCGCCTGTGCTTCCTGGCCGATCTGCCGCCGATGGGCTATCGGACATATCGGCTGGTTGCCCGCGAAGCGCGTCCGTCATTTCCCGCTGTAGAAGCAACCGATACCACGCTGGAAAACACCCGCTACCGCGTCGAATTCGACCCCGAAACCGGCTTTCTCAAAAGCCTGTTCGACAAGACGCTGAAGATCGAAGTGCTGGCCGGGGACGCTGCCCGCCCCGAAGTGATCGAGGATGACAGCGACACCTGGGGGCATAACGTCTTTGCATGGCAGAAGGTGATCGGCGCGTTCAAGGCCGTGAGCGTCCGCTGTGTGGAGCGTGGCCCGGTCAAATCGGTGATTCGCGTGGTGAGCGAATACGGCCATTCACGGCTGATTCAGGACTTCGCCCTGTATCAGGACTTGAACCAGATCGACGTGGCCGTGACCGTCGATTGGCGGGAACAGTTCAGAATGCTCAAGCTGCGCTTCCCGGTCAACGTCCGCTTCCACAAGGCCACCTTCGAGATTCCCTATGGGCATATCGAGCGCTTCGTGAACGGAGAGGAAGAACCGGGACAAGCCTGGGTCGATCTTTCTGGCAGTGGGCGCGATGTGGATGTGCTGCACGGGCTGAGCATCCTCAACGACGCCAAGTACAGCTTTGATGTCAACATCCGCGACATCGGCATGACGGTGCTGCGCAGCCCGATCTATGCCCATCATATGCCCGCCGTGCCACAGCCCGACCGCGAGTACAGCTTTATCGACCAGGGCATCCAGCGCTTTAACTACACGATTTTCCCGCATGACAACAGTTGGGAGCAGGCCGGGACGGTGCGCCGTGCGGCGGAACTGAATGCGCGCCCGGTGGGGCTGAACGCGACCTATCACGACGGGAAGCTGCCGCAGCGCGACTCGCTCCTGTCGGTGGACGCGGCTAACGTTATTGTGAGCGTGGTCAAGCAGTGGGAGGACGGCGACGATCTGATTGTGCGGGCGTATGAGACCAACCGCACTACCGCCCACGCCCGCATCCATCTGCCGAAGTTCAACCGCACCATCGAGGCCGATTTTGGCCCGTGTGAGATCAAGACCTTCCGCGTCCCGCGCGACGAGTCGCAGCCTGTGGTCGAGGTGAATTTATTGGAGATGTGAAAGACAGCCGCCCTTACCCCAAACCCCTCTCCCAAAGGAGAGGGGCTTAAACACGAGTCTCTCCCCCTTCTACCTGAGGGAGAAGGGGGTCGGGGGGGTTGAAGGCATTGAAGAGAGGATCACGCCTGTGAAAATTTCCCTGAATGGCGGCGACTGGCGCTTTAAGGGCTTTCTCGATCTGGATTGGGTCAGCCGAGAGGCCGTCAAGCCGAATTCGCCTGACCCGCGCTGGTGGCGCAGCGGCACAGTCCCCGGCAGTGTGCATGATGACCTGTGGCAGCACGGCGTTATCCCTGACCCGTATGTCGAGCAGAACACGCTGCAAATCGAGTGGGTGGCGCAGCGGACGTGGGTGTATAAGAAAACGTTCCACATCAGCCAGACGCTGCCCGGTCAGCGCGTGCGGCTGATCTTCGAGGGCGTGGATTATGAGGCTGAATTTTACCTGAACGGCGCGTTGCTTGGCAGGCATCGCAGCCAGTTCATCCCCGCTGTGTTCGACATCACGGAGCGCGTCAACCATGACGGTGAGAATCTGATCGCAGTGGTGCTGTTCCCCGCGCCGCCCGGTCAGTCGCAGATGGGGCGCACCAGCCTGGTAAACGAGATCAGAACGCGCATGAACTACGGCTGGGACTTCTGCCCGCGTGTGGTGCATCTGGGTGTGTGGGATTCGGTGTGGCTGGAGATCACGGGCGCGGCGGCGATTGAAGACGTTTGGGTGCGCCCGCACCTGAGCGACGATTTCAGCCGGGCGGATGTTGACGTTACGGTAGAAATCGCTTCAGCACTAAAGGCACACGATGTGGTAGGGGCGAAGCGTGCTTCGCCCGCACATAACCATATTGAGATAGAGGCCACCTTCCGTTTCGAGGATACGATTGTGGCGCAGGTCGCGCTGACGCCGGATGAAGTCACGCCCGGCATCTTTCGCGCCAATGTCCCGGTGGAGCAGCCGCACCTGTGGTGGCCGAACGGCAGCGGGGAACAGCCGCTTTATCAGGCGGAGATTCGCGTTTTTGCATACACAGGTGAACAGGTAGGGGCGACTCGCCGAGTCGCCCCTACTGCCCCTACCGAAGATGCCCGAAGCGAGAGCGACCGCCGCCTCATCAACTTCGGCATCCGGCGCATCGAGTTTGTGCAGAATGAACGCCCGCCCGACATCACTGACCCGGCGCTGAATTACACGCTGGTTGTCAACGGGCGCAAGCTGTACATGAACGGCTGGAACTGGGTGCCAATGGATGTCCTCTATGGGGTGGAGCACCTGGAAAGACAGGAACATCTGCTGCGGCTGGCGCAGGCCGCCCACGTCAACATCCTGCGCGTGGTGGGCGTGGGGTTAATCCAGAAGGAATCCTTTTATGATCTGTGTGACCGCCTGGGGATTCTGATCTGGCAGGAGTTTATTCAGTCCAGTTCGGGCATTGACCGCAAGCCGAAAGAAGACCCAGCTTATATCGAGTTGGCAGTACGCGAAGCCGAAAGCGCCATCAAACGACGCCGCAATCATCCCGCGCTTGCGCTGTGGTGCGGCGGTAATGAGCTGGAAGGGCTGGATTTGCTCCCGCTGGATGACCGCGAACCGGTACTGGCGGCGCTCAAGGAGACGGTGCGGCGGCTCGACCCTGATCGGGGTTGGCTGCCTACTTCTGGCAGCGGCCCCATGCCCTACTGCGGCATCAACACCGCCACCAACAACCCCTTCATCATGCACGACGTGCACGGCCCCTGGCATCATCAGGGTTTGACCACGCAGTATACGCTGTTCAACCGCAGCCGTTCCCTGCTGCACAGCGAGTTCGGCGCGGAAGGGCTGACCAACCTCGCCGCGCTGGAACAGACGCTTTCGCCGGAAAATCGCTGGCCTGCTACCCGCGACAACCGAAGCTGGTATCACCTGGGCGGGGAATGGTGGCTGCGGCGCGAGGAATGGGCGCAGATGGTGGGCGAGGTGGATGATCTGCCGACGCTGGTCACGGCCACGCAGGTGTTGCAGGCTGAGGCGGTGCGCTATGCGATTGAGGCCAACCGCCGCCGCATGTTCGAGAACAGCGGGTCGTTCCCCTGGCAGTTCAACGAGCCATACCCGATGGCGGTCTGCACAACAGCGGTGGACTATTTTGGAGAGCCGAGGCTGCTTTATCACGCCGTCGCCCGCGCCTATGAACCCGTGCATGTCTCCGCCCGCTTTGACTCGCAGGTATGGCCGGGCAAAGAGACGTTCGAGGCCGCGATCTGGGTGAGCAACGCGACGCTGGCCGAGTATAAGGGCGTGACGCTGGAAATCACGATTTCCGATCTTCGCCATTCCGTCACGCAGCAGGGCTATGTCTCCTTTGGCGCGAATACCTCAACGGCGTTGGTCGCCTTCTCGCACCCGCTGGAAGATGTCGGGGATGTCTTCTGGCTGGATGTGCGCCTGGGGGATATTTCGCACAACCAGTATCAATTCTCGCGGCAGGAAAACCTGGCCGCCGCGCTGCCCCATTTTGACCGCATGACGGCCTTCTGGCTGGAAAGGACTCGGCCTTGAGCATCGAACAGACCCGGCAGGAACTTCAGGACGTTGGCCGCCGCATGGTGGAGCTTGGGCTGGCGTGGGGCAACGCGGGCAACATCAGCGCCCGCACCGACGACGCGCATTTCCTCATTACCGCCTCCGGTACGCGATTGGAAGCGCTGGCCGACGATGATCTGGTGGAATGCCCGCTCGATTCCAGCGTGGCGGTCAACTACGTGCGCAAGCCGTCGAAGGAACTGCCGATGCACCGCGCAGTGTATGAGACGCGCCCCGACATCAACGTCATCCTGCATTCGTCCCCCTTCTACAGCACACTCATCGCCTGCTCGGATGAAGCCATCCCCGGCAACGGCTTCATCGAGTCCATGTACTACCTCGAACGGGTCGGGCGCGTACCTTATGCTCATGCCGGTTCAGCCGACCTCGGCGCGGGGGTGCGGGCACAGGCGGCGGGCGCGAATGTGCTGCTGCTGGAAAATCACGGCGTACTGGTCTATGACACCACCGTGCGCGAGGCATTGATGGCGCTGCAAACGCTGGAATACACCTGCCGGATGCTCGTCACCGCGAAGAGCGCGGGGATTGCGCTGCGTCCGCTCCCGCCGGAGACGGTGCAGGATTTCCTCGACAACGCGGGCTACAAGCCGCGCCGGGCGTGGAAGGGGTAAAAAGCAATGAGCGATGAGCAATGCGTAGGGGCGAGGCATGCCTCGCCCCATAGGCACCAACTTAAGAGAATTGAGGTTCACCGCGCCTCGCTGGGGGTTCAAAACCCCCAGCTATTCCATGACGTGTAAGCCCGTAAACGGGCTGACGCATCCTTTTGAACCCGTTTACGGGTTTCCAGCCGTTGTGTAGACCCCGGTTTTGAACCGGGGGCGGTGAGATGGCGACAACGATTGAGGCCGAGAACCCTTAAGTTGGTACGCATGGGGCGAGGCATGCCTCGCCCCTACCAAAGTTCACCCAGAAAGTCATCAGGACTTACCGGATGCATCACTTAGCGCCTTTAGTGCGCTTGTCCGTTCGTAGCTGGACGCTTTAGCGTCGAGCGGTGCAACGCTTTGCAAGGAGACACACATGCACTTCTTTACCGAAGAAAAAGTTGCCAAGCTCTTAGGCGAAATCAAAGGGACGATCTACCGCGAGTCCCATCCCATCCCGCAGTTTAAATATGTCGAAGCTGATCCCCCCGGCGCACAGCAGCCCGACTTTGACGACTCGGCCTGGGGCGATTTTCGCCTGATGGACTATTGGGGCGGCTACGACAAAATCGCCTGGTTCCGGGCGCATGTCCCCATTCCGGCGCATCTGCGCGACAAAAAGCTGTCGCTGAACTTTCTGGTTGGCCCACGCGACGGGGGCGATTCCACCGCGGAGACGATGCTGTATGTGAACGGCTTCCCGCTGCAAGCGATTGATGTCTGGCATGAAGAGGCCTGGCTGCCGCCGGAATACAGCACACAGGACAGAATCTTCATCGCGCTGCGCTCGTGGAGCGGGGTGCTGGGTGTGCCTGATCGCCGCCGCTTTAAGGTCGCGCAGTTGAACTGGGTGGATGAAGGCGCGGAAGGTTATTATTTCCTGGCGCTGAATCTGCTTAAGGCCGTGCGCGTGCTGGACGAAAATGACTGGCGGCGTGTGAAAATGCTGGACGTGCTGAACGAATCCACCCATCGGATTAACTTCACCAAACCGCGCTCCGACCAGTACTACACCACCATCACCGCCGCCCGCGACTTTCTGCAAAATGCGCTGGCCGAACTGCACGAGGTCGAAGATCGCCAGCACAAGCCGAAGGTGATCGGCGTCGGCCATTCGCATATCGACCTGGCGTGGTTGTGGCGCTGGAGCCACAGCCGGGAAAAGGCCGGGCGCACCTTCGCTACCGTGCTGCACCTGATGCGGCAGTATCCCGAATACCGCTTTATGCACTCGTCGCCCGCGCTGTATAAGGCGCTGGCCGAGGACTATCCCGATATCTTCGAGCGCGTCAAGGCGAAGATCGACAGTGGGGAATGGGAGATCACGGGCGCGATGTGGGTGGAGGCGGACACCAACGTCCCCAGCGGCGAGTCGCTCATCCGCCAGATTCTCTACGGCAAGCGCTATGTGCGCGAGGTCTTCGGCAAGGAGATGCGCGTTTTATGGCTGCCGGATGTGTTCGGCTATAGTGCCGCGCTGCCGCAAATTCTGGTCAAGAGCGGCATCGACACCTTCCTCACCACCAAGATCAGTTGGAGCCAGATCAACCGCTTCCCCTATGACACCTTCCTGTGGCGTGGCATCGACGGCACGGAAATCCTGACCCACTTTATCACCGCGCCGGAAGAAGGGTCGCTCCACTACACCTATAACGGCACGTTTGAACCCGCCGAACTCAAGGGTATGTGGGATGCGTACCGAGGCAAGCAGATCAACGACGAACTGCTGCTGGCCTTCGGCTGGGGGGACGGCGGCGGCGGCCCCACGCGGGAGATGCTCGAATCTGCCCGTGTGCTGAAAAATCTGCCCGGCTTCCCGTCGGTAGAAATGGGTACGGTGGAGCCGTATTTTGACCGTCTGCGCCAGCGCATGGCCGAGCGCGATCTGCCCGTGTGGGATGGCGAACTCTATCTCGAATTCCACCGCGGGACGTATACCTCACAGGCCGCCAATAAGCGCGCCAACCGCCAGTGCGAAATCCTGTATCACGATGCGGAAATCCTGTCCTCGATGGCCGATATTCTGCTGGGCGAGAATCAGTACCCCGACCTGCGCGAAGGGTGGGAGCTGATCCTGTTCAACCAGTTCCATGATGTGCTGCCGGGGTCGTCCATCCGGCAGGTGTACGAGGACTCAGCGGTGGATTATGCCCGCGCTGCTGAGATCGGGCAGGCCGCGCTGGACTCGGCCATACAGCGCATCGCCGCCAACATCAGAACCGAGACGGACAGCATCGTGGTGTTTAATACACGCCCCTGTTTTCGGAGTGAGCCTATTCAAGTGCCTTTCCGAGAAGGTGTTACCCCTGAGTCGTGGAAATTGAAGTACGTACAGGATGCAAGATCGCAGGCTCCAACGCAGGTTATTCAAGACGGGGATGAGCAATTCCTGCTGTTGAACGTTCATGTGAACTCCTTCGGATACTCAGTTTTAGAACCGCTGGATGGTTCGTCTGAAAACGTTCAACCACTTCCTCCAAATACCCTACAGGTTACATCTCATCTCCTCGAAAACAGAGATTTGCGGGTGGAATTGAACAACCAGGGACAAATTACATCGATTTACGACAAGACTACCAGGCGCGAAGTGCTTGCGCCGGGAGCGCGGGGCAACGTCCTCCAGGCGTTTGAGGACAAGCCGATGGCGTTCGATGCCTGGGACATTGACCTGTACTACCAGGAAAAAATGCAGGAAGTGACCGATCTGGTGGAAGCCGTCGTCGAGGAAACCGGGCCGGTGCGCGGGACGCTGCGGGTGACCTGGCGCTTCTATGACAGCACCATTACCCAGCGCATCAGCCTTTACACCGGGAGTCCGCGTGTGGACTTCCGCACCGAGATTGACTGGCACGAACAGCAGGTACTCCTTAAGGCCGCGTTTCCCGTAAACATCCGCGCCACCCGCGCCACCTATGATATTCAGTTCGGGCAGATCGAACGCCCGACACACTGGAACACGAGCTGGGATTATGCCCGCTTTGAAGTGCCCATGCAGAAGTGGATGGAACTGTCTGAGGCTGGTTACGCGGTAGCCATTCTCAATGACTGCAAGTACGGCGGGGACATCAAGGATAACGTGATGCGGCTGACGCTGCTCAAATCCGCTATTCGCCCGGATGCGCTGGCGGATAAAGGACGGCATGTGTTTACCTACAGCCTGTTTGCACGTGACGCACTACAAAGCAGGCCAGTATGGATACGTCAGCAGGCGAACCAGCTCAATTATCCCCTTCGCGCGGTTTACCTTCCCGCCAATCCACAGGGGATCCTGCCTGATGTCTGTCGATTCGTTGAAACGGGCGTGGAGGTAGCATCTCTGAAACGCGCTGAGGACGGTGATGGGTGGATTATCCGAGTTCACGATGATGATGGACTACGCGGTGACAAAAGGCTTTCATTCCAGCGACCCTTGCGCCGCGCCGTCGAATGCAACCTCGTGGAAGAAGGCGAATCGTCTGTGGAGGTTGTTGCCGGAAATACACTGGAGTTTCATCTCAAGCCGTTCGAGATTAAGACCTTCCGCGTGTGGTTTGAGGGTGAAGGGTCGGGAACAGGTTCGCAGGGGTAAGGGATTCTGCCCTCACCCCCCGACCCCCTCTCCCAAACGCTGACGCTGGGAGAGGGGGAGAACAGCAATTGCGAGACAGTAAGTTCCTCTCCCTGAGGGAGAGGGATTTAAGGCTTGTCCGGTATTGAGTTGGCGCTTTTCCGCCCTCACCCCCCGCCCCCCTCTCCCAACCGCTGACGCTAGGAGAGGGGGAGAAGA
>JANRLJ010000117.1:0-4095 GCA_033762735.1 bacterium | reverse complement strand
TTGACCTACAGGCGAGCTTTGCTATAATGCGGGAGTAAATTGGCTCCCTAGCTCAATTGGCAGAGCAGTTGACTCTTAATCAATTGGTTCTGGGTTCGAGTCCCAGGGGGGTCATCAGATTGGACGTAGTCCGAACATTGACCAGCCATAGCGCTGGTCTTTGTTTTTCCCTCAACCGCACTACCGCCACTCTTCTGTACCCGTTCGGTCACATGCCGCAGGTAAGAGAAGGGGGGGAGTAACTCCAGCCGGACGATCATTCCCTCCGGGTTGACCACAACCCGCTCGATCATCTGACGCAGCAAGTCTTTTTGGTCGCTGCGTTCCAGCTTACCATACAGTATACCCACTTTTGCAATGATCGTGAGTGCTGCATCCAGATTCGCAATATGATATTCCCGTTTCTGCTGCAACGCTTCCAGATTGAGTTGCAGGGTACGCCGCCGATCCTGCCATTCCACCCACAGGTTATCCCACACGCGTTCGGTGATTTTCCCGGTTGCAAACAGGCGTGCCATCCGCGCTTCTTCTTCGTCCACGGCGTGCAATGATGCCTGTAGTTCATCGCGTTCGGAGGGGCGCAAATGTCCCAGCTTGCGTGCCAGCTCATCGGAATAACTTTCCCGAATGAGGGGGATGAGGTCAGGATCGACCTGTATTCGCAGCAACTCGACCGGCAGCTGCTGGTCAATGGTGCTACACAGAATGTTGATGTCACTACTGGGAACACAGTAGTAGGCAGTTCCGCCCCCGGAACGATGGGTATTCGAGGTTGATCCGGTGAGCTTAATGGGTTTCGGTTCATCAGGTAATTCGATATAGATCAACCCCTTCAGCAGGTAGTCGTGTTTACGCTTCACGACGCGATGCCGACTGCGCCGTGCCAGAATAGCGAGACCCTGCTCAAATTCCTCGGTGGAAACAATGGGCGGCCATTGACCGCGTACCGTCTTCGGCGGAATGCCCGCTTTGTTGCTCACTACCCAGCCGGCATAGAACCAGTTGTGGAAGATATGCGAGAGGGTGTTCTTGTTGGTTTTGCGTTTCCCATTTGCCTTGACCTGCACGAAGGGGCGACCACTGCGATAGTGGTATCCGCGCCGATGGAGTTCTTCACAGATTTCATCCAGTGTCATCCGATCCGCCAGCAGCAAGTCCCATGCCAGCCGCCAGATGAGACTGCGTTCGGGATCTTGCTCAATCCAACGCATGTATTTCCCATGCTCGGTCTTCACCACGGCTTCGGTTTTCTGCTCACAGTTGATGTAGCCATCAGGTGGCATTCCAACGAAGCCCCCTGTCCGCAGTTTGGCGTGCAGCCCACCGGTCACCCGCTGCCCAAGTTTAATCGACTCGCGGCGTGCCAGCGTAAATGACAGGCTGACCAGAATACGGTCATCCGGGTCAATCGGATCAAGGTCAGGATAATCGGCAAAGCGAACGGACACTCCCAGATCATGGAGTTCGTCAATCGCAACCAGTGCCTCGGTATCATTGCGCCCAAAGCGTTCGGCGTTCTCGACAGCGACGTGGGAGAAACAGCCTGCCCGCGCATCTTCCAGCATCCGCTGATAGCCAGGGCGGTTATCGGCATACCTGCCGCTCAGATTATCAATGTATTCATTGAAAACGGGCAGAGCGGTACGCTCAAACAACGAATGCTCAATCGCGTGACGCTGGCGACGCTGCGAGTTCTCTGGATTCTGTGCCTCTTCACTGCTGGTTCGCAGATAGACTGCCCAACCTGGTTTGGGGGGCAGCCGTTTACTGTTTCGACGACTCATAAGAACCTATCGTGATGATCCCTTTGCCTGAGCTTACACGAAAATGCTATGGCTGTGTTTTTTGTGTCGGAATCGCGCTCACAACCGCTGGATTGGCAGGTGGTCGTGCTGAAGCTTCTTCCGTGACATGAGCCTGACTTTTGACCAGGATTTCCGCGACCCGGATCACCCGCAGCAGCATGTCCTCCGGCTTTGATGGTTTGGTGGTTTTAGAGGACATGCTGCGGCTCCTCTAAATCGGATTGTTTTTCCAGCAGTGCATCTGCAATCCATGCGTAGACATCGCCGCCGTTGAGATAGAACTCGGTAATGTCCTTGCCACTGGGTAGTTCAACAGTACGAAAACGTGGTGAAAGAGAGAGTAGACGGTTCGCGCCTTTTTCCCCCGCCGCGTCCCGGTCATAGGCGACCAGGACGGTATGACAGTGTGTGAGTTCCGCGTACCAGCGTGAACTGAGGATGGCGGTGGCGCTGCTCAGGGTCACTGGTGCGAGTAAATTGCCAGCTTCCTGCCGCGCCAGCAGTGCGTCAAACTCGCCTTCGCAGAATAAAGCGACAGCCCGATCAGCCAACCCGTCAGCGCCATACAAGCCATTGACGTTGCCGCCTTTGATTTGCTGGTATTTCGGTGTGCCATAAGCGCGGCGGACTTTCACCGCCCACAGCGCATCCGCCGCAAACCAGGGAATGGCAATGCCGCACGGGACATCCATACCCTCCATCACCCGCCAACTGCGGAAGTCGCCCGGTACATAGCCCAACCGGGCAGCGCGAATGGTGCGGGTGGTCAAACCTCTGCCCGTGAGGTAATTCAGCGCGGGTTCGCCGACTTCTGACCAGAGCGTTTCTTCCGCCTGGCTGACAATGCGTTCTGCCCGATGCTGCCAGTCCCATTCCGGTGGTTCGGAAGGCGATTTCAGACATTTGCGCTCGACAGGAGCGATGTTTTCTACCCGTTCGCCCAACACCCGCAGCGCCTCGACAAAACTCAGGCGACGGTAATTGGTGAGCCAGTCTAGGGCATCGCCGCTGGTATCGCACGCCCCAAAACAGCGGTAGCCATTGGCCCATACTGCCAGGCTGAAACCTTTATGCTCGTTGTGAAACGGGCATTTCCATAAATAAGCGCGTCCACCACGCAGCGGTGCCGGTCCCAAATCCTGTTCGACCAGGCGGCGCAGGTCGCAGTGTTCTTTCAAGTGTTGTGTGTCGGTCACGTTTTCTTCCTCTGGCTCGGTAATTGACATGCGCTGTGACAATTGACAATTCGACAATTGCTGGCAATTGTCACGACCCCGCGACAGTTGATCCCTCGGTTAGGCGATAAGCCTCTGACTTCACACCGGGTTTCGGTGGGAGTTCAACGCGCTCGATGCAGCCGTCTTCTTCCAGCGCCCGCAGTGCCTCAATCACCGGCTTACGCGCCGAACGGAGCGCCCGATAAATGTCGCGCACGGTTGCCACACCACCGCAGGCACGCAGAAAGCTGAGAATGCGGTTTTCCAGCCGCCCCTCTTCGTTCTCGCCCAAATCTGCCAGCAGGCGATGAGCGGAAGCCCGCCAGTCTTCAACAATCTGCTGGGCGCGATACCAATGCGCGGCGGTGACCTGCGGATGCGGCAGTCCGCCATCGTCGTCCGCCCAGTCCAGCGCCGCCAACAGCGTCGCCACCTTAATCGCCTGCACATGCAAGCGCCCATAGACGGCGCGAAGGCGATCATCCAGTGACGAGCTTGGTGCCGTCATCGCCCGCAGCGCCTGTTCATAGGCATGGCAGGCAGCCCAGATGTCCGCTGAGAGCGACCAGGCTTCGCTGGTCTTCTTCTCACCCAAAGCATCAGGGAGCGGCGGTTCTGGCAGGCGTTCATGCAAACTACGCAAACGGTTCGCCAGTTCGGTGGGAGTCTGGCTGTCTTTGGGAGCAGACCGTTCCTTATAATCTGGTTCCGGGGTGAGCAGTCCGAACCGCGCCAGATTGCCATTGAACCAGTCGGACGAGGACAGCGCTGACGACAATTCCGCCGGGGTCGCTGCACCGAGAATGGACAGCGCCGCGTCGCGGATGACGACCAATCCCTTGTTGTTCGTATTGGAGTCGAGATAAGGTGGGCAGTCGTAGAGCGTCATGATGAGTTCTTTCAGACCCGCCATGTAATCGCGTCCCATCGACTTGAACAGCCCGGAAAGCTCATCACGCAGTAGCCCCCGTTGGGCGGCATAGCGGTTGCCCTTTTCCAATCGCGCCCGATCCAACTGTGGAATGTCGGCGAAGTTCGGTGGCAGAATGCCGCCGAGCATCGACATGAAGTTC
>JANRLJ010000116.1:0-61125 GCA_033762735.1 bacterium | reverse complement strand
CGGGCGGGCGATGTTCTGGATGATTTCCAGCAGGTGGTCTTCATCGCGAAAGCTGTCCTGCACCTCGATCAACTGCCCACGCTTCTCGATGAAAATCTGCTGGTAGCTGTTGACCATGATTTCCATCACGTCGGGGTCTTTGAGCAGCGCGTCCAGTGGGCCAAAGTCCTGCTGTGTAAATGCTTTCGCGGTTGCCTCGTTCATGATGTGGGTTTCCTTTTGTGTGATCGTCTGATTGTGGTTTTTGCCAACAAATGCCTGAAGATGATAGGGCGATCTGTAGGGTCGCCTCTGCATACGTCTTACTTTACTGGCGTCAATTCCTGCGTCTGCGTGATGTCGCCTGGAAGGGCAGAAGCGCGGAAAATACCGCTCAGCCGTTGGATAAAGCCATTCCCTGTATTCCTCACCGGACGCACCGGGTTCGTTTCCGCTTCGTAGTCAGTGTACTCGCGCTTCAGGCGGCGGTTCCAGAAGCCGCGTTCCTGCGGTTGCTGGATTTCCTGCGCGAGTTGATGCCGCCGCGCCGCCCGCAGCATATCCTGCTGATATTCCCGGTTCAGTTGATAGTGCTGATCGCCGTGCATGGTGTTCGCTCCTCGTTCTGTCCTGATACTGTGGTATCTTCGCAGAACAGCGGATTTTGTCGCACGAGTGAACGTCCGGTTCTGTCCTGTCTGTTTAACCGGGGCGCTGGAGGATGCCCCGCCGCATGGCCTGCACGACGGCTTCGGTGCGGGTGTTTACACCGAGCTTGGAGTAGAGGTTGTCGAGATGAAAGTTGACCGTGCGGGCGCTCACATACAGCGCGGCGGCGATTTCCTTGTTGCTCATGCCTTCCGCCAGCCGCGCGAGAATATCGAGTTCGCGCGGGGTAAGATCAACCTCGTCACCGAGCGAAAAGATGATCGAAAGCAGCAGTTCGCCGTTGGCAGAGAAGTTCGCCCTGCACTTGCCGCCCGACTGAGTAATTCGCTGGTTCACCGCATTCAGCATATCCGTTCCGGCGCGGGAAACGCCATCATCGCTGTACTCAAACACGATGCTGTCCTGCTGACGATTCAGGCGCATGGTCACGCGGGAGGCGTGTGCCTGGGTCGTAGCGCGTTCCAGCACGTCCTGTGCGGCGCGATAAATCGCCAGTTCGACAGACGCGGGAAGGCGCTGGCGCAGTCGTTCCAGGCTGAGGCTGATGTGGAGGCCATAGGCGCGGGTCTGCTGAGAGGCGAGGGTTTCCAGCGCGGGTTCCAGGCCGAGCGCTTCGAGGATGCCCGGATTCAGATTGTCCTGCAGATCACGCGCCTTTTGCAGTGTTTGCCGGATCAGGCTTGCCATGACCGACACGGCCATCATCGCCTGCGGGTTCGCGCCCATCGTCTGTTCATACACGTTTGCCTGTGAGAGGAGCAGGTTCAAGGGGTTGACGATGCCGCTTTCCAGCAGGGCAGAAAGCCGCCTGCGTTCGGCTTCGACGGCGGCACTGATGTCGGCGCTGATCGTGCTTTCCCGTGCGGCGTTTGCGTCGTTCATGGTAGTGTTCCCGACTTTTTGCCTGATTGTGGCACAGCGCGGCGAAACGGCAACACGGGCAAGTGACCAGCGCACCCTGTCTGTTTAACGGGGTCGGCTCCCGCGCAGCAGCACGGCCAGCGCAAAACGTGGCAGACGCATCATGCGACCGATACGGCGCGGCTGCAAATAGAGGCGATACAGCCATTCCAGTCCAGCGCGGCGCATCCACACCGGAGCGCGGGGGATGATTCCGGCGATAAAGTCGAACGTGCCGCCCACGCCCATCGCCATCTGCACCTTCAAGCGCGGCAGGTTGCGAGCAATCCACTTGTCCTGATTCGGCGCACCATAGGCCACAAACAGGATGTTGGCGCGGCTGGCGTTGACTCGCTCGACAATTGCATCTTCTTCGTCAGGGGCGGGGCTGCCGCTGTAGACGCCCGCAATCTGCAAGCCGGGATAATCCCGTTGCAGCACCGCCGCCGCTTTCTCTGCAACGCCCGGTGCAGCGCCGAGCAGGAACAACCGCCAGCCTTCCCGCACGGCACGTTCGGCAATTTTCGGTACGCCATCTGAACCTGTGACGCGCTCCGGCAGAGGCCGCCCCATCCAGCGCGCCGCCAACAGCAGCCCGATTCCGTCGGGGATGCACAGATGCGCCCGCTTGAGGATATTGCGGAAGTTCGGGTCGCGCTGCGCCATCATGACGAATTCCGGGTTTATGGTGCAGACCTGCCGCGCTCTGCCGTTTTGCTGCACCCATGCTGCGATCACATCAAGCCACTGCGGATAGGTGATCGAATCAACCGGAATGCCGAGGATGTGCAGCCGATCACGGGTGGAACGCTGCGAGAGGGACAATGAATTTCCTGTCGGTGTCCCTGGTGGAACAGCCCCGCTCAACACTCTGTTGGCGGCTTCAATGACCTGCGTTGGTGTGACCATCTTCATGGACGTTCGCGCTTCACAGCCTTCGCGCAGGCCGACGCCGTGTTCCACATAGCTGCATGGGCTGCACAACGCGCCGCTGCGCACGATCAGCGCGGGGCTTTCGGGTGTCCAGGGGCCATAAGCCTCGTGATTGCTGGGGCCGAAGAGCGCTACCAGCGGCGTTTTCATCGCGGCAGCCAGGTGCATCACGCCACTGTCCGCGCCGATATACACATCACACGTTTTCAGGAGGGCGGCCAGTTCAGGCAGGGTGGTTTTGCCGCTCAGGTCAAGCGGTGTCGTTTTCATGGCTGCTTTCACGTCTGCGGTGTTGTCGCTGGGGCCGCCGACGAGGATGATCTGTGCGCCGTGCTGTTCGGTGAGGTCATCGGCCACTGCCGCGAACTTTTCCGCCTCCCAGCGCCGCGCCAGACTGTAGCCGCCGCTGCCGGGATGAAGGGCGATTCGCGGATGGACGGTGCTTTCCAGCATGGGCGCTGTTTCCGCCACCTTCACCTGCGCAGGACGGGGTGATGAATCCGCGCCCACCAGCCCAACCAGATCGAGCCAGTACTGCGCCTGATGCTTCACGCCGAACCCTTCATCGGGGAGGCTGTCGGTCAGGAACCAGCCGTTGCCGTTTTGCAGCCCGATGCGGCGTTTTGCCCTGCTGCCCAGGGCGATCAGACCGAATTTCAGTGTTCCCAGTTTTAGCGTGAAGTGATGGAAAAAGATCACCGCGTCATAGCGTCCCTGCCGCAGTTCCCGAATGCGGCGCAGATTGGACGGCATCAGCAGGGCGCGGCGGTTGTCGAAGTGCTGGCGGTCAAATGTCAGCACTTCATCGATCAGTCCGCTGCCTTCCACCACAGGCGCGGCGTGGCGCAGCGTCAGCAGCGTGATATGCGCGGCGGGATAGTTCTCCCGCAGAGCGGCAAGGGCGGGTGTGGTGAGGATCAGATCACCAATGTCAGCGAGCTGGACGGTGAGAATACGGTTAAGCATAAATTATCTCAATTTTTTAACGCGAAAACTTTGCTAAAATTAATTCATCATCAATTAAAGTGGTGGCAGCCGCCGGGGATTTATTGTATGGACAGGTTTTATTTTGCCTATGGTAGCAACATGGCATTATGGGTGATGTCGGAAATCTGCGCCGAACATCGGCTGATGGGCGCGGCCAGGCTGACAGATTATCGGCTGGCATTTACGCGCTACTCGCATGGGTGGAAGGGCGGCGTGAGCGACATTGTCTATGCCCCCGGAGAGGTGGTGTGGGGCGGGCTGTTCATGATCGGCAATACCTGCCATGACGCGCTCGATATGAACACGCACTACGGTGTTGGCTATACCTCGACCGGCATTGATGTGGTGCTTGCCAACAGTGAACCTTATCACGCCATCACGTACACCGTGATCGATAAGTGTGTGCAGGAATACACGCCCTCTCGCTTCTACATGGATACGATTATGGAAGGTGCGCGGGAACTCAATCTGCCACGCGACTATATCAAACGCTTACGTGCGATTAAGACCAATAACAGTCGCTAGTATGCAGTAAAAGAAGCAACGAGCGATGAGCAATGAGGGGTTTTAAGAACATTAAACCTCCGCGTTCTCCGCGCCTCTGCGGTTCAAAGTTGTTTTGAATGCGCTTGTGTGCTTCCTGCTTCCTCCAGCGCCTTGAGCACGTCCGCCGCTGCCGCTGTCCAGGTGAAGCGGGAGGCTTGCCTTTTGCCGCGTTCGGTAAATGCTGTCCGAAGCGATTGATCGGTGGCGAGCCGCGTCATGGCCTGGGCAATCGCTTCCACATCCAGCGGATCAACAAGCAGGCCTGCATCACCCACCAGTTCCGGCAGGCTTGACGTGCTGCTGGCGATGACCGGTGTGCCGCAGTGCATCGCCTCCAGCACCGGGAAGCCGAAGCCTTCGTAGAGCGTGGGGAAGACCAGTGCCAGCGCCCCCGCATAGAGCGCCCCTTTATCGGCTTCATCGATGTAGCCCAGCAATCGGACACCCTCGACACCAGCGACCCACGCTTCGTCATAAAGCCAGCCCTTGCCACCAGCCAGCACCAGCGCGGCCTCGTCGTCGGGATTGGCCTGCCGCCAGCGCTGATAGGCCTGCACGATGCGGGCGATGTTCTTGCGCGGCTGGAGCGTCCCAATAAAGAAGAAATAGCGCTCTGGCAGGTGATATTTTGGCCGCACGGCCTGAATATCCCCGACAGCAGGTTTCGCCACGCCGGGATAGACCACACGGATTTTTGCGGGCGGTGTGCCGTAGTAGCGCGTCAGGTCATCCGCGGTTGCCTGACTATCGGCCAGCACAATCCGTGCTCGTGCGGTGCTGTAGCGCGTGGTCAGGTCGAGATACAACCGGGAAGCGAACGTGTGTGCCTGTGGAAAGACTTTATAACCCAGGTCATGCGCCGTCACCATCCCTTTGCCGGGAAAGAGAAAAGGCAGCGTATGGGCAGGGACGAAAGTCACATCGGGCCGATCCTGCCACAGTGCCGCTGCAAAGCGTAGATGCGTCCACAGGCGGCGAAATGGAATCACACGCAGGCTGACCAGCGGCGATGCTGGAAACAGATCGGGCGGGGGCGCTTCGCGAAAATACAGCGTGAGGCGATGGCGCGTGTTTTGCTGGATGAGTGCCTGAATCAGCGCACGGGCGTAGTACTCCGTCCCGGTCTGGCGAGGGACGAGGGTGCGGCTGGCGTCGACGGCGATGTGCAGCGGGCGGTTCAAGGTGAGAAGGCGTTACCTGCGACGGCGTTACCTGCGACGGCGTGCGACCAGCGGTAGCAGCAGCAGAATGCCAGCGATGACGGCAACGACAGGCCAGAATGTCTCAACGGTTCCGGTGAGATCGACGTTGAGCAGATTGAGCGTCAGTGCCAGCGTCACCACGCCACCGACAATCAGCGCCAGCCCTACGAACGCTGCCCGCGCATGGGTGGGCTGTGCCAGAAAGGCCGCCAGCAGCAGCGCCATTCCCCAGGCGACGATCAGCAGCGGCCAGCCATCCGCGCCAATCTCCGGCGCTTGTGAGAGGCCGCCAATCATGCCGAGGGAGAGCAGCAGCCCGAAGCCAACAAATGCTGCGCCCCGCGCCCATCGCCCAGAACTCAGCCAGTGTGACAGCAGCAGTACGGCCATGACCCCTGTCCCAAGTACGCCCACCAGACCTGTATTCAGGGTGGCGCCGCTTGCCAGCAGGAAGGTCAGGAATGCGCCCAGGGCGATCAGCACCAGCGCCGGAATCACCGAGGCAAGCTGCCCCCGTGCCATCGTTATCAGCGGTGGACGCGGGAAGTTGTAATTGGCGCGCCAGCGGGCGGCTTCTTCCGCAGCGCGGGCTTCCGCTTCCAGCCGGGCACGTTCGGCGGCTTCCTGGGCAGCGCGCTGCGCGATTTCCCGATCAAGCTCGGAGACAGACGCGAGCGCAGCATCAATATCGAGCGGTTCGTCGGGCGTCCCATAAATAACGACCTCTCCGAATTCCAACCCGCCGAAATCGACCGCGGGTGTGGTTCCGGTCGAGCGCAGATCATCCGCCATGTCGTCGCTCAGGCGAGGCGTATTCAGTACAGGTGGCGCCGCTGTTTCATGATCGGGGGTGGTTTCCCCGGTATTTTCCTGGGTTTTGAGGTCGTTTTGTTCATCCATGCGCTGTATTGTGGCGGGTTTTCATGAGGGGCGCAAGTGCAGGAAACGGCGGGGAGTGGTGAATTTTGAGGACATCCTTGGTAGGGGCGTAGCGCACTACGCCCGTACATCACCCTGATTTTCATCACTCCCAAAACGGGGCAGAAAAAACAACAGGAGGCCGAGGCCCCCTGTCGTTTTCAGTGTGAAAGGTGTTGTCTTCGAGATTTGGGCCAATTGTGGCTGCAAAGGCCGAAGACGGATGACGTGCCCGTTTTTAAGCCCCTCTCCTTTAGGAGAGGGGTTTGGGGCGAGGGCTGATCTTAGTTCTGATGGAAGCCGTTGGTGATGCCTTCCCCGTTGTAGCCACGACCGATGCAGCGGTACTTGAAGCCATAGTCGCGCATCTTCACCGGATCATAGATGTTCTTGGAGTCAATCAGCACGGGAGTGCGCATGTTCTCGCGGATACGCGCCATGTCCAGCTGCTTGAATTCGTTCCAGGGAGCGGTGAGGATGACCGCGTCCGCGCCGTCGGCCACTTCATAGGCGTTGTTGCACATCGCCACGTCGGGCAGGATGCGCATGGTGTTGTCCATCGCCACCGGGTCATAAGCGCGGACGGTCGCGCCCTGGTTGACGAGATGACGGGCCAGCGTCAGCGCCGGTGAGTCGCGGATGTCGTCGGTATTTTCCTTGAACGCCAGACCCCAGATGCCGATGGTCTTGCCCTTGACCTCGCCCAGCATGTCGTTCAGCTTGAGCAGCGTGTGGCGGCGCATAAAAGCGTTGATGTCCATCACGGCGTTGAGCAGCTGCGGGTGTGCGCCGTGTGTCTGCGCCATATAGGCCAGCGCCTTCACATCCTTCGGGAAGCAGCTGCCGCCGTAGCCGATGCCCGCCTGCAGGAAGGCCGAGCCAATACGCTTGTCGAAGCCCATGCCCTGCGCCACTTCCACCACATCCGCGCCGAGTTTTTCGCAGATGATGGCGATTTCGTTGATGAAGCTGATCTTGGTAGCAAGGAAAGCGTTGGAGGCGTACTTGATCATTTCGGCGGTGCGTAAATCGGTCATGACGATGGGCTTACGCAGCGGCAGGTAAAGCTGCGCAACCGCTTCCGCGCCGCGCTGATCGGTCGAGCCGAGGACGGTGCGGTCGGTCTGCATGAAGTCGGCCACAGCCGAACCTTCGCGCAGGAATTCGGGACAGCTCACGACAGCGAAGTCAATAGGCTTGGGCTGGTTGTTGTGGACAATATCGGCCACCCAGTCACCCGTACCAACGGGAACTGTGGACTTATTGATAATCACCAGCGAATGATCCATCGTCTTGGCGATGGTTTCGGCGGCGGCGCGCACGTACTTCAGATCGGCTTCACCGTCCACGCCTTCGGGGGTGCCGACGCAGATGAAGCAGTATTCGGCGTTCTGCAGCCCTTCGTGGTAGGACGTGGTAAAGCGCAGGCGACCCGCTTTAACATTGCGTTCAACCAGTTCGGCCAAACCCGGTTCATAAATGGGCATAATGCCTTTATTCAGATCATCGATCTTCCGGGCGTCGATGTCAACGGTGATAACGTTATTGCCCAGGTCAGCGAAGCAGGTGCCATTGACCAGACCTACATAGCCTGTACCGATGACGCAGATGTTTTTCATGGGTGCGTTTTCCTCTATATGCTTAATGAGAGCTGATTGTGGCGGTTGGTGTCTTGTGGTCACTTTGAATGAATTCACAATCACGCGGAGTCTACCACAGCATCTTTATAGAAAGATCACCTTCTTCGGAATTTTCGTTTTTTTTTCAAAACTAGTACGCCGACAAGATGAGAATGATGGGTTGCGTTGGTACGGGCGCAGCGCGCTGCGCCCGTACAGGTAGGCAGCTTTAGATGGTCAATGTACTAGGGTTGGATAAGGCTTTTGCCCAAAAAAATATCGGGTTTGCCGGGGCCGTTCGCGTCGGGCATCACGCCGATAATCACATAGCCGACCGCGAAATAGAACGAGTAAGGATGGTCTTTGTAGTTCTGAATGTTGTTGATTTTGTCCCACAGATTCTCATACAGGTTGGCTCCGCCCAGGCTCGTCATTTCGCTGTGGTCGTCGCTGCCGAGCATGACCGTCAGCCCGCCGCGCTGCCGCACCTGATCTTCCAGATCAACAACCAGCGCCCGGCCTAACCCCTTGCCGCGCAGATGGGGCGAGACGACGATGGGATGCAGCTCCCACACGTTGCCATCATACTCCGGCAGCCCACCGACCCAGCCGAGGACATGCCCGTCTGTGTCTACCGCCGCGCGGCAGATGTGTTCCGGGTTACACAGGTCAGCAACTTCCTCGCGGGCTTCGTCCAGTTCCGGCCAGCTAAAGCCCCATTTCTCCTGGTTGAATTCATCATGCAGGAGACGGGCGGCCTCTTCGCGCTGTGCATCCGTCGCACTGGCGAGATCGATGATGGTAAAGGGCAGATCAGCGTTGGTCATGCAGAGCCTCCTTCGCGACTCGTCTTCCAATTTCAACGGCGAAATTCGTCCCTCGATCCCAGGGATAAACCTGCGACATGCTGGCCCAGTACACGCCGGGGAGGGGCGTTTTCAGCGGGGGAATATTGCGGCTGTGGTTGACCCCCGGCACAGGCTGGGCATAGGGTGCGCGGAACACCCACGTCTTGCGAATCCAGTCTGACTTAAAGTTTGGGTTGAAGGTCGGCAGCACCCTCGCAAAGCGCTCCGCCAGCGCGTCATCGCTCATGCGGAAATACTCATGATCCGCCGGGACATAATCGCCACAGTAGATCAGCACATCGCCGCCATAATGGGCTTTGTCCATCCAGTTGGTGTGTTCCACCAGCGCCAGAAATGGGAAGCGGCTTTTTTCCTTGTCAGGGCTGGTGGCCGGAAGATTCAGCCAGTAGGTGCCATCCGTGAGCAGCGATTGCTTGAGCGCGAAGATCACGCACAGCGCCCCGATGCTGCGCAGGCTGGCGATCTGCTGACCGTAAGGTGTATCGCGCAGGCCTTCGGTGATGTTGAGCATGAGCGCGGGCGACCCGGTACTGATGACACGGTCGAAGGTTTGCGTCTGTCCGTTGACGGTCAGGGCGGGTTTGCCGTCGTGGATGCTGATGCGCTCCACCGGATTGTTGAGGTAGATAGTCGCGCCCTGTTTTTTGACCGCTTCTGCCAGTGTGTTCAGAAAGGCCTGGAAGCCGCCCTCATAAATGCCGAGTCGCAGCGAGCGCGATTTGACCCGCGCCCAGAACCAGGCCATGTTGACTTCCTGATACAGGTCGCCGAACTTGCCGATCAGCAGTGGTTGAAAGAATTTGCTGTAGGCCTCACGCCCCATCACGCGCAGAAACCACTCGTGGGCGGTGGTTTGTTCCAGCGGCAGGCCATCGGACAGCAGCTTGAGGTAAGCACCGCCCAGGGCAAAACGCAGCTTGGGGATCGGCGCAAGCGGCAGGAACAGGGCGGAAGGCGAAATCTCCGAGCGGACAATTTTGCCATCGATCCAATAGCTGGTCTTGGGGCGAGGGAACAGCAGTTTATCGGTCACGCCGAGTTCGGCCACCAGCTTCTTGATTTCGGTGTCCGTCTCGAACCAGTGATGATAGAACTTCTCCAGCGACCATTCCCACCCAGAATCGCGGAAGCCCGCCGCGAGGCCGCCGACTTCCGCCCCCGCTTCATAAATCGTGACGCGGTGCCCGGCGCGTGCTAAATCCCAGGCAGCAGAAAGCCCAGCCGCGCCCGCACCGATGATGCCAATGGAAAGTTTTGCGTTTTCAGTCATTTGTAAACCATTTTTCGCCTTACAGCGCTGGTCGTGCGCGTCTTGTCATACTCTGCGCCGTTTCCAGTCAAATCCAGTAATCTCGATGCGCGTCTGAATAGTGCCGTCCCAGGCCGTCTTCAGATCGAACTTCTCCAGAATTTCGACGATCTGCTTGCCAATCTCAACGCAAGACGCATCCTGAAAATCAATCGCGCTGTAGGCTAGACACAGACTGCCATCTTCCATCGCTGCTTCGGTGTCCTGCATGTGATAGAAGGTGAAACCCTTCACGGGGAATGCCGCAGCCCTGATCTCCTCGCCAATCTCCGCAAAACCGCAGTTCTGGCAGCAGGCAAAGTTCTGCCGGGCGAGAATGCCGCGCTTTTCAAGTTCAGCAAATGCCATATCCAGACGGTCACAATCCGTCGGGTATGACCAGCTTGCCTGAGTGCGCTCATGTTCGGCGAACTGTTCTGTTATCATCGCCTCGATGAAGGCTTCAAGGTCGTGATCGGGGAACTCGCTTGCTGCCCAATCAACCATATCTTCGATAATCGTTTCTCGATCATCGAAACCTTCCCGAACACGATTAGCGATCAGAACGCGGATTTCATCCAATGGGCTTACGCTCTTCACTACCGTTCGCCTCCTGCATATTGAATCACTCCCCGGCGGCCATTCACGCGCCACGCCGCGTCGAGGGTGTCGAGCGCTTCGGCCATGTTCGCGGGCAGGCCGACCACTGGATCACTTTTCAGTGTTCGCAGCGTCAGCAGCGGGGCGGGGAAATAGGACGTGGCTTCGGCGAAGGGCGCATCCGCAGGCCACACCGCATCCCCGACCACGCGGCGGTAGTTGGCATCGCCTTTGACGATCACCAGTCGCGCACTTTGAAAGCCTGTACGCATCCCGCTGGGCAAATCCCACAGGAAATAGGGACTGTTCCAGAAGAAGTTCGGCAGCAGCCGCAGCCGTCCTGAATCAACCGCCGCTCGCAATCGCTGGCTTAAAGCCGCATACAATTCGCCACGCGCCTCTAAAATCTGCAGGAACGCCCACACATCCGCCACGATGGCATCGCTGACGAATGTGGGGTGCATCTTGAGATGGACGACGACTTCATCGGCCACGCCCGCCAGCAGACGGTCGATCAGCACCACATCCATCGCCAGTTCCGTCCCGGCATTGTCGGTGATGAGGTGTACCGCGCCGCGCCCATGCAGCAGTTGATCGACAGCCTGGGCAGCATTGTCCACGATCAAATCATCCATGCTGGCGGTCGTGCCGTGTTCGCGGGAGGCGGCGAAGCTCAGGTCGATGCGGTTGCCCCATAAGGCCTGCGCCAACCCGACTTCCAGCTTTTCGCGGGGGCTACCACCGAGATTCAGCGCGGCTTCCATCAGCGTCCACAGGGCAGGGCTGGCGTATTCTTCCAGCTTGTTGGGCGTAAAGGGGTCGCGCCCCGTTTCCCACCAGCGCACCCGCTCCATGATCTGGCGATAAAAGTACGTCTCCGCAAAGAACCAGACCGTATTGAGCCAGGTATCGTGTCTGTGCTGGTCGAGCGCGGACTGCCACAATGGGGTATCCGGCGCGAAGGGCGACAACATGGGAATGGGCGCGTCGGCCTTGATTTCGGCGCTGAGGTCGCGCAGCGCTTTCTGAATACTGTCGGGATAATCCGCGTTACGGTCGAGAATGTCCTGAATTGTGCCATGCACACGGACGGTCATCGTGTGATGGGCAAAAGCGTTACTGGTGTCGGTGCGAATGGGAGCGGGACGCATCTATCGGATTCCTTATGGTTGAATCAAAACAACGATGAACAATGGTAGGGGCGAAGCACGCTTCGCCCGTACAATAAATCATTCATGTTCTGGTTGGTTTCTTCATTAGCGTTGATTCATCGCTACAGGGTCAGCCGCTTTTTCGGCGGCCTGTTCCTCGATTTCGCGTGCCTGCGCAATCGCAGTGAAGTTCAAGCCCTGCCGCGCCAGGAAGTAAAAGCCGACCAGGGTTACAGGCAGCCAGATCACCAGATGCACCACCAGCGCATAGCCGAGCGCGGTCGTTTCCTCCACGCCGAGCGCGACCAGCACCAGCGAGACGAAAAACTCATATACGCCGATCTGTCCCGGTGAGGCCGGGATCAACCCGGCGAGGTTGACCGTGCCCACGACCAGCAGAATGGCGATGTAACTCAGGTCGAGGCCGAACGCGCCCGCTACAATCCAGTAGACCAGCGCCTCTACGCTCCAACTGGCATAGGAGCTGATGACCGCCCCTGCAAGCTGCGCCGGGCTGCGCAGGCCTTCCAGCCCGCCGATGATCTCCTCACCGAGTTTCTGCACCAGGTCGCCAATCTTCCCCGGCAGAAAGCGGTTGAGCAGGCGCACCAACTGGCGCAGCAGATCGGGGCGCAGCGCCAGCGCGAAGAACACGGCCAGCGCCGCCAGGAAAATCGGGGCGGCGAAGGTGGCGACAGCCCGGATTTCCGACGAGGCAATCTCCAGCAGCGCCAGCGGCACGAGGATAAACGTCAGCATTACCAGTCCATCGAAGACGCGCTCGACCAGGACGGTCGTCGTGGCGCGAACGATAGGGATGCGATGGTTGCGCTGCAAGAGGTAGATGCGGAGCGCCTCCCCGCTGCGGAAGGGATAAACGTTGTTGCCCATGTAGCCGATGCTCACAAGCGGGATCAGGCTGGTAAGTGGGACAAGCTTCATCGCCCGCAGCAGGAACTGCCAGCGAAGGGAGATCAGCGCCACCGCGCCAAAGTAGACCACTGCGCCGACCAGCAGCCACAGCACATTGACCTGTCCCATCGTCTCCAGCACGGTCTGCGGCTGGAGGTTGCGGAAGGCGAAGGCCAGGAAAATGACACTGACACTTAATCCGAGTACGACGGCAATTTGTTGTCTGCGGCTCATGCGTCGTCTTTCAACCATAAACAGGCGAGTCGAAGGTTCGTCAGGGGTTGCTATCCTCTGGAGTTTTAGAGCGGCGCGCCAACCGCCGCAATCAGTCAGAATGCTCTCAATGATACACGGTAATGCTCGTGGATTCCTGACTGGATTGGCGCTGTCGCCTTTATTCTTCCCACCAGCGAAAACCGGGTGGCAGGTTGTCGGTGCCAAGTCCCGTTCGTGGGGGAGAGGGTGTCACAGGAGGCGTTTCACCATCATCCAGTGCCGGCGGGAGATACTGCGCGGCCTGTTCTACAGAAATCGGCTGTGCAAGGTTTGGCACGGAAAAGCGCGGGCTGGTGTAGCGCACAGACCGCATCGGCTGGGTGACGGTCGGGTCTTCCCGGAAGCGTCGCAGTTGGTTGCGCAGGACGGTCAGGATGCCGCCTAGCCCCAGAAACAGCGAAAGCGCCTGGAAAATCCATCCGACTTCGGGAATAGCGGCGAAAGCTGAGAGAATCAGCAGCCCAACGCCAAGCGCGATCAGCACATCGCGTCGCCTGCCATCCGTGCGTTTGAGAAGGCGCAGCACCACCAGCCCGATGCCCAATCCCACGATGATGCGGGCGATAAAAATGGCCGTGAAGTAGAACAGGCTTGCCCCGCCGATATTCGCCAGCCCCAGCACCAGCCCGACGAACAGCACAATCGTATCCAGCGGGAGCAGTCTGAGGATGATGACGAGGAGAATGCTGAACAGAAAGATAATCAGCACAATCGGGAAGGAGAGGATAAAGCTGAGGAGTCCGACGCCGAAGGTCGAAAGCGGGCGCGTGAGCATGGGACGCAGCGGCGCCTGCATCTGTTTGGGCGCGAGCAGCAGGCCGATCACGCCGAAGATGGCGAGGGTGCCAAATTCACGCAGTACCGAGGCAAGGTAACGGCGCAGAGTCCGCGCATTTTCCTGTACCGTCGTGCCCAGGGTGAGCTGCCTTGCGCTGGAGCGATAAAAGACATCGCCCGCTGTTTCACCTTCGATGCGGCCTTCGGTGGGGCTGGTATAAGCCAGGTCACCGCCGATGCGCCCGCTTTCGGTCACGGTCAGGCCGGGGTCGATCAGATCGACTTCCACGAAGCGGAACGGAATCAGCAGCGGTTCGATTCTGGCAGCCACGCCCCTTGATTGGGCATCACCGACGGTGGCGGTGATATGCCGCTCAACCGCCCCATTGAGCATCAGCGCCGAACCCCAGAAGTTGATCTCCCGGCTGACACGCCCGCTGACGATGAGTTGATAGCCCAGGTTGAGGATGCTGCCGGGGAGAATGACATCCGGCGCGATGAAGCTGCTCAGGCTGGCAGCGACGAGGCTGCTGCTTTCACCAGTGAAATCGGCGGGCTGTTCTGCGTTCAGCGCGACCCCGGCAAAATGCAGATTACCGCTCATCGTGCCGCCAAAATCAAGCTGCCCGGCCAGTAGATAAATACTGCCTTCGACGGTTCCCGTAATCAGGGCATTGCGTGCCGCGCCGAACAGATTGCCTTCGATACGGCCTTCGATCAGCAGCACCTCGCACAGCACGAAGACATCCCCTTCGATGATGCGGTCGGCTTCTACCGTGCAGGCATCGCCGCGCAGCACCTCGCGGGCAGAGACGCCGCCCACCAGCACAAAAAGCAGCGCCCCTAGCGTCCCGATCAGCCATTTCCGCAGGACTGCCTTTTTTCGCATCGCGAAACCGCGCTTTCCTGATTGCTATTTCCCGTGCTCATTATAACATCTCATGCTCATCTCGTGCCCTCAGGGCAAACGCATCAAATTCCAGAGATAGGCCAGGAAAGTTGAATACAAACCACGAAGGCGCAAAGAACACAAAGATTTTTTCCTCGTCTTCGTGTCCTTCATGCCTTTGTGGTTCAAAAAAGCTCTTTAGCGTGTCGTCGAGTTGTGATGCAATTGCGCTGTCTCGTGCCTTGTAGCGCGTTGTCAGTTTACCCAGACTGATGGTAATATAATCACGTTTAAAACGGTGCTTACAGAAATTTAGACCACTACAACAGAACGCGATTCCGCGCCTGGTTTAAAGGATGATTGCTGTGTCAGACGATAATGAACCGAAAAAAGAGACAGGTTATCTGAATACACCGGACGCCAGGCCGATGGAAGATCGCGCCGCCCGTCCACAAACCAACATCCTCGGCCCGTCGTGGCGCTTGCAGTTCAAGATCGGGGAGAAGAAAGTCACCCTCGACCTGCAGGATGTGATGATTATCGGTCGCACGGCGGATGGGGAAGATCAGAAATCGATCAGCCTTGACCTGGGGCCGTTCGGTGCCTATCAGGGCGGTGTCTCCCGCCAGCACGCGGCCATCACCAAGCACGAGGGCGGGTTGTATATCGAAGACCTGGGCAGCACCAACGGCACGCGCATCAACGGCTTCCAGTTGACCGCCCGCCGTAAGTACCGCCTGCGCGATGGTGACGAAGTGGAGTTCGCTCGACTGCGGACGCTGATTCGCTTCGTCAAACCTTCTGACGACGTGTAACGGCGACTCACGGGCGGATTTGCTTCGATGTATCGCAGTTTTACAGATCGGGTGCTGGGGGGCGTTTTTGGCGGGCTGGGCGCGTCCTGGCGGATCAACCCCTGGCTTTTACGGACGCTGATGGTCATCTTTACGGTTGCCACGCTGGGCACGGGTGCACTGCTTTATCCGGCGCTGTGGTGGGCGATGCCGCAGGAGTCGCTGCTGCAGGATCATCGCGCGAACGGCTTCAGCATCCTGCTGGTGCTGGTTGCCCTCGTGATTTTCATTGGCGGGTGGGTCGTCCAGCTTACCGGGAGTCTTGAAGCCTCAAACGGACAAAGCCTGTATCTGGCGCTGGCGCTGGTCGCCCTCAGCGGGATTTTTCTGCTGCGGCAGTTGGGCGGGCGGCAGGCATGACCACACCACGACGCACCAATCTGCTGTGGGGGCTGCTGCTGCTGGCCGCCGCGCTGGTCATTCTCCTCGGCGCGCTCAATGTCATTCCTGATGGCCTGTACGACCTCTTCCGCCGTGCGTGGCCTGCGCTTCTGGTCATCGTCGGGCTGGGGGCGCTGCTTCGCTCGCGGATTCCTTTCGCCAACCTGTTCGCGTTGCTCATCAGTGGGCTGCTGGTGGTCGGGATGGCGCTGGTGGCCTATTCCAGCCGTGCCACCGAGGAACGCACCGATCAGCAGGTGCCTATCGCGCAGCAGGTGAGCGAGACAACCACGCTGCTGGAAGTAAATATTCTGACGCTGGCAACCGACGTTGAGATCGAATCGACTGAACGCGCATCCGGTATCACCGGGGAATTCCTCGGCAGCACCGAAAGCGTGATTCAGGTGAACTACATCGAAGGCGAGGATAACCGCGCGACGTTCATTGTGCAGGAGACGCGCCCCAGCCAGTTCCCGCGTCTGGATGCTGTCGGGCGGGGACGGCTTCGCTTGCAGGTTCCGGCGGGCGTGGCGGTCGCACTCAGCTTTTCCAGCCAGGATGGTGATGCGACTCTCAACCTGAGCAACCTCTCCTTAGAGCGGTTGTCGATGGTCACGCGGCAGGGCAACGTGATTGTCACGCTGCCGGTCTATCGTCCGCTGTCACCCAACGCGGCTGAACAACCGAACGAGATTACCGCCGATGATGGGACGGTGACAATCTTCGTACCCGAAGCTGTATCGGCCCTAATCGACCTCGAACGTGGCGCAAGCGGCCTCGAACCACAGTTTGACGAGAACGTGTACCGCTATCTTCAGGGCGATATTCTGGAAGCGCGCGATTATGAAGAAGCCAGTATCCGCGCCAATTATCTGATCCGTGCGCCGCGTGGGCTGATTCGCGTGGTCGAGGGTGTGGGAACGTCGGGCAATACGGACGGGGAAAACACGGATGAAGAGGCTGTGGGAGACAGCAGTTAAGGCTTGGATTATAGCTGCCACCAGGTCGCCCTGTGTAACCTTTCCCGTAGGGGCGACCCGCCGGGTCGCCCCTACTCCTGGAAATTTTAAGTCTGATTCCGAGCATTAAAGGCCGTCATGAGCTGGCGACTGCATCTCACCAACCGGGCTGTTCAAGCGCTGGATATTCTGGACGGACAGCCGCCGCTGCTGGCCGCATGGTCACGGCGAGATCGTGTCGCATATTATGATCTCGATACCGGAACGCAGATTGCTGAGACCGTGCTGCGAACACTCCCCAAGGAAAAGCGCCAGGGTGAGGACTGGCAGCTTTACCTGTCGGAACTGGTCGCCCCCAACGGCGCGTTTTTGCCGCACGTTCGCACGACGGGGCTGACGATCTACACAACCGACGATGGACGGATGCACCTGTATTACGCGGGTGATACCAACCTGTTCCTCTACGCGGAAGGCAAGGAAATCGCGCTCGACGTGGCAGAGGCAGAGGAATTCCGTGCCCTGGCGCTCGACCGCTTTTTAGGGCTGAATGCCGCGCTGGCCGAAGACGGCAAACTCCACCTCTATCAGCAGCATATTCGCGTTGGCGCGTTCGATGTTGACCTGCATCTTCAGCAGGATGTGATGCCCGGTCTGGCGATTTCGCGCGGTGGTGGCTCGATCTTCGTCACCGATGGCAGCCGCATTGTGCTGACCGATTCGAGTGGCAAACCCCGCAAGACGCTCGATACCCATTACTTCATCGGCAAGATGGTCTGTTCCCCCAGCGGTCGGCATCTCGTCACCAGCGATCTGGAGTCGGGGGTGCTGCGCGTTTACAGCGGCAGCGATCTGACTTTGCTGCGGCAGCGTTTCGCGGTTGATCTGCTGGCGCGGGCAGAGCAGGTGCAGTTGATGGCCGATCCGCCGCCATCCTCGGTGGCGCTGAGTGCGCTGGCGGTTGACAATCGCGGGGTGGTAGCGTTCGCGCTTGGCGGAGTGATCTGCGCGAGTTCGATTACGGAGATGGACGAACTGCCGCGTCCGCAAAAGCTGCTGTGAGTACCGGGTATCGAGTTGAAAGTAACGAGTAGACTTGCAGGACGAACATACGCCGTTGTAGGGACATGGCACGCCATGTCCTGTCGTTTATAAAGTCTCTATCGAAACAGCGACCGCTGCGGGAACACCATGCGCTCAGTGGGGAGATTGCGCTGGAGCGAGATGCGGTTGGCTCGCTCGAAATCGCTGTGCAGATCGCCGATCAGCGCTGCCTGTGCGTTCGAGGGTTGCAGCGAATAAATCACCAGGGTGACGGCATGAGCACCCAGCGCGACCACCAGCCACTTGCCGTCGTTGATCGGCTTGCGTGCCACGCCCGACGTCGGCATTTGCGGCAGCGCCCACAACTGCTTGAGCGTTTTGACGATCAAAGGCAGGCTGTCCGGCGGCAGCATTCCCCCTGTGTGCAGTGGTTGGCGTTCACGGTGGCGAAAGACCAGGTAATACTGTGGCTGGGCTTCAAAGTGGCTTCGCAGGAAGGTCGTGCGCCCAAGCCGTGCCACCTGCTTCCACGCTTCATTATCGGGGTTGCGGCTGATGAGACGCTCGATAATGGCGCGTTGTTCTCCGTAATGGGCGTAAATGGCGTTGAACTGTGCCCGGTTGATCTGCCCCTCGGCAAACTCTAACGCGACTCTTTCCATCTTCTGACGGATATGGTCTAATGTTTCCTGCGGGTCTTCCCCGACCGGGCGTTCAATCGGCGGCAGGGGGACTTCCTGTGTTTGCGTCGGTGGTTCTTCCGGGCGCGATGGCCGGATGGGCGAACGCAAAGCACCAACCGAGGGCGTGAGGTCAGAGTCCGCATTGGGCTGGATTGGCGACGGCAAATCAGTCACAGTCAGCACTCGGTTATCACGTGGTGAGAGACGAACGATCTGCTCTCAGCATATCACGAAACCGTTATAGTCAGCGCAGCGACCCTGAGTTGTAAAAAAATGTTTACACCCCGCGACAACGACCGCCACAGCGGCCTCTATTTTACCCAGGCAAACATCCAGCGTGCCGGCCAGTACGCGAAGAAATCACCCTTTAAAGCCGCCTGGTCGAAGCTCCACGAAACCACACCGGAACAGCCCTTGCTGGCCGTGCAGGTCGAGGCGCTGCGCTTTCAGTTCGATGGCGACAGCCGGACAGGGGAGCGGGCGGCGCAATTGCTGGTGCAGATGGGCGATCTTGATGAGGATGCTCCCTACTGGGAAAGCCTGGGGGAGACGCTGGCGCTGGCGCAGTGCTATCAAATGCTTCGCGAACACCCATCCTTCGAGCCGGGGCAGCAGGTACACTGGCGCGATGTCTTCTGGGAGCGCGTCAGCCGCTTAAATCAACCCACCTTTGAACTCAGCGAACCGGAAGCGCTGTGGCGGGCGGCGCTGAACATGGCCGCCGGAATCGTGCTGAAGCGCGAACCCGTCTTTGAAGCAGGCGCACAGGTCTATCGGCAGACCATCGATCACAGCGTTCGACCGGAAGGCTACATCCCCAGAGCGGTGCAGGTGGCAGAAGGGCAGGGGTTGGCGCATCAACTGCTGTCGGTGGCGGCGCTGGTGCTGATGGCCGAGATGGCGCAGCATGTGGGCGTTGATCTGTGGCGCTACAGCAATCGCGGTGTGTCAGTGCTGACGGCGGCAACCTATCCCCTCTATTATTATTTCTACCCCGAAAAATGGCCCTGGGGGACAGAAGTCGAAATCCGCGAAGTCCGCACCGCGCTGCAACAGGACTACGCGACCGGGTTATTCCGCCAGCACGGCGGCTTCCTGGAAATGCTCAACGGGCGCTATGAAAAGCCCCTGCGCGCCATCCGCCTGATCCTCAGGGACATCCGCCCGGTGGTCGATGTTTATGGCGGCGGACTGACCACGCTGACACACGGTATCCCTGAGCGTCAAGGGTTGTTTGGGTAATAACATGGACGAGATGATCTCACACTGGGAACCTATTCATGATCTGCCCCAGGATTGGGAGCGCTTTGTCAGCAAAGAGCTAGAAGCGTTATCCGGTATCTGGAAAGAACGCGCTGATCGGCTACGGCTTTCCAAGTCGTACCAGGATTTTCTGGGGCGGATGAAACGCAAAATTGCTATCGAAACAGGCGTGATTGAACGTCTTTATAACATTGATCGGGGTGTTACGGATTTATTAATTCAGCGCGGCATTGATGAAGCGCTGATTCCACATGGTGCGACCGACCAGTCTGCCACGACGGTCGTTGCCATGATCCGGGATCATGAGGGGGCTGTTGACTGGCTTTTTGATTTCGTTGCACGTCAACTGCCACTTTCACCCTTCTACATTCGTTCTTTGCATCAGATGCTGACCGCACATCAAACGCATGTTGAAGCGCGTGACCAGTTCGGCAATATCGGGCGCCTGGAGCTTTTGCGCGGTGAGTGGAAGAAGTTTCCCAATAACCCAACACGGTCTGACGGGTCTGTTCACACGTATTGCCCACCCGAACAAGTTCCACCACAAATTGACCGGATGATCGCATGGCATGAGGAGCATGACCGCAAAGGGGTAGTTCCAGAGGTGGAAGCGGCCTGGTTGCACCACCGCTTTACCCAGATTCATCCTTTTCAGGATGGGAATGGTCGCGTGGCACGCTGCTTAGCCAGTCTGGTCTTTATTCGTGCAGGCTGGTTTCCGCTTGTCATTACACGCGATGACCGAACCGATTACATCACGGCATTGGAAGCAGCAGACATTGGAAATTTGCGCCCATTGATTGATTTATTTGCACGTCGGCAGCGTGAAGCCTTTATCAGTAGTTTGAGCTTGTCGGAGCAAGTACTTACTTCTGAAACAACGACCCAAACAATTATCGAAGCCGCCGTTGATAAAATTGTCCGCAGTCGCATTACCATCACGGACGATGACAAAACGAAAGTCGAACAGTTTGCAGCGACTTTGTTCGAGTTTGCGCGTAGTCGGTTAGCAGAAGTAACACAACAGCTTCGGTCAGCCCTGGCAAATTTACCGGAGCGCCATGCTGTTCTTCTCAACTATGCTGATTTGGAAAACGAGCAGAGAAATTATTACTACCGCTACCAGATTATTGAAACTGCTCGTTCACTGGACTACTTTGCAAATCTCTCTCACCACAAAAGCTGGATTAATCTTACAATTCGTGCAGAAGATAACGGGGCGCACACCGAACTGCTGCTTTCCTTTCATGGGTTGGGACGGGCTTACCAGGGGGTGCTGGTGTGTTCTGGTTGCGCCTATCATAAAGTCGCGTCTGACCAGGAAGACAACGCGATTATTCAGGACATTCAACCGCTGTCACAATCGCCCTTTCAGATCACCTACCTGGATGTGCCAGCAGACCTTGAACAGCGCTTTCAGGATTGGCTGGAAAATGTCATCGTGGTTGGGCTTGAATACTGGCGCAAAAGTCTATAAGTGAGATGATGGAAAACAAATACACACGACTAAACAGCGAATTTATGATTGCTCTTGTTTCAGTCGTCGGCGCGGATAACCTCAGTACGGCAAAGGCTGACCTTGATCTCCACGCCCGCGACCAGTCGCAGCATCCCGCGCACCCGGCGGAGTGCGTGATCTGGCCGCAGACCGCGCAGCAGGTGGCCGATGTGCTGCGGTTCGCCAACGAACACCGCATTCCGGTTACGCCCTGGGGGGTGGGCACATCGTTGGAGGGCAACCCGATTCCGCTTTACGGCGGCATCTTGCTCTCGTTTGAGCGGATGAACAACATCGTCGAGGTTCACGCCGACGACTTTCAGGTCACGGTGCAGCCTGGAATCGGCCACAAGGATTTGAACGCGCAACTGACGCGCTACGGCCTGTTCTTTCCGCCCGACCCCGGCGCGAATGCCACTGTCGGCGGGATGCTGGCGAACAATGCGGCGGGCATTCGCACGGTAAAATATGGCGCGAGCAAGGACAATGTGCTGCGGATGCAGGTGGCGCTGGCCGATGGACGGCTGATCGAGGTCGGGTCGCGGTCGGTCAAGCAGTCGTCGGGCTATGATCTGCTGCATTTGTTCGTCGGCAGCGAAGGGACACTCGGCATCATCACCGAAGCCACGCTTAAACTGGTGCCGATTGCGGCGCACATGAGCGCGGTGGTGGCGGCGTTTCCGTCCATTCATGCGGCGGTGGAAACGGTCGTCGCTGTGCGCGGGAGCGGGCTTGACCCGGCAGCGCTGGAACTGATCGACGCGGCGCACACCCGAATGCTGCGCGAAGCCGAAGGCGTTGACCTGAGCGATCATCCGACGCTGTTTATGGAATTTCATGCCGCGCACCCGGCCACCCTGGAAAATGGACTGGAGACGGTGCGCGAGATTTGCGAGGAGATGGGTGCGCTCAGCGTGAAGGCCACGACCGACAGCGCCGAACGCAAAAAGCTGTGGCACGCGCGGCATCATTCCTATGAAATCATGGTGCGGTCACATCCTGATCGCAAGTTCTTTATCAACGACGTGGCCGTGCCGATCAGCCGTTATCCTGACCTGATCGGCTTTGTGGAGCGCATTCGCACCGAAATGGGCATCACCGCCTATATGATCGGTCACGCGGGGGATGGCAATGTGCATGTCGAATTCCCGTACCGCGACGAGGCCGAGTATGCCCGTGCGCTGGAGTGCAACGGGCAGATTGTGCTGAAGGCCATTGAACTGGGCGGTACGGCGACCGGCGAACACGGCGTGGGGATCGGCAAGGCGCGGTACATGCCGACCGAGCACGGGCCAGCGCTGGAGGTGATGCGGGCGATCAAGCAGACGCTCGACCCGAACGGCATCCTGAATCCCGGCAAAATTTTTCCGGTGACGAGCGCCGCGCCTGCCGCTGTTTGAAAATCGCCATGAACCAGGGACAGCAGTAGTCCCACGAAAATCAAAAACGGATTGAACCGCCAAGACGCAAAGAGCGCTAAGATATTAAACTTAACCCTTTGGCCGTGTCTTTGTGGTTCAGTTTTTACACGTCACAGTGGAGACTAAAAGTCTTCTTCTTCGTAGTAGCCTTCTTCGTCCTCGTCTTCATCCTCATCATCGTCATCATCACCGTAGAGGTCGTCGTCGTCCTCGAATTCGTCGATGTCATAGCCCGTGTCGTCGAGGTCTTCGTCCTCAAGGTCAAGGTCTTCCTCGAATTCAATGTCGAGGTCTTCCTCGTCAACTTCGGCTTCCAGTTCGTCAATATCGAGTTCGTCCGCATCCTGGAGATCAGGTTCGTCCTCGACATCCAGCGCATCAATGTCTTCATCTTCCGGGCCAAAACGCACCGTGCGGTATAGAGTCTTCAAGCTGAGATCGTCGGTCATGATCCCCTCGTCATTTGCCTTTATTGTTGCGGTCATTGAACGTAGCGGGCGGTATTTTAGCACACGCTTCCCGTTTGTGAACCCAAGAATCAGGCAAACTCAGCCGTTTTCCACCATGCGCAGGAAGTACTCGTGCAGGCGGGCGTCGTCGGTCAGTTCGGGATGAAACGCGGTCGCCAGCCAGTGCCCCTGCTGCGCGGCGACGATGCGATTGTTGTCCAACTGCGACAGCACTTCGACGCCTTCGCCTGCTTCGGTCGCGATAGGAGCGCGGATGAACACGGCATGGAATGGTTTGCCTTCCAGCCCCTTGATGTCCAGTTCAGCCTCGAAGCTGTCGATCTGCCGCCCGAAGGCATTTCGGTTCACCTTAAGGTTCATCAGACCGAGGATGGGCTGGCGGTCATTGCCAATGTCCTTCGCCAGAAAGATCATCCCGGCACAGGTGCCCCAGGTCGGTTTCTCTGCTGCGAACTGGCGCAGCGGTTCGATCAGCCCATAGTCCGCCGCCAGCTTGCCGATGGTGGTGCTCTCGCCGCCGGGGATAATCAGCCCGTCCAGATTCTCAAGCTGCGCGGGCAGCCGCACCTGGGTCACGTCCGCGCCCAACCGCCGCAGCATCTTCTCGTGTTCGATAAAAGCGCCTTGCAGCGCCAGGACTCCGATTTTCATGACGCAATCCGCCTCTAATCAGGTGAAATCAACCGTTATAGGCCTATCGTCGCTGAACCAGCAGGCGGAATCAAGACGCGGCTGAGTCCAATGATGCAGGCGGCGCAGTTTCATTGCCGAGCATATCAATCAGCTTGCGGCCTTCGGCAATCATCGCATCCGGCCAGTTCAGTTCGCTGCGCACCCAATCCGGATCGTGGTAGCGAGGCTCTTTTTCAGTCAGCCTTTTCCACAGATCGAGTGCAGTCGAGTCATTTCCCATTGCGGAATGAGTCACCGCTGTGCCTGCCTGTGTAAATTCTTCAAGTGGGCGAATTTGCATCAGTGGATGAAAAGGCGGCTGTACGACGTTCTGGCGCAGAGTGTCGGCTTGCTGGAAAAGATCGAGCGCTCTGCCGTAATCGCCGGCTGTAAAAGCGTTTTCTGCATAGTCGTTGTAAAGAAAAGCATAATCAGGCGTGAGCGAAGCGGCCCGTGTGTAGTCCTCGTCGGATGCTGCGAAGCTGCCCTGACGGTTATAAACGGCTGCCCGCATCGCATAGGCAGCGGCAAGCATCATTCGTGTTTCGTTGGTTGAACCAGCAGCACCCATGATATATGCACCAAAGCGTTCCTGCTTCTGTACCTGCGATTGGAGCAGTTCCAGAGCGCGATTTACATCCCGCATGGCTTGCAAGAGATCACCCACTCGTAAATGCGCTGTGGCACGCTGCGTGTAGAGGTAGGCGGCATCCGGGTCGATGCGTAAGGCAGCGTCATATTCCTGCACAGCTTCGCGGTAGCGCTTATGCCGGATGTGAATGTAGGCGCGGATGATATAGCTGGAGATGAATTTCGGACGACGCTTCAAGGCTTGCGTCAGGTCTGCCTGTGCCGCTTCTTCCTCCCCCAGAATTGCCAGAAACAGCCCTCGATTGTAAAGCAGCAGCGGATCACGCGGGAACACGCGCAGCAGACGACGGGTAAGCAGCAGTCCACGTTCATAATTCCCGCTGTTGAAGGCGGCCAGAACCGGGATAAAAAGGCGGCGGCGCACCACCACATACCCAATCCACATCATCAGAAACGCAAAAACAATAACCGTTTCCACCAATACCCTCGCTTTGGCTTTTGCCTGTGTTTTCACACTGCTAAAGGGAATGAGACGTTCAGAGTTCCGCTCCAGCTTCGGACAGCGCCTACTCTGTCGTCAGCCTGTGCACCTGGCGAGTAAGATTGACTCGAACTGCATGTCCCGGATTCCCTTTCGCAAAACAGCGTCAAACTCAGGATAATAGAGATTGTCTGTTTTTGTGTGGATGATTCACTATGACCGACACCGACAAGACGGTTTTCATCAGCTACCGCCGCAGCGTGAGCGCCTTCATCGCCCGCGCCGTGTTCCAGGACTTGCGCTACAACGGCTATGATGTGTTCATGGACGTGGAAAGCATCGACGCCGGGGCGTTCGATACCGTCATCCTGAATCAGATCGCGGCGCGGACGCACTTCCTCGTCATCCTCACGCCGGGCGCGGTAGAACGCTGCACCGAACCGGGTGACTGGCTGCGGCGCGAGATCGAACATGCGATGGACTTGCGGCGCAATGTTGTCCCGCTGCTGGTGAACAACTTCGACTTCCGCGATGCGCAGAAATATCTGACAGGCAAGCTGGCGCATTTGCAGCGGCATAACGCGCTGACCGTCCCGCATGATTACTTCGAGGAAGCGATGCACCGTCTGCGTACCCGTTTTCTCCGAAATCCACGCCCGGTCGAGGTTATCCCCGCACCGACCAGCGAACAGCCGGAAGTCGCCCGCATCATTGCCGGGGCGGAACGCCAGCCCACCCCCAGCGAGGAGCAGCTCACCGCCGAGCAGCTTTATGATCGCGGGCATCGCAAGTGGGAGGCGAAGGATTATCCGGCAGCGATTGAAGACTGCACGGAGGCGATTCGGCTCAGCCCCAATTTTGCCGAAGCCTACAACCGCCGCGCGACCGCTTACATGGGGCTGGGGGAGTACGCCAAAGCGATTGCCGACTTTGACCGAGCGATTGAACTGATCCCCGAATACACCGCCGCCTATTTCAATCGCGGGCTGGCGAAGGCCGATTCAGGCAGTTATGACTCTGCACTGCTCGATTACAACACGGTGCTGCGCCTCAATCCGCTGTTCACACAGGCCTACTACACCCGTGCGCTGGCACGAACCGCCCGCCATGATTATCGGGGTGCGGCCAACGACTACCGCAAGTATCTCGATCTGGGTGGGGGCGAGCAGTACGGCAATCGTGCCGAAGTCGAACAGGCGATTGCCGCGCTGAAAGATCGCTGGCAGCCCTGACTTTTCCCCGCCGCTTACCCGACTCTGATTCAAACAGACGTATAATGGAACTTATGGGCGTATAAAGCGTCTAGTCTCTGCATCAGTTTGAATTTTTGAGGAGTCATCGTGCCTTCACAAAGACCGATGTCACAGCGTCCTGCCAAGAATGGCCGGGCGCAGCAGCAACCGTTTCGGAATCAGCCGAATATGCCGGTTCGTCCGCCTGTGACGAACGGGCAGCTTCGTGTTCCGCCGCCTGTCTCCAACAGTGCGCCCCAGCAGCCGCGGCAACAGCCGCGCCAGATTCTTTCCGTGAGTCAGCGGATGCGAGCGATGAAGCTGTCTGCGTCCGGTCAGCCGACCATGCCCTATGCCACGAACACAACCCGGCAGGCTGATGGTCAGCCGATGCCGCTGCCGATGCAGCCCAACCGTGCACAGCCGCACACAGGGCTACCCGCCCGCAAGTCGCCTACTGCTTCTGCAAAAAATCGTCGCAACCTCCTGATCGCGGCGGGACTGCTGTCAGTCGGCCTGTTTGCGTTTGTCTGCTTCGGGCTGACGCTGGGCGCAATGATGATCTATGGCAGTGGCATTCTTCCCGGTGTGAGCGCGGCAGGGGTTGATCTGGGCGGCATGTCCGAAGCGGAAGCCGCCGCTGCGCTGCAAAACGAATGGCAGACCATCACCCTGCGTGATGGCGACCGTCGCTTTTCCGTGAGTCCCGCCTCGCTTGGTATTACGCTTGATGCTGCGCAGACCGCTGCTCAAGCGCATCGTCAGGGGCGCGGCGAGGGCAATGTGCTGGCGGCGCTGACCAACACCGAAGTCGCGCCTGTGGTAAGCGTGGATGTGACGGCGCTGGCGGCAGGGCTGGAAGCGCTGCGCGGGCAGGTGGATGTCCCGGCGGTAGATGCGGGTGTGGCACTGGTGAACGGGGTGGTGCAGGCGACCCCGGCGGAGAATGGCCGTGCGCTGGATGTGAATGTGTCGGCTGTCCGTTTGCAAAACCGGGATGCGCTGGCAGATGGCGAAATCGAGTTGGCGATGAGCACTGTCACTCCCGCTGTCACCGACTCAACGCCGATGGTACAGGCCGCGCAGCAGTTGTTGACCAGTCCCATGAACATCCGCGCCTTTGACCCGGCCACAGGCGATACCGTGACCTGGAGTGCCCCGCCAGAAACGTGGGCACGCTGGCTGACTTCCGGCAGTGCGCCGGGGACGGCCAGTGGTCTCGCGCTTTCCGTGCAGCCCGCGCCCGTGCGCGACTTTCTCACGGCACAGGCGGCAGCGCTGGATGAGACGCGCACACTGAATCTGGATGAAGCGGTTGCGCAGGTGCAGGCGGCGGTCGCGGCCAGCAATACCTCGCCCACGATTCGAGTCTATCACAATGACCGCCAGCATGTCGTCCAGTCCGGCGAGACGATCACCAGCATCGCCTATGACTACGGTGTGCCTTATCCCTATGTGCAGCAGGCTAACGGCGGCATTGAAGCGCTCAGCGTCGGCCAGACGATTACGATTCCGTCCGTCGATGAATTCCTGCCGCTGGAGGTTGTGCCGAACAAGCGCATCGAGGTCAGCATCCCCGAACAGCGGGTGCGCGTCTATGAGAATGGACAGTTAATTCAGGACTGGCCCGCCAGCACAGGTATCAGCAGCAGCCCGACCTGGCCGGGGGTGTATCAAATTCTGTCACATGAGCCAAATGCCTACGCCGCCAACTGGAATCTGTGGATGCCGAATTTCATGGGCGTGTATCAGCCTGTGCCGGGGACGGCGTTCACCAATGGCTTTCACGGCTTCCCCACACGCGGCGGTGGACAAATCCTGTGGGAGAACAGCCTCGGTACACGAGTCACCTACGGCTGCATTCTGCTGAGCAACCAGAACGTGCAGTGGTTGTACGACTGGGCGGAAGAAGGTGTGGTTGTGGAGATTCAGGGGTAGGGCGGCTCCTCGCGCTTTACAGCCTGTTCCGCCGCGATCTTCGCCATCTGTTCGCGGATTTTGACCCGGTCGGCTTCGTGGTACGCCTCGACGTTGACCGGGTCTTTTTCGTAATCGACCAGGATTTGCCAGAAGAGACGCGCACTGGAAAAGGTGCGGTTGTAGATTGCACTGAAATCAAGCGTGACTCGATCTTTTCTGTCTAATGGAATGGCGATTCTGGGAAGACTTTCCATCACGCCAAATCCATAAACGCCTGCAACCCCTTCACTCAAGGATGGGTGCGGATCACTGATAACAATGTTATAAGGACGAGAATCCGGGTGGCGAGAGATGTAGCTGGGAATACGTGGGTCTACCGGGCGACGTTCGTGAAGGTAATCAATCTCAACCAGCCGCATCCCACTGCCAATCGTTTTGAGCCGTTTCGCTCGATAATCCTTATAATGGGAGCCAGGGGGCTTATTGGCAGGAGAAAGCAGCTCAATGCGCGTAATCGGCTCTCCGGGTAGGGTGCCTGCTTCTACCCGGTAAATCACCAGGCTATTTATATATTCCGGCTCGGCCATCACATCAATAACAGGGAGCGTTAGCGTCGGTGTGCTTGCCTGTGAGGCGCTATCAAAGGGTTGATGGCTTCCCTCGGCCTTATAGATGGTGATGTCGGGGATCGTTTCTTCAGTCACCTCAGGCGCAATGAGTTCCGTTGGTAAATCATAGGTGCCAATCTGAAGGGATTCCTCCCCAGCGATGTAATAGGCCTGTGGCAAAAGGGCTTCTAATGCTTCGGCAATATGCTCTAAATGCTTATTATGGAACCCCTTCCAACCGGTGATGTGCTGTAAATAGCTGTTCAGATGCGGGTTGATTCCCGGATAGAGATTTCTGTCGCTGTGAATGGGCATTGCTGCGCTTTCCCTCGCTAATCCCACCGTGTCTTTCTATAATACACCGGTTGGAGCCGACCACATTCAGGGCATCTTTTTATGACAAATAAGCCGCTTTCCTTCCAAGAGGTGATTTTAAAATTGCATCAGTTCTGGTCAGACCAGGGCTGTGTGATTGCAGAACCGTATAATGTGCAGGTGGGCGCGGGGACAAACAACCCGGCCACACTGCTGCGCGTACTGGGGCCGGAACCCTGGCGCGTCGCTTACGTTGAGCCGAGCGTTCGCCCCGATGATGGGCGCTTCGGTGAGAATCCGAATCGGATGCAGAAATACTATCAGTATCAGGTCATCCTCCAGCCCGACCCCGGCAACCCGCAGGAGCTTTACCTGCAATCGCTGGAAGCACTCGGCATCAACCCGCGCGAACACGACATCCGCTTCGTGGAGGACAACTGGGAGTCGCCCGGCCTCGGCGCGTGGGGTCTGGGCTGGGAAGTGTGGCTGGACGGGCAGGAGATCACGCAGTACACCTACTTCCAGCAGGCGGGCGGCCTTGAGCTGAACCCGGTCGCGGTCGAGATCACCTACGGCGTGGAGCGCATTGTGCTGGCGCTGCAAAACAAGGAGGCCGCCTGGGACATCGACTGGATGGAAGGCGGCTTACAATACCGCGATTTGTTCCTGCGCGAAGAAATCGAACACTGCGATTACTACTTCAACATCGCCGATGTGGATGCGCTCAAGAACGTTTTCAACACCTATGAGAATGAGCATAAGCGGGCGCTGGAAGCGGGTGCCTTGATCCCCGCCTACGACTATGTGCTGAAGTGCAATCACCTGTTTAACGTGCTCGATACACGCGGTGCCATTGGCGTGACCGAACGCGCTACGTACTTCCGCCGAATGCGCGATATGACCCGCAACGTCGCCCGCGCTTACAGCGAGCAGCGCGCCGAACTGGGCTATCCGCTGATGAAGCTGATGGAACGCTGGCAGTCGCCCGCTCCGCAGCGCGAAACGATTCTCTCCGACCGTGCGCCCGTCCCCCCTCCGACCGAGCCAGCCGACTTCCTGCTGGAAATCGGTGTCGAGGAACTGCCTTCCGGAGATGTGGATTCGGCGCTGGCACAGCTTCAAACCGCCGCGCCCTCGCTGTTTGAAAGCCTGCGGCTGTCGCATGAAGGTCTTGAACTCTACGCGACACCGCGCCGCCTGGTCGTGATCGCGCGGGGAGTAGCCCCCATCCAGACCGACGTGGAACGCATCGAGAAAGGCCCGCCCGCCAACCGCGCTTTTGATGCTGATGGCAAGCCGACCAAAGCGGCGGAAGGCTTTGCAAAGGGACGCGGTGTGGATGTGGCTGAACTGCGCGTCGAGGAGATCGACGGCGGGCAGTATGTGGTGGCGACCGTGCGCGAGACAGGCAAACCAGCCGCGGACGTGTTAGCGGCAGCGCTGCCCGCCTTCGTGGCAGGTATCAAATTCGGCAAAACCATGCGCTGGAATGCGTCCAACATCGCGTTCTCGCGCCCGATTCGCTGGGTTGTCGCGCTGCTGGGCGGGCACGTCCTGCCGTTTGAGTATGCGGGAGTGCAGAGCGGCGACATCACGCGCGGGCTGCGTCCTTATGGGTCGCCGCTGCTCGCAGTCGAAAGCGCAGACGGCTATCTGAGAGCGCTGGAAGCCCAGGGGATTATTCTGGATTATGACGAGCGCCGCGCCAAGATCGCCAATGATGTCGCGGCGCTGGCAAGCGAGGTCGGCGGGCGGGCGCTCCAAGATGAGGCGCTGCTGGATGAGGTCACGAACCTGATCGAAGCGCCGACCGCCCTGGTGGGCAACTTCGAGGTGCAGTCGCTCGAACTGCCGCGCGACGTGCTGGTGACGGTGATGCGCGATAAGCAGCGCTATTTCGCCGTCGAAGACCCCAATGGTCAGTTGATGCCCTACTTCATCACCATCCGCAACGGCGATACGGAGCATCTCGATAAAGTCACTTACGGCAACGAGCAGGTCTTAAAGGCACGTTTTTCTGATGCACGGTTCTTCTACCGTGAGGACATCAAAAAACCGCTGAGCGAATTTTTGCCGCGTCTTTCCACGCTGACGTTTGAAGTGCATCTGGGGTCGATGCTGGACAAGAACGAGCGCGTGGCCGGGTTGATTGCGCCTATCGGCAGTTTGCTGGGCATCAGCGAGAGCGACACGGCGATTGCTCAGCGGGCGGCACATTTGCTCAAGGCTGACCTCGCCACGCAGATGGTGGTGGAGATGACCTCGCTCCAGGGAACGATGGGTCGCGAATATGCCCTGCGGGAGGGGTATCCGCCCGAAGTCGCCAACGCCATTTTTGAACACTGGCAGCCGCGCTTCGCCGGGGATGCGCTGCCCGCCAGCGCCGCCGGGACTCTGCTGGCCGTGACCGACCGGCTGGACAGCCTCGTCGGGTTGTTCGCGGCGGGGCTTGCGCCAAAATCGACGGCAGACCCCTATGGGCTGCGCCGCGCTGCATTGGGGATTATTCAGATTGCCGTCAGCAAGGGGCTGGATGTCGATCTGGCGGCGTCGATTGATGTCGTAGCTGACGCACAACCAATTCCGGTTTCACAGGAAGCAAAGGCACAGGTGCTGGACTTTATCGCCGGGCGGCTGCGCGTGTGGCTGGGCGAACAGGGCTACGCGCCGGACGTGGTTAATGCGGTGCTGGCAGAGCAGGCAGCCAACCCTTACCGCGCGCTGGTCGGTGTGCAGCAGCTTAGCGCCTGGGTGCAGCATCCCGACTGGGTGCCCCTGCTGGACGGCTTTGCCCGTTGTGTGCGCATCACCCGCGCCGAACCGGAACGCTATCCAGTGGATGAAACGCTGTTCGCACAGGCCGAGGAAAGTGCGCTTTACGGAGCATACGTTGAAGCCATTACCCGACTCGACCCGAAGGCCAATGTCGATGGTTTCCTGACCGCGTTCGCGCCCATGATCCCGGCGGTGACGGCCTTCTTCGGCACCGGAAAGGGCGATGGTGTGCTCGTCCATGCGGATGATCCCACGATCCGCCGCAACCGCCTGGGACTGCTGCAATCGATCAGCGCCATGCAGAAAGGCCGCGCCGACCTCAGTGAGTTGATGGGGTTCTAGATGCAATGCAGTCAAAGAAGCGATGAGGTTTTGAACGCAGACGAATGCGGACATCGATCATTAAATCGCTTACCTGTACGGGCGCAGCGCGCTGCGCCCATACCAACGCAAATCATCATTCTTGTTTAAGAGCATCGAATCGCCACGAGCACCAGAATTGGTCTTAGGAGTCGTCTGCGTTCTTCGCCGCTCTAAGGTTCCATCGTTCAGGTATACTGCTGCAAGCCCAGCCGCGCAGCCACCCGCCACGACTCATAGGGATAGCGGGCGCTGAGATGCACCACATCTTCCAGCAGCATTCGCGCTTCCCAACCGCCGATGTCGCTCACGATTTCCAGAATGGCGAGTCCGGTGGCTTCGTTCACGCCTGCATAAAACTGATCGACAAGTGGTTCGATGGCTTCTTCATCCAGCGCATAGAGCGTCTGGCGGGCGGTGTCGCGCTCGTCATCGCTGCCTGTCGTCAGGTGTTTGAGCAGCAGAGCGTAGTCCGTCATAAGAGCATCGTGTCGCGCTTAGGCGGCTTCCCCCGGTGTAGCGGCGGTCTGGTTGCGGCGGCTGCGCCAGATGGTGAAGCGCCACGCCACAAACGCGACCACCAGCAGCACCAGCACCACAATCACCACATCCTGATACCGCTCGATTACACCTTCCACCTGTTCCCAGTTTTCGCCCAACTGCAAGCCCGCGAAGCCCAGAGCACCGCTCCAGATGGCCGTGCCCAGGGTGGTATAGAGCAGGAATTTGGGCAGCGGCATTCTGTCCATTCCCGCCGGGATGGAGATCAGGCTGCGGATAATCGGGATCAGGCGGCCAAAAAAGATCACGCCCCCGCCGTACTTGCCGAAGAAATCAAGCGCACGGTCGAATTCCTGTTCAGAGATGGTGAACCACTTTCCATAACGGCGGATGAAGGTGCGCATCACGGGTTCGCCCACCAGCAGACCGATGTAATAGAGGATCAGGGCACCAATCACCGAACCGAGCGTCCCGGCGATCCAGATGCCGATGAAGTTGAGTTTTCCGTCCGCGACCAGAAAACCCGCCAGCGGCATCACCACTTCGGATGGAATAGGCGGGAAGACGTTTTCCAGCGCCATGACGAAGACAATGCCGGGGTAGCTTCCGGTTTCCACAATTCGTTTGGCAAATTCGATGATTTGGGCCAGCAGTTCAGACATAAGCTCACAGTCTCAATGATTTCCGGGCGCGGGTATCATGCCTGAGACACCGAACAGCGTCAATGCTAAGGTTAGTGGCGGATGAATGTGGCGCTGCGCTCCGACTTCGGACGATACAATCCAGGCTTATACACCATCATAAAAGGGAATGTTTATGCCATTTGTTGAGACTGCCCGCGTCCCTTTCTACATCATCGACCAGCGCCGCTATCCTGATGCGCTTCCGCTGGTGCTGATTCACGGCGCGGGCGGTTCACATCTCGACTGGCCGATTGCGCTGCGCCGCCTGCCGGGCGCGAACCTGGTGCTGCCTGATCTGCCTGGTCATGGCAAAAGCCCGCTGCCGGGTCGGGACAGTATCGCGGCTTATGCGGCAGATGTGATGGCGCTGCTGGACGCGCTGGGCATCGAACGGGCGATTTTTGTGGGGCACAGCATGGGCGGTGGAGTCGCGCTGCAACTGGCGCTGGATGATGCAGAACGGGCAGCGGGGCTGGTTCTGGTCGGCACGGGCGCGAAGCTGGGAGTCTCGCCAGAAATTATGGATCGGTTACAGGTCGATCAGGCAGGTGTGGCGAATCTGCTGGCGGAGTGGTACTGGAGCGCCGATACACCGCCAGAACGTCGTGCCCTGACGGTTCAATACCTGCTGGCACAGTCCGTAGAACTGCTGTACAACGATTATCTGGCCTGCACTCGCTTTGATGTCCGTCAACGTCTGCCTGAAATCCGCGTTCCGACGCTGATCTTTGCGGCAACCGAAGATCGGATGACGCCTTTAAAATTCGGCCAGTATTTGCAGATCAACATCTCCGGCGCAGAGCTGGTCACGCTGGAAGGGGCAGGGCATATGATGGCGTTGGAACAGCCGCAGCAGGTGGTAGAAGCAGTGCAGGCATGGCTGCACACGCATTTTTTGGGCGAAAGGAACTTACCCACATGCAGCGCTTGAATTCGCTGTGGCAGATCGTCAATGCAGCTTCGACTGTGCGCGACATGGCACAAACGACGCGCACCTATCACTTTACCATTGCGGAAAATGCCACGTTTTACCTGCGGGCAGAACATGCCGATGTGAAGGTCATCCGCTGGAGTCGCCCGGTCGTCGAAGTCATGGTGCGCCTGCAGGCGGCGTTCGGCTGGCGGGTGGCGGTGGAACAGGACGAAGCCGGGGTGTATATGGCGGCGGCGCGGCGGACGGTGGTGGGGGGATTATCCAGCGCACGCTTTGAAGTGCGTGTGCCATACACGGCCTATGTCGTGCTGCGCCTCGAACCGGGCAGCGTCCAACTGGACAATGTGAACGGGGTGCTGAATCTGCCACCTGCTGGGGCGCCTTCAGAAGAATAGCCGCCTTCTACTCACCCTCTGCTACATGCGCCAGCCACGCCTGATAGGCCTGCCGCCAGCGTGACTGGCAGTAGGTGCGCACCTCACGCTCGTAGTAGGCGTGGAAGTGATGGGTGAAAAGCTCGATTGTGCCGTAGGTCTGATCTTCGGAATTGACCGGAATCACGCTGGCGGTCATGCGTCCGGTGCGCCTTTCAGCATCAAGTTCCCCTAGAATCGCCAGCCGTGCCGGGGCGATTTGCGGCGTGGAGAGCCAGTCTTCTCCAAAGCTGGTCAGGTGGAATTCATCCGACGTAAGCGAATAAACCGTCTTCCACTGATACAGCCGAAAGGGCAGCAGCATGGCCTGAATTGATACCAGCAGGTCGAACAGCCCAGTCTGGAGATGTCCAAAAAACCTTAAAACACTATTTTTCATGATTCCTGATTTTTCAGCACAATGTAGGGCAGTATCACGCAGTGTAACGTCAATACCGCTGTTCAACCAACGTTTTTGAAATAGCGGGGCAGTTCTTAACCAAATTCTGAAACCGACTGCTTGATTTCTGCGCTTATCCATGTTAGTTTATGGGCATGGTCAACAAAACGCTTACATCCCTGGGAAACAAACGTGCAGTTGCATACAAAACGATGTGTGCGTGTCCGTGTATGTGTCCATTCCGAACCCAGTCCGGATGTTTGGCGCTGCCATCCTGCTGAAGTGCAGGGATGATGTGAAGTTGGAGAGCCAATCCGTCCGGGTTGGCTCTTTTTCGTTGACGGTGGCTGATACACCGTGCTGAAAGGAGCGCAGCGCACACGCTAAGAACCGACAACGTCAAAACGCATTTTGCCGACTATTCGCCGAAGTTTAACTGAACAGGAGAATCTCATGTCCAGCGACATTACCAACCGGGGCTATGCCCGCCCTGACGCCCTCGTTTCCACCGATTGGGTCGCGCAGCATTTGAACGACCCCAGCATCCGCATTATCGAAAGCAACGAAGACCCGCTGCTGTATCCCTCCGGCCACATTCCCGGCGCAGTGCAGGTCGATTGGACGGCTGACCTGAATGATCCGGTGCGCCGCGACTACCTGGACAAGGCCGGGTTTGAACAACTGGCCTCGCGCATCGGCATCACCCCGGACACGACCGTCGTCTTTTACGGCGACAAGAATAACTGGTGGGCGACCTATGCCTTCTGGGTGTTCCAGTGGTTCGGCCACAGCAACGCCACAGTGATGGATGGTGGTCGCCTGAAGTGGGAAAAGGAAGGCCGCGAACTGACGCGCGAAGTACCGACCTATTCCGCCACCAGCTACACCGCCGCCGAGCGCGACGACAACCGCATCCGCGCCTTCCGCGATCAGGTACTGGCGCACGTCCGCGAGAACAAGCCGCTGGTCGATGTCCGCAGCCCCGGCGAATACAGCGGTGAACTGCTGCACATGCCCAACTATCCGCAGGAAGGTGCGCTGCGCGGCGGCCATATCCCCGGCGCGAAGAATGTGCCCTGGGCGCGGGCGGCCAATCCTGACGATGGCACGTTCAAGGCGGCGGATGACCTGCGCTCGATCTATGAGCAGGAAATCGGCCTCAAGCAGGGGGATGACATCATCGCCTACTGCCGCATCGGCGAACGCAGCAGCCACACCTGGTTCGTGCTGACGTACCTGCTCGGCTATGACAAGGTGCGCAACTACGACGGAAGCTGGACGGAATGGGGTAATTCCGTTGGCGTCCCGATTGAGAAGTAATTTTTAGGCCGTCACGGTGTTCAATTAAAGAGAGGACGAGCGCTGACTCGTCCTTTCTTTGTAAAACCAGAAGGAACGATGAGAAGCGATCATGAGTGACATTCCCGAAAAACTGGCTGAGATGGTGGACGACTTCTCCCACATCACCGACCGCAACGAACGGGCTGAATATCTGATTGAAGTGGCGGATCGGTTTGAGGCGGTGCGCGTCCCGCCGGAGATTTCCGCCCGACCACATCCTGAAGAAAACCATGTGCAGATGTGCGAATCTGATGCGTATGTCTGGGCGGTGAACCAGGACGACGGTACGCAGAAGTATTACTTTGATGTGCTGAATCCGCAGGGGCTTTCTGCAATGGCGATCAGCGTCATTCTGGGTGAGACGCTTTCCGACCAGCCATTAGAAAAGGTTGCTGCCGTGCCGACCGATATTGTGCTCAAAATCTTCGGCAAGGAGATTTCGATGGGCAAGGGGCAGGGCTTGATGGGCATTGTCGGAATGGTGGCGGGCGCGGCCAAACAGGAAATCAAATAAGGACGGGCCGGGGGGCAGGCGCATCATCAGTTGCCCCTTCTGGATAACCTTTTGCGCGTTTTCCCCGAACATCGCATAATCCCCACGATCCGCCTATCACCGATTACGGCGTGTTTACGCTGATGCGCTTCGCTGTATTAAGCACAACTCAATTCAAACATCACTGTTGTACGGGCGCAGTGCGCTGCGCCCCTACTGGAATCTAAACTTTGAAATAGCTTTTACAAATGTCAACACCACCGAGATGAACGGGAACTGCCGTGACACGACTCCTCCTCGTCAGCGCACCAGAAGACCAGGCCGCCTCTATCGCTCTCTTCCAAGCCCTGAATCAGCAGTCGATCACACTGGTAACAGCAGTGGCAGATGCTCATGCACTGGTCTTCCTGCTGACCGAAAACGCCAACCGAAGCAGAGCGGTGCACATGACCCTGCTCACGGCGCTGCTCGGCAGTGTGCCGCTTGTTACCGTTGTCGTGGACTCGGTGCGTTTTGGAGATTTTCTGTTCCTCTTGGAAAAACCCCTTACCCCTTACACCACTCCTGATGAGACCGTGCAGAAAATTCTGGCCGCACTGCCGACCGATCTCGAAAAGGCTGCTTCCGCGACTCCTCCACCAGATGCACACACTTTAATACCAGAAGACCTGTTTTTCACCGCAACCGAACGGATCGAAAGCGCACCGGGTGAGGCGGTGTTCCTGTACCGTGCGCTGCTGGATGAAGCGCCTGACTATGCACGGGGTGCAGCAAAAACCTATGTTCAGCAGGTCGAAGCACGGCTGCAACCGCACTTTATCGCGCTGCTGCAACCGCTGATTGAAGCGGCCATTGCGCGGCGCGACTGGACGCAGGCCGAGCATTTTCTGGACGATATGCGCCAGCTTGAGGCACTTGCCCCGGTTGCAGTGACAGCGCCGATGTCACCCTCTATCGAAATGCCTTCGGCTTCGCTGGCGGAACAGTTGCGCACCCGACTGATACAGGGACGGCTCGATGAACTGTGGGAGAAAGCTGTGCCTGCTGTCGAGGCGAAGGACTGGGCTGCTGCACTGCCTTTCGCGGAAGCGATGCTAGGGCTTGATCCAAAGGATGCACGAGCGCTCGACGTGGTCGATCAGCGGTCGCGTTACGCTACCTGCGAGGCGATCTACGAACAGGCGGTCGCCGCCAACGCCGCCGGACGAATCGCGGTGGTCGCGCTGCTGGTGAGCTATATCGCGCAGACCTGCCCTGGTTTCGGTGATCCGCATGGGCTGCTGCGCGGCAGGCCGCTGCGGGCGACTCTGTTTCGCAGCGTACAGACCCTTCATCGCCTGCTTGGGCATACTGGCCCGGTGCTGACGGTGGCCTTTTCACCAGTGGGGGGACTGCTGGTGTCGGGCAGCACCGATAACAGCCTGCGTCTGTGGGAAATTCCCAGCGGGCGCGAGGTCGGTGTTTTGCGCCGGAACGATGGATCAGTGCGCAAAATCGCCTTTTCACGCGATGGTGCATATCTGGCTTCGATCTCCGGCGGAGCGACCGTGCGTGTGTGGATGATGCCCGAAGGTCGGGAGGTCGTCACGTTCGACAGTGTGGATCACGACCTTGAAGCGCTGGACTTTATGCCCGACGGCGCACATCTGGTCTGCGGCTATGTGAATGGATTGCTGCGGGTGGTACGCATTGAAGACGGCGCAGAGATTCAAGCCATTTCCGCACATGACTATGCAGTACATACGGTGGCGGTTTCGCCTGATGGCAGCCGCATCGCGTCGGGTTCGGGCGATAAACGGGTCAGGTTGTGGGCTGCACCGACGCTTTCCGCCGCGCCCTTAAAAACGCTGGAAGCCCACGAATGGCTGGTCAATCAGGTGGTGTTTTCCGCTGATGGGATGCTGCTGGCGTCGGCGGCCAATGATGCCAGCGTGTATGTGTGGCAGGTGGATGATGGGTCGCTTGTTTATCAGGCGAAGCACGACGGACAGCGCCCGGTGAAGGCTGCCGCATTTTCGCCGCTGGAATCGCTGCTGGCGACGGGGAGTTCAGATCGTCTCGTGCGCCTGTGGGATGTGCCCAACAGAAAGCTGCTTGGTGCGCTGGAAGGGCATTCGCTGGGCGTGGAAACGGTCGCGTTCTCGCCGGATGGGCTGCTGCTGGCGTCAGGAAGTGCCGATCAGGAGATTCGCTTATGGGGACTGGGATGAGTTAAACTTCACTACAATCCCAGACAAACCCACAACGCGCACACCGCACCTTGCAGGCCAACCGGAAGGTCGGTGCATCGCAGGCCGGGCAAACACGCGAGAGGGTATAATTCGGCAGCGGTGCCAGCGTCACCGGCGGGTGGCGGAGTCCTTCAACCACATCTGTCGCCTGTGTATGAGTCTGGGATGTTTGCGGCTTCACTTCTTCGCTTTTCATCGCCGACCTTCGTCGTTGATCTGCACCGTGCCCTCGCTGCAAATAAAAAACGGGTGTCCTGGGGAAGCACACCCGCTGTTGAGGCGACGACCGGATTCGAACCGGTGCATCAGGCTTTTGCAGAGCCTTGCCTTACCACTTGGCCACGTCGCCGAAAGTGTTGCAATTATAGCCTTTTTTACAACCCCTGGCAAGGGTTCAACGTCGTCTGATCCAGATAGGGAGGCCGGATGCGTTTTACATTGAACAGCCTGCGCGCCAGAGTGCTGCTGCTGCTGCTGCTCATTTTTATCCCGGTGCTGATTCTGACTCTGATGAATACTGAAGATCAGCGCCGCCTGACCGTGGCGGAAGCCAGGGAAGATGCGCTTTTCATTACCGAGAATATCGCGGCGGACAATCAGCAGTACATTGCCAGCACTCGCCAGATGTTGGTTGCGCTGGCGCAGCTTCCCATCGTGCGGGAGAAGCAGATCGAACCCTGTAACGCCCTGCTTGCGCAGCTCTTGCAGGAGTTTGACCTGTACAACAACCTGTTTGTGATTGATACCGTCACGAACGCAACCGTTTGCAGCGCCATTCCAGTCACGGTTGATGTGGATACCACCGAATACAACTGGTATCAGCAAACGCTGGAAACGCGCGCCTTTGCTGTCGGGGAATATCGCATCGGCCCGGTGACCGGACTTCCCGCCGTGACCCTGTCGATGCCCGTTTTCGACGAGGGTAATCAGCTTACGGCAGTAGTGGCGGCAGGGCTGTCGCTGAACTGGCTGAATACCTCCCTGCGCAGTGTCGAAGTGCCGCCCGGCACAATCACCACGCTGGTTGACAGTAACGGGACGATTCTGTCGCGCTACCCGGATGACGATGTCCTGACCGGGGAGCGTTACAACAATGCACATGTCTGGGCGACCGTTCTGACCCAGAAGCAGGGCGTGACCCGTGATCAGGACTTGAACGGCCAGATGCGGCTTTACGGCTTTACACAGATTGGCGGTGATGAAGACGCCGTCTATGTCATTGTTGGTCTGCTGGAAAATGCCCTGCTGGCGGATGTGCAGCAGGTGAACCAGCGTAACCTGCTGACGCTGGCGCTGATTACACTGCTGATCGTGGTGCTGGGCTGGACGAGCACCCGGCTGATTACGCAGCCCATTGAGAATATGACCGAAGCCGTCCGCCGCATTGCCGCCGGACAGTTGAGCTTCCGCCCGACGCTGGATACGGAAATCATCGAACTGCAACAACTGCTGCTCGCTTTTAACGACATGGCGACCAGCGTAGAAACCAATATGCGCCAGCGCCTTGATGAGCTGGCCGACGCCAACCAGAAATTGCAGCAGCAGATTGAAGAGCGAGCACAGGCCGAGCAGGAACGCGAACGGCTGTACGAGGCGGAAATTCAATCCCGTCGTGAAGCGGAAAAGGCCACCGAGCGCAGCGCACGGCTGCAAATGCTGTCCGCAGCGCTTTCTGAAGCGCTGACCACCCAGCAGATTGCGCAGGTGATCGTGGAGCAGGGCGGTAGTGTGCTGAATGCGACCACCGGGGCGTTCTATATCGTGGGTGATGTGCCGGGGCAGAACGTGCAGGATTTCATCCAGGTCTATATCACCAGCAGCCTGCTGCCCGCGCGGGAGCTTCAACTGTGGCGGCAGTTCGAGGCTGATCCGGCTTACCCGATTACGACAGTTGCCCAGAGCAAACAGGCGCTGTGGCTGCTTCCGGCGGAGGCCTGCACCGAACAATTCCCCGCGATGGCAGCCTTCGCACCCTATTACCCCGGCGGTCATGTGATTCTGCCTGTGCTGCTGCGGGAACAGGTGGTCGCGCTGGTGACGTTCAGCTTTAGCACCATTCAGACGTTCAGCGATGAAGACCGCGCCCTGATGATGGCCTTTACCCAGTTGTGTGCGCAGGCGCTTGAACGGGTGCGGCTGGCGGAACAGGCTCAGGAAGGTGCGGCCTCGCAGGAACGCCAGCGTCTCGCGCGTGATCTGCATGATGCGGTTAGCCAGGTATTGTTCTCAGCGACCGCGATGGCCGAGGCGGTGCCGCGCCAGTGGGAGCGCAATCGCGAACGCGGAAAGGAACTGCTGAACGAAGTGATTATGCTCAACCGTTCCGCGATGGCCGAGATGCGCACACTGCTGCTGGAACTCCGCCCGGAAGCGGTCGGCAAGACCGATCTCAAGATGCTGTTCAAGCAGTTGATCGACGCTGCCAAAGGCCGCCGCGAGATTAAGGGTGAACTGGTTGTCAACGGGGATGGCGCCCCGCTGCCTATTACCGTGCATGTCGCCTTTTACCGGATCGCACAGGAAAGCGTGAACAACATCATCAAGCACAGCCAGGCCAGCCGCTTTACGATTCAGCTTGACCAGGACGCGGAGCAGACTCAGCTAACCGTGTACGACAACGGGCGTGGCTTTAATATGGAACACCTTTCCGCCGGACTGGGCATGGGCAACATGCGCGAACGGGCTGAGGCTATCGGTGCCCGCTTTGAGATGACCAGCCGCCCGGGGGATGGAACACGCATTAAAGTGGTCTGGAAGTACCCACAGGAAGAGGACTGATGCCCTTGTAAATGCGACACGTTTTATGGTTTCATAACGTCTCGCCAGGGTTTCAACCGGCGGAAAGGGTAGGAGATGCAGTACCGCAAGCAATCGTCGGCGTTGAAGAAGCTGTGGTGCGGGGTGATTGTGCGCTGCCCCAACTGTGAGCGTGGCGCGATGTTCCAGGGGTTGTTCAGGATGAACGCGACCTGCCCGGTGTGCGGCGTGCGTTTTGAGCGGCGCGATGGCGAGTCGCTTGGCGGGATGATGTTCACGCTGGGCTTCGCAGAAGTGCTCTCGGTCGGCGGGTTTTTCCTCACAGAAGCACTGTTTGCCCCGCCGCTGCTGGTGCAGCTTGCCGTCTGGACGGTGTTTACCGTTGCGTTCTGTGTGCTGTTCTACCGCAGCGGGCGCGGATTATGGGTGAGCGTGGTTTACCTGACGGGCGGTGTCTACCGTGATGATGAAGCGCCGCCACCCAAAACGCCGCCGACCGACTGGACGAAGCTGAATCGCTAACCGATAAATTCTCATGGACATCGAAGGCGCGAAGCACCACAATAGATGACCAACGGCGTTCGTCATCGGGTGGAGTTTTTGAAAATGCGTCGGCTGGTTGTGATTCTGGTATTCGGGTTCGGTATTTTCAGTGTTTCGGCGCAGCAGCCGATCATTCCGCCGGAGATCGCGCTGCTATGGGAGCAGGCGCTTGCACAGCCGCAGGACTTCGCGGTGGCCTGTGCCCCGGTGGATACCCCCTGGGAAGGTGTCCTGTATAACGCGGATTCAGCCTTTCCGCTGGCCTCGGTTTCCAAGCTGCTGATCTATCTGGAATATGCCCGACGCATCGACACGGGTCTGATGTCCTACAGCGATGTGGTTAGCGCCAGCATCCTCGACCGCTATAACCTGCCCCGCACGGATCGTGGCGCTCATGACCGCTTTATGGAGACCTATGCGCCGGGGACGCAGGTGTTGAGCCTGTGGGAAGTGGCGGGCGACGGCATGATTCAGTACAGCTCGAACGCCGCCTCGGATTATATGCTCGACCGCATGGCACCAATTGACTGGTCGTGGCTGTATACCTCGCTTGCGCTTTCCAGCACCTCCCCGCCACACTCGCTGACCATGATTCCACTGCTGATGAACAATCACCTCGACGGACAGGCTACGCTTGATAATCTGGATGGCTTATCCATCGAGCAGGGGGAGGAATATCTCAACCTGTACGTGCAGGATGAAGCCTGGCGGCAGGCGGAGATTGATTACCGTTCAGAGCGGCGGCGGTCGTTCCCGCCCTGGCCGGTGCAGGCGGCCATTTTACAGCGGCACACGGCGGTCGGCAGCGCTCGCGATTTCCTGACGGTGATGGACGCAGTTTATGGAAGTGGGCTGACCTTCTCCGAAAACGTTAAAAGCATGACGCGCACCGCTCTGCGCTGGACGGAAAACGCTTATATCAACAACAACTATGTCGAGTACGGCTCCAAGCTGGGGTTTTATTCCGGCGGGGTGCTGACTCTGGTGGCGTATGGACAGCCGTTCAACGGCATCCCGGTCATCTCGGTGACGTTTCTGCGCAATATTCCGCAGGCGATGTACCGCGATATGCTGGACGAAGACAGCATCGGCAACTTCGCCCACTGGCTCAACTTCAACGGCTGCGGTGCGCTGGATACGCTGCTTACGCTCAGTTTTGGCTAAGGCGCTCCTCTGAACATGAAATGGCAGGAAACCCCGCCATTTCATGCGCAGTTATCCCCCCTCAGTTTAACCGGGGTTTATTCTGAAGTCCTCGTTGGCGTTACCTCCTGGTTTACAACTTGAACCTTTCCCGTTGCTTGTGGCTAACTTGCAAAATCTTACGCGATAATTTTTCGATTAAATGCGTGCGTGGAAATCGCGTTTGCCCTTCCATTATCATTCCGGTGTCCTTTACTTACCCATGCACCGGAAGCGGAACCAGTCATGCGCTGGCGCTTTCTGCTGATAAATCGGAGACGTTTTAAAACGTATGAGGAAACAACGCTTTTTTTGTCTGATGATGCTGCTGGCGCTGGTTGCGGTGATACCCGCCGCCGCGCAGGATGATGCGTTCCCTGTGACGATTGAGCATAAATTTGGCAGCACGACCATTCCGGAAGCGCCGGAACGTGTGGTCAGCATCGGATATACCGATCAGGATGCACTGTTTGCGCTGGGAGTCGCGCCGATTGCCGTGCGCTACTGGTATGGCGATGCACCCAACGCCATTTTCCCCTGGGCTGCGGATGAAGCCGGGGAGGCAATGCCGGAAGTGCTGGAGATGCCCTACGGCAATCTGAATTACGAGGCCATTCTGGCGCTCCAGCCCGACCTGATTATCGCGGTCGGCGCGGGCATCACCCAGGAAGAATTTGACCTGCTCTCGGAGATCGCGCCCACCGTCGCCCAGTCGCCGGATTATATTGATTTCGGGATGCCCTGGCAGGAGACGACTCGGATGATTGGCGCGGCGGTTGGCAAAACTGCCGAAGCAGAAGCGCTGATCGAACGGGTGGAAGGGCTGTTTGCCGAAGCCCGTGAGCAAAACCCCGCCTATGAGGGTCAGACATTGGCGCTGGCCTATAACTACGGCGAAGACCGCACCTATGGCTTCTACAGTTCGCAGGACAGCCGCGCCCGCTTTTTCACCGATCTCGGCTTTGTCGTGCCACAAGAACTGGAAGCAATCGCCGGGGAGCAGTTCTACGCTGACCTCAGCACTGAGCGCATCGACCTGCTCGATCAGGACTTGCTGGTGTTCCTGGGGCTGCAATTTGCCCAGGGTGGCCGCGAAGCCATCGAAACCGACCCGCTGCTCAGCCAGCTTAACGCGATACGTGAAGAGCGTGTGGTCTATATTCCGGCGGAATATGACGATGCGCTGCAATTCAGCACGGTACTGAGCCTGGAATATGCACTGGAAGGCATTCTGCCCGAACTGCAAGCAGTGGCGGGCAGTTCGGAAACCGCCAGCGCACAGGCCGCCATTGAATGTGAAGCAGGGTTCCGCGCGTTCGATCATGAATTCCTGGCGACCGACCCCCTGTGTGTCCCGGAAGACCCACAGCGCATTGTCATCGCGGATTTCGCCGCGCTCGACCTGATGTATACGCTGGATATTGCCCCTGTTGGTGTGTGGAATCTGCTGCTGAACGGCTGGTATGCCAATATGGTGCCGGAACTGCTGCCCTCGCTGGAGGCTTATGTCGGTGACGCGGCGGATATTGGCGCGATTCCGCTCAATGTAGAAGCGATCCTTGCTGCTGATCCCGATCTGATTCTGGTCAACAGCCTCCTTGTCCCCGACGACGCGGCCTATGAACAGCTCAGCGCGATTGCGCCGACGGTGGTGAAGAATGAGACGAACGTGGACGACTGGCGCGAATATATCCGCTTTTATGGGGAAGCGCTGAACGTGGCAGAGGAAACCGAGGCGCTGCTGGCGGACTATGAAGCCCGACTGCAAGCGCTGATCGCGGACTCTAACGGTGCGTTTGATGGGCAGACCGCCTCGCTGATTCAAGTGAACGACCCGGCGACCATCTACCTCAACTTCCCCAATTATCGTGGGTGGGTGCCGCTGCGCGATGTGGGCTTTGTCGGTTCGGAAGCGCAGCTTGCGCTGATGAACCAGGATGACGGCGACAATACCCCGAACATTCCGCTCTCAAACGAGGAAGTCGCGCTGCTGGATACCGATTACGTCATTCTGATGAACGCCGCCTTTGCCGCCGAGGACAGCACCGCCAATCAGGAACTTTATGAAGCCTATCAGACCGACCCGCTGTGGAGTGCGCTGCCCGCCGTGCAGAACGGACGCTTCTATCTGGTTGATCTGGCGTGGCAGGCTAACGGTCTGATCTCCGGTCACGCGGTGATAGATGATATGTATCGGCTGTTCCTGAACATGGAGCCGACCACGCCCAACCCGTATCTGGAACAGAGCGAAGCCACCGAGACACCTTAACGCATGACGGTAAAGGCAAAAACGCAGTCCTCAGCCTCATCCCAGACACGCATCCTCGGCAGCCGCGCCCTGCTGCTGCCGGGGCTGTTGTTGTGTGTCGGGGTGCTGGTCGCCGCGCTGCTGTGGAGCATCACCCTCGGCGCGGCGGACATCACGCCAGAGGTGGTCTACGAGGCACTGCTGAACTTTGATGCAGACAACTTCGACCATCTTATTATCCAGACGGTGCGGCTGCCGCGTGTGCTGGCAGGGGTAATCGTTGGTGCCGCGCTGGCGGTCGCCGGGGCGATTATGCAGGGGCTGACGCGCAACCCACTGGCCGACAGCGGTATTCTGGGTATCAACGCGGGCGCGGCCTTCGCGGTCGTGCTGGTTGTGTATCTGCTGGATACGCCGTCGATGACGGTCTATGCCACTGCTGCCCTGATCGGCGCAGCGCTGGCGGCGGGCTTTGTGTATGGGATTGGTGCGCTGGGTGGCGGGGCGACGCCGCTGCGGCTGACTCTGGCCGGGGTGATTCTGACCGCGTTTGTGTCCTCGCTGACGACGGCCATACTGATTCAGGATCAGGAAACGCTCGACAAAATCCGCTTCTGGACGGCGGGATCGCTGGCCGGGCGTGATCTGCCCATCATCGCGCAGACGCTCCCCTTTATCGCGGTCGGGCTGGTCGGGGCGCTGCTCATCAGCCGCCAGATGACGACCATCAGCCTGGGGGAGGATGTTGCTAAAGGGCTGGGGCAGAACACGGTGATAATCAAACTGATCGCCGCCGCGCTGGTCGTGCTGCTGGCCGGGGGCGCGGTCGCGCTGGCAGGGCCGATTGGCTTCGTCGGGCTGGTCATTCCCCACATCGCGCGTTTTCTCGCGGGTGTCGATTACCGCTGGATCATCCCGTATTCGGCAGTGCTCGGCGGGCTGCTGGTGACGCTGGCTGATGTGGCGGCGCGCGTGGTGCTGCGCCCGCTGGAACTGCCCGTCGGGGTGATGATGGCGGTGGTCGGTGCGCCATTCTTCATCTATCTGGCGCGGTGGAAGGTGCGGCGCTGATGGCCGAACAACGCCTGCGCCGGACGTGGATTACGGTTCGTCCTCGTCGGTTGCCGTTCTCCTTCAAGCTGGATCGGCGTGTGCCGCTGGCGGCGCTGCTGCTGCTGGCCTTTACGCTGGTGGTACTGGTAGTAAGCATCAACTATGGCGCTTATAACATGACCCCACTGGACGTGATCCGCACGTTGACAGGCACGCTGCCCGCCGATCATCCCGACGCCCGCAACTTCAACCTGGTGGTGCACACCTTCCGTCTGCCGCGCATTCTGGTGGCGTTTCTGGTCGGTGCGGCACTGGCAACATCCGGGGCGCTGATGCAGAGCATCACGCGCAATCCGCTGGCCGAGCCGGGCATTCTCGGTGTGACCGCCGGGGCAGGGCTGGCCGCCGTCGTCGTCATTGTGTGGCGCAGCGACGTGCCCCTGACGCTGCTGCCCTGGGCGGCGTTTGGTGGAGCGCTCCTTACCGCCGGAAGTGTTTATCTGCTGGCATGGAAGCAGGGCGGGACCTCGCCCGTGCGCCTGATCCTGATCGGCGTCGCGATTGCGGCGGTGCTGGGATCGCTGACGACGTTCATCCTCGTCTTTGGCGAGATCAACGACGTGCAGCAGGCGTATGTGTGGCTGGCCGGGAGTGTGCATGGCCGTACCTGGGATCATGTGCGCACGCTCGGTCTGTGGCTGCTGATGCTGCTGCCGCTGGCATTTTTCAGCGCCCGTTCGCTCAATGCACTTAACCTCGGTGATGACGTGGCAAAAGGCTTCGGTGTTCGTGTGGAAGGGCAGCGTGCGCTGCTGCTGGTCATCAGCGTGGCGCTGGCGTCTGTCTCTGTCGCGGTGGCCGGGACGATTGGCTTTGTGGGGCTGGTCGCACCGCACATCACACGCCGATTGGTTGGTCCCGCCCATGAAGGGATGCTGCCGATTACGGCACTGTTCGGCGGTGCGCTGCTTGTGCTGGCCGATCTCATCAGCCGTTGGGCGATCGCGCCCTCGGAACTGCCCATCGGCATTATCACGGCGCTGATCGGTGCGCCGTACTTTCTGTTTTTGCTGGTTCGTACTCGTTAGCAAGGATATTCGACTCGTGATTCAGGCAGAAAATCTTTCGCTCTGTTATGACGGCAGCACCAACATCGTCCATCAGTTGAACCTCACGCTCACAGCGGGTCACATCACCGCGCTGGTCGGGCCGAACGGCTGCGGCAAAAGCACACTGCTGCGCGGCCTGTCCCGCCTGTTGAAGCCCTCTCGCGGCACGGTTTATCTGGATGGCCGGGACATCCACGCGATGAAGGCCAAGGAACTGGCCTGCCAGCTTGGTATCCTGCCACAGTCACCCACCGCGCCCGAAGGGCTGACGGTGCATGAACTGGTCGCGCAGGGTCGCTATCCGCATCAGAACTGGTTCCGGCAGTGGAGCGTGGGGGATGAGCACATCGTGGCGGAAGCGCTGGAACAGACCAATCTGACGCTGTTCGCAGATCGCCCGGTGGACACCCTGAGCGGCGGGCAGCGGCAGCGGGCGTGGATCGCGATGGCGCTGGCACAGCAGACTGATGTGCTGCTGCTGGATGAGCCGACGACGTATCTTGACCTCGCGCATCAGATCGATGTGCTCGACCTTCTGGCGGAACTTAACGAGCGCGGGCGCACGATTGTGATGGTGCTGCATGATCTGAACCAGGCAGCGCGTTATGCCGATACGATTGTCGCGCTGCGCGGGGGGCAGGTGGTGGCGCAGGGTGCGCCGGAAGACGTGATTACGCCGGAAAACATTCTCCAGGTATTCGGGCTGGAAGCCGAGGTCGTGGCTGATCCGGTGACGGGAACGCCGATGTGTGTGCCGATTGGTCGGCGCGGCGGGCGCGGTGGGCCTGGCAGAAAAGCGAGCGCGTTTGTGAATGGTGCACTCAGCCAAGCAGTTCTGGCCTGATTGGAGAGAAGCGCTGTCATGACCATTGATGCTTTCCTTGCCCCGGCCAAGTCCTACTGCAACTGTCTGGCGCAGGAACGCGGCCTTGATCCGGTCGGCCATGCCGGGCACTTCGAGGATGCAGTGCTGGTGGAAACACCTTTGCCCTGGAAGCGCGAGATGAACCAGCAGGCCGGGACGCATCCGCAGAAGATGATTGATCTGCTGGCGCTGTGGCTGGAGCAGTATTACGCTGGCAGGGGCTACCCGCATCTGTTGCTCGCCATCGCACCTGATCCTGATTATTCGCGGGAAGGCTTTCGCCGGGTGATGTTCTACACCCGCCCGGAGGGGTTGTTCGCGCAGTTCAGTCAGCTTGAATATCTCGTGCCTGAAGCCGAAGTCGGTGCGCTGGTCTGGACGTATTATCAGGAGCGCCAGGCGCTGCCGTCGTTTGACCGTTACCGCGTTCCCGCTTCGAAGAATGTGCGCGACATTCTGGTCTGCACACACGGCACGGTGGATGCCGCCTGCGCCAAATTCGGTTATCCGCTCTACAGGCATCTGCGCGATATTTATGCCAGTGAGCGGCTTCGCGTATGGCGGGTGAGTCACTTCGGCGGTCATGTCTTCGCGCCCACGATGATGGACATGCCCACAGGCCACTACTGGGCCTATGTGGGTGAAGAACAGGCTGCCCGGATTGTCACCCGGCAGGGTGATGTTGGCGCATTGCGCGGGCACTATCGCGGCTGGGCAGGGCTGGGGGATGGTTTTCAGCAGGCGGCGGAGTGTGCGTTATGGCAGCGCTATGGCTGGACGTGGTTCGATATTCCCAAAAGCGGTGCGACTCTTGGGCAGGATGCGCCTGAACACGCACCGGAAAAGGCAGTGGTGCGGATGACGTATCTGCCAGCGGGTAGCACCCTTCCTGTCGAGGCGGATTTTCAGGTTGCAATCAGCCAGCATCTCGAAACGCCTCATTCAACCGCAGCGGCTCAACCCTACGCCTATCCGCAGTATCGGGTGGTGGAAAGCGCCCCTGCAAGCGGTGATTAGCCCTAGTACATTGACCATCTAAAGTTGCCTACCTGTAGGGGCGCAGCGCGCTGCGCCCGTACCAATGCAACCCATCATTCTCATCTTGTCGGCGTACTAGTCGATTGTAATGCCTCAGGATACGGCCGCATCCTGAGGCCTGATGCTGAGGCCTCATCCTGAGGGGGCGTTTGTGCCAAGCGGGAGAAGCTGGCTTCTTCCCTGCGTATCGTGAAGATTTGGCTGCGAAGGCTGGACGCTGGGGAGGCGTACCGTGACGGTCGTCCCAACCATTTCCGTGCTTGCCAGCGAGATTGTCCCGTGATGTGCTTGCACCAGTTCCCGCGCGATGTACAGCCCCAGCCCCATCCCGCGTGCATCGGTCGGGCCGGCATCGGCTGAACGCCCCCGGTAGAGCTTGTCGAAGACCTTATCGATTTCGTCCGCGCCAATGCCAACGCCGCTGTCCGCAATCGTCACCACCACATGATCGCTGCCGTCTGCTTCCAGTTGGACTTCAATCCAGCCATCGGGCAGCGTGTAGCTGTAGGCGTTCTTGAGGACGATCTGGAAGACCTGCTTAAGACGGTGCTCATCCCCCTCAATCCAGACGGCCTCATCAGGCATTGACAGGGACACCCGCAGTTGTGCCCGCTGAATCCGCCCCTGACTTTCCTCGACCACTTCCTGCAATTTGCGCGACAGATCAAAAGGTCGGAAGGAGATTTCCATGCGCCCGGCCAGCATGGTGTTGACGTCGATTACCTGATTGACCAGTTCCCCCAGCAGGTCGAGATGCTCCAGCGCATTTTCTGAAAAGCCTTTTTCCTGTGCGTTGAGCCGCTCATTCGCCAGCATGGTCAGCAGTTCGGTATAGCCCCGTGCCGCGGCCAGCGGGGTGCGCAGTTCGTGCGAAAGCTGAAGGATGATGTCGTCTTTCAGCTTCTCCGCCTTGATGATCTCGGTGATATTGCGGAAGACAATCACATAGCCGAGCAGTTCACCGGAGGTCAGCGAGACAGGGGTTGAAAGTGCGCTGAAATAAGCATCGTCGAGGTTGAGCATCTGGGGATCAAGCAGGCGTTCGGGGTTTGAAAGCAGGCTTCCGTAAGCGCTGCGGTAGGTCGGGCTGCTGCGGATGCTGCGGACGATTTCCCGCGCTGTGTCGTTGAGCAGAATCGGGCGCCCCTGCCTGTCCAGCACAAACACACCGTCGTTGATGCTGGCGAACACAGCATCCCGCCGCGCGGTTTCCTCCACCTGTGCCACATACAGCGATTGAATCTCCTGATTCTGCGTGACAAGCTGGTTGGTCATCCGGTCAACCGACTGCCCCAACTCGCCCAGCTCGTCCGGCGTCGCCAGATTCACACGGCGGGAAAGGTCACCCGAACGCACGGCTCTGGTCGTTTCTACAATGCGAAACACCGGGCGCACAATCGAGCGTGAAATCATCAGGCCGAGGCTGGCGACCAGGAACACCACCACGGCAAACAGCAGCAGGAAGATATTGCGGCTGGTGCCAATTCGATCCTGCACAAACTCCACCGGGAGCGCCACGCCGATCAGCCCGATCTGGCTGCTGCGAAGCTGGAACGGCGCGTAGAGAAAGCGGTAGGGCGTTCGCTCGATGATAATCTGCTCGGAAAGGGGAGAATCGTCCTCGACCTGTTCGAGAAGACCACTCGCGGTTTCAGGCGCAAGATGAAGCTGTGGGATGGCCGCCTGGCGGAAGGTGGTGTTGAGCACCTGCCCGGCACGGTCGAACAGGGTCACGGTTGAGAGCGTTTGTTCGCCCACGCGCCGCACAAAATCCTGGCTCTGGATGCCGACCAGCATCCCACCGACGCGCTGTCCGGTGCCATCGACTACAGGGGCGGCGAAGTAGAACGTTGCTTCATCTTCCGGTGTATGAATATCGACAAATTTATCCCCCAGCAGGTCGCTTTCCCCCCGCATGACCTGCTGAACGCTGTTCCACGAGGCGAAGTCAGCCGTCGACTCCAGCGGAGCTGCCTGGCCGTTCAGCAGCCGATAGACGACATTCCCTCCCTGATCGAAGACGATCAGATCATCAACCGTCTGATTGACGACCGTCGGCAGCAGCAGTTGTTCCAGGCTGGCTGTGTCGCGCTCCACCAGGGCTTGCGCCACACCCTGGGTAAAGGCCATCGCCCGTAACGCGGCCAGTTGGGTGCGCTCAATGTCCACAATCGAGTTGGCGGCGGCCTGTGCGCTGTCTGCAAGCTGCGTGGCGAGACGTTCCTGAAGGTTGCCAGCAACAAGGCGTGTGACGGTAAAAACGCCAATACCCGCCACGACCAGAATCATCAGCAGGAAGGGAATGGTAATGCGGGTATTGAGTTTGGGATAATACCGAAGCCAGCCGATCTGTTGTGTCATTATCTTATTTATAGCCACATGGTTACTTTCGGCGAATTGTCATCCGTGCTATGTTAAACTTCGTAATACCAAACAGTGTGAAGCCTTTTCACTATAGCATGATTTACGGCTGCCAAAGAAAAAACTTTCATCGCTGCAAAGACCAGATAAGGCCAGCCAGTCCTGCATTGATGGAACACAAAACGAAAAATTCATGAATTTTCATTTGTGCGCTGCAATTCTCGGTTGAGCCTTGTAAATACGAGGTGAAATAATTTAGAAATTTCGTTGACACTGTAAATGCTAAAGCCTATGATAATGGTACATTGTCTTCTCAATGGATAATGTTATCAGTAAGGGACGTTCCGATATGCACATCGTCCATGTTGAGGATGAAAAGCCTCTCAAGGAAATTCTGAAAGTTGCCATGCAAGCCGCCGATCCGCAGATCAATCTGCGCCAGTTCAGTACGGCGGATGAAGCAATCATCGACATGCAGCAAAATCTGGAAAACGTGGACCTGGTTATTCTGGATATTCGTCTGCCGGGAACGCTGGACGGTGTACAGGCGGCTGAACTTCTGCGGGACATGAAGTACAACGCCTATATCATCCTGACTTCGGCCTACTCCCGCCCGACGTTTGATGTGCTGGATCGGCTCAACACGGAGTTTTATGCCAAGCCCTGGCACATCATCGACGTGACGACCAAGATGCTGCAACTGAAGCACGCGCTGTTCCAGAAGCGGCTGAAACAGAGCGATAAGGCCACCTCTGGCGATTCGGAAAAGCCATCAACCGATCATGATGAAAAGGTTTAAGGCACATCCCTGTCAATGTTGCCAGCACAGGCCAGCGTTGAGCCATACACAGTTTCCGCCTTATCCACTGTCCTGAACTGAACCCAATCGAAACGGCTGATGGTCAATCATATTGTTTGTCTGGAAGATGATCTGCATCTTTATAACATTCTCAAAACAGCGCTTCATTCGGTAAATCCAGGCCTCAAGCTCGTCCAGTTTGCCAATGGTGAACATCTTCTGCGTTACCTGGTGCAGCCCTCCACACCCATTGACCTGATCGTGCTCGACATTCGGGTGCAGGGGCGCTACACGGGTCTGCAGGTGGCGCAGGAACTTCGCCGCATCGACTATCCGGCGCGGATGGTGCTTACCTCGGCTTACGTCACCCCTGATAACCGCCTGTTGTCGGAATTAAAGGTCGATTTCATCCCCAAACCCTGGAAGCTCCCGCAGCTTATCCGCCAACTGCTCGATCTGGAGCCTATCGAACCCATCAAGATTATCGAGTCGCGGCGCGTCACAGGCACACTGTCCCTGCCGAATGTCGAACTCCCGCTGGTGATGCCCTTCACGCTCAGCGACAAATTCATCCCCCGGCTGCGTCAAGTGCTGCACTTCATGCTCAAAATTCTGAAAGTGAGCCAGGCTTCCTTTCTGGTTGTTGAGCCGAGCAGCAGCACCATCGAAACCTGCGTCAGCACCGACGAACACTGGGAAACGCCGCCGGAGAGCCAGTATCTTAAAGAGATCGCAGGCACGGTTCTGAATGAAAAGCGTGTGACCTTTGTGCCGGATGTGTATCTGGCGCTGCCCAGCAACCCGATTGCCAGCCGGGTCGCCAGCTTCGCTGCGATGCGAATCGAACTACCGAACGAACGTCAGGGTGTGCTGGTAATTACCAACCAGATTCCGCGCAACTGGAACAAGGGCGATTATGAGCCAATGCAGTTCGTCGCCCAGTTCATCACGGATATGGTGGAAACTGACCAGCAGATCACCACGCTTTCAGACCACAACAACGAACTCAATTCCTACAGCTCGACAATTGCGCATGATCTCAAAACACCGCTGGCGACCATCATCGCTTACGCCGATGTGATTAAGCTGCTGATGATCGACAGCCTGCCGCCGCAGATCGACCATTACCTTACAGGCATTATCGACTCGTCGCGGGCGATGAGCGACATGATTACGCGGCTGCTGTGGCTGGCGCGGCTGGAAAATCCGCTCAAGGCGGTGGCGAAGGTCAAGATAATGCCCGTCGTCCATGCAGCGCTGTCACGACTGCAATATCACATCAAGGAAAATAACGTCACAATTGACCTTCCGATGGATTTCCCGCCCGTAATTGGTCATGACGTCTGGATTGAGGAAGTTTTCGCCAACCTCATCAGCAACGCCATTAAGTACATGGGGACGGACAACGCCGATCCGACCATCATCCTGCGCGCCTATCATCAGCAGAACAAAATCCGTTTCGAGGTGCAGGACAACGGTATTGGCATCTCACAGGAAGATCAGGCGCGATTGTTCACGAGCTTTTCACGGTTGAACAAGGTGGATACGGAAGGGCTGGGGCTGGGGTTGGTGATCGTGCTGCGCATCGTCACACAGTTGCAGGGGCAGGTGGGCGTGGAAAGCGAAGTCGGGATGGGGAGCACCTTCTGGTTTACACTGCCCGCCGCCGAAGGGGAAGCGGGCACTGCCTATTAGGCTGTCTGCTGTTATGGCTGCACCTGAATGTTGAGGGTGGTTTCGTTATCTCCCGGTACACCATCGACCTGATCGGCGCGGATGATCCTGGCATAGCTGGTGAGCAACTGCCCCTGTCGGTCAGGGTTCACAATCAGCCGAAGGTACAGTTCGGCGGTTGCCCCCACTGGAATATGCGGGATTGTCATTACCCCGGTCGCGGGATTATAAACACCGCGAATGCCCGTGTGTGACTCATAGGTGAAGCCAGCGGGGATCAGGTATTCAAACTGGACGTTAAAGGCTGCATCGGAGCCGTTGTTAGTCACAATCACGTCCAGATCAACAATTTCGTTAATCATCGGCGTCGGATTGCCCGCGAACTGTGCAATCGAGAGATTGGCGTCCACAGCCGGTTCAACATTTAACGTATAGGGATAGGTGTTATCAGCACTGTCCGGATCAAATTCGTTGCTCGTGGTAACCTCGAACAGGACAGGCAAACTCTGTCCATCCGTGCCCGCCTGAACAAGACACGTCAGCCCAAAGGTTGGTGCTGTCCCCACGTTGAGCGTCCCGACCGTCCATATCCGAGTTGCGAAATCATAAGTCCCCTGGTTGGTGCTGACACCCATGCAATCCAGCCCGGCTGGAAGCGTCACCCGCACACTGACCCCTGTTGCGGGCTGCGGCCCCTCATTCAACAGCGTGGCATCAATATCAATCATCTCGGTGGCCGCAGGTGTCGGGTTATTGGCAACAACACTCAGGTTCAGGTCGGCGCGCGGCGGTTGGACGACAATCGCCACCTGTGCGCTGTTGTTGGCTGGCACAGGATCAGGTTGCAGGGCGGCGCTGATTTGAGCCTCGGTCGTGATGGTCGCGCCAACTGTGCCCGGATTTGGGAAGCCGCTCAGCGTGAGGGTTGCCCTTCCACCGGACACAACTGTGCCCACTTGCCATTGTCCGCCCGTGAACGTGCCTTGTGAAGGATTGGAACTCACGAGCGTCATGTTTACCGGCCAGTTCATCATAACCTGAATGCCGCTGCCGGGCTGCGAATCATCATTGAACAACGTGACGGTATAGTTGATCGTCTGCCCCTCAAGTGGCGCTGTGTTATCCACACTGATCTCCACTCGCAGATCGTTCTCGCAAGGGAAGATGGGGCTGGACTTGGTATCGTGCAGTACGCCGCCCACGAAAATCTGTAAGGTTACTGTACCCGGATCTCCCGGTGTGTTGAAGTGAATTTCACCGGGTGTCGCGCCCGCAGCACTGGGTGCGGTTTCCGCCCCATTCTGGGTGCCGCCATAATACTGCCAGGTAAATGGAACGGCCATGACGTTGGCATTGCGCACCCGCCAGCGCACAAAACTGACCGGCTCGGGCGAGCACAGCGCAGTCAGTTGCAGCGTCGTAATCGGGTCTACGAGAATATCGACCGTGGCGACGTTGTTGGCAGGATTCGGGTCATTCTGATCAGCGGAAATTATTTCCGCCCGGTTCGTGATCGTCTGCCCACCTGCTGTTGTATCGACTTCGGCCACAATGCTCAGCTCGACGGTTCCATTCAGCGGAATCTGCGGAATCAGCCAGTCACCTGTGGCGGAGTCATATGTGCCAGCGGTGGCCGACGCAACGATGTAATTCAGCCCCGCGGGCAGCACATCATCAACGAGCACGTTAAAGGCGGCATCAGGCCCCAGTGAGGTGACTTCAATGGTATAGGTAATGTTCTCGGTGACCGCTGGTGTGCTGTTATCAACCGTTTTGGTAATCACCAGTTCGGCGTCCACTGCGGGGCGTACCTGTACCGTCGTATCTGCCCGGTTGTTGCCCGTGTTGGGATCTGTGGGGGTGCTTGCAGTCAGACGCGCCGTGTTCACAATATCTGTGTTTGCAGCAGCGACCACTGTGCAGTAAACATTCAGCGTGGCAGTCGCCTGATTGCTAAGGCCTCCTACCGTCCACGTCCCGGCAAAATATGTCCCCTGCGATGCCTGCGCCACGACGCAGTTGAGGCTGCCATCGGGATTATCCTCAACCGTAAGCGCGACCCCATTCGCGTTCAGCGGCCCCTGGTTGTGCACGGTCACGGTGAAAGTGATTTCCTCACCCGGAGCAGGGGTGTTGTTGTTCACAATCTGCGAGACGACCAGATCAATCTGCGGCGTGGGCTGTACGCTGACAGTGGCAAAGTCCCGGTTATTGGTGCTTACCGGGTCATTCTGGTCAAGTCGTGTAATCGTGGCTTCATTGGTGATGGGGCGCCCGGCGGTGCCGTCTTCAACCCAGGCGGTCAGCATTAACTCATGGTTTCCACCGTTGGGGAGATTGCCAACGTTCCAGATGCCCGTTGCAGGATTATAGTCACCGCCGGTTGTGGTATGAGAGGCATACCTCAATCCAGGCGGAAGCATATCCGTGACCTGAACACCTGTTGCGTTGTCGGGACCGCCGTTGCCGACGGTAATGCGAAAGACCACATCTTCGCCGACAAAGGGTGTTGCACCGCTTACGATGAATTTGGAGATCGAAAGGTTGGCCTGCGGCGGTGCCAGGGCTTGCAGTGAAACATCATCCTGATTATTCGCCGTCGTCGTATCCACAGGGGTGGAAGCCAGGAGCCTTGCCGTATTGGTGATCGTCTCACCGCCAGTGCCGGATTTGAGCGTCACGATAATCGTCAGGCGAGCATCAGCCCCGCTGTTGATGGTGCCAACCGTCCAACGCCCGGTTGTGCTGTTGTATGCCCCCTGCGAGGAGGTCGAGGAGACGTAGATCATGCTGGTGGGCAGCACATCTTCAATTTCAACGTTTGTGGCGTGGCTGGGGCCGTTGTTTTCCACAATAACGGTGTAGGTCACGCTCTGGCCTTCATAGGCGCTCGTGGCGTTGACCTGCTTTTCGACGCTGAGATCAGCGATGGTGATGGCCTGGATACGGGTTGAAAACACTGCTCGGTTGTCATTCAAGAAGGAATCGGTCTGATCGGCGGCTGTGATTTCAACCGCGCTGCTCAGGGTTTGTCCTTCTGACCCGGCTTCCGCCCGGAAGGTAAAGGTGATGAACACCGAACGCGGTGCGCTGAACTCAACCATCGCAGCATCCACCGTGCCGACCTCCCAGACATCGCTGCTCAGGTCATAGGTGCCATGATTGGGCGCAGCGGAAAGGAGCGTGATGCCCGGTGTTGGGGTGTAAGCAACCCGAACGCCTGTCAGCGCGAAACTGCGGAAATTGCGGAAGCGGATGGTGCGGGTGAAGGTCTGTCCCACCAGGGGATCGGGGTTGGACGGGCCGCTCACGGCCACATCCATCGAATTGGCAAGATAGGCGATGCTGACCGTCGCTGTGTTATTGCTGTTTTGGGTGTCGGTCTGGTCAACCCGATTTAAGGTGAGGGTGTTGGTCAGGTTGGGATCGTTCGTCCGGGCGGAAGACACCATCACACGGAGCGTTGCGCTGCCGCCCGCTGGAACCGTCCCGACCGTCCAGGTGCGGCTGGGCGCGTCGTAGCTGCCGTTCCCACTCAGGTAAATGATGCTGCCGCTGGTCAAGTTATGGGTATGTTGCAGGACGACGCCAGTTGCATCAAACGCGCTGCCATTGGTGACGGTAAAGGCGTACTGATAATTCTCGACACTGCCGCCCACCTGATGCTGCGTAATCTGGGTGGTTCCCGTGCGATCAAGCGCACGCTGAGAGACAGCCAGATCAACCGTCGGTGTCTGTACTGTGATCGCTGCGCTGGCGGTATTGTCGGCGGGGTTGCTGTCCGTCCCTATGAAGGTGACGCTGGCCGTGTTGGTGATATTGCCTGCGGTGGTTGCCTGAACCGTCAGGATATGCTGTGCTGAAGCGCCTACCGCCAGACTGGCAGTAGCACAGGTGACGGTATTTCCAGCCGAGGTGCAGCCCGGCGCACTGACGAGGGTCAGGCCAGTGGGCAGTGTATCGGTAATCTGCACTCCGGCGAGATTGGCTGTACCTGCGTTCGATGCCGTCAGGGTGTAAGTGAAGTTCTGCCCGACCACTACGCTTGCGGCAGAAGCTGTTTTGCTCAAGGAGACATCACTGATCGGTGGAGGGGGAGGCGCACTGACCACAATCGTCCTGGTAAACGCCACCGTGCCACCCGGCCCGGAGACGGTCAGTGTGACCGTATAAGTGCCTGCGGTGGTGTAAGTGACCTGTGGTGGTGCTGCGCTTGTGCTGGTCTGGCCGTTGCTGAAGTCCCACAGATAGCTGTTGATCACCCCGCTCGACAGGTTGGTAAAGTTGACGGCCAGCGGCGCAGTTCCGGTGGACGGGTCCGCCGAAAAGTTAGCAGTTGGCGCAGCGGGCGAAATGATGATGGGTGTCGCGCTGGGTGTTGCAGTAGCCACAATGACTGTGATCGGCGGAATCGGCGTCGCGCTCGATGTTGCGGTGGCGACAATCACTGTATTCGGCGGTTTCGGTGTGGCCGTCAGCGTTGAGGTCGGCGTTCTGGTGGCAGTATGAGTCGCTGTTGCTGTAGCTGTGGCCGACGCTGTCGGGGTTGCTGTCACGGTTTCGGTCGGTGTGGACGAAGCAGTGGCCGTTGGGGTAACGGTCGTGGTGGCTTCAGAGGTTGCGCTCGGCTCGGCGGTAGTCGTGCTGGCCGTCTCGGTAGGGGAGGGAGCCGTCGGTGTTGTGCCAGGATTTTGCTGCTCTGCCTCACCGGGGGTAGAGGTGGCAGCCTGAGCGATCACCGTTGAGATGGCGGTAGACGCCGGGTTGGTTTGTTCGGCTGCAATCAGCGTTGCAAGCTGCTGATTCACAGGCGCAAAAAGGGTAGGCTCCCACGCGCTGTAATCGGCAGTCTCAAAAGGCTGGATGCCGCGATTCACATTTCCGATCAGGGAGAACTGAAGGCTGAGCTGCGAAGCCCAGAACATGATGCCACACAGAGCAGGCAGGAAAATGAGCAGTGTCCACGCCCAGCTGTTGAGTCGAAAAGACTTCCTGGGCGCTGCGCGTCCCTGAAGGGTCAGGGTGTCGGGTGAAGCTGCATTTTGAACAGACACGAGACACAACCGCTGTCAGACTCATTGATCTTCGGGTGGTGAAAAGGAACGTAAGCGTGCACAAACACGAACACGCACGATAATTCTTTATATTCCCTTAAGAGTTTACCACCACTTCAAGCGATTTTACGGAAAATTTTGTACGAAAATCCTTATAAGCTGGTATGCAAGAAACAACCGTTGCCTTACCAGATTTGCGCCCAAATCCAGACCGAAGTGTCTGTCCATTCGCCTAAAACTATCGCGTTTTTTAACCTTCCGTCTCACGCCAATAGCTAAACCCTGATTAGCTGTGTCCTTTCTGAGTCTGTAGTCATGCGTGTTGAGTCTCTCACCCAGTGCTTCTAACGGCAATTTCATAAAATCTTCCGACATGCCCGTTTTATTTGCGGTTTCCCGCGCTTGTGCTCGCGCTGACCGGAAGCGGCGGGAACACGGTCAACATCAGCTTTACGGGCGTGGAAGGCGCGACGTGGTATCAAGTTTGGGTGGGGACGGCAAACGCAACGCAGACCTATTTCTATGACTGGCGCTCGTCCACCAGCCTGGGCTGCCAGAACATGGGCACCTGTACCACAGCCATCACGATGATGTACGGCGCGATCCCGGCAGGCAGCACCTACTACGTGGCGGTACAGAGCGCGGGGCCGGGCGGCTACAGCGTCGGCGGGCCGGTCAATAACGGTTTCCAGATTTCGGAGCCGATTACCGCACCGTAAGTGCTGCGAATAGTTCTAGCCCATAAAGAGAGCGCTCCACTAAAGGCGCTCTCTTTATTTCTGCCAGTAAAGCCCACATCACGATTATGTTAGGACTTTGGTTCACGTATCCACTGGTAGAGGGAAGCGCCAATGACTGTTCCAAGAACAGGTGCAACACCGTAGATCCATTGATTTTCCCATACACCTGCAATCAGCGCTGGGCCAAGAGAGCGCGCCGGGTTCATGGATGCACCGCTGATGGGGCCGCCCCATAGAGCATCAAGCGCAACCGTGAAGCCAACTGCCAGCGCTGCCGGAGCACCGATGGCTTTGGTATCCGTAGCGACGGAGATGATGACGAACATCAGGACGGCACTGAGCAGAACCTCAAGCCCGAAGGACTGCCACACAGACCCGGCGGGTACGGTTGCACCGAGGGCGGCGACATCTCCAAAAAGAAGACGCAGCGTGAGTGCTCCGACCAGTGCTCCGAGAAGCTGCGCCACAAGGTAGTACAAGACCTCATGCCACGGGAAGTGACGGGTGAGGGCAAAGGCAAGCGTGACTGCCGGGTTGAAATGCGCACCGGAGATATGCCCGGTTGCGGCGATCATGACCGTGATAATCAGTCCAAAGGTAAGTGCGATGCCCACATGCGTCAGCGCGCCTGTTTGGGCATTCACCATAATTGCACCACATCCCGCAG
>JANRLJ010000115.1:0-3898 GCA_033762735.1 bacterium | reverse complement strand
CTGTCGCTGCCTGCTCCCTTGCCCACGTTCAGCCGCAGTCGATGCCCAGTCAGGTGGAGATAAGCGCGTTCCACCCCTTCCACATCGCTCACGCCCTGAACATCCGCATACACCTCGCGCTTGTCCATGTAGAACGAGGGACCTTTGATGACCTGGGCATGGACTGGCAGCAGATCGAGAAGCGCAGTCCCCAATGCCTGCTGGTTGATCTGCATAGTGACCATCACCTCCCACCCCGTCTGTTCGCTGACCCCTTCAATCTGTTCGGCATAGGCTTCCGCAGCGCGTTCGGGAAAGTCGAACGTCAGCGTCAGCCGCTTGCGATGGATTTCCATACCCACTTTACGAAGCCGTGCTTCAGGCGGAAAGGCTTCGAGTGCCACCTGCCGCGCTGCATTCTGTTCCAACGGTTCGCCGCTGAATGCTCGTTTAGGGATCAGGCCTTCCCCCTCGCGGACAGCCCCATCACCTGCCAACGTCAGCGCGACCGCCAGTACGGCGACATCGGACGGGCGGTCTGTCCCCGATACCTCCCGTGCCAAAGCGACCGGGTTGACGGCTTCTCCACGCTCCACCAGTGCCTGCCGCCGCTCGAACGGCAGCAGCGTATCCTGCAGCGTTTTCGCTTCCTTCACCATCCGGTTGAGCACCGCATTGAACGCTGCCCCTTCTGTTGGACCGTCCCATACGCCAACAACCCACAGTAAGGCATCCCCGGGGAAATTGCGCCCTTTCGTCCCCAGCACCGCCGCCTCAAAACCAAGTTCGCCCACTGCCACCACCACCCCAACACGCGGACGGTTGTTGCTGTCTCGCATCACCATCAGCTTGCCAACCAGATCGGGATGGGCGCGCATTATTTCACGCTGCCGTTTGGTTCGCGCTGCCGCCTCAGCCGTCTTGACCTGAAACGTGTCCTTCAGCCGCCAGTCGGCCACGAAATAGGTGCTGTCCGCTCGCAGCACTGCGCTCACTTCATCAGCACGGCTGGCATCCCCCATCCAGATCTGCGCCAGTTCCCGCGCGCTGTAGAAATTTCCTGCCTGCCCTTTCAACGCTTCCCATAACATGGACGGATTCACCGCCTCACCGTGGCTGCCACTGCCAACTGCCCCCACCCGCCAGGGTCGTCGCCCAAAGTCAAACTCAAGCGCCTGCCCGGACACCGGCATCCGTACCACTTTCTCGCGTTGGCGCAGCTTCGCCGCCAGACTGTGCCGCGCCGTGGGGTCGCCGTGAACCAGCGCCACTTCGGACGCGCCCAGCGCCTCCGCCACGCTCACCAGTTCCCCCTCGTCGGCGTGCGCCGACAGCGAATACGTCCCCAGTTCACAGCGCAGCGTCACCGTCCCACCCTCAAGGTTGAACGCCACCTCTTCGCCTGCCTGTCGATCTTTCACCATCCGCTGCAAGAAGCGCCCCGGTGCCTCCTCATCCTGATAGCCGGTCAGGAAAATGGCATTCCGGGCATCCCCTGCCAGATGCCGCGCATACACTGCTGACGGTCCCCCGGTGAGCATCCCACTGCTGGCAACAATCACCGCCACCCCTTCAGACCGGGCGATGTCTTCTCGCTGTGCGCTGCTCAAGACCGGGCGGATGTTATCGCGGAAAAACAGGGGGTCGTCCTTCGCCGCTTTGACCGTCGTCGTCGGCAGCCAGTCCGCAAATCGACTGTACGCCTGACACACCGACCTCACCATCCCGTCAGCATAGACGGGCGCCTCAATTTTTTCCCGGTTCGCCAGAATGATCTGCAGCACCTCCTGCGCTCGTCCCAGCGCGAATGCCGGAATCAACGCCTTGCCACCCCGCGCAATCACCTCGCGCAGGGTATCCACCAACCGTTTCTCTTCCGCCAGTCGATTCGCGTGGAGCTTGCCGCCATATGTGCTTTCCAGAACCAGTGCGTCCGCTTTGATCTTCGGCAGCACCGCCTGTTGGACGGCTCGCTGCGGCGTCAGTGACAGGTCGCCGGACATGACCAGCGTCCCTTCCTCGCTCTCCAGTACCAGCATCGCCGCACCGACAATGTGTCCGGAGGTGTGATACGTCACCTGCAAGCCTTCGCCCAGGTGAATCACCTGATTGACGGGCGTGATCTGAAACGCATCCATCAACCGTCCGACAGCGACCTCATCGAACAGCGGCAGCTCGCCTTCCTGTTCCTGCCGTGTCTTCATAATGCGCTGCGCATCTGCCTGTAAGACACGCACCAGCTCAATCGTCGGTTGAGTCGCCAGCACAGGCACATGGGGATACTGCTCGACCACCAGCGGCAGTGCCCCTGTATGATCCGTGTGCGCGTGTGTGACCAGGATGTAATCCGGTCCGCCCGCCTCGCTGATCAGCCGCAGGTCGGGCAGTTGATCGTTTTCGATCCCCCGGCGCGTCTTTGCGGAAATTCGAATTCCCGCATCGACCAACACGCGCTTTCCAGCAATTTCAATCAGCGTCCCACTGGCACCCACTTCATCTGCGCCGCCCAGAAACGTCAATCGCATCTCATCTGTCCTGTCGTCAACCCTCGCCCCAATCCTGATTTCGGCGAGTTTGTCAGACCCACGTCGCGGAGTCCGTCATCCGATCAGCATTCCGGCTGTCGTGTCCGGGCTGCAGCACCCTGTCGGACACCAAACGACCTCAGCCGCAAAACCTGTGTACAGTACAGGGTCTCCCTTCACACGGATGTACCTGCATTGAGAATACGGCACAGCTGAGGTCGTCGACATCCTTAAACGCGCAAGTAGGAAATTGCTCAAAAACGAGGTTTTGAGTCTTTTCTCATTTCTACTATAACAGTAGACGGGGATCATCTCATAGCGGAAATAGGATGGCTGGATGACAGGCTCTAGTCTATACCGACAAGAATATCGCTTGTGAATATGAAGAGAGGTTCTGAATTTGCTTCTATAGCGTGCTGAAGGAGTGCCGCCTCGCAGCGGCACCGTCGTCCTGCAAGGACGACCGAACCCACCTCAGCGTAAACGGTTGTCCGTCGGACAAGTTTGCGACAGTCAGGGGGCATCTAAGCGTGGGCGCATGGATGACTCGCTGAGATGGGTCGCAAGCTAAAAGCTTGTCACTCAAGCGCCGTGAGGGCTCGGTGTGCCGCACTCACGCGCGTCACCGCTGACCGCACATTGGGGTGCGGCTCAGCGTGTCAGTGCGGTAGACCGCATCGACCAGCGGCACCCTGCCTCGATCATCCGCCCCCGTCCGACAAAAACAGCAGCCCTGCCGTTCTTGCCAGACAGATTATGGCGTTTACACACAGCGCCAGCACCCTTGCTCACCATACCGACGTATCTACTCACCTGGGTCGGCTTGCAGTGCAATTTCTCTTCGATCAAAAAAACAGAAGTGGTCAACTCAATACGGATTGGTTAAACTTTCCATCAAATTTGCCCTGCCTACTATGTTGTCCTAAACCCATGCCAAACGAAACCTTGATTCAGCAAATCGAAACCCTGCGTGAGACCTACACGCGCCAGCAGAAATCCGCTTTAGGCTTGCAGGCAGCGCTCAAAACACGCCTCGACAGCCAAAGCCGACTCCAGAAAGCGCTGGCAGATTACGGTGAACAAAACACGGGCGTCGACGTCGCCGAGGTTCAATCCACAATTGAGCAATCCCGTCTTAAAGAAGACATCATCGACCCGCTGCTGCCCCAACTGCGCCGCGAGTTGAAAGTGTTCGCCGTGGTCGTCAATGCGTTGAAAGACGCTGCAAGTGCATTGCGCGTTGACCCTATTGATGTGGTGCGCCTGGACAAAGCGATCAATGCCCTGGGGACTGTCCAACAGCAGTCAATTATCAATCTGCTCCCCGAACTCCATGCGGAACTGGAAGTCGGTCAGCGCAGTCTGGGGGATGAGTTTGGTCACAAACTCCGGGA
>JANRLJ010000114.1:0-24752 GCA_033762735.1 bacterium | reverse complement strand
GGCGGTGTCTCATCTCCTGTTGTGTCTACAGGGGGGGTGGAAAATCGCCACCTCCGCCTCTTCCCCTCCCACTTTTCAGAAGATGAGAACTTTATCTTGACAGCTATGGGGCGCAGCGCGCTGCGCCCCTACAGGTAGGCAACTTTAGATGGTCAATGTACTAGGTTGAACCGCCAGGACGAACTCTACAGTCAAAAAGAAAACGCACAATGTTTATCGTAGGGACACGGCATGCCGTGTCCGTACTGGGGTTAAGAAATCCTGGCACCCTGCCGCTCAAGATCAATAATGGAAGATGGGGCGGGAGCATAAACAGCCTGCCCCAATAAGATCATGTTACTGTTTCGGCCAGCGCCTCAGTGCTATTCGCCGCACTTTCAGCGTTGCCACTTTCGTCGAAGCCGACATTCCATGCTGTCCATCCGACCAGTGCCAGCACCCCCGCGCCAATGGCAAAGCTCACCAGCGGCAGCAGGTTATGTTCTACCGCCAGCCCGGTCGCGATGCCGGTGATGACATACGGCACTTTGGTTAATAAGGCGATGGTGGAGAGCGTCGTTGCACGGTACTGCGAATCGACGTACTGGTTGACGGCCACCGACAGCCAGGGAATCGCCAGTTCGCCGCCGACGATGATGAGCAGCAGCGGGAGGATGCCGAATGTCTTCAATGGCAGCACAGCCAGCAGGAAGCCCATGCCGATCACCGCGCCCAGCACGGCTAATCCGGGCAGGTCATAAAACTGCTGCCGCAGCCGGGGCAGGAAGCCCACGCCCAAAGCAGCAATCAGCCACAGCCCGGCGAAAATCGCGGCCTGCGCATTTGCCATAAAGCCGAAGCTGGCCGCCAGCGAGGGCTGTAACAGGCCGAAGCTGAACAGGAAGTAGATGCCAACCGTCGCGAAGATCAGCGGGCGATACGTCCGCAGCGCGGGCTGCGCCAACTGGCGGAAGCCCATCAACAACTGCTTCTGATAGGCCTTTACGGAGAAGCGTTCGCCTTCGACCTTCGGCTCATGGATGAAGCTCGCCACGACCAGGCCGACCAGATAGGCCACGCCGCACGCAATGTTGGGCAGCCGAATGTCCACGACATACAGCAGGCCGCCGAGCGCGGCTGCCACGACCAGCGACATGGTCGCCAGCACATGCCCCTTGGAGATGACCCGTTCAAACTGATCTTCCTGCCCGGCTTCCTTCAGCGAATCGTAAGCCAGCGCTTCCACCGAGCCGGAGAAAAACGCCCAGCCGATCTGCACGAACAAGAAGCCGATCACCAGCGTATGCGCCACCACCGCCGAAGCCATGACGAAATAGCCCACGCTGGCGAAGAACATCGCTGCCACGAGCGTTTTGCGCCTGCCGATCACATCCGCCGCCGCGCCTGTCGGAATCTCCATCAGGAGGCCGAAAGCGAACGCTGCTGCATCAAGCAGTCCCAGTTGACCGTAAGTGGTGAGGCGAAGCCAGAAGAACACCCAGTTGCCGCTGATGAAGGCGGCGGAGAAGACTCCGGTGAGGAGGTAGTAAATGAAGATATTCCGTTTAGCGACGTTGAAACTCGAACATAAAGTTCACTCCTTGAACATACAGGACGATGGCGCCCGGCGTGATGACACACCCAGACGCGGAGACATGGATTGTCCCTGCCCCACCAGCCACAGACGCGGCTGAACTGCTCTATTCTTACATATCCCCTTCAAAACGTCTACGCTCAGCCGGGTCGTTTGTGTTTAAGATTTGAATAAACCAACCATCAACGCCGCTTCTGTGGAGAATCCATCATGACTCGCCTTAAACTGAAACCCGATGCCGACGGCCTGCGTGTGCGGGAAAAGCCTGTTGACGGAAAGCCGATTGGTCAGATTCATGTAGCCGATGGGATCGACTCGCTGGAAACGCCGGAGGAAACCACACGCAAAGTGGGCGTGAACGGCCAATGGCTGCGTGTGCGCACCTCCAGCGGGTTGGAAGGTTTCGCCGCCGCCTGGATGTTCACGCTGGAAGCGCAGGCCACGATGGGCGCGGCGGCTCCTGCCACAGCCCAGGCCGCTGTTCAGGCCGCTCCCGCCCCTGCACCGAAGCCACAGGTCAGACAAATCGCGCTCCAGCCCATGATGGACAATCTGCGCCTGCGGGAAAAAGCCGTTGATGGCAATCCTGTCGGCGTCGTCCATCAGAAGGACTTCCTGATCTCGCTGGAAAGCGAGGAAGCCACCGCCGCCAAGCTCGGTGTGAGCGGCCAATGGCTGCGCGTGAAGACGCTCTATGGCCTGGAAGCCTTCACCGCTGCCTGGTTCCTGCGCCGTTATGACGGCCCACTACCGGAAGTCGCACCAGTGCCGCCCGCGCTCAACCTGACCGGCGTGAACCTTGATGTGTTCCACCCGCTCGGTACGCCAGACCCGGCACGGCTGAAAGGCATGGGGTGGGTGCGCTTCGGCTATAACGTCTCCGCCGCGCAGGGGTCAGAAGACATCGACGCGGCCTTTAACCGCTATGCGCCCGTCCTCAAGCAGTATGCCCGCGCCGGAATCAAAGTGATGCTGGTCTTCACGCACCAGACCTACGGCGAAGGCAAAAACGAGTTCTGGCCGTGGCCGAGCATGACCAGCGACAAATGGCGCACCCTGACCGCCCGTTTCGCCGCGATGGTCGCTCGCATCGCGCAGCAGTACGCCGGGCAGGACATCGTCCACGCCTATCAGGTCTGGAATGAGATGGACGCACCGATTGGGGCGGTTGCCTCGGTACCGATGCCGCCGCTGGATTACGGCTATCTGATGGCGGAGACGATCAAGGCGGTGCGGCGTGTTGATCCGGTCACGCCCATTATCAGCGGCGGACACACCGGCGGCCCACAGGCAGGTGGTAATTATGCCCGGATGACGCTCAAGGCCATGCCGGACGGAATCCGCCCTGATGGGCTGGCCTTCCATCCGTATGGACGGGGGACGCGGCTGGGCGAAAAGTATGCGCCCTTCGGCCATATCGACGAGGAGATGCAGGCCTATCTGCCGATTCTGCCCGGTCGCCCGATCTGGATTACCGAGTGGGGCATCCTCGACCGGATGCAGGATTTCAGCGGTGAGGTGCTGGATTATGCGTCCAGCTTTGTGCGCCATCTGAAAGCCAAGTATCCGGGGCAGGTGGCGTCGATGATCTGGTATGCCTGGGCGATGACCATGCACAACGGCTATGGGCTGGTGGGCAGCAGCAGCCAGCCGTTGCAGCCGCTTTATGATGGATTTTTGCGGCTGTAAGCCTGAGCGCGAACCGTGCCGCCCATGCTACAATGCTGCTGACTCACAGGGAGCATGGGCGGGATGGGTTCAGATCGACAGGCTTATATTGCGCGACTGCTGGCCGGGCCGTTCGACGGTCTGATGGATCCCTGGGCGGAGCAGGCACGCTATTTCCAGCAGATTCACGGCGGCATGATCGGCGATCTGATGGCACAGCTTTTGCCCGAACTGGCAGCGCTGGGTTACTTTGCGACGGCAGAAGCCAGTTTGCAGATTGCGGAAGGACGCAAGCCGGACATTTCGGTAATGCGTGTGGAGGGCGAGCAGTCATCCCATAAGCTGAATTACACGATGGCAGCAGCCCAAGCAGCGGTGCAGCCGGGTGTTGCCATCGAAGAAACCGACCCGGAGCAGGAAGCGATCTACATCCGCGAGATCGGCAGCGGGACGCTCGTCACCGTGATCGAGGTGATTTCGCCGCGCAACAAATCACACCGGGACGACCTGACGCGCTATCAGGCAGAACGCGGCCGCCTGTTTCTGGAACGCGGGGTGCATGTGGTTGAGATTGATCTGACGCGCTCGATCAACCGGATGTTGGAGCACACACTGACACTGCGCCATCATTACCATATCGCCGTTTTTGTGGCAGGTGATGTGCCTTACGTCATCGTCAATGATTGGGGACAAGCTCTCGCGCCCTTCGCCGTGCCGCTGCGTGAGGAAGTCGTCGTCGTCAATCCCCATCGTGCCTACACAACTGCCTATCAGCAGAAGGGCATCGCCCTGCAAATCGAGCAGGAGACGGGCTATGACGATGCGGCGCTCCCCAATCCGCGCAGCCTCAGCGATGCTCAGCGCGAACAGGCACGACAGGCCGTGAGTCGCTGGCGCGAAGACACGATGGGGCTGCAATCGTCTTGAACCTAAAAAACGTTTTGTAAGGGCAACGTGGCGCGTCGCCCCTACGAGGTTAACTCGAAACATCAATCCAGACGCTTCTGATAGCACAGGCTGATTGGGTCGGTGCTGTACTGCCCGTAACAGTCCATTGGCGCATAGCCCGACGATTCATACAGCCCAACCGCCTCGCGCTGATAGACTCCCGTTTCCAGGCATAAGGCTTGATACCCTGCTGAACGCCCGAAGGCTTCCAGTGCCGTAAGGATGTAACGGGAGACGCCCTTGCCGCGCACCGAAGGCCGCACATACATCCGCTTGATCTCGCCGATAGCCTCATCCTTCATCGGGCGCAGCGCTCCACAGCCGACCGCCGCGCCATCGAGCCATGCGACGACAAACGTTGCACGTGGCACCGTCACATCGTCGGGCTTGAACGCACCGGAACCGTCCGTGTTATACAGCGCACCGAGTTCCGCCGACAGTTCAGCGATCAGTTCTGCGCAGATCGCCTCATGGGGATCGGTGTGCCTTACCGTAATCACAGATGCCTTTGTTTCCATAATGAACCTTTCTGCATCGTTACCGCCTCATCATAAGTTGTTTCAATGACCTGTGTCATGCGGCAGTTCGACGCAAGAATAATTGTAGATTTTTAGTGATCCCCCACAAAATCCAGTCCAGTGAGAAGCTCGACCTTATCCAATTACAGTTTATGTTTCACGCCAGTGGCTAAAGCCGACTGGCTAGAAACTATTTCAAAATTCACATTTGCGGTAGGGGCGACGCGCGCGTCGCCCGTACAACGACCATTTTTGAAATAAGTTGTACCGAAAAGACAAGCCCACTGAAGGGGCTGAAAAGCTCCACTAAGATTCATAATCAGCACCTTTAGTGTGCGTCCCATGAATGGGCGGCGGTTTGGAGCCGCACGTTTTAACGTGTGGCGCAGCGGTATGGACTCTTTTGATCTCTTATGAATAAGAATGGATAAAGTCCGGTAAGAAGTCATCAGCGGTGCTCGTCTTAATCTTAAGTGGACGATAGTCCGTTTCAGAAGGACGACATCATGAGCGCACAACCTCCCATTCAGTTCGGCATCAGCCTTGACCCCACTGCCACCAAAATCAACGACCTGTTCCGGCTGGCAAAGGTGGCAGACGAGGCCGGCTTTGAACTGCTGACAATTCAGGATCACGCCTACAACCCGAATTTTCTCGAAACATGGACGCTGCTGAGCGGGCTGGCGATGACCACCGAGAATATCCGCGTCGGCACTAATGTGCTGACCACCCCACTGCGCCTCCCGGCCATGATCGCCAAGCAGGCCGCCACGCTGCACGTGATGACCAACGGGCGCGTTGAGCTGGGGCTGGGCGCGGGCGCATTTCAGGGCGGCATCGAAGCCTTTGGCGGCGAATTCGGCACGCCGGGCGAACGGCATCAGGCCTTTGAGGAAACCATCAAAATCATCAAGGGGCTGTGGCAGAGCCAGGGACAGCCGTTCAGCTTCGAGGGTAAAGCGCACCAGATCAGGAATGCGCAGTTTGGCCCGGTGCTCGACAGCTACCCGCGCCTCTGGACAGGGTCGCAGGGGCCGCGTGGGCTGCGGCTGACCGGGCGCGAGACGGACGGCGTGATTCTGTCGATGACGTATGTGCCGCCCGATGATCTGCACGAGGTCAACCGCCTGCTGGATGAAGGCGCTGCCGAGGCCGGGCGCGATCCGAGCGAAGTCCGCCGCGCATACAATCTGGCCGGGGCACTGACCGAAGCACGGATGATCCCGAAGCGGCAGGGGTTGATTATCGGCGGTGTGCAGGAATGGGTGGATTGGCTGGTGCGGCTGTACCGCGACTATCGGCAGGACACGTTTATCTTCTGGCCGGTCGGCGGCAGCGAGGCGACCCAGTTTCAGCAGTTCGCCAGCGAGGTCATCCCCGCCGTGCGCGAGGCATTAGGGCAGTCCGCCGCGACGAAGTAGCGCATACGTCCGTTTGCACTACCGCCGCGCTGCCCAGGCTTGAAAGGGGAGCGCGGTTTTTGTTATGCTGTGACGCTCTCTTGTGAACGTTACCGGGTCAAAAGCCATGCTCACTCTGGAAAACTTCGAGCAAACGCTGGACAAAAGCATCCTGCAAAAAGGACGGCAGTATTTCAAAGGCGGTCAGGTGACGAGCCTGGACGAGGACGGCTCGGTCTGGACGGCGACCGTCATCGGCAGCGACACCTACGAGGTCGTGATCGATGCGACCAGACCGAAGGACGTGGAGACGGAGTGCGACTGTCCCTATGACTGGGGGCCGACCTGCAAGCATGTCGCCGCCGTGCTGTATGCCATCCAGGCGCAGCGCAAAGGCACAAAGGGCGATAAACAGCCGCCCAAAACCTCACCCGCGCAGTCGGCCAAAGACCTGCTGCCGAAGCTCACCCGTGAACAGTTAGTCGAAATCGTGGAAGGGCAGCTTAAAAAGGATAAGGAACTCGCCGCGCAGCTTGTGCTCAAATACAGCACGGAAGCGCCTGATGCACACATTTACGCCAGCCTGATTAAGAGCGCGATCAAAAAGGAATCAGATCGCGGCTATCTGGGTTATATGGGTGCCCGCCGCGCCGCCGCGCAGATCGACCACCTGCTGGATGATGCCGAAGGGATGATCGAGCAGGGGCAGATGACGAAAGCGCTGCCCATCGTTATGGCCGTGATCGACACCCTGCCCCAGGCGACAGCGGGCGCGCATGACTCCGACGGGGAGTTGAGCGGCTGCATGGAACGCGCCCTGTGGCTGCTGCATGACCATGCGCCCGCGCTGCCCCCGGAACACAAAACCGTGCTGTTCGCCACCCTCATCGAGCAGCTGGAAACGGAAGCTGAAGACTTTCACACCGATCTCGACCTGACCGATGTGGCCGCCGTGCTGGTAGAAACACCCGAACAGCGTGATCGGCTGTTCAAGGTGCTTGACCCCATCATCCAGTACACAGGCGGTTTTAATGATTTTAAAGCCGAGGGTGCGCTCCGCCTGAAAATCGAGGTGCTGGAAAGGCTGGGCGAACCGCCGGAAGTCATTGACGTAATTCTCGATCAGCATGTGCATCTTGACGGAATTCGCAAGGAACGGATTAAGCGGGCGATGGAGGCGGGCAACTTTGCGAGGGCGTCTGAACTGGCGCTGGATGGGCTGCGGAAGGTGCAGAATACGATCTATGCCGGGCTTGTCAACGATTACCGCAAACTCCTGGCGGAGATCGCCGAACGGACGGGCGACAACAGCGCCCTGCGAACACTGGCCGAAGAACTGTTCCTGGAGACGCTGGACTTCGCGCAGTATGATCGCCTGAAAAAACTCGTATCGCCGGGGGAGTGGCGCACCTATGTCGATGGATTGATTGGCAAAATTCGCAAACACCCCAATCCTTACCTCATCGATTCCACCATTGCCGAACTGTACTACCGCAATGGCCGCTGGAACGACCTGCTGAAGCTGGCGCAGCCGCGCAACGTCCGGCTGGTAAAGAAGTATGAGCAGGATTTCTTCGAGCAGTTCCCGGATGAAATCGCCGCGCTGTATGAGCGCACCATCTATGAAGAAATGGATCGCGCCACGAGCCGCGATCAGTATCGGGAGTGGGCTTTGCTCATCAATGACCTGCGCCGCTATGGGGAGGACGAACGCGCCGAGCAGATCAGGGAGACGCTGCTGAAGCGCTACCCCAAGCGCAGGGCGATGGCCGAGGAACTGAAACGGGCGTAGTACACTGACAAGATGAGAATGATGGCTTACGTTGGTACGGGCGCAGCGCACTGCGCCCCTACAGGTAGACAATTTTAGATAGTCATTGTAGTAAACATTAACAAAAAAATCCCCGGTCAGGGGGCTGACCGGGAATACATGACCGTGACCGCCCCTGATCGGAAGCGGGGAGGGGGCGGTTCTTGGGGAGATGGAGAACGACCCTCAAGAAAGGGCGCTCACGCTGTGAGCTGCCAGCCATGCAGCCTGCGGTGCAGCCTGCTATGCAGGAACCAAAACAGGTGTCGCCAACCGTCCGACGTAGGGAGCGTCGTACATGACGGCGGCGGAAGTGCAGGACTGGTCAAAACAGGATCGTTCTCCCTGGTCTGTTCCTGTTGGCGAGGAACATTTCACGGTGATGACCTTATCATCGGGCGCAACAATTACCAAACTGCTGCTGGAATGTTAAATGTGTGTAAATTTGCAATCGGGCAAAATGCGGTATTGTCACGCGCAGCGTGATGACACCCTCTCAGAACGCGAATGCCATCCACCTCAAAGGAGCGAACACGATGCGAGTGGTCAACGCACACGACAATCTGGTTTTTGGCGAGGAAGGCCCTTACGCCCAGCAGTTAAACAGTGACCAGATGGGCAAGATCGTCCGCTATACCCTCAAGCCGGGGCAGGAGATGGACGAAACCCATGCCCCATTTCTGCCGCGTTATTTCGTCGTGCTGAGCGGCACGGGCACGTTCGTCAGCGAGGACGGCGAACAGCGCGACTGTGGTCCCGGCACAGTCGTCGTCTTCGGGCCGAAAGAGGAAAATACCATCCAGGCGCTCAGCGAAGAACTGGTCGTGCTGGGCTTCCTGTTCTGGGCATCGGCTGGATGATGCTGACGGATGCTGGACGATTGAGGCGGGCAGATGTTCGAGCAGCAGCGGGCGGCCTATTTCCCGGTCGAGCTGCCGGGGAGCGTGGTCGCCCGCCCGGTCGATTATGAGACGTATGCACCCATTCGGAAAGCGTTGTTCGATCAGGTCTTCCCGCACTGGAACAGCCTCCCGCGCTATCAACTCCCGCCGGAACGCCGCGCGAAGGTCGCCCGGCTGACGAAGCTGTTCCGCAAAGCCCATCATGAGCGCTTCGTCTTTTACGACGACGATACACCCATCGGCTGGTCGATGGGCCACATGGATGACCCGATCACCTTCCGCATGAACAACAGCGGCCTTCTGCCGGATTACCGCCGCTGGGGGATTTACACTGCATTCACCCGGCGGCTGCTGGATTACCTTAAAACGCTGGGCTATGAGCGCGTCACCAGCTATCACCACCCCACCAACCGCGCCGTTCTGATCGCCAAGCTCAGGCTCGGTTTCAACCTCAGCGGCCACTGGCTGAACGAAGATGGCGGCGCGGTCGTCCGGCTCACCTATTACTTTTACGAAGATCGCTTCCAGGCCTTTGAACGCGCCTTCGGCATGGAGCCGGATTTCACGCGGGATGACTCCGTCTGAACTTCAAACGTTCATCTCGCGTTTCTTGACATAACGCCGCCTTATCCCTACTGTAGAGGACGGGACTGGCATCATCCCTCCCCCTCGCACATAACCCATCTTCCACCACACCCTGTCTCTCTTACAGTCCCGCTGCTGGAAAGAAGCGCGTCCAACGGGCGCATGAGAATGGAGGACAAGCAATGGCAGGCGAGAGCAAAACCACCACCGATCACGACGAGATTCGCAAATGGACGGAAGCGCGGGGCGGAACACCCTCGACCGTCAGGCGCACGGCCAAAGACGGCGAACCGGGTGTGCTGCGCATCAACTTCCCCGGCTACAGCGGCGAGGATTCGCTGGAAGAAATTTCCTGGGAAGACTTCTTCGAGAAATTCGAGGAGTCTGAACTGGCGTTCCTGTATCAGGAGAAAACGGCAGGCGGGGAAGAAAGCCGCTTCTTTAAGCTCGTCAAGCGGGACTGAGGCAAGCGCGTCTGCTTCCTTCCGGCCAGATCAAATTCAAGGGAGTGCGTTGTAGAGCCGCTCCCTGCATTCGGTTCTCTCGTGCGAACAAATGATCCAATCGGTACTTGACAGAATATGCGTTCTGTTGTATTTTACTCACAGGTTAATTAACCAGTCGGCTTAATAACATCGTGACTGAAGAAGACACCCTGAGCATCCTGTTTGCTGCCCTGGCCGACCCGACGCGCCGGGCCATTCTCGCCCGGTTGCGAGAGGGACAGGCCACCGTGAATGAACTGGCCGCCCCGTTCGACATATCCCTGCCCGCTATCTCCAAGCATCTTAAGGTGCTGGAAAACGCGAGGCTCATCACGCGCGGGCGCGATGCCCAGTGGCGTCCCTGCCAGCTCCGGCCAGAGACACTTCGGGAGGTGGCTGATTGGGTGGAGCAGTACCGGGAACTCTGGGGGCAGCGCTTCGACCGATTGGATGATTATCTGCGTGAGCTGAAAAACGAGGAGAAATCTGATGAGTCCTGATCGCGCCGGAAGCAGCCAGACCAAAGACCTGACCATCGAGCGGATGTTTGACGCACCGCCGGAACTGGTATGGAAGGCTTGGACGGAACCGGAACACATCATGCGCTGGTGGGGGCCGAAGGATTTTACCTCGCCTGCCTGTACGGTCGATCTGCGTGTGGGCGGCAAGTACCTTTTCTGTATGGAGTCGCCGGAAGGCCAGCAGTTCTGGAGTACCGGCACCTATCAGGAAATTGTGCCGCAGCAGCGCCTCGTCTATACCGACAGCTTCTCCGACCGCGAAGGCAACATCGTCCCCGCCACCTACTACGGCATGAGTGAAGATTTCCCCTTGCAGCAGCTTGTCACGATTACGTTTGAAGCACAGGGCGACAGGACGAAAATGACCCTGACCCACCGCGATTTCCCGGTTGGCAACGACGCGGAAATGGCCGAGCAGGGCTGGAACGAGTCGCTGGATAAGCTGGCCGCCAGTCTGCGCTAAATCTTTCTGTCTTTCAAATCAGGAGAGAGTTTATGGCAACGGTTCTGCTGGATATGGCGATGTCGCTGGATGGCTTCGCCTGTGGCCCGAACGGGGAAGATCACGGGCTGAATGACTGGTTCTTCGCGCCTTCCACCGGCGATAAGGACGTGAACCGCTTCGTTGTGCAGGAGTCCATCGACACAGCGGGGGCGCTCATCATGGGTAAGACCACCTACAGCATGGCGGCGGATTTCGGTGGTGTGGCGGATACCCCCTACAGGGTGCCGCACTTCATCGTCACCCATCACCCGCCCGCCGCTCCGGTGGAAACATCGCCGCCTTTTCTCTTTGTCACGGACGGCATCGACAGCGTTCTGCGACAGGCTGCCGCCGCCGCAGGCGAACGCAAGGTGGTGATCGGCGGCGGTGTCAGCACGGCGCAGCAGTTCCTTCAGGCGGGACTGGTCGATGAAATTCAGATACATCTGATTCCAATACTGATCGGCGCGGGCAAACGCCTGCTGGACAACGTCGGCAGCGCACCGCTCCGGCTGGAACAGACGCGCGTGCTGGAAGCGGTCGGCGCGACGCATCTTTACTATCGTGTAATCCGATAAACAGAAGGAAAAACGCATGTCCGAGAACGCGGTACGCTCAACGCCGATGGCACCGAGATGCGCGGCGCATGGGTCTATCCCGGCGGCGGTGGCTATGAGTCGAATCTGACGCGGCGCGGCTAAAGATTGAGCAGGTGAAAGGAACGATTTTCATGCCGGAACTGGTTGTGGATTTTATCACGTCACTGGATGGTTACGGGGCCGCCGAAGGGTGGCCTGGCTATTGGGGGCTTCAAGGCCCGGAATATCTTGGCTGGCTGGCGGAGCATCCTGACCGCGACTTTACCATCCTGATGGGAGCCAATACCTATCGTGTCATGTCCACCATACAAGCCGGCCATCCCGACGAAGAGGATTCACTCGATGAGCTTGCCAGGGCTTCTAAAGTCGTGTTCTCCTCGACGTTGCAGCCGCCGCTGGCTTGGCCGAATACCCGGCTGGTCAGCGAGGACGCAATCGAAGCGGTGGGGCAGATGAAGCAGGAAGGCAGCCGCCCGATGCGTACCCTCGGCAGCATCAGCCTGTGTCGGTCTCTCCTTAAGGCAGGGCTGGTAGACCGCTTCCGGGTGGTCGTCTTCCCTGTGATTACCGGGAGCACGGGTTACGAGCGTATCTATGACGGGTATCCCGATGTCGCCCTCGACATGGTTGCCAGCCGAACCTTCGACGGCAGAATTCAACTGCTGGAGTATGTCCCCAGGGTGCTTGCCGCACCGCCACTCACGCCCAACGGTTCGTGAGCGTCTCGGGGTCGGGTCAGCGTAGTGAATTCTGAGGACATAAGTGGTAGGGGCGTAGTGCGCTACGCCCGTATATCTCCTTGATGTTCAACACTCCCTCTCTGGGCATTTGTATTGCAGAGTGCCCATCATCCTGAAAGCAGTCGGCGCGGTGCATCGCCTGTACCGCGTTGTCCCCATGCCTCCAGCAGCAGTGCAAGGGTGCATCACCTGCGTGACGACTTTGGCCGCCACTGTGCGCCGTAATCGGGGAAGGGGTTGCGTGTCAGACGGCGCAGATGGCCGCTGCCGGGGTGAATCAGGTACAGTTCGCGGCTGTCCACATGGCTGGACTCGAACGCAATCCAGCGGCCATCCGGCGACCAGACCGGATTATTGACGTTCATCTCTCGTGGCGTCAGCGCTCGTTCGGGCATGCCTGCGCCTTCCTGCACGAAGACACGTGCCCGGTCGCCACGATTCGCGGTGTAGGTCAGATGGCCTTGCACCGACCACGACGGCGTAAAGGGCAGGTTGACCGCGTTGCCGAAATCGCCGCGTGTTCCGGCGGTCAGATCAAACACAAAAATATCGGTGTTACCATCCAGCGCCGAGGTATAAACAACCGACAGGCCTTCGGGGGATTCACGCCAGGCGGGCGCATAATCGTTGGTGAGGTTGTGCGTCAGTTGGCGGACTTCGCCCGTCGCCAGCGTCAGCACCACGATTTCCATATCACCGTCGCGCCCGGAGACAAATGCGATGGATTCGGAATCGGGTGACCACGCGGGCGAGAAATCCGCGCCGGGGGCATTGGTCAGGCGGCGGATGTCCCGGCCAAAGCGATCTGCCAGGTAGAGGTCGCTGTCGCCGTCCCGGTCAGAGACAAAGGCGATAATGCTGCCATCCGGCGACCAGGCGGGGGATTCGTCGTGCGCGGTGGAGGCGATCAGCCGCAGTTCCAGCCGATGCCAGACATCCATGAGATAAATATCGGCGTTGCCCTGCCGCAGCGAGGCATAGGCCAGCGTGTCACCGCGCGGCGCAAGGAGGATGGCGGCGGTCATGGACAGGGCGAGTGCAAGGGAAAGAAAAAAGATTTGACGCAAACGGGAACAGCGAAAAGCGACGCAGAGGCGCAGCGCATGATATGCGTCAGATGCAAAGGTTCGCAAAGAAAAAGAGGGAGGGGATTTTGCCAGGTTCATCCGTTTGCGTGAAAAAAGTCACAGCTTGTCGTTAGAGGGCACGGTTATGTCCGTCTCCCTGCAATTTACACACAGGTATTTCAACCACGCTTTGCCATCCTTTGCGTCGCCTTTTGTGCCCATTCTCGTTGCGTATCTTCGCGTTCTCGCAAATGTGCGCTGTGCCTTTGCGTCGCTTTTCTTTATTGCCCTTCTCTTTGCGTCAAATCCTTGTTTTTCTGACCCAGCCTGGGTCGATTGTAACGCGGTTGCATTTGGTGCTAAAGGCTGATATGCTGGCGAGTCTCGGTAAGTGTAACGGTTCCTGATGAACAATTCCTATGATTGAACGTATCGCAAAGGCTGCACGGCCTATCCTGTATTTTCCCATTATTCGCCGCGTCCGGCGCAACCACGCCCTCGAACACGCGACGATTCATATGCTCAGCCGCGCCAACCGCAACCTGCGCATGGCTGGCCGCAGCTCCGACGGTGGCTTTGTGCTGATCGGTAACGTGGCGACCGACCAGGTCGAAAAGGCGGCGGATGATGCGCTGCGGCGGCTCAACAGCGGCGAGAGCAACCTGGCGCTGCATCCCAACTGCGGGACGAATCTGGTCACGGCGGGTGCGCTGACCACGTTTGTGGCGCTGATCGGTATGGGCAGCCGCAGCAGGCCGGTCACGCCCGACCGCCTCTCGTGGACGATGACGATGATGATTCTGGCGCTGATCGTCTCACAGCCGTTGGGGATGACACTGCAAAAGCATATTACCACCGAAGGCGACCCCGGCGACCTGGAAATTATCGGCGTGACGAAACGGGAGATTCCATGGCCGCTGGGCGGGACGGTCACGCTGCATAATGTGAACACCCGCCGGGGCTAAGGCTGATGGTGCAGCAGAGTCCGAATGCGTCGTCCAATCGTCCACCTGCCCGGCAGATCGCGCTGATTATCCTGTTTATCGTCACGGTGGCGGCGGGGTTGAGCGCGAGTGCGCTGTTTCGCAGTGACAGCCGCAGCGCCCTGCTGATCTGCGGCGGGGCGCTGGTGCTGTGCGTGGTGGTGCTGGTGATCGGCTCGTTGATCGTCGCAGCGGGCAAGCCGGAATAGACCCCACCCCTCAATCCCCTCCCCAAAGCTTTGGGGAGGGGAAGCGAAGCAGGGGAGGGGTTTTCACACCGCCAGCGCTTCGTCCCAGCCGCTTTCGGAAAGTCCCCCCTCGTCATATTCCACAAACGGTACATCCAGGCCGAAATCCGCGAAGGTTGGGTCGGGAAGCGGCTGATTTAGCACTCGCGCGGCCAGAATCTCCCCGGCGGCAGGCGCGGACATAATGCCATGCCCCACATGCGCCACCGAGAGGAAAAGGCCGTCGATGTCGGGCCAGCGGTCGATGATGGCACGCTGGCTGTCGTAGCGCTGGCGGGTGCCATCTGGCAGCGTGACATAGGCATTGTCGCGATAGACGTAATAGCCTGCGCGATGCCACAGCCCCCGCAGGTAGCGCGGATCGGCGAAGCCTTCGCCCGGCTGATGCCCAAACTGCCGTGCCAGCAGCGCCAGCGTGAGCGAGGGAAAGCGCGGGTCTTTGTAGTGGTCGGCGGAGTGGTCGGGCGTTTGCAGCGCGTCTACCTTGCGCATCTGACCCTCAAGCCGGGTCAGCCAGTGATATTCCCAGCCAAAGACCGCGCCTTCGCCTGCTTCGGGACGGACATGGGGATGTGGCGCAGCACTGATGAGGCAGGGGCCATCAGCCGGATAGCTGGCGTGACGATAGGACGTGGTGAAGCTCTGGCGCGGGCGAGAGACAATCGGGATGTCGATCCCGGCGCTGCGTCCGAGGGCGCGGGAACCAGCCCCCGCCGCGATCACGACGATGGGCGCATCAATGTCACCGTTGGCCGTCGAGACGCCTTTGACCAGCCCACCTTCCAGGCGAACCTTTGTCCCCTGCACATCGAGCAGAATCCGCGCATGACGAGCGCTGGCCGCCAGCCGATAGGTGAGCGCGTTGGAATCCAGCCAGCCCGCCATCGGATCGTACTTGGCGGCGATCATCCGCTCACCGAGCCAGGGATAGCGGCGGCGCAGTTCGTCGTGGTCGAGATATTCGATGTGTTCCAGCCCGTGCCGGTTGAGATGCTCGACATCGCCTTTCAGCCCGGCGGCCTGCCGTTCATTGACCGCGAGGAACAGATAGCCCTGCTGCTTGATGCCCAATGCGCCGCCTTCACCCAGAAATTCATCGGCGTTCTTGAACACGTGAATGCTGCGCAGCATCATGCGGTGCAGGCAGGGGGCGTTCCAGCAGGTGCGGAAGTTTTCCAGCGAGGCCAGCGATGCGCCGGAAGCCAGCGCCGGGCCTTTTTCGATCAGTACAGTTTTCGTGCCGGGGGCAGCGCGTTCAATCGCCCACAGCGCCGCCGCCCCGGTAGGCCCACCGCCGATCACGATCACGTCGGCTGTGCGCGGCATCTGCTCCGGCGAGGGGTTGGAAAGAAATCGAGAGTCGGTCATCTTACACATCCATTTTCGATCAGTGTCGTTCGCGCTCCCCATTCTAACCCAGAGTCGCAGCAGGGGTGGTGGGTGGAAAAACATTGAACCACAGAGACGCAGAGGACACAGAGATTTGAATTCAAAATGCCTCTTGTGTCCAGCCGACAATCGGGTAGGTGCGACTCGCCTGTGCAACCCAACGCAAACGTGTCGTATCAGCCCAGCGTATTTAATCCTGTTGAAAGCTGCCGCCAGCCTTTTTTGTGTTTTCCTATTCCATCGCTTCGCTGTTCTGTACTTCCTGCGCCACGACTTTGCGGAAGGTGAGCGACAGCCGCCGCGCCCGTGCCAGCCGCTGCCCGTTGTGGTCATCGGTCTTGCGGGCAGGGATGCCGTGCTTCCATTCGTACCGCGCCTCGCCCCGCATGACGAGCAGGCTGCCCGCCTCTAAAAGCTGCGTCATCTGCCAGCCCTGCCGGATATGCTCGAACGTCATCACACACGCCGAACCCAGGCTAAGCGAGAGGATCGTATCGCCGAAGCAGGGGATGCAATCGACATGCGGCGCGATGCCCTGCCCCGGTTCGTACTCGTTCACGATCAGTTGATCCGGCACACAGCCGATGCACCCGTCCTGATGCAGCCGTTCCGCCAGCGCCGCCGCCCACTCCGGCAGCGCGCCCAGGTGCATGGTGGGGTCAATTGCCCGCGCCCGGTAGTCATAGCGGTAGCCATAGTGCTGCACCCGCCGCCTCAGGTCGGTGATCCAGGGCAGCCCGTCGATGGTGGTAGTGAGGCGCTGTTCTTCCTCTGCTGACAGATAGCGCGGGACATAAACCAGACCCGGAATAATCTCTTTCATCTTCATCGTTCTTTTCCCCTCAAAAGCACATCTGTTCCAGTTATAACATATTCGGGGAAATTAGAATATATGTTCTGAAAAAGTACCGAGTTGTGAGTCGAAAGTAGCGAGGATATTAGCAACATGAGAATTGGAGGGAGGACATGCGGCCTGATGGCGTTCCTGATGGCGTTATGGAGAAACGCAAACAAATCCGCCGGGTGTAAGGGCGAGGCATGCCTCGCCCCTACGGAATCATCAGGCGTTTTTGAAATGTTTTGTCCATTAGTCCTCCACGTTGAAGGTGGTTTCCAGCAGGAGGCCGTCGCCAGCGGGAGCACCATCCGCGAAGACCGGGGCGCGTATGCCGTCGGGGATGTGATAGAAGCCGACGCGAATCTGATATGCACCGGGCGGAATGGGGCGGTCGGCGGGCAGGCGCAGCACGCGGCGGTCGATGATGTATTCGCCGCGCTCCCAGAACAGCGTCGAATAGTAGCCGATGTTCCACTGTGCCACCGGGCCATCCCACGCCACATCCATAAATTCACCTGTCTCGGCGGAGATCAGATGCACATACAGGCTGTAGTCCTGCGGCGCGGCATCAAGCCCCTGCCACACCAGCGTCAGCTCCAGGTCGCCATCCGTCCGCAAAAGGCGCGTGTTGACCGTGTGACCGACATAGCGGGCGAAAGCGTCTGCGCTGTTACCAGCGCCGAAGATGATGTCGCTGGAGGGGCGCACCTCGACCACCGGCTCGACAAAGCGCTGTTCGGGATGCAGGGCGTAGGTGTCGTACATGAAGGCGCTGTCGTAGTAATGCGTGAGCAGTGTGGCGACGTTCTCGCGGTGCAGGCTGCCCCATAGTTGATTCTGGAACGGGGCGCTCTCGCCGGAGGCGGCATAGACCTCACGCGCTTCCAGGCTGTCCACGAAATGCGTCACGCCGGAAAGCGCATCGAGTGTGCGCGGGGTCCCGGTGATGCGGATGTCCCAGGTCGGGTAGATGAAGGGCAGGCGTTGGTGTCCCGGCGCGAACACGACGGGCTGCGTGTTGTTGTTGACCGACCATGCCCACAGCGTCCAGGAGCCGCCCGTCAGCGCAGACCAGGGGGCGGTGCGCACCTTCGGCAGATAATTCCAGCCGAGGCCGTAATCATAGTTGGCGATCAGGATGCTCGGCAGTGCGAGGGCGGCGATCAGCACCAGATAGACCACCCGCAGCGGCGCTTTCCAGGACAAGATGCGCTGTGCAGGCAGCCACCGTGCCAGCATCACCGCCGTCGGCAGGATCAGCAGCGGGACGATGGCGAAGGAAAGACGGTAGTGATAGCTGTAGGAATAGAACCAGGTCACGAAATAGGGCAGCGCCAGCAGCAGCGCCCATCCCACCACAGCGGCATCACACCTGCCTGTATCGGTCAGGCGGGCGCGGGCGATCTGCCACAGTGCGAAGGCGGTGAGCAGCACACCCGTCAGCAGCGCTATCCATTCCAGCAGGGCGATGCGGCGCGGCTGGAGGATGGTCGGTGCGAGGGCGAGGGCGATGAGCAGCAGGCCGGGGAGTAACGGGTAAAGGATGCTGCCAGACGTTGAAACGTCCGGCTGCCTAACTGCCAAGCGCACTAAAGGCGCTGGTTGCCAGCGTACTCCATTGCTTTTAGCCCCTTCAGTGGGCTTGGCTTTTTGGTAGCCAGTTGGCTTTAGCCACTGGCGGGAACCCTCGTGTCCTGGCGGTTCAGAATGTTTTTGTCGCCATGTAACCACCAGTGCGACCACCAGCACCCCCAGCGCCAGCAGCGGCCAGCCGAATTCGACTCCGCTGCGCATGGCGCGGGTGAGCCAGATCGATGGCGGGAAGACCAGCGCGTCATGGCCGAGCAGGATGTTGCGGATGTACCACAGCGCTCCCAGTGGGATGCAGGCCAGGCCTGTGAGCGCGGCGACCTCGAAGCGGGGGAGCCATGAGACGAGGATGTTTTTCAACCCTGTGCGGGAACGCTGGACAGCGACACTCCGCGCCAGATCAACCGCCAGCAGCAGGACGACGCCCCACACAAATGCACCTGCGGTCGGTTTCGTCCACATGGCAACGCCGAACAGCAGCCCCGCGATCAGGGCGCTGCGGCGGTGGTTGTTCGCCCTCAACCCCCCACCCCCCTTCTCCCTGAGGGAGAAGGGGGAGAGTCTCGTTCTTAAGCCCCTCTGTAAAGAGGCACTCTCCTTTGGGAGAGGGGTTTGGGGTGAGAGCTTTGTTGGTGGTTCATCCATCTTCTCCTGCCCGGCCTCGACCCACGCCCGCAGGAAAAAGGCAGCAGAAGCAGTGAACGTGAACGCCATCGGGATTTCCAGATCGCCCACACGAGTCCAGTAGCCGAAGTCGGGATAGAGCGCCCACAGCCCGGCGGTAATGAGTCCGGCGCGGCGGTTGACCAGCTTTGTGCCGAGCAGATAGGCCGCGAGGATGCTGCCGACCTGCAAAAAGGGAATCACGGCGCGGGCAGTGAAATCGTTGATGGCCGCTTCGCCCAGGCCGCCCGTCATGATCTGCGTGTAGGCATATTGCAGCGGGAGGAACTGCGGATAATAGCCAATGTCGCGCGGGATGAAGCCCAGCAGCGTGTAGATGCGTCCCTGATAGCCATACACCCACAGTTCGTCCCATTCACCAAAAGGCAGAAATGAGGTCGTGATCCAGCGCACGACAACGGCGAGCACGATCAGCGCGATCAGGAACACTTCGTCGGGCGCGAGGGGGCGGGTTTTGTCGGTTGCAGGGGCGAGGCGTGACTCGCCCCTACGAGTGCGGGTGAATTTTCTCGCCGCCAGCCCAATCCCCAGCAGCGCGATCACAACCGAGCCAAGCAGAATATTCTGCGGTGTAAGCATTGTGCGTCCGCCGACAAGCTGCGGGAGGCTGGTCTGCATTGGGTTCGGATCGCCCGCTGCCAGCGGCAGATCGTTCATGCCGAGCGTGCCGAGGACGAACATCCACGCCGTCATCAGCGCGGGGCCAAAGGCCAGCGACAGACAGGCTACCGCAGGCCAGTCGCGCCAGTCCCTACGCGGCAGAATCACCAGCGCCCAGGGCAGGCCAAGCCCAATCAGCATCCACAAAATGGATGGAAACGCGGCCAGGGTGGAGATGAACCAGTTGGGGGGAGGGGTGAAGGGTGTCATAGCGCGGGCTATCATAGGGGGGCGCGGGCAGGGGGTCAAGGGCAGCACGCCGGGACGGGTTCAAACACACTTCTTATAAAGAAGTAAGACTGCTGCAAGGTTTGCGACCATAATAGTGAGTATGCAGTCCAAACAACCTCACGAAAGGTTCCCCAACATGACACACAATCAACGCAATCTGGAAGTCGCCACGCTGGGCGGCGGCTGCTTCTGGTGCCTGGAAGCGGTGTACGATGAACTCAAGGGCGTGGTGTCGGTCGAGTCGGGCTATGCGGGCGGGCATGTCGCCAACCCCGGTTACAAGGCCGTCACGACCGGGCGCACCGGACACGCCGAAGTGGTGCAGGTGACGTATGACCCGGCGGTCGTCTCCTTCGAGGACATCCTGCGCGTGTTCTTCACCATCCACGACCCGACGACGCTCAACCGCCAGGGGAACGATGTCGGGCCGCAGTACCGCTCCGCCATCTTCTATCACACGCCCGAACAGCAGGCGGCGGCGGAGAAGATCATCGCGGAGATGACCGCCGCGCAGGTCTGGCCGAATCCGATTGTGACCGAGGTCACGCCGCTGGATAAGTTCTACATCGCCGAGGACTATCACCAGGAATACTACGCCAACAATCCCTTCCAGCCCTACTGCCAGGTGGTGATCGCGCCGAAGGTGGCGAAGTTCCGCAAGGTGTACCTGGATCGGCTCAAGGCATAAGCGAAGCAACAACCTGAATCAGACAGCAAAGCAGGGCGGCCAGCGACGGTCGCCCTGTTTTTGTTCAGGTTTTTCTGTACTGCCCACACAGCTTCTACGCTTGGGGATCGGACTCCTCCAGTCCGAGGCTTGTGCGCTGCCAGTGCGAAAAGCCAGAACCTCAACCAGCCAAATCGCCTTGCGTCACAACCTTCCTCCAACCGTTCTCCAAAAATCTGAAAACGTTTACCAGAAACTTCATGCAATTTTTGTGACATTTGATACTAGAATGGAGTTGTGCTATTCGCACAAAATAAAATGCAGTGAAAAATGAGTTCTTGAGGACGGGAAATATGGCTTCTTACGTTCAACACATCGTTTCCGCCTCCAACCGCTACATTCTCAATCGTCATTGGAGTGCGGCTTCGGAACCATACACGGGCGCGGACGCTCTGTTCAGCGCTGTGGATCAGGGCTGGCAGCTCAGCCCGGTCGTCTTTGTGGAACATGTGACGCTGGAAACGCGGCGAACAGTGCCGGTATTTCACTTCGTTCTGGTGAGAGCCGGGGACACCTGCCGCATGGCCGTCATTTACAGCCCCCATGTCGACAATTACGTGCAGATAAAGGGGTTAAAGGTGTTCGCGCTGCATCGTGAAATCCATAAGCTCAGCGAAGCACCCCACACACCACCGCTTGAAACCAAAACGGTCGAAGTACCCGCTGTGGCCGCTGTTGGTTAAGCGATTGATGATCGTCGCAGCAGACCTCGAACGCAGCAGGCCTTCACTTGCTCCCTGTGGTAGATTGATTATTTCCACTCTAGGACAACCTAAGTCATAGGCAAATCGCACAAATAAACCACGTGCGATTTTCTCTTGTTCTGCCTGCGCATCCATCAGAAGTCGGATTCAGGCGTGGGCTTTTCGGTCGTTCCTTACATTCAGAGGATCCCATTTAATAGAGACATCATCGCGTCCATTCCGCCTGCTGCAAGGAAGGCCTTTATGTCTCATCGTCTGTTATGGCTGCTCGTGCTGGTCAGCCTGCTATCTTCACTGGGGAGTGCCCATGCCCAGACGCCCCCCTGCTCCGGTTCACTCCCTTCGCGCCTGACGGTTGGCGCAACTGCCCGCATCACACCGGGCGCTGGCAACAACGTCCGCGCCGAACCCGCTGAGGATGCCGCGCTGGTGGGTGTGGTGCCTGCCGGGACAACCTTTACCGTGCTGGAAGGCCCGGTCTGCGCCGGGGATTATGCTTGGTGGCGCATCGAAGCAGATGCCATCACGGGCTGGACGGTGGAAGCCGTCGGCGACGACTACGCACTTGAACCTGCTGCGGCTTCCACTGGTGACTCCACGACGGTCAGCGCAGAAGGCGTCACATTCGAGATGCCATCCGAAATCACCACCGACCCCGTTCTGTCAGAACTGGTTCCCTATACCACGACGGACAACGAACAGGCACCAATTCCCGGCAGCAGCCTGCGCTTTCTGGTGAACGCGGCAGCCATCGAGTTTCCCCAGTCCCATTCCTACATCCAGATTTATCCGCTGGCTGCCTACAGCCGCATCGCCCCTGGTTTCGCAGAGCAGATGGTCGTGCTGCGCGAGGTGCTGGAGCAGCAGCCGACGCCAGGGCTGGAAGTGGCGGACGCGGTCGCCATGACGCGGGGCGCGGCGCAGGTTTACGCCGGGCAGATGCGCTATCTGGAAACGGAACGCTTCGTCGGGGTACGCTATCTGGCGGGCTTCATGCAGATGACCTATCCCGTCCTGCGTGATAACACCTTCTACCTGTTTCATGGCATCGTGCGCGATGCAGACGGCCAGAATACCTATTACGTTCAGATTCAACTTCCCGTGACCGTCGATTTTTTGCCGACAGAAGCGGATGATGCGCTGCTGGGACGCCTGTACGATGAAACCGGGGAGGCCTACCGCGCCTATCAGACGGAACTGATCGCGCAGATGGACGACGCTGCGCCGGAAGCGTTCACGCCGTCTCTGCGGGCGTTCGATGCACTGGTCGAATCCATCGAAGTCGCGCCCGGCACACTGGCGGACTTTGGCGAGATGGTGGACACACTCGACCTGACACGGCGCGACATAACACAGGTCGAGTATGGCGTTTGCCCCAACGAGGACTTTCCTGCACGGCTGGAAGTCGGCAGTGGGGCGCGGCAGCTTTTGCCCGCCAATCACAGCGCCGGACTCGACGACATGCCCGGCGGCGAAGGTGTCGGCGACTTCATCGACTCCAGCGCGATGGTCTATGTTCTGGATGGGCCGGTCTGCCATGAAGGCAGCAACTACTGGCTGGTGTATGAGGCCAGCGGACGTGTGGCGGGCTGGACGCAGGAAATGGGCGTCTACTACGAAGACAACCAGATGCGCTACTACTACGCGCCGATGACCGTGAACGATGCCGAACTCGCGCCGCCCGCCATTCCTTCCGAGCAGGCCACAACCGACTGCGCCATTGTTCCGCTGCGCTACGCCGCGGTGTATGCCACGCCGAACACCAATACACGCCCGGTTGCGCGGCTGGTGAATGGGATGACGTATTACGCCGATGCGCTGCTGGATCGTCCCGAAGGCGGCTACCGCTACTGGCGGCTCGTCCCCGGTGCCTATGGCAACCCGACCGATGACGTGACGATCAATCCGCTGCCCGAAGAGGCAGTGTGGGTGCTGGCTTACGGCGTGAACGAGTCGGACGGCTGTGCGGATGTGCCCGTCATCGCCGCGCCGTAAGTGTGCAGTCCCGAAAGAACCTGCATCACGGCGACAACCGTAGGGGAGGGTTTGAAACCCTCCCCTACAATCCCACCTCAGAAAAATGATCGTGTCTAGGGCTGAACATACTTCAGGGGTGACACAGCAGGTCGCCCCTGTTCAAAACGGAACGTCGCTATCCGTCAAATACGCCTGTCACGGATTCTGCTGCACAAAGGTTTCAATCCGTGCGAGGTCATCAGCACTCAGGTTGAGATTGCCCGCGTTGATGAAGCCATCGACCTGCTCGGCGCTGCGTGCGCCCACAATCGCGGCGGTCACAGCCGGGTTGTGCAGCGTCCAGGCAATCGCCACCTCGCCCGCCGTGCGCCCATAGGCCGCGCCGATCTCGCGCAGCACATCCTGTAATGCCAGATTGCGCGAAAGGCGCGGCTCCTGGAACTCGCTGTCATTCCGCCGCCAGTCATCCTGCGCGAACTTCTCCACCCGCTCCCGCGTCATCGCGCCGGAAAGCAGCCCCGACTGCATGGGGGAATAGACGATCACACCAATGTTGTTTTGCAGGCAGAACGGCAGAATTTCCTCTCCGACTTCGGGCTTGACCAGCGAATAGGGCGGCTGAAGCGAGGTGATCGGTGCAATCGCATGTGCCCGCTGCATCTGCCCCACGTCGAAATTGCTCACGCCGATCCAGCGTACCTTGCCCTCCTGCTGCAAATCCGCCAGCGCCCGCCAGCCTTCCTCAATGTCCTCGTCCGGATCAGGCCAGTGAATCTGATACAGGTCGATCACATCCACCTGTAAGCGGCGCAGGCTGGCTTCGATCTCGCGCCGGATGGACTCGCGCTTGAGGTTGCCGGTGATCGCCCCACTGTCGTCCCACACCAGCTCGCATTTGGTAAAGACATAAGGGCGGCTGACCACCCCCTGCAAGGCCTTCGCCACGACTTCTTCCGAGTGACCGAGGCCATAGACCGCTGCCGTGTCGATCCAGTTGATCCCCAGATCAATCGCCTGGCGGATGGCACGGATGGACTGTTCATCGTCCTGCGGCCCCCAGGCGTATTCCCATCCACCGCCGCCAATCGCCCACGCGCCGAAGCCGATGCGCGTGATGTGCATATCGCTGTTGCCAAGCTGCCGTGTTTCCATCAAATCCTGTCCTTCGTTCGTTCAAAAGATCATGTGAAAAACGTTGAACCGCCAAGACGCGAAGGACGCCAAGATACTGTAGATATAGGAGTTACGCACTTGAACCTTCGCCCTCACCCTAAATAGGCTTGTCCGGTATTGAGTTGGCGCTTTTCCGCCCTCACCCCCCGACCCCCTCTCCCAACCGCTGACGCTAGGAGAGGGGGAGAAGACCAGGGAAGCGTGTTAAGTCCCTCTCCTTTGGGAGAGGGATTTAGGGTGAGGGCAAA
>JANRLJ010000113.1:0-31506 GCA_033762735.1 bacterium | reverse complement strand
TGGGAGAGGGGGCGCGAACAAGTTCGCGTGGGGGGTGAGGGCGGAAAAGCGCCAACTCAATACCGGACAAGCCTTAAATCCCTCTGCAAGAGGCGCTCTCCCTCAGGGAGAGGGACTTAACACGCTTCGCTGGTCTTCTCCCCCTCTCCTAGCGTCAGCGGTTGGGAGAGGGGGCGCGAACAAGTTCGCGTGGGGGGTGAGGGCGGAAAAGCGCCAACTCAATACCGGACAAGCCTTAAATCCCCAGATAGGGCAGCAGCCCCTTGAGTGTCCCTTTCAGCAGCAGATGGGCGGGCGTGTGTTGCGGCGCACCAAAGCGGCAGATGTGGATGGTGTGCATCCCGGCACGTTTCGCCCCTCGGATGGCATAGGTGCTGTCATCCACCACCAGACATCGAGACGGATCCGTACTGGCAAAACGGGCGGCCAGCGCGAAAAAGGTTTCGTCCTTGTTGAAGCGGTCGGTGCGGTCGGGGCTGACGATGGGGCCGCGAAAATGCGCCAGCATGTCCCCGCCTTGCAGCGTCCCGCGTGCCTGAACCTCAATCGCGTGCGTGACCAGTCCCAGCACATAGCCAGCATCTGCCAGACAGCGGATCACATTCTTGGCATCCGGGTAAAAGGCATCACAGCGCGAGGTGGCATACCCCGGCACTTCCCGCGCCAGCGCCGTCAGTTCCTCGCGGGATGGTTCGGGGACGCCGACGATGCGAAACATCGCCCGCGTGGTACGGAATAAGCCTTCCCACATATGGGCGATTCCGTCTTCACCCCCTAAATCCAGATCAGCATAGTAGCTGTCCCAGTCCGCGACGATGCGGCGGTTGGCCTGTGTCCAGATGTCGGGTGTGAGGCCGTAGCGCTCTGCCATTAATTCGCCATAGACGCGGCTGTAGCAGGGGTGCATGGCGCGTCCATCGACCAGCGTGTTGTGCAGGTCAAAGAAAATATGCGTAAATCTTCGTTCCATCAACGTCGCGAACCGTTTCGTTCCAACCGCCCAACCGCATCCCACATTCAATCTGTGGCAATTGTACTGACTTTTCAGACTTATGGTGCGTCGGTTGCTTCGGCAGTGGTCTCTGCGGAAACAGAGGGTTCTGCCTCGGCGGTTGTTTCCGCCTCAGCGGTTGTTTCTGCGTCCGCAGTTGCGTCCGGTTGGGCATCAAGGCTTAAGGCCTGGATGTTGATAATGTAGTTGGCGGGCTGGCCTCCCATTTCGCTGATACGAAACTGATAGGGGAGGCTTTCCCCCGGCAGCAGCTCATCTTCGGTCAGGGTGCTGAACACCGCCGCGATGACTTCCTGGGCGGCATCGAACACCGTGACGGTCGCCAGCGGGGCACGTACCGGCACAGCGCCGTTGTTGGTCACGCGCCCTTCGATCAGCAGGTGGCCTTCGCCGCTAAAGCTGAATTCGTCCGTCCAGGTCAGGGCTTCCGCGCCGTAGATCGTTGGGGCGGCCTCGCTGTTCCAGCCATCCCCGCCAAGACTCAGCATGTAGGCATAGGCTTCCACAGGCCGTCCCTGACCAAAGCGCAGGCTGAACGGCGCGAAGCCTCCGGGTGGCAGCACATAGCCCATGATCTCGTCGGCGCCTTCGGCGATTCCCTCGCCCGCCTGGTTATACAGCCTCACCTGCACAGGCAGACCGATCACCGGGGACGTGCCGTTATTGGCGATTTCACCTGTGACAAAAAACACGCCGCTGGCGGTCGTCCAGGTCGAAAAGCTGACGACTTCCAGGTCTGCCGGGTGCGCCCCCTGCAGGGCGGCCAGATCGGTCGGCTGAAGGTTGGCGCTGAGGTTGATCTCAAAGGTGTTGACGAGTCGCTGCAAATCGGCTACCTGCGTGGCATCATCGGGCAGGATGATCTCCACCACGCCCAGAAAATTCCCGGCACGTTCGATAAAGGTGTTGATCTGCTGCGGCGCACCCGTTACGGTTTCGCGCAGGCCGAGCAGCCGCCAGCTTCCGTCACCCATCGCCTGCCGATCCTGTTCGCTGTAACGGCGGGCATCGGGCCGAATCTGCGCCTGATAGGTGTTGATGAGATCGACCAGCGGCGGACTGTTCTCCACCGGGCCGAGATTAATCACCGCCGCCGTCAGCAGGGGAAGATCGACACCGGGTGGCGCGAAGGATGCTTCTGCCAGGGTGGTGGTGTTCTGGGTGCGCACTGACCAGTCCGGCGGCAGGCTGATGGTAAACGCGCCACCGGGGTGGGTATAAACGGTAGGGGAGAGATCGGGTGGGAGCGGCGTCGGCGCAAAGACAACCGCGTTCCCGCTGCCTTCACAGCCCGTACAGATCAGCGCCACCAGCAGCAGTCCCAGGAAAATTGACCGCATCACAAGTCCTTGATGATAGGTAGAACAACGTCCTATGAGTGTAGGGATTTTGTGGTAAGAGGACAAGATGAGTGTTCGCTTAACCGAATTATAACGGCGGGTAGGACGTAAGTCCCATTTGTCGCAGAGTCCTAACCACCGTATGCTGAAAAGTGACACTTTATGTCACACAAATGCCGCACTCTTGAACGGACCATAACCCACCCCAAAGGAAGGCCCGTAAGCATGTATACTGATAATGCTCTGCTGTTCCCCCGCACCGCCATCCCTATGCTGCGCCGCTTGCGCGGCCCGGAATTCCAAACCCTTGTAGACCGTGTCGCCGCGCTGCCAGAATGCCATGAGGAAACGCTGGCGTTCATGCTGATGATGATTCGGCTGAATGGCTGCATCGGCTGTGAGACGGACAGCTACCGTGCGATGCGGGGCTGCGCAGCCTGTGCTATTCAGACGCTACGACGGCACAAAGGCGAGGACGCCGAACTGCTGGAGATGTTCCGGGATGCACTGGACGATGTGCGCAATTTCGCCTGTGAACAGACCAAATATAATATTCAGACTGCACCGCGTGAGCTGCCGCTGCCCGCGCCGCAGACAGCAGGCCATGCAGTGCGTCGTCCAATCCAACACCTGACGGTTCAGGACGCGGCTTCACCTTAAAATACAGGTCGGATTCTCCCGTAAACATCGGGGATTTTACCTTGCCTTAATATTGACTTGGGTGCGACACTATGTTAGACTCGCACCATCAGCTTTACGACTGACAACTGAACCAGCTTCACCCAACGCCTATTGAGAGGATATACAGCTATTTCCACTCCTGAGTACCGCATCAACCGTCAAATCCGCGCACGCGAAGTTCGTCTCGTCATTGATGATGGGGAAAACGGCAACAAGAACGTCGGCGTTGTGCCGCTCAGCCGTGCCCTTGAGATGGCCGAGGATATGCAGCTTGATCTGGTGGAAGTCGCGCCCAACGCCGAACCCCCCGTCTGCCGCATTATGGACTTCGGCAAATTTCAGTACGAAAAGCAGCGGCGCGAGCGCAAAGCGCGTAAGCAGCAAGTCAAGGTTGAGATCAAAGAAATTCAACTTGGCCCCAAGACTGATGACCACCACCTGGGCTTCAAGGTGAAGAACGCGCGGGAGTGGATTGAAGATGGGATGAAGGTTCGGGTGCGTATTCGTTTTCGCGGGCGCGAGAACCTGCACCCGGAAATCGGGCGGGATCGCCTCCAGCGCATTGCCGAAGCCCTGAAGGATGTGGCGATTGTGGAGCAGATGCCCAACCTGGAAGGCAACGTGATGCTGATGATTCTGGCCCCTGCCGCAGAGAAGAAATAAACCCGGCAGAGACGCCTGGAACCCACCCATCACAAACTGAGAATTGTAAGTGAAGTAAAGGCGCATTATACTGCGCCTTTATATTGAGACGACAACTGGAGCAACCTCGTGGGCAAGAAATACAAACTCAAAACGCATAAGGCGACCGCCAAGCGTTTTCGCGTCACCGGGACGGGCAAAGTGCTGCGCACCAAGGGCGGTAAGAGCCACTTGCGCCGTCGTTCGTCCAAGCGCACCAAGCGCATGTTCGACAAGGGTATTGAGGTCACGCACAGCGCGGACGCCAAGCGCGTCAAACGCTTAGCCCCCTACCTGGGCAAGTACAAGGCCAACCCGCCGTCCTGATCGCTGGATTTTGCGAGGGGCGTGGGGTATCATGTTCCCTCAACTTTTGAAGACAATCCCCGCCCGGTGCGCTTGCTCCGGGCATTTTGTGCCAAAGGAGCATTCACATGGCAAGAACAAAGACGGGCGTGGTTCGCCGTCGCAAACACAACAAGATCAAGAAGATGGTTAAGGGCCAGTGGGGTACGCGCGGTCGTCTGTTCCGCCGTTCCAACGAGGCCATGCTCAAGAGCCTGTTCTATTCCTACCGCGACCGCCGCGTTCGCGCCCGCAAGCTGCGTGAACTGTGGATTATCCGCATCAACGCCGCCGCGCGCCTGAACGGGCTGAGCTACAGCCGCTTCATGTATGGGCTGAAGCAGGCAGGCGTGGAACTCGACCGCAAGGTGCTGGCCGACATCGCAGTGCGCGATGCCGAAACCTTTACCAAGCTGGCCGCCCTCGCGCAGCAGAATCAGTAAAAAGCGATCAGCGGTTAGCAGTTAGCCTTTAGCTCTGGATTGGGGTCAGCGATGATCCCAATTTTGTTTTTTGCAGAGGATGCGCGATGTGTCTACCCTGGGTGAATGGCTTAAGCCGGGCGCATCCCTTGTCCACCATTGTTAAGAAATGCGAGAATAAGATTTCCGAAATTTCTCTTGTTAAAGCTGAATGCTAACCGCTAACCGCTAAAAGCGAACCTATGACCGAAATCATCACCAGCCTGCAAAATGAGCGCGTGAAACTGGCACATGGCCTGCAAACCCGCGCCCGCACCCGCCGCAAGGAACGCAAGATCGTGCTGGAAGGCGCGAAGCTGATTCAGGAAGCGCTCGACCGCAGGCACAAGCCATTTTTCGCCTTCTATCAGCCGGACACCGCCGACTACGAAATGGTGGCCGCTTTACAGGATCGCAAGGTTGAACTGTTCCAGGTGAACGGGGAAGTCATGCGCCACGCCAGCGATATGGAAACGCCGTCGGGGTTGCTGGCGGTGTTCCCGCTGCCTGTGCCCCCGCTGCCGAAGTCCCCGCGCCATGTGCTGATCTTCGACAATCTGCGCGACCCCGGCAACATGGGGACGATGCTGCGCACAGCAGCAGCGGCGGGCGTGGATGTCGCGCTGCTCTCGCCGGGCTGTGCTGATCCGTATAACCCCAAAACCCTGCGCAGCGGCATGGGGGCGCATTTCCGCCTGCCTGTCGTGGAAGCAGAATGGTATGAGATCAGGGACTACTGCGACGGGCTGACGGTGTATCTGGCGGCGGGCGATGGCACGCTGCGCTATGACCGTGCGGACTGGAAAAAGCCCTGGGCGCTCATTATCGGCAGTGAGGGCGAAGGCGCGGGACGGCAGGCGGAAGAAATCGCCACAACGCGCATTCACATCCCGATGGCGGCGCAGACCGAATCGCTGAATGCGGCGGTGGCGGCGGGCGTGGTGCTGTTCGAGGCCGCACGGCAAAATTTCCCGGACGAATAAGCAGACGTTACAGTTTCGCAACTCTGTGAGGGAAAAGGGAACGCGGGCTTCTTGCGCTGTGTCTCAACATGAGGCAGGATACTGGCGTTATCGGGTGTCCTTCCGTTGTTTGATCGCTGCGAAAGGAGAGTTCCCTTGCGTCGTTCTGCCCTGCTTGTCTTATTGTTCGGGATTGCGCTGCTGGTGCCGATTGCGGTGCTGGCGCAGAGTCCCACGCCAACTGCTGTCCCACCCATCGAAGCCACGCCCACCTTCACCCACACCCCAACTCCGCCGCCCACCTATACCCGCCAGAGTGAATACGTCGCCTCGCCGACCGCGCTGCCGTTCTATCCGTCGCCGGTGCCGTCTTATACCGTAACCCCAACCTCTACTTATCTGAGTTACCCAACGCCCTTTCCTACACCGACCTATATCGACCCTTACCAGCCTACCCTTATCCCCAGTGTTGAACCCCGCAGTATCGAGTTCGGGGAGAGGGTCAACGGAACACTTTCCAATGAAAGCCGCTACCAGTCCTTCACCTTTTCCGGTATGGCCGGGGATGTAGTCGTGCTCAATTTCGCCGTCCCGATTGTCGTGCCGAATATTCTGGTTGCAGGCAGCGGATACAGCGGGTATCCCTCAGTTCCGCCGGATGCCAGCGGCAACTTTGTTATTTCGACGGTCAGCATTCTTCCCTATAGCGGTCAGCATCAGCTCATCATCGATGACTACTACAACAGTTACCATCCCGCGCGGGATTACACGTTTACCCTCTCGCCGGAAGCAGCACAGCCGATTGAAGTCGGACAGACGGTAGAAGGGGAGCTGACCACGGAAAGCCCGGCTGATTTGTACGAGTTCGAAGGGCAGGAAGGCGATCTGATCTCGATGACTGCTGAATCGGCCTATGTCAGCGCTTATGTTGAACTTGTCAGGCGTGACGGCAGCGAGCCGCAGACCATCCTCTCATCGGTCTCTATCAGCGGAACGCTGCCGGGTGGTCGGGTGGTGCTGCCGCTGTTCCGTATTCCACAGGATGGCGTCTATGGCATTGTGGTGCGTCCAATGGTCATGGGGTATCCCAATCCCAACGAGGGGGAGTATCGCCTTTATCTCACCCAGCTTGAAGTCCAGACGATCAGCCTGGGCGAAACCGCCGAGGGAGCGCTCACGACCGACACGGCATCTCTGGTTTATCAGTTTGAGGCAGAGGCGGGCGATATTATCGATCTTCGCGTGACGACGGACGGCACTATCGACACACGGCTTGCCCTGTGGGACAGCAACGGTCAGCCTCAGACTTTTGATGAGGACGGTGGTGCAGGCTATGATCCCGAAGTGCTGCGCTTTCTGATCCCGCGCAATGGCACCTATTATGCCCAGATCAGCGGGTACGGCGGGCGTGATCTTGGCGCGGTACAGCTTGAAGTTATGCAAAGCCCTGCTAGCTCACTCAACGCTGGACCACAGATTATCCGTTCGAGTCGTGGCAGCCAGTGGTTCACGTTTGATGCCCAGCGCCGCCAGCGTTTGCGGGTGACGCTTGAGGTTGTGGAAGGCGCGAACACGCCCAACGTGATTGTGTCACAGAACAACCAGACCCTTCTCAACCTGCCCTCCTCGACCGGGCAGCGCCTCACTCTGGAATTCGTCGTCCCCCGCACCGGACGAATCACGCTGATGGTCGTGCCTGATTACAACAACAGCACAACGCAGATCAGCGTCGAACCCGTCTCCCCGTAACACACAACCACTGCATGAACGAAGGGGATTGCTCGTCGGGGCAGTCCTCATTTTCTTGTAATTAAATCCAGGTTCGATTAGACTCCACAGCATCAAAAGCGCCTCACCCACCACGCGCTCGTTTTCAGGAAAATTCACGCTGGAAAGGATTCACCTTTGGCTCGCAAACCTGCTGACCAATCGGTTCACCGGGATGACATCATCGTGGCGGCGGCGGACGTACTGCGCCGCAACGGCTATGAGGCCACGACGATGAAGGACATTGCTGCCGAGGTCAACCTGACGGCGGCCAGCCTGTATCATCACTTCAAGAATAAGGACACGCTGCTGCTGGCGGTGCTGGAAGCGGGTGTGGGGCATGTCGTCCAACTGCTCGAACCCATCGCCACTTCCAACCGTACCAACCCCGAAAAGCTGCGCGAGATGATCCAACTGCATGTCACCAGCGTGACTCGCAACACATCCGTCAGCGCCGCGATGGTGTTCGAGATTCGCTCGCTGATGAACTTCAAGGCACCGCCGCGCAACGGGGGTCATTTTGACGCGGGCGCGACCGACGAATTTATCGAGCGGCGCGATGCTTTTTTCGTGCTGCGCGACCAGTTCGAGGAATTGTTCCGCTGCGTGATTCGAGACGGAATCGCCACCGGAGAGTTCCGCCCGGTGGACGCGGCCATCTTCGTTAAGTCGATGCTGGGGGCGCATAACTGGGTGGCGGTGTGGTTCCGCCCCGAAGGCCGCCTGAGCGGGGAAGAAATCGCCGGGATGCTGGCCGATAACTTCCTGCGCGCCCTGCGTCCCTGATTGCATCGCCCACGCCGGAAAAGCACATTAAGGAGCGCCCTGTGACGGACGACCCGCGCATTCAACAGGCCAGCAGGCTCATTCTGGAAGGCGAGTATGACCGGGCGCGTCAACTGCTGCTCGAAGTCGATAGCCCCGAAGCGCGAAAGTGGCTGGCGCAGATTCCCTCGGCAGACGAGATGGACGGCCTGCGTCGCCCACGCGAACAGGCTGCGCGTCGTCGCATTCTGGGGCTGCTGCTTGGTCTTGCGCTGATCGCAACCCTGGCGTTTGCGGGCTTATTCGCCATGCGTGCCCGGCAGTATGTGCCCCTCTATCGCGCGACTCAAGATGCAGTTCGAATGACAAATAATTGGTATATGGGAGAAGAGACCCGCTACTATGCTACTAATCAGGGAATAGAGACTGATAATGCCTCAACGATTCAGGCTGCAACGGCACAGGCTGCTCAACAGGGAAATAACTTTTCACCCACGCTTGCACCGGAATTTATTCAGGCCACCAATATTGTTGGGACTGCCACAGCGCAGGTATTAATTCTTACAGTGAGTACCCCTGATATCTTCATCATCATTACTGAAACGCCGACCCCCGAAAATTAGACCTTCAGGAGCTTCTTTGATGTACAAAACCATTCTTTATGAACAGCGCGGGCCAATCACCCTCATCACTTTTAACCGCCCCGAACGCATGAACGCGATTGCGCCGGATATGGCGGCAGAACTGGTGGATGCCTGGATGCGCTTCCGCGATGACCCGGCGGCGAAGGTGGCGGTCTACACGGGTGCGGGCGACAAGGCCTTCTGTGCGGGCGGTGACATCCCCGGCTGGACAAATCCGCAGAACCCCGACGCGATGCTCAACTGGGACGCGGACGAAATCGCCGCGCACAACGAAGGCCAACGCCCCGGCATCCTCGGCCCCACCCGCTGGACAGACCTTTACAAGCCCACCATTGCCGCCGTGAACGGTGTGGCCTACGCGGGCGGGCTGGAATGGGCGTGCTGGGCAGATATTCGCATCGCCGATGAACACGCCAGCTTTGGCGTCACCTGCCGCCGCTGGAACATCGGCCTGGGTGATGGCGGCACACAGCGTCTCCCGCGCATCGTCGGCATGGGACGGGCGATGGAACTGATTATCACCGGGCGGGTGATTGATGCCCGCGAAGCCGAACGCATCGGTCTGGTGAACGAAGTCGTGCCGAGTGGGACGTGCGTCAAGCGGGCGCTGGAACTGGCCGCCTTCATCGCCAATCTGCCGCAAACGGCCATTCACACCGATAAGGAATCAGCGGTACGCGGCTTCGGGCTGCCGCTGGAGGAGGGCATGAAGATCGAGGCGGCGTGCTTCAATCGCCTGTTGACCGACCCTGAAAAACTGGCCGAGATGCGCGAGGGGTCACGCCGCTTTATCCAGCGCGATCATCCCGACCGCCAGCGTGACTCACAGGCGATCACACCGGGGCTGGTGCGCAGCACAGCGGATGAAACTGCCAGAGGGTAACGCATGATGGAGATTTTCGACTTTTCCATCTTTCCCGTACTGGAAACTGAACGGCTGCGCCTGCGGCAGATCACGCATGAGGATGCCCCCGCGATTCTGGCGCTCTACAGCAACCCGGCGGTCATCGCCTACCTGGACATCAACCCGCCGATTGACACAACAGCGCGGGCGATTGAGACGATTGACTGGATGAACAGTTGGTATCAGCAGGGTCAGGCCGTGCGCTGGGCGATCACGCGCAAGGGCGAGGATCGGCTGCTGGGGACGGTCGGCTTTCACTTCTGGGAGCGGCAGCACCGCCGCTGCGACATCGGCTATGATCTGCTGGAGCATGAATGGGGCAAGGGCTACGCCACTGAAGCGGCTCAGGCCGTCGTGCGCTGGTGCTTCCTCAACCTGAATCTGCACCGCGTCCAGGCCGACCTCACCGAGGGCAATCTCGGCTCGGAAGGGGTGCTGCTCAAGATCGGCTTCAAATTCGAGGGCGTGTGGCGGGAGAACACCTTCGAGCATGGCCGTTTCGTCAACCTCAGGCAGTTCGGCCTGCTGCGGCGTGAGTATCTTGGGGAAGAAGAAAATAATTGAACCGCAGAGGCACAGAGGACACAGAGAAACAACAAAAAATCTTGGCGCTCTTGGCGGTGAATATAAAAATGATACGCATATCTCTACACAGGAGACCCTTTTTACATGAAGCTTTTACAGGATAAGGTCGCCATCATCACGGGCAGCGGGCGCGGCATCGGCGCGGCGACGGCTGCATTGTTTGCCGAACATGGCGCGAAAGTGGTCGTGACGGACATCGACCCCGACCCGGCGAAGGAAACCGCCATGCGCATCATGCAGTCCGGCGGCACGGCGCTGGCAGTCCCGGCGGATGTGACCGACGCGGGCGGCATCGAGGAACTCGTGGGGCAGACCATCCACACCTACGGCGGCGTGGATATTCTGGTCAACAACGCGGGCTACACATGGGACGGTATGGCGCACAAGATGAGCGACGACCAGTGGGAGGCCATGCTCAACATCCATCTGACCGCGCCATTCAGGATCATCCGCGCCTGCGTGCCCTACATGCGCGAGGCGGCCAAAGCGGAGATGGCAAATGGCGGCAAGGCCAGAGCACGTAAGATCATCAACATCAGCAGTACCAGCGGCACACGCGGTAACGTGGGACAGATCAACTATTCGGCGGGCAAGGCGGGCATCATCGGTTTGACCAAAACGCTCTCGAAGGAATGGGGCGGCTTCAACATTCAGGTGAACGCGGTCGCCTTTGGTTTTATCGAGACGCGGCTGACTCAGGCGGACGAAAAAGGTGACTTCACCGAGCGCGAAGGCAAGCGCATCAAGCTGGGTATCCCTGACCAGATGCGGCAGATGGCATTTATGATGATCCCGGCTGGTCGCGCTGGAACGCCGGAAGAAGCCGCCGGTCCCGTGCTGTTCTTCGCCAGCGAGCTTTCCAACTATGTCAGCGGGCAGGTGTTAGAGATTACAGGGGGACTATAGGACAGTTAGAGAGTACTTTTGAGGGGAAAAAGTGAGCAACATGTAGCAGCTGCTCACCGAAAATGAACATCTAGTCACTAGCAGTAGTTGCCATTTTTACGTCCATCATCCCAGCAGTCAGCATCCGCGGCGTAGTTTGTATCGGCTGAAAAGAAGGCAAAGAGAACACTGGACGAAGTGGACTGAGCGAGATGTCTGGTAGGATGAGAACCGAATCCATTAAAGACGAAAGGTTGAGATGGCAGAGTAGTGCAATAAAAGCACGTATTTTGGCGCTCATCCTTTGGTGTTAACTGTCCAGCACCAAACCAACGAATGTTCGCATTTAGTTGAAAATAACTAACGGTCGAGCTTGTGTTTGCGTACCAGTAGCTAGTGTTTTGGTAGGTAGTACCGGTGACATTACCTACTACCGTTGTCGTGGCTTCTACAACGTTACCAATAAGAACGGCAGCGAAAAGTACCATCGCAATTGATATAAAGCGGACGTGTTTTAACATGAGTTCCTCAAGCCGTACTTTGTTTAGCGAGATGAATTGTGAGCACCAGTACGATAACCACTCAGCGCTGCATCAATTCCGTGAATATGTGATTGAAATTGAGCAGCGAAGTAAGAATAGTCTGATGATGTATCTATAGACCGCTGAAATCCGGTTATTACACTTCTGTTTACATTCTGCAGTGAATCTTGACTACATGAGCGATAGTTGCTTTCATTAACCTGAGCAACATCAACAGGGTCGTCACCAATAGCGTAGTAACTGACGATAACGAAAGAATTGGGGCTAGCTTGAATATCTGCGTTGGCAAAGCAAAAATCCCCTACTAATTGTGCTGCATCTGCTGGAGCAATATTAATCATGCCCACGACGATACCTTGACGGTAGCGCTCTGCTAACCATGTGCGATCTACAATATCCTGCATCGAACGGTCAATGATGATGCCACGCACATCTGCTACCGAACGCGCTTCTTCATTTGAGCGCACCACCAGTGCATTTAAATCTGCTGCTGCACGTTCCGAGTCAGCCAATCCTTCAGCAGCAGTTAAATGGGTCAAGTAGATGACTGCACTTGATTGGGCTGTTGATGAACCTGAGCCATTGATAACAAACCAGGTAAGGACGACAACAGCGAAGAGAAAGAGGAGTGATGGAAAAATATCTCTTCGAACCTTCATAAGACAACCTCCTGAGTTATACATTTACGGATGTATCTATCTTATTCACATCCTATGACTAGAGTAATTCAAAAAAAATGCGAATGTCAATACACTGCTACTATTCTTAAATTAAACTTAACACTAAGCTGAGATTTGACGAGGTTTATGGATTAGAGTAAGTTGGATAGAAAATCGACAATTGACGAGCACATTCAGCGAATGTTTGGAGTATTTATGTGCAACTTTTTGTTCTGGCTGGTGGTGGAAATGCTGGTGCTGCGGCTGCTGCGCCGAGCACGTACCAGAGGGCCGTTTCGTAACTGAGCGAAGGAGGGCATGATGGCCGAGTTTACCCCCGACAACGACCTGTTTGACCTGATCCTGCAAGTGCTTCCCGGTCTGTTTCTCGTCCTGTTCGCGTTGATTGCTTCCCGATAAGGTCGGTAGCATAGGATGAACGACGTTTTTATCTCCTATTCGCGCAAGGATCGCGCCTTTGCCATGCAGTTGGCCGGGGCGCTGGAGGCCGAAGGGCGGCGCGTGTGGATCGATGCCGATGATATTCCCTTTGGGGCACACTGGTGGGAAGAAATCCAGGCGGGCATAGAGTCGTCGAACGCCGCCGTCTTCATCCTCAGTCCCGACTCGGTTCAGTCGGAAATCTGCGCGATGGAGATCAATCACATTCTCGTGAGCGGCAAGCGGCTGATCCCCCTGCTCTATCGGCGGATTGACAACCAAACCGCGCCGCCGACGCTGGCACAGTTGAACTGGCTGTTTTTCGACCAGGAAGACAAGTTCGACGCTGCCTTTGAGCGGCTGCTCGGTACGCTCGATACCGATCTGGAACGGCTGCGCCAGCACACCCGGCTGATGATGCAGGCGCGTGAATGGGAGCAGAAAGGCCGCAGCAAAAGCCTGCTGCTGCGCGGGGAGGCGTGGCGCGAGGCCGAAGCCTTCAGCGACCGCGCAGACCTGACCGCGCTCCAGCGGGAATTCCTGGCCGCCAGCCGCTTAGACCAGCGCAAGCGGCGGCGCTATTACAGCTTCTGGTTCGCCTTTATCGGCGCGGCGCTGGGCGTCGGGCTGTATGTGTTCACCAACTTCCGCGCGGCCACTTTTTTTGACCCCTCTCGGGTGGCCTACTCCATTTCCTACGGGCAGATCTTCGGCTTTTTCGTCGGGGCGCTGGTGATTCTGGCCGACGATCTGCCGCTCGGACTGCGTGTAAAAACGCCCTTCGGGATGCGTTATGCCGCGCGGGTGGGGCTGTGCCTGCTGATCGGCATCGCGGCGTGGTGGCTGTTCCGCTGGTATTTCTACCGCCTGAATGAACCGCCCGACCTGGCAATCCTGCTGGGCGCGGCGGGGCTGGCGGTGGGCTTCATCGCCAAGATACTGCTGCGCGGGCTGCCTGGCTGGGCGCTGTTCCTGCTGACATGGGCGGCGATGTTCGTGCCGATTTACATCACCTACCAGCGGTCGCAGGCCGACATCAACGCGATTGCGCTGGTCTATTTCGAGCAGCCGCAGCAGGTCTTTACCGTCGGGTTGCCGATGACGCTGCTGGTAGCGCTCGGTGCGCACTTTCACCAGCTTTACGCCGAGGCACAGCAGACGTTGTATAAATTGAATCTTCGTTCCAGACAAAGGACAGCATAGACAATATGGTTTCTTTTACTCCTACAGAAGATCAACAGCTTTTGGTGGATACCATCCGGCGCTACGCCACCAAAGACGTGCGTCCCGTCATTCATGAGGCCGACGAAGCCAGCGAACCACCGCTGGATGTGGTGAAAACAGGCTGGCAGATCGGGCTGGTGCCCTCGGCTATTCCGGCGGAACTGGGCGGCTTCGGCGAGATGAGCGCCCTGACGAGTGTGCTGGCCTATGAAGAACTGGCCTATGCGGATCTGTCGGTGGCGCTGCACATCCTCACGCCTGCGCTGTTTGCCTACCCGGTGACGCTCTTTGGCAGTGCCGAGCAGCGGGAAACCCTGCTGCCAATGTTCCTGGATGACAAGCTCGCCCCCGCGACCGCTGCCTTTCTCGAACCTGGAATTGCCTTTGACCCGAACAGCATGAAGACCACCGCCAGCCCGACCGGGGATGGCCTGATGCTGGACGGCGTGAAGGCGGCTGTCCCGCTGGCAGAGACAGCCACCCATTTCCTCGTCTACGCCCGCAGCACCGAAACCGGTAATACTGAAGCCTACGTTGTGGAGAAGGGCACACCGGGTGTGACGTTGGAAAAGCGCGAACAACTGATGGGCATTCGGGCGCTGCCGACCTATCGCGTTCAGTTCAGCAATGTCAATCTGCCCGCTTCGGCGCGGTTGGGTGGCGCTGTGGGAATGGATTTCCAGACGATCCTCACTCGCCAGAATGTGGCCTTAGCGGCGCTGGCGGTAGGGGTGGCGCGCAGCGCGTTTGAGTATGCGCGGGATTACGCCAAGCAGCGTGTTCAGTTCGGCAAGCCGATTGCGCAGAATCAGGCCATCGCTTTCCTGCTGGCGGAGATGGCGATTGAGATCGACGCGGCGCGGCTGATGGCGTGGGAGGCGGCCTGGAAGCTCGACCGGGGCGCGGAGGCAGCGCACAATGCGGCACAGGAAGCCTATCTGGCGCGGCAGGTTGCGGAAAAGGCCGTGCTGTTCGTGACGGACAGCGGTGTGCAGACGCTCGGCGGCTATGGCTTTATCCGTGAATATCCGGCGGAGCGCTGGCTGCGGAATGCGCGGGGCTTCGTCACCTTCGACGGTCTGGCGATTTTATAAGGCGGTGTTGCGGTAGGGGCACCCGCACAAATACAAATGCGGTGTTCCGGCAGGGGCGCACCCATGTGCACCCGCATAAAGGCAGTCGTCGTGTAGGGGCGTACCTGTGTGTGCGCCCGCATAAAGGCAGTCATCGTGTAGGGGCGCACCCGTGTGTGCGCCTGCATAAAGGCAGTCATCGTGTAGGGGCGCACCCGTGTGTGCGCCCGCATAAAGGCAGTCATCGTGTAGGGGCGCACCCGTGTGTGCGCCCGCAGAGAGGAATTCCTTTGACCATTCAAGTTGAGCAGACTGCTTCACATGGCTGGCCGAATTGTGTGCGGCTGGCGAATGATCGCGTCGAACTCATCATCACAACCGATGTCGGGCCGCGCATCATCCACTTCGGGTTTGTGGGCGGCGAAAATCAGTTCGCGGAATTCGCCGACCAGCTTGGCGAGGTGGACGGCGACGAGTGGCGCATTTACGGTGGGCATCGCCTGTGGCACGCGCCGGAAGAACAGCCCCGCACCTACGCGCCGGATAACCAGCCTGTGACGCTGGAAGTGTACGACGATATGGTGAAGCTGATTCAGCCTGTCGAGAGCATGACCGGAATCCAGAAGGAAATCGACATTTTCCTCAACGAGCGGGCAGCGGTGCGGGTGGTGCATCGCCTGCGCAACCGCAACCTGTGGCCGGTCGAACTCAGTGTATGGGCACTGTCAGCGATGGCACCGGGTGGGACGGCGATTCTGCCGCTGCCGCCGCGTGGATCACATGCTGAAAATCTGCTGCCGACCAATACGCTGACGCTGTGGGCCTATACCCGCATGAACGACCCGCGCTGGACATGGGGCGAGCGCTATGTGCTGCTGCGTCATGCCGACGACACCTGGCCGCAGAAGATCGGCGCGATGGTGCCGGATGGCTGGGTAGGCTTCGTGCGCAATGGGGCGCTGTTCGTCAAGGCGTTCGATGTGTATCCCAGCATGACGTACCCCGACCTGGGTTCAGCCGTCGAGTTATTTACCATTAACGTCATGACGGAAGTGGAGACGCTCAGCCCACTCTATAAGATCGTCCCCGGCGGCCTTGCAGTGCATGAGGAACGCTGGTTCCTGTTCGATGATGTGGCAACTCCCCGCAACGACGCCGACGTGGAACGCGACATCATGCCGCGCGTGGATGAAGCGCTGATGGCGGGAGAAGTGGAACCCTGATGGGAATCAGCGTCGTGTGGGACAACGCCGAAAAGACCATCCTCCGCTACGACATTCAGGGTGCGTGGACGTGGGACGAACTCCGCGCGGCGATGGACGAGATTTTCACGCGGATGGATGAATCGCCCGTGCCGCGCATCGGCACAATTGCCAACTTTGTGGAAGGCGTGAAAGTGCCGGGGGATGCTGTGCGCCGCGTCGGAGAATTCACCGGGCGCGGCCATCCCAGGGCCGGGCTGACGGTCATCGTCGGGGCGGGCTTCCTGCTCAAAACCGCGTTCGCAGGTCTGAAACGGGCGGCAGCGCTGGCAGGGAAGTCCGTCGATTTCGCGTATGCCGACAATCTCGCCCAGGCGCGGACGATCATCTCGCGGGACAGCGCAGGATGAGGATGAGGGCATGAAACAAGGAATGTATCCGCCAGTGAACCCGCAGGGTTAAACCAGAGAAGCGAGAGTCTATTTGCTTAAATTCCTGGCGACCTTTGCGTCCTGGCGGTTCAAAATTTCGTTTGATTTTCGTGGGATTAAGGATAGAGGATTATCATGGCGATTGATTTTGAAATTCCCGAACATATTCAGCAGACCGCGCAGATGGTGCGTTACATCGCGGAAACCACTATGCGCCCCTTTTCGCGCGAACTGGACGAACATGAACATACGCGCCCAACGGCGTTCGTAGAGGCGATGTGGCCGCTGCTGAGCGCCCAGCAGAAATCATCGCTGGACAAGATCAAGCGGCAGTTGGAAGCGGCCAACAACGGCGAAGGCGGCACGAAGGTCAAGGAGCGCGTCGGGCGCGGCACGTACCTGAACCTGATGCTGATGGTGGAGATGCTGTCGTGGGGCGACGCGGGCATTTACCTGTGTCTGCCGAGCGCGGCGCTGGGTGGCTCCGCGATTGAAGCGGTCGGTACGCCAGAACAGAAAATCCGCCTGCTGACGCGCTTTGCCGAGGGCGATAAACCCGTGTGGGGCGCAATGGCGATGACCGAGCCGGGCGCGGGGTCGGATACCTCGGCTATCCAGACAACGGCCATCTTCGACGAGGAAACCAACGAGTGGGTGCTCAACGGCGAAAAAATCTTCTGCACCAGCGGTGGGCTGGCGCTGGAAGAAAGCAACGGCCTCGTCATCGTCTGGGCGACGGTCAACCGTCAGGCCGGACGTGCCGGGATGAAGCCGTTCGTGGTGGAAGCGGGAACGCCAGGTGTGCGGGTGGTCAAGGAGGAGATCAAGCACGGCATTCGCGCCAGCAACACCGTCGCGATCTCGTTCAACAACGCCCGCATCCCGGTAGACAATATCCTCGGCAGTGCTGAAGTGCAGGCCGGGCGCGACGACAAGGGCTTCAAGGGCGCGATGGCGACGTTTGATGCCAGCCGTCCGCTGGTGGCCGCCAGCGCCTTAGGCCCCGCCCGCGCCGCGCTGGAAATCACCAAAGAAAAGCTGGCCGAAGAAGGCATTACGATTGACTACAACACGCCCCGCCACAAGCTGACCGCCGTGCAGCGCGATGTATTGGAGATGGAAGCGCAGTACCGCGCGGCTTACCTGCTCACGCTGCGCTCGATTGCGATGCTGGATGAAGGCCTTTCCAATCCGCTGGAAGCGTCGATGGCGAAGGTCAAGGCCGGGCGCGCGGGCAGCTTCATCTGCCAGAAGGCGGTGGAACTGCTCGGCATGATGGGCTACAGCCGTGAATGGCTGGTGGAGAAGTGGATGCGCGACGCGAAGATCGCCGAACTGTACGAAGGCACGAACCAGATCAACACGCTGATCGTCGCCCGCCGCATTCTGGACTACAGCCGCAGCGAACTGGCGTAGCCGACGATTTGTTTGATTGCAGGGGCGAGGCATCCCTCGCCCAATCATCTCTGTGTGTAAGGAAGGCGAAAGCGCATGGTCATTGAAACACGGCGCATGACGGCGGAGGAATTTGATATCTTCGCTGAACTGCCGGAGAACAACGATAAGCTGCTGGAATTCATCAATGGAGAAATCGTTGAGTTCCGTCGCGCCCGCGTTCATCAATGCTCAGCGCTACCATCGCAGGCGAAATCCACGTCTTCAACAAAGATACAAACCTGGGTCATCTGACAGGCGAAGCGGGCGGCTATATGGTGTTCGGCGAACGCTATGCGCCAGACGTGGCGTTTGTCTCCAAAGCGCGGCAGCCGGAACTCGCCAAAAAGGGTTACAACCCGATTCCGCCTGATCTGGCCGTCGAGGTTGATTTTCCCTCAACCCTGCAATCGCAGCGTGATTTGCTGACAAAGGTGGTCAATGATCTGGCGGCGGGGACGGTTGTCTGGGTGGTGCGGCCAGTGGATAAGATTGTTGAGGTCTTCGTACCCGGCCAGCCCAAGAAAATCTATGGCGTGAACGACGTACTCGATGGAGGTGACACACTGCCGGGGTTTATGCTGCCTGTGAAGGTGATTTTCCCTGAATAGGTCTTGAGCCGATTGGCTATTCGCCAAAAATATCGCGCACGCTGACCTGAAAGCCAGGCAGAACATCCCCTGCATCCAGCGTGTCTTCCATCGTAAAGGTCTGCTTCGGCTGGCCTTTGCGGTAAACATCAATCTCGCGGCGGTTGAAATAGACGTACCAGAACAACGGAACGCCCGCTTTTTTGTACTGCTCGATCTTCCTGTCAATGCGCTCGCTTGGGTTTTTCAGATCGGACTGTGACACGACCTCAATCGCAAAATCCGGTGCCTGAGGAATGTAGCTGTCTGTAGGCAGCGTCGGCTGGCGTGATTTGAGGATGACGCCAATATCAGGAACGAGGGTTGTCTCGTCATCAAGGTCATAGCCGCCCTGTGCGTCCGTCATGTGGGCGATGGGATTATTCAGCAGATACATGCCGACGAAAGTGGTGAGCCGTGCGCCGATGCTCGATGTATAGCCGAAGGACGGCATCTTTTCCACAATCTCCCCGTCGATGAGTTCAAACACGCGGTCGGCGTTTTCATCCAGCACGATGAACTGGTAAAACGCGCTTTTGGAACCGATCTTTTTCCCGACGACCATCAAGCCACTCTCCAAACGCTCACCCCCGTATTGTACCCCAGGAATGTCCACAGCAGGGAAAATCTGGTACACTCAGGCCGAATAATCTAATGATGATTCGGTTGCAATGCTGCTTGAGAAAGGTTGTTCCCTAAAATGACTTACAATATTCGCAAGGCCGCTGTGATCGGCTCCGGCACGATGGGCGGTGGAATCGCGACCGTGCTGGCGGGCGTGGGCATCCCGACGCTGCTGCTCGATATTCCCGCCAAAGGCACCAACCCCGGCGACGCACCCGCTAAACGTAACGCGGTCGTCAGCGGCAATCTCGCCAGTCTTCAGAAGATGCGCCCGCCGCAGTTGTTCAGCCCCGCCGTCCTCAACAACATCAGCATCGGCAACATCGACGACGATCTCGATAAAGTCGCGGATGCTGACTGGATTATCGAAGTCGTGGTGGAACGGCTGGACATCAAGCAAAACCTGATGGCGAAACTGGCTGAGGTTGCCCATCCCAACGCCATCATCACCACCAACACGTCAGGCATCCCGATCAAGAATATCGCGGAAGGGCTGGGGCAGGAGTTTACCCGGCGCTTTATGGGGACGCACTTCTTCAATCCGCCGCGCTATCTGTACCTGCTGGAAGTCATCCCGCACGAGTACACCGACCCCGAAGCGGTGCAGTACATGGTCGATTTCGCCACGCACCGCCTCGGCAAAGGGGTGGTCGTCGCGAAGGATCGTCCCAACTTCATCGGCAACCGCTTTATGTCGATGATGGGGATGCAGACGATGGCCTATGCGCTCGACAACGGCTTCACCGTCGAGGAAGTGGACGCGCTCACTGGCCCGCTGATTGGCCGCCCCAAGACCGCTACCTATCGCCTGAATGATCTGGTCGGGTTCGACATCGCCGTCGGCGTGGCGCGTAACCTGTATGCCGCGATTGCCGACGACCCGGCGCGTGAAATTCTGAATCATCCGGCAGCGCAGCAGCTCAGCCAGAAGATGCTGGACAACAACTGGCTCGGCAATAAGAGTGGGCAGGGCTTTTATAAGCAGGTGAAAGGCCCGTCCGGTGAACGCGAATTCTGGGTGCTGAACCTGGATACGTTCGAGTATGAAGCGCCGAAAAATCCCGAACTTGAGAGCGTGAAAAAGCACGAAAAGGTGCGGCCAACGGGCGAACGCATCAAGCGGCTGATGGCGGAAGAAGACCGCGCCGGGCAGTTTCTATGGCACACCCACGCCTTCTATCTGGCCTATGCCAGCCACCGTGTACCGGAAATCACCGACTCGATTGTCAACATCGACAACGCGCAGAAGTGGGGTTTCAGCCACGAGATGGGGCCGTTTGAAATCTGGGATGCGATTGGCGTGGAAGAAAGCATCCCGGCCTTTGAAGCGGCGGGCTACCCGGTCGCGGATTGGGTCAGGCAGATGGTGGCGAACGGCGGCAAGACGTTCTATCAGCGCGACGCAGACGGCAACGTCACGGGCTACTACAGCCCACAGTCCGGCGGCTATGTGCAGGTCGAGGACGTGCCGCGCAAGATCAGCCTGAAGAAGGTCAAGAGCGCGGGCGCGAAGGTCGATGGCAACAGCAGCGCCAGCCTGTGGAACGTGGGCGATGGTGTGCTGCTGTGGGAGTTCCACAGCCAGGGCATGGCAATCGACGGCGATCTGGTGGCGATGGGCTACCGGGCGCTGGAACTGCTGGAAAAGCCGGAATGGGAAGCGGTGGTCGTCGGCCACGAAGGCAGCAACTTCTGCGTAGGCGCGAACATCTTCATGGTGGCGATGGCGGCGCAGAATGACGCTCTCGACCAGCTTGAACAGTCGGTCAAGGATTTGCAATATCTGACGCAGGCCATGCGCTACGCCCCCAAGCCTGTTGTGGTCGCCCCGTTCAGCCAGGCGCTCGGCGGCGGTGCGGAACTGATTATGGCCGGGTCTGCCGTCATCAGCCACATGGAACTGTATGCCGGGCTGGTGGAAGTGGGTGTCGGGGTTGTCCCGGCGGGCGGCGGCATGAAGGAACTGGTGCGCCGTGTGATTTCGCCCCTGAAAGCGGCCAACGAGAACAACGACATCCTGCCGCAGTTGCAGGACATTTTCACTGCTGTCGCTACGGCGAAGGTCAGCGCCAGCGCCCTGGAAGCGCGGGAGATCGGCATTCTGGGCAAGGCCGACCGCATCGTCATGAACCGCGACTATCTGCTGGGTGAGGCGAAGGCCTATGCCCTCGAACTGGCCGACGGCTATGTGCCGCAGACACCGGGCAAGGTATGGGCGGCAGGGCGCGATGCCTATGCCGCGCTGCTGCTGGGGATCGAAGGCTTCCGCGAGGGCGGGTATGCCAGCGAGTATGACGCGCACATCTCGCGCAAGATCGCCTATGTGATGACGGGCGGGGCGCTCAGCCAGCCGCAGTGGGTGAGCGAGGATTATTTCCTGACGCTGGAGCGCGAGGCCTTCCTGAGCCTGGTGCCAGAGCAGAAGACGCTCGACCGCATCAGCTACATGCTGATGAACAAGAAGCCGCTGCGGAATTAGCCGATTAGCTGTTAGCCGTTAGCTGTTAGCTTTTAGCGGTCAGCCGTCAGCGTTACGTGCGCTGGCGGCTGAATTTGTTAAACATCTTGTGGATTATCGTTATTTAAAAGTAAAGGATGAATCTTTGCTTTGCTTCCAGTTTCCCTGTTGATTTTTAGACTCTCACCTAAAGATTTAGCCGATTGAATTATCAAACTGAAGCAAAGGCCAAAAAACCAGATAGCCATGCTTGCCAGTTGACAAAAAACGAGGACAACTTGTGGAACATCTGAACGCAACAAAACGAGAATAATGGGAATAATCATCGTCGTTCCCGCAATCGCTGAAAACATACCAAAAAGAACGGCTCCTGTACCTGTTATTTCGATACTCAGGAATGGTATGCCTTCCGTTCTCCCTCTTCCAATTCCAATCCTGGCTGTCTTTCGATGCCATATTCTAAAGCCACTGAATAAAATTATTGATCCATACAAGAGATGACCTAACACCTGCCAGCGATCCGTCATCGAACCTTGACCTTCTGATGATTGGTTATGATGCGTGGCGTGTTCATGTGACCCTCGCAGAATACTCATTTCCCTTTATCTTAGCAGGCTTTTCCGTCTACAATAAAGTGAAGGGATGGAAGGAAACCTTCTGGATGACCATCGAACAGCGCCTTTATACAGTTGAGGAATTTGAAGCGATTGCGGCTCTGCCGGAAAACGCAGATCATCGGCTGGAACTCATCAACGGGGAGATCGTCGAAAAATTGCCAACCGAAGAACACGGCATTTGTGCCACCAATATTCTTGGCCCGCTGTGGAACTGGAATCAGCAGGCGAAGCAGGGCAGGGTTGGGATGGAGATTCGCTACCGCAAGCCCGATGACCGCTACAACGCCCGCCTCCCGGATATTTCTTTCAGCCGCGCCAGAAGGCCGATTGTGACGAAGGGCAGCGTCCCCGAACTACCCGATCTCGCCATTGAGGTGAAATCGCCCGACGACACGGTGAAGGAAATGCGCGACAAGGCCGCCTATTACCTCGCCAACGGGGTAACGCTGGTCTGGTTGGTCTTCCCTGAACAGCGCATTGTGGAAGTGTATAAAGCCGACGCACAGCACATCCTTACCGAGAAGGACGTGCTTGCGGCTGACGACCTGCTGCCGGGGTTCAGCCTGCCCGTGCGTGATGTTTTCGCTGATCCACTGGCGGGATAAACCCTTGCTTACCCCTCGCTCGGCAGCTTGGGCGCTTTTTCGATCAACCCCAGCACACCGCCTTCGCTCAGGTTGTGCACCAGCCACGCCATATCCTCCGCCGGGAAGGGCATCTCGTTTTCCAGCCACCAGCTAATGGTGGCGATCAGCGCCCCCGCTTCATGGTGCATCACCGCCTGCCCGATGATGGAGCCTTTCAGATGCGGTTCCTTCTGGCACACCGTATCCCACAGTACCTTCGCCAGATAATGCCGAAGCCGCACCACATAGGCCGCCGCGCCGCGTTCGCTCAGCATCACCCTGTAGAAGGGCGCATACTCCGCCGTGTGCTGGAAGGCAATCACATCGACAGGCAAGCCCTCCTGCGTCAGATAGTCATCCCGCACCGGCCCGACGCGCTCCAGCAGCGCATCATAGACTTCTTCCATGCTCTGGAACAGCAGTTCTTCTTTATCTTTATAGTGCAGGTAAAACGTCGCCCGCGCCACATCAGCCGCATCGGCGATGTCCTGCACCGTGATGTTCTCGTAACCGCGTTCGACAATCAGCTTCATCAGCGCGTCTCGCAGCAGGGTGCGGGTACGCTGTACGCGGCGGTCAACTTTGCGTGGTGTTTCAGTCATTGTTAGTCACCTGTCCAGAATAATACACCTTCAATAAATTCTTTGTTGACAGGACTCGCAAGTTTTTCTACAGTAGTTTCTGTACATGATGTCCAGAATTTGTTGGAGTGTCAAGAGCGATGCAGAACATCACCCACATCAAACCCGGTTTCTTTGGTCGGCTGAAGCTGATTTATGACTTCTCCCGCAACCCGATTGCGGTCTTCGAGAACCTGCAAAAACACGGTGATATGGTCCTGCTGGAACTGTTCGGTTCGCGGCAGTATGTGATGTTTCACCCCGATATGTATCATGACGTACTGGTCAACGAGGCCGAAAAGTTCCACAAGGATGCCCAGTACACGAGTGAGGAAATTGGGCTGGCGTTTTTTTTAGGGCAAGGGTTGCTGACCAGCAATGGCGATTTCTGGAAGCGCCAGCGCAAACTCGCGCAGCCTGCCTTCCACACGCGCCGCATCAATGCTTATGCCGAGACGATGGTCGAGTACACCACGAAGATGCTGGATGGCTGGCAGAACGGTGAAATCCGTGACATCGACGAGGAGATGATGCGCGTCACGCTCAACATCGTCGCCAAGACTCTGTTCAACGCCGAGATCGCCGAGGACGCCGAGCGCATCGGCAGGGCACTGACCACACTCCAGCACATGTTCACCGAGATGGATCTGTTCCCGGCCTGGTGGCCCAAGCCCAAACGCCGCCTCTATCAGCAGGCGCTGGATGACCTGAACGATGTGGTCTACCGGATGATGAACGAGCGGCGCAAAAACGGCACGATTGAGGACGAGGGCGATCTGCTGTCGATGTTGATGCTGGCCGAGGACGAAAACGGCGAGCGCATGTCCGACAGGCAGGTGCGTGACGAAGCCGTGACCATCATTCTGGCCGGGCATGAGACGACGGCCAACGCGCTCAACTGGACGTGGTATCTGCTGTCGCAGCATCCCCAGATTGAAGCCAAACTGCACGACGAAATCGACAGCGTTTTGCAGGGGCGCGTCCCCACGCTGGCTGATCTGCGCCAGCTTCCCTACACCGAGGTGGTCATCAAGGAGGCGATGCGGCTCTATCCCCCGGCCTATGGCATCAGCCGTTGGGCAATTGCGGAAGCCGAAGTGGGTGGCTATACCATCCCGGCCAAAAGTGTCGCCAATGTGCTGGCCTACAACGTCCACCGGGACTCGCGCTGGTGGGATGAACCGCTGGCGTTCCGGCCAGAGCGCTGGGAAAGCGGCGAGGAACCGCGCCACCGCTACGCCTATATCCCCTTCGGGGGCGGGCCACGTGTGTGCATCGGGCAGTCGTTCGCCATGATGGAAGCCTGCCTGCTGCTGGCGACCATCGCGCAGCGCTACCGCCTGTCGCTGGCACCGGGCAAGCGCGTGATCCCCGAACCGCTGATTACGCTGCGCCCGAAGAATGGTCTGCAAATGCGCCTGACCGAGCGCCAGCCGATGCCCAAAGCGCAGCCGCAGATGGAGTCTGCGCTGACATGATGGACGCGCTCACGCTGCAACACGGCCTGCCAGAGCATTTACGGCAACAGGCAGCGCAGATTTATGTGGATGCTTTCCGCAAAAAGCTGACGCCGATCTTCAAAACGACCGAAACAGCGGTTGAGATTTTGCAGCAAGACCTCAATGGGCGACACGCCATTGTCGCCCTTCAGGACGATCATCTGCTGGGGCTGACCGGGCTGCATCTGCCGGACGGCCACTTCATGCACATCCAGCCGCGCACAGTGATGCGGCATCTGGGTACGCTTGAAGGTGGGCTGCGCTATCTGCTGATGGGGTTGCTGGCACGGACGACCAGGCCAGGCGAACTGCTGATGGACGGGATTGCCGTTCACGCCAGCGCGAGAGGGCGGGGGATTGGCTCAAAGCTGCTCAACGCCGTAATCGACTACGCCCGCAGCCACCACTATCAGAGGGTTCGGCTGGATGTGGTCGATACCAACCCGGACGCAAAACGGCTGTATGAACGCATAGGCTTCGTCGCGGTGAAGACGCAGCATTATGGGGCGCTCACCCGCTGGATGGGCTTCACGGGTTCGACCACGATGATTCGACAGGTGGGGGTGGAGTAAGCACAATCGGGAGTGGTGAAAATCAGGGAGATGTACGGGCGTAGCGCGCTACGCCCCTACCGATTGATGGCCTTTAAGTTCACCACGCCCAGCACGATCATCTCTCTTGCGGGGCTTGTCCTCGACGCGGTAGAATGTGACCCAACTTAATCTACTGTTCGTTAGATTAATCTGGAAAGTCAGCACCGCTTCACCGCGTCTGTAAAGTACAACAAGTCCAAATAAAGGAAAATCCTCATGAGAGAAGCTGTGATTGTTGCCGCGTCCCGCACCGCTGTCGGCAAGGCCAAAAAAGGCCTGACGCAGAACGCCCGCTCCGATGAAATGGCCGCCGCCGTGATCGAAGAAGTGATGCGCCAGACGGATGGCAAGCTCGACCCGGCGGAGATCGACGACGTGATTATGGGCTGTGCCATGCCCGAAGGCGCACAGGGCATGAACTTCGCCCGTGTGATCGCGCTGCGGGCGGGGCTGCCCGTCGATATTCCAGGGCAGACGGTCAACCGCTTCTGCTCCAGCGGCCTGCAGTCGATTGCGATGGCCGCCGAACGCATCATCAGCAACGGCGCGGATGTGATTATCGCGGGCGGCGCGGAAACGATGTCGCTGGTGCCGATGACGGGCTTCCGCCTCAGCCCCAACCCGTATATGTCTGAACATCAGCCCGAAGTGTACATGAGCATGGGGCTGACCGCCGAGCGCGTGGCGCAGGAATTCGGCGTGAGCCGTGAAGATCAGGACGAATTCGCCTACAACAGCCATCGCAAGGCAGCGGCGGCCACCGACGCGGGCAAGTTTGCGCAGGAGATCATCCCCTTTGAGATCGAGGAAACCATCGTCGGTGAGGATGGCCGCCCGACCACCGTGAAGATGGTGCTCGACCAGGATGAGCATCTGCGCCGCGAGACGACCGTCGAAGGGCTGGCGAAGCTCAAGCCGGTGTTCCGCGAGGGCGGCAGCGTCACGGCGGGCAATTCGTCCCCGCTGAGTGACGGCGCGGCGGCGGTAATCGTGATGGAAGCGAGCAAGGCCGCGCAGTTGGGGCTGACCCCGCTGCTGCGCTTCGTCGGCTTTAACGTGGCGGGTGTCCGCCCGGAAATCATGGGCGTTGGCCCCATCGCGGCGGTGCCCAAGCTGCTCAAGCGCACCGGCATGTCAGTGGATGACCTCGACCTGATTGAACTGAACGAGGCGTTCGCGTCGCAGTCGTTGGCCGTCATCCGTGAACTGGAATTCGACCCGGAAAAGGTCAATGTGAACGGGGGCGCGATTGCGCTTGGGCATCCACTCGGCTGCACAGGTGCGAAGCTGACTGTCCAACTGATGCACGAGATGAAGCGCCGGGGCGGCAAGTACGGCCTGGTGACCATGTGCATCGGCGGCGGCATGGGCGCGGCGGGCATCTTCGAGAATTTGAATTAAGCAGAGTGGTCAGTTTACAGTTGTCAGTGTTCAGTCAGGGCATCTGACTTCTGAGAACTGCTCTGGAAATGTCGTTGGGGTTACACGATGCGGTATTCCAACGAAAATCGGTCTGACTTGTAGGGGCGGGTTCCAAACCCGCCCTTTGCGTTGAACCTCGCTGCTATCTTCGTCTGCACCGACACCAGCCGTCGTTTAATGTCTCTAGGGGAGGCACGAAGGCCGTATGTCCTCCCCCATCATCCGCGCCATTTTTAATCACACCACCGGCTTTTCGCGGCGGAACAGCAGAATCGGCAGGGCAATCCCGGCGGCGATGGCGGCCAGGATCAGCCCGGTCTTGACCAGGTTGATCGTCGCCGTGACGAGCAGTTCATTGCCAGTGGCCGCGTCTGCCCCGGCGAAACGGATAAAGCCGATCATGGCGCTGTAGGCGAACAACCCCGGCACCATCGGGATCGCGCCGCACACGCCGAAGATCAGGGCAGGGGCGCGTAACCGCCGGGACAGCAGTATCCCCAATGCCCCGACTGCGGTAGCCCCGGCCAGCGTCGCGGGTTCAATCGGCATATTCAGGCCTTGCATCAGCAGCGTTCGCAAGGCGTGCCCGGTCGCGCCTGCAATCGCACAGCCGAACAGCGTCCGGCGCGGGACGTTGAACACCATCGCAAAGCCAGTGGCCGCAATCGCCGACCAGAAGGCATCCTGCACCACCAGCCACAGCAGATCAGGCGCGTTCATAGTCCCTGTACCCCCATCATGCCCATCGCCAGCAGCAGCCCAAGCGCGATGCACAGCGCGATCAATGCCCCGGTCAGGCCGCGCACCACGCCTGTGACCGCGTGGCCGTAGATCAGATCCTCGGCGGCGTTGATAAGCGGCACCCCCGGCACCAGCAGCAGCACCGACGCGGCTAATGCCAGGTTGGGGCGTTCTCCAATGCTCAACACAGTGGCGGTGCTGGCGATCAACCCGGCTGCGAAGGCGGTCAGCACGACGATGATATAGGGGTTCAGATGCCGCTTGTGGAGTTCCTGCCGGACGAGCTGCGCTGCCGCCGCCGCGACGAACGTCACCGCGATGACGGGGAAATCTGCCCCGAACAGGCGGCCAAACGCGGCGCAGCTTGCTCCCACCATACCCACCACCAGCCAGCGGTTATAGAGCGGTTTGGCATCCGCGATCTGGCGCAGTTCCGCGCGGACGGCTGCCCGATCTGCCAGCCCCATATCGATGCGGCGGCTGAGGTCGTTGATCGCGTCCACCGCTGCAAAGTTCACGCCCAGCCGGGTCACGCGCCGGACTTTGGTGCGGAATTCGCCGCCGCTGCTGGCCGTAATCACCAGCGCATTGGGCGAGACGAGGATGTCCATCCAGTCACAGCCCAATCCGGTGCCGACATGATGCACGGTTTCCTCGATGCGGGCGGAGTCTGCCCCGTTCGCCAGGAGCATCTGCCCCGCCCACAGCGCCAGATCAATCACGTCGGTCAGCACGTCGTGCGTCAGTGGGGGTTTGGGCGCAACATGGGTTGTATCGATCATCCGGTTTATGCCTTTTTTTCACGATGACGACACCCTTATGATAGGTGACTTCGGCGTGCGATGAAAGGAGGTTCGGCGGTGGTAACGGGGATGAATGGCCTGTACGCGCTCACCGGGCAACAAACGTGTCGTTATCCCCCCGCCACCCGCATGTACCATGCCGCGCCATGTGGCTGCAACTGCACGCTGAGGGTATTGTCGCGGCTTTCAGCAGGCGCATGACCACCAAGCGCGTCCTCGTAGTACCCCGCCTCGTCTGCCGCCAGCGGCAGCGCCACCTCTGCCACCGCTGCCCCGCCGTTGAACAGCGCCAGCACGATCTCGTTTCCATCGCGCCGCGCGAAACCGTACAGCCGCCGATCATCATCCAGCAGAATGGTTTCCAGCGTGCCGAGTCGCAGCGCACGAGAGGCTTTGCGCGTGGTCATCGCCTGCCTGAAAAAGGTGTGCAGTTCAGAATCGAGATTGTCCCAGGGCATGGTGCGCCGTCCGTCTTCCGCGAACGCGCCTTCCAGCCCGGTCTCGTTGCCATAGTAGATGCAGGGCGCGCCGGGATAGGCCAACTGAAAGGCGGTGATCTGCTTCAGGCGGGCGCGATCTCCCCGGCAGGCGGTCAGGATGCGGTCGGTGTCGTGGCTGTCCAGCAGGTTCATCTGCGAATGCACTGCCGGGGGAGGGGTATCGCGCAGCCAGGTTTGCAGGCGGTCGTCCATCTGCGACGGGGTGATGTCGTCCGTCGCCAGGAAGCCGCGCACCGCCCACGCAAAGCGGTAATTCATGGTCGCGTTGTACATATCGCCCAGCAGGTAATGGGTGGAATCGCGCCAGTATTCGGAGATGGTATACGCGCCGGGCTTGATCTCGTTGATCCGCCGCCGGAAGCGCCGCCAGAAAATGTCGGTGTTGTCGTCCGCCACGTCGCAGCGCCAGCCGTCAATCCCGCGCTGGAGCCAGTAGGCCGTCACGCCTTCCTTGCCCAGGAAGAATTCTTCCATCTCCGGGCATTCGACGAATTCGGGCATGAAGCCCAGCCCTTCCCAACCGTCATACTTGTGCGGCCAATCGCCAAATTTGAACCAGCGGTAATAGGGCGAGCGCTTGGACTGATACGCGCCGAGAGTCTCCGGCTGCGCTTTGTCGCCATAGCGCCCCACAATGTCGAAATACACGCTGTCCGACGAGCAGTGGTTAAAGACCGCATCCAGCACGATTTTGATGTCGCGGCGGTGGGCTTCTTCCAGCAGCGCGTCGAAATCGGCCTCGGTGCCGAGCATGGGGTCGATTTTGAGGAAGTCAACGGCGTCGTAGCGGTGGTTGGTGGAAGCCTCGAAGATCGGGTTGAGGTAGAGGCACTCCACGCCGAGATCGGCCAGATAGTCCAGCCTGTCGATGATGCCGCGCAGGTCGCCGCCGTAGAAATCGCGTCCGAGCGGTGGCGCTTCGGGCATGTCGCCCCATGCCTTAAAGAGCGGCTGATGCCCATACACGCCCCGCATCGCGGCCTGCGCCTGCGCGTCGCTCTGGGCTTTGGCGAAGCGGTCGGGGAAAATCTGATAGACGATCATGCCCTTCGTCCAGTCGGCGGGCATTCCGTCGGCCTCGTATACGGCGATCTTGAACTCGTCTTCCGTCCACTGGTCATAGACCGGGCGGTTGTGGCCGTCCACCTGGCGGCGTTCCAGCACCTTCTCCCGCCCGACGAGGAAGTGATAGCGCACGATGGTGGGTTCGCTCGGCAGGCGCAGTTCTGCCCGCCAGGTCTGCGGGTCGTCCGTCGGCAGCATCCCGACCTTCCAGGTGTAATCGCGGCGGGTGTCGGTCAGCACGATTTCGGGTTCGCGCCCGTGTAGTTGGGCGGAATTCAGCACGTGCTCCAGCGTCATCGTGACCAGGCTGTTGCGGGGATGCGCATGGGGCGGCAGATGCAGCGGGCCTTCCGGGCGCAGCCGACGATATACTTCCAGGCTCAGGGCGTTTTGGGCCATTAGGCTGTCCTTTGGTTATTGGTAATTGGTTTTTAGTAGTACGCCAACAAGATGAGAATGATGGGTTGAGTTGGTACGGGCGCAGCGCACTGCGCCCCTACAGGTAGGCAGCTTTAGATGGTCAATGTAGTAGTGCATTCGGTGAGGCCTAACAACTTCCTCGGTAGTCTTGGGAACAGACGCAGCCCTTCTATGGGAACATCAGACATAAAAAGGTTGCTATTTCTCAGATGCGCTATTTCGTAGGGACACGGGATGCCGTGTCCAGAAACATCTTACGAACAACGAAAAACCACCAACCAACGACTAATAACGCCCCAAGCATAAACACAAACGCACACACGGTGCAATCCAAGCCACCAATTTTTGCGATTTTTTTAGCCGATGCTTGCGCCGCATTAATGTGGCAGGCATAGGCTGAACAGCGATACGAGGTGACACAGGGGGGAAGAAAGCCATGATGAACCCAGGGCAGTTGACACCGCTGGACGAAGACCTGGCACGGGTGCGCCGCCAGGAGATTTATGAGCAGGCCGATGTCGAGGATGACCGTGTGCTGCGCGAGGCCGAAGAGGCCGAGGAAGAAGTCGAAGACGCGCGTGAGTTCGCCGAAGACGACGATCACTGAAGCGGGCGGCGTGTGAATTGAACGGGGAGACAAAGGCACATATCTCCCCGTTTATTATGCCATCATTGACGCGCCACCGATGCGTGATTTTGCGGTGAGTGTTTAATCTGTATTAGACAAGATTTCATCTGACACGGGTGACTTAACCGACGATTTTTTCTGCTGCTTCATCGGGACTAGCTAACACCCTGTCAGGTTGTTCAAAGAGCGTATCCAATTGCTTGGCCTGTGCCAAGTGTTTGGT
>JANRLJ010000112.1:0-57963 GCA_033762735.1 bacterium | reverse complement strand
ATATTCCTCACTGCTGCCTCCCGTAGGAGTCTGGGCCGTGTCTCAGTCCCAGTGTGGGGGGTCACCCTCTCAGGCCCCCTACCCGTCGTCGGCTTGGTGCGCCGTTACCACACCAACTACCTGATGGGCCGCAGCCCCCTCTCAAAGCGCCGGAGCTTTTCTCACACCCCTCTACAGAGTGTGAGCTTATGCGGTATTAGCGCCGCTTTCGCGCCGTTATCCCGCTCTCTGAGGCAGGTTAGCTACGTGTTCCTCACCCGTGCGCCACTATCCCGAAGGACCGTTCGACTTGCATGTGTTAGGCACGCCGCCAGCGTTCATCCTGAGCCAGGATCAAACTCTCCGTAGTGTTTGTCGGTCACTTCGTGACCTTAGGGGGTTTGCTTGGCTTGTTCTGTCTTCACTGTTGTGTTGTTAAGGTGCAGTCCAACTTGCGTTGGGGTCGCAACCATCGGTTGCGCAGGTGTTGAAACACCCGTCCACTAACTCAGGTTGTTCAACCCGTTTCGTGGGGTAGAAATGAGTATATCAAACCCATCCCTAACCGGTCAAGACCTTTTTTCCTGAATTCCCGTAAGAATTCGGCGCTCAGTTCTGCAACTGAGCTTTCGGTCTTCCACCGACGGACGCGCTTATGGCCGAGGCTTTTCAGCCTTCACAGTCAGTTGTTTACGGTCGAGTCCTTCCCCTGTTAAAAACAGGTCTCCTCATGGAGCCGAACCCTATCGCCCATCGCTTTCTCTGCGTGTGGTCGCTGCTGTGCGCGGTTCATCGCCTTCGCCCCGTCCGATAGTTCCAGAGAGGGTCTCGCGTTCGCCGCGCTACCGCTCCTTCCCTATCGACGCTCGAACTTGCCTTCGCGCCGTCTGTGATTTTGAGTTGTTAACGCTTGTTTCATAAGCATGGGCTTCATCTTATAACAGTTTCTTTTTCCTGTCAAGAGGGGATTCCTTAAATTCCATCAGGCAGGATCAGGCCTTCATCCTTCGCAAGTGTCTGTGGGGGACGCGCTGGCAACTGCCCCACTTCTCCTTGCAGTTCGGCTGGTGGACGGTCACCCAGAATATCCTTAATATACACTTCCTGCACCAGTACCATCGCAATCGCGATAATCGGCACCGCCATCACAATTCCCAATACACCGAAAAACCCGGCGACCACAATCTGCCCCAGCAGCACCAGCACAGGCGGCACATCCACCGTTTCTGCCGTAATCAGCGGGCCAAGAATCTGATTCTGCACAAACGACACACCATAAATTACCATCAGAATCAGGATCAAACGATCCGGTGCCTGCACCAGACCTACGGCCAATGCCACCGACGCGGCCAGCAGTTCACCAAAATTTGGTACAAAGGAAAACAGCGCGGTCAGAACCGCCAGCGCGGCTGCCTGTTCAATGCCAATCAGCGACAGGCCGATGAACGTGCCGGTGCCCGTCAGGGTCATACCGATCATCTGCGCGTACAGCCAGCGTCTCAGAATCAGGCCGATGCGTTCAAGGATAAAACGCACACGATGGCGATACCAAAGCGGCGCTAAGGCGACCAATCCACGCTTGTATTTCTCAGGACTAGAGAGGAAAAACATGCTCAGAAAGAAGACAATCAGCGTACTGAGGAAGGTATTGGCAATGCCGCCCACAAAAGGCAGCACCGTTCCGCCGACTGAGCGCAGCGTATTGAGCACCTGGGAAGCGACATCCTGAAGCAGATTGGCATCAATGCGAATCTCGTCGGCGTTCAGGTCTTGGAGGAAAGGAAGTTCCTGCTGAAGCTGACCACTGTTCCAGAACTCAATGGCACGATCCACACCACGCGGGATAACTTCCGTCGCCAGCGTGACGAACTGGTCAATAATCGTCGGCAGCACCACCATCGCCAGCAGATACAGCAAACCGCAGCTTCCGATAAACGTGAGCGCGATGGCAAGGTTACGTTTGATGCCCACCCGCGCCAGCAGACCAACGGGAATGGTAATCGCCGTGACCAGAATCACCGCCGCCAGGCCAAGCATGAGAATGTTGCGGACGCTCCACAGCGCAACGCAGACAATCAGCAAACCGAGCGCAATCAAAAACCAGCGTGAATTGCTAAAATTAGGAACTGTTTGACTCATGCCCTACCTGCTACTTTACGAATCGTTGCTTAGCCCAGATAGCGGACAACCAGGATGGTCAGATCGTCAAATGGCGAAGCACCGTTACAGAACACTTCCACATCATCCAGAATGGCTTCCAGGATTTCCTGTGCAGAACGTGCCCCGGCGTGTGCCACAATCTGCGCCAGCCGCGCTTCACCGTAGTAATCGCCGTCGGGATTTTCCGCTTCAGTCAGCCCATCCGTGTAGTAGACGATCACATCCCCCGCCGACATTCTGAACTCAAGTTCCTGCAAGGGATTATCGGGGAACCAGCCAACCGCCCGCCCGCCGCGCGGCAGATAGTCCAGTTCGCCGGTGCCATGACGATACAACAGCGGCGGATTATGCCCGGCGTTGACGTGCAGGCTGCGCCCATCACTAAAGAACTGGCTGTGATAGACCGTGACGAACATGCCGCTTTCGGCGTCTTCGAGAATCAGGTCATTGGTGCGCGCGACCACATCAACCGGCGGCAGCCCCAGATTGGCATGACTGCGGATCATCGTCCGCGCAACCGCCATAAACAGCGCTGCCGGAGCACCCTTGTCGGACACATCCGCAATCACCACCCCTGCGCGATCATCCCCCAGCGCGAAAGCATCATAGAAATCGCCCGCCACTTCCCGCGCTGGTCGCCATGCTGCGGCCATCTGATAGCCCTGGGTGTTGGGCATCCGGTGTGGCAAAAGCCCCTGCTGGATTTCGCTCGCCATCTGAAGTTCACGCTCGATGCGGCCTTTTTCCACCGCGACGGTGTACAGGCGGGCATTATCAAGGGCGATAGCCGCCTGCCCTGCGACTGCGTTCAGCAAATCTCGGTCAGACTGGCTGAAATTGCGCGAGCGCATGGACGTATCCACATACACCACCCCCACCAGCCGATCCTTTACCAACATGGGGGCACTCAGGATAGCACGCAGACCGCGCATGATAATGCTCTGCCCGGCCTGAAAGCGCGTGTCGAACTGCGCGTTGTTGGTCAGCAGCGGCTCACGTGTTGCCACCACCTGATTCACAATGGTGGTGCTGTAGCCTTCTTCTTCCAGCCCTTCCCCTTTTTGAATTAATACCCGCAGTTCGCCCGTCTCGTCATCTGCAAGCATCAGAAATCCACGCTGGGCTTTGGTCACGTCCATCATGGAGTCCATTACGTGATTCAGCACTTCGTTGAAGTCCAGGCTGGAATTCATCGTTCGGGTGATTTCATAAAGGGTGAGCAGATGTTCGGGGTTCAGGTTATGAGGCGCGGCTTGCTCGGTCATCAAACACCTTCGGAAATTTTCAGGAAGAAGGGTCGCTGGTAGGATTATAGCACACATCGTCGGTTCACAAATTCGGTGCTAAGGGGTGATTGGCAAATTTAGCACGATCTGTGATACAATGCACCTGGTAGATCAAAAAACAGGTCTACCCTGACCAATCATGGCTTTTCGCGCCCTGGGCCTGTGGGCGTTTTTGTCAAACAACAACTGTTACAAGATAAATTTTTAAGAGCCTTGCTGTAAGTTATTTTCGGCAGAATTAAAGAAAGGATAAAGCCTGGCGTGTGTATCGACACGGCAGGCGGCAATGCTATGGCGAGACCAAAACTGAGAATCATTCCCCTTGGTGGCTTGGGGGAAATCGGCAAAAACATGACCGTGTTTGAAATTGGGAACGACGCAATTATCATTGACACAGGCCTTATGTTCCCGGCCAATGACATGCACGGGGTGGACTATATCATCCCCGACTTCCGCTATCTTCAGAACCGCACTGACCTGAATATTCTGGCAATCCTCTACACACACGGCCACGAAGATCATATCGGCGCGGCTGAGCATGTCGTGGAGGCCTTTCCCGGTGTGCCGATTTATGCCACGCCGCTGACCGCTGGTCTGCTGGAAGTCAAGCTCAAGGAAGCCCGCCTTACCGACCAGACACAACTCAACGTGTTTAAGAGTGGCGATAAGCTGGAAATTGGCCCCTTCAAGATCGAGAGCTTCCATGTGTGCCACAGCATCCCCGATTGTGTGGGCTTTGCGCTGCACACGCCCTATGGTCTGATCGTTCACAGCGGTGACTATAAGTTTGACAATACGCCCATTGACGGCAAACGTCCTGATTATGCCCGTCTGGCACAGTTTTCCAAGCAGGGTGTCCTTTTGCTGATGGCCGACAGCACCAACGCGGATCTGCCGGGGTGGACGCCTTCTGAGGCAGTGATTGACGGCGCTTTTGACAAGGTCTTCCGCGAGGCAAAAGGCCGTATTCTGGTGGCGACCTTCGCCTCGCTGATCTCACGTGTGCAGCAGGTGACAAATGCAGCGAAACGGCACGGGCGCAAGATCGCTATTGCCGGGCACAGCATGTCTGAAAATGTAAAAATGGCGCGCAAGATGGGCATTCTCGACCTGCCCGACGACATGCTGCTGGATGTCAATCGGATGAATTCGACCTCACCGCACAAGATCGTCATTATGGTGACAGGTTCCCAGGGTGAGCCGTCGTCTGTGCTGTCGCGCATCTCGACTGGGAAATATCGCGCCATCGAGGTCGAAAAGGATGACACCATCATCCTGTCCTCCCACCCCATTCCGGGCAATGAGGAGACGGTCTACCGCACCATCAACCGCCTGTTCCAGAAGGGCGCGAATGTCATTTATGACCCTATTGCTGCTGTGCATGTCTCCGGCCATGCTCGCCAGGAAGAAATGCGCCTGCTGCTGAACCTGACGCGCCCCAAGTATTTCCTGCCGATTCACGGCGAACTGCGCCACCTGCACGAGCACAGCAAAATCGCGGTGCAGTGCGGCGTCAACCCAGATAACATTTTTGTGATGGAAAACGGGAACGTGCTGGAAGTCGATAAATATGGCATCCGCGTGACCGAGCGCGTCCCCGGTGAATATGTCTTTGTGGATGGCAGCAGCGTCGGCGATGTCGGGCGCATTGTGATGCGCGACCGGGAAATTCTGTCTAAAGACGGCTTCTTACTGGTCGCGGTTAACATTGACAGCCGAACCCGCCAACTCATTGGTGAGCCGGAAGTCATCTCACGCGGCTTCATCTACCTGCGCGATTCCGATGACCTGCTGGTGCAGGTGCGCGATGTGGTTCAGGAAACGCTCACCTCCAGCGCCCGCAGCAATGGCCGCCTGCGAGAGAAACTGCAAGAGAACATCGCTCGTGTGCTTTACAGCGAGACAAAACGCCGCCCGATGGTGTTCAGCATCGTCAACGAGCGGTAATAAAAGAAGTACCAAGTTGTGTGTCATGAGTGGCGGGTATTGCCTGCTTCTCTCACTACGGTAATTTGTAGTGACATGGCATGACGTGTCTTTTTTCCACAACAAAAACAAGGGGCGCTGAACCCCTTGCTTTTATTTCCTTCGGTGATGTGTTTTCCACCAGGGCGAGACAAGCCCACCCCAGCGACGAATTCCTACTCCCGCTTCCAGAACATGAACCGCTCCGTCCAGCGGCGCAGAATCTTCTTACGAGCGTTCAGCCATGCGCCTTCGGCCACCTGCCGATTCTGCTGCGCCTCGGCGGGGTGGCGCATCCCAGGCCCGTAGCGTTCAGCCGTGTAAAGCCGGGTAATCGCGGTGACGGGACGCTCCGCGCGCGGCACCCCTTTGATGATCTGGCGGCGGCGTTCTTCGGGGGTCTGCTGATCGTGCAGCCGGACACCCACCAGTGGAATGTAGCGCTCCAGCCGCGCATAAGCCCTCGATACCGGACTCATCCCGCGCAGCCCGCGCCATTCCCACCACCAGTAGATAAACAGGCCGATGCCGACCACGATGAGCAGCAGGAAAATCCCCAGCAGACCGAGGCCGAGCGCCGGCAGGATAAAGTCAAACGACGACTGCGGCTGGCGCGGCATGGGCGGCGGCTGTGTCGGGACAATAACAGGCGTGGCCGTCGGAGTCGGGGTAAAGGTGGGCGTGGGCGACGGGGGAATGCTGTTCGCTCCCGCGTTATCATCCTGATCGGGCGGAGTTGAGGTCGGTTCCGGCGTTGAAGTGGGCGGCGGTGTGGGCGTGGCCTGCGGCGTGGCGGTGGGCGCTTGCTGGCCGACAGGCTGCTGGCTGAAGTTTTCATCTCCCTGCCGATTGAGGGGTGCTTGAGCAGCGGTCGGCTCAAACTCCACCCAGCCATAGCTGGGGAAATAGACCTCGACCCAGGTATGGGCGTCGCGTTCGGTCACGACATACGCTTGCTGGGCTTCGTCCCACCGCCCCTGAGAGAAGCCCGCCGCCATCCGCGCCGGAATATCCAGATGGCGCAGCATCACAATCATGGCGGAGGCATAGTAATTGCAGTAGCCCTGGCGATAATCGAACAATACCCAGTCCACCGGGTCCTGTCCGGGCGGCGGCTGGGGAATGCTCTCGTTATAGATGATATTGGTGCGCAGCCAGCCCTCAATCGCTTTTGCTTTGTCGTAGGGTGTGACCGCGTTCGCCTCACGCACGATGGTATCGGCCAGCGCCAGCGTCCGAGCACTCACTGTCGGCGAGATATAGAGATAAAGATCGCTCAACCACTGTGGATAATCAACGCTGGTCGCACGCAGTTCGTCCGCCGTTGCGGTGCTGATCAGGCTGGTAACGGTGTACGTCTCGCCACGACGGATGACGCGGGTTGGACGCACCACCGACAGATTCATCGTGCGGTTAGGGTCATCGGCATTGGGCACATAACGCAGATCGCTGCGCGTCGCCAGATTTACCTGCACGGGCTGCGGCGCGGCGTAGATCAGGCGAGTCGCGTTCAGGCCAATCGTGAATTCCTGCTGCACGGGTGCGCGTCCCTGCTCCGGCGGATAAATCACGTCGAACGGCGCTTCGCCATCCGTCAGGCGAATATCCGCCGCAGGCCGCCACTCGCCCGCCTCATACGTATCGAACACACGCGACCGCCAGTAATAGCGCGGGCCGGTCGGCACATTCACATAAAACACGGTCTGGTCACCCAGGCGAATAGCGCCCCCCAGCTCCAGCGAATCCCCGCCGTAGTAATCGGCGGTCGTCGGCCCCTGCGCTTCAATCGGCGAAAACAGGCGGTTCCAGAACTCGCTGATCTGCTGCAAGGGTTCGGATTGCAAAAACTGCTGGAAGCGGTTGAGACGCTCCTGTAAATCGGTCGAAGGTGCTGCCCAGGCGATCAGCAGCGTAATCAGGCCGAGCACCGCACCGACGCGCAAGAACTGCCCGCGCAGGCTGCGAGGTGAGCGAATTCCGTTCAGGTGCCAGTCCCACTCGCGGGCATCGAGGTTCGAGCGGGCGATCAGCATCAGCGCCATGAACAGGAACACCGCCATATACAGGTCGAGGCTGGCCTCACCGCTGTAGAAGATGGCGTTGCTGACCAGAATAAAACCCGGCGGCAGAATGACGCGCCAGACGCGATCAATCCGGAAGGCGTGCCACGAGGCGTTATAGCCCAGGAACCAGAACAGCGTGGCGACCAGCAGCGTGAACACCATGTCGTCCTGGTTGATTCCGCCCGTCGTCGCGTCCACCACCCACGTCACGGTGCGGACAAAAACCTGATATACCCCTGTGGCGATGTTGCCATATTCCGACAGCGCCGTAAGGATCACCACAAAACACACGCCATAGGTGGTGCTGATGATGAGTGCCAGCAGTTCGTTAAACTGGCTGCGCGACAGGATCAGACCGAGCGTGGCGCTCAGAAACGTAATCGGGATGACGACGTTCATCGCCACCGGAAGCCCGGCGCGCCCCAGTGCCAGCGCGGGCATCAGCAGCAGCACCAGCACGATCACCAGCGCGGTCAGGTCATCCGGCGCGAAAAAGCTGCGCCACAGGGCAGTTATGCGTTGGAAGGGAGAGGGCGGCGGTTGTGAACGCTGCCCGTAACTTGCAGAGGTTGCCATTGACTGTCCATCACATTAAACAGCAGAAAAAACGGGAGGCACTATCGAGTCCATCTCCCGCATGTGTTCATTCTAGTCGTGGTGACGGGCGCTGACAACCGACGTTTCCCCTATGTTCGGCGGTCAAAAGCGGGCGCACCTGACGTATAATAGACCTATCCAGGTTGACCGGGTGATCGCGGCGGCTGCTGCCGAAAGGCGGTGCGCTGCTGAGGAAAGTCCGCCCTCCACAGGGTACGGTGCTGGCTAACGGCCAGGCGGGGCAACCCGACGGCAAGTGCAACAGAGAGGCGTATTGCATCTGGCTCGACGAGTCAGGTGTGAGGGTGAAACGGTGGTGTAAGAGACCACCGGCGCGGGCAGTGATGTTCGCGGCCAGGCAAACCCCACCGGGAGCAAGGCCAAGCAGGCGCATTGGGGCGGCCCGTCCCGCAAAAAGCGCCGGGTGTGCTGCATGACGCCGGGAGTAATTCCGGCGCTAGATAGATGATCACCACCGCGCAAGCGGAACAGGAGGCGGCTTACAGGTTAGCCTGGATTATAAAAATGGACACTCGAATGAGTGGTTATGTGCGTCGGCAGACCGGGCAGGAGCATGTCTTTCCTGCCCGGCTGCTTTTTGAAGAGAATTAAGCAGAATTGCGCGGCTCAAAGCGCAGGATGATCGGGCTTCTGGGGCGGATCACGCCGATAAACTCAACCCCGCCATCGAAGTCCTGCGCCAGACGCACACGATAGCGCTGCATAATCTCGGCCAGCAGCAGCGTGGCTTCCAGCAGCGCGAAGTGCATCCCCAGGCAGATGCGTTGTCCTGCCCCGAATGGAAGATAGGCATAGCGCGGGCGATTCGCGGTCTGTGCCTCGGTGAAATGATCGGGATAGAAGGCATCAGGCTTTTCCCAGTAGTCAGGATGGCGGTGGGTCGCATAGGGAAGCATGACCAGCAGCGCACCTTTCGGAACCACGACCCCATCCACCTCACCCGCCTCGGTTGCGTCCCGCGCCACCACTGGAACCGGCCCGTACAGCCGCAGCGTTTCATCCAGTACCCGGCGCGTATAGGGAAGGTTCTGCATGTCGTCCAGCGTGGGGGAGCGCCCATTAAGCACCGCGTCCAGTTCGGCATGAAGCTGTGCTTCCACGTCGGGATGTTTCGAGAGCAGGAACAGTGTCCACGTCAGCAGGCTGGCCGTCGTCTCGTGCCCGGCGAAGAATGTAATGACCACTTCGTCGAACAATTCCTCGTCCGTCATCACTTCGCCTGTGTCCGCATCTTTGGCGCTCATCAGCATCGAGAGAAGATCGTCCTGTAACCCTTCGCTGCGCCGTTGTGCAATGATCCTGGTGATGAACTCCCGCAAAACCCGGCGTCCCTGCTTCAACTGCTGATTGGTCGCCGTCGGGATAAACAGCGGGGTATCGATAATGCTGTTGGTCGTCTTCGCGGTGTAATCCAGCAGCGAGTGCAGTGCTTGCGCCGCCCGCTGGAATTCGTTGCCCAGCGCAAAGCCGAACACCGCGCGCGAGATGATGTTCATCGTGACCGACGTCATCTCCTGGTTGATATTCACCCCCTGTTGAAGGGCCGGATTACTGCCCCAGCGTGCCAGCAGTTTTTGCGCTTCATCGGTCATGATGTCCGCAAAGCCGTTCACGTTGCGCCGCGTATAGGTGGGCTGCATCAGTTTATGCTGGCGATACCAGCGCTCTCCTTCGAGCGTAAGAATGCCGTTTCCAATAGCGACGCGCAGCTTGGCGTGGCTTAGTCCCTTCACGTACTGATCTGCATGATGGACGAGGATGTGCTGAAGATGCTCCGCGCGGACGAAGCCGAAGGCGTGCATGGGACCAAGATGCGATTCGGTGACATCGCCGTACTGACGCCACAGATCGTAGTAAAAATTCAAGATACCCTTACGGCGCAGTTCAAGAATACTGCCCAGGACGGGAAGGCCTTTCGGGCCACGTTGGAGGGTCGCGGGGGCTGCACTGCTCATAATGTTCCCTGTGAATTCGACGAGCGACAACGCTGATTATTCGCAGAAATCGAAGGGATGCAATGCAAAGGTCTGCTCAGTTCCGTAAACGTTTTTTTATAAAGGACGAGTCAGGATCAGCAAAGTCAGGATTTTCCGCCTGGCATTAGACAGAATAAACGAAAACACCCCGCAGGGCAGGGTGTGGGGAAGGCAGTGTGGAGTGGAAGAAAAATTTTTTTCTAAAATTTAGTTTGTGTACTCCACACAACTAACTTGTCGATAGAATATCAAATCCCTACAAGCCCGTCAAACCCTTTTCCAGCAAAATCTCGCAGCCGTATCTGTACGATTTATCATTATCGCTAGTGCATTTTTGCGCAAATCCGCCAGTAGACGGGGTGAATTGATGGTTAAAACGTTTAACTCCTGCAATACAGCCTGCTTTATTTAAGACACAGTCAATAAAGCATAAAGCCTATCTATACAACAGGACTTTAAAAGAAGTTTAAGGACTGCTCTTTCCTCTTTAAATTCATACAGCCTGCACAAATAAAAACCGCCGATGTCGCTATCGGCGGTTTCTGTATTCCGCAAGTACTTATGCCCCGCTGGTCGCCAGCCGTGCCAGGTCACTCACCGGGGGGTATTCGCCGGAAATGATCTCGACCACTGTGCCGACTTCCGCCCATTCATACAGCATACGCGCTTCATCATCACGCGACATCACACACCCGAACGTCGCCTGAAAGCCGACACTCCCCCCACCCAGCAGCGTCCCGTTGGGCAGCAGCACCGCACCATGAAAGCCATTCAGCAAACCGGGCACGGCTTCGTAAATGCCCATGAACCAGTTCATCTCCCACTGACCGCACACCAGCCCGGCGGTGTCGCACAGGGTGTTGCTGCTGCCATAGGCCACAGGTTCATGATTCAAGACCTGATAAATCCCCGGTGAGGTCGGCGCATTCGACACACCGGAAGAAATCGCCCACGCGAACACCTGCTGCCCATTTTCATAGGCCACGAGCGACTGTGTATCCAGGTTGACGACAATCCGCTTATTCGGCAGCGGCGGGTGCTGCATGGTGACATCGCGAGACGGTATCTGAATCAGATCACCGACCGAAAGCTGATCCATGTCGCGCCCGTTATTCAACTGTTCAATCAGGTAATAGGGAATCCCGGTCTTGCGGGCGATGCCGTAGCCGCTGTCCCCCGGCTGGACTTCGTAAGTCGTCGGGCGATAGCGCACCCGCAGGTTCACACTGGACTCACGGTTGCTGATAGCCTCATTGAGCATTTCCAGCGTTTCATCCGGCGAGAGAAAGCGCAGATTTTCGTCGTTCGGGTTGAGCGTCGCGTTCAGCGCATCAACGTAAGGCAGGAAGGTTTCTTCGCGCAGGGTCAGAGAGGAAATGCCTGCTTCCAGCCATTCCACAAACACAACCGGCTCAATCGGCCAGGTGAAGTGCTGGTTATAGAATGGGTCATAGCCTTTCAGTTCAAGCGGCTGCGCGGCCAGAGCTTCCACCTCATCCAGAAACATGGCTGGATCGGTCACGTCCGGTTGCAGCGTGGTCATGACCAGATCAAGCCGCCCGCGACGGGCGACCTGCGCCGTGTCCAGATTCAGCCGTTCGAGCGTCATTGTCACATCCAGGCTGCGGCCATCCTGCCCCGGCACACCCACCACCTGCCCATTTTCGAGCCTGTACCCCGCGTTATAGGGCAGCCGATTGAGCTGTTCGGTTAAGTTGAGCAGATAGGTCTGCGCGATCAGATAATCGAATGACACGGTTGGCATCAACTCACGGCCAAAGGGCATCCCGGTCAATCCGGCAGAACGCGCCTGTTTCGCCGTTTCGGTCGCATCCAGTTCAAGCCCCAGCGCCGAAGGACGAACACTTTCGACCGTCTCTCCATCCACCACCAGCGCGATCTGCAACTCGTCTCGCCATGCCGCATCCAGCTTCGCGGCGGCATCAGCCTGTGACAGCCCGCTCAGCCCTAAATCGAGCACGGAAATACCGGGCAGGATTCGGCCTGAAAGCAGATAGCTGATGAAATAAAGCACCACCAGCACGACAGCGAGGACAACCGCCCCACGCAGGACAAGCGGGTTGTTACCAATGTGCCAGCGTGCATCCTGAAGCAGCAACCCCCCCTGCCGGCTTAACTGCTGTAGACGCGGATGATCGGCCAGAGGAAGCCGGGAAAGGGCGGAACGGCTTTCATTAATACGGGTTGCCATCGCCTGACGACGACGCTGACGAGCGTTGTTGCGTTCGTGCGCCGCGCTGGCTCTACGCCGGGATTGCTGCGCGTCCATACTGTTCTTTCTTCCCTCGAAAACTCACAAGAATTTATTAGAAGCTATTTCAAAATTCACATTTGCGGTACCGGCGACGCGCGTCGCCCGTACACTGACCGTTTTTGAAATAGGCTTTACACAAGTCTCGGTGAGGGCAGTATATTCCTGCCCACTTCGCCGATGAAGCTGATTTTAGCATGGTTGGAGGAATCGCTCTAACGGGCTTCGGTGCGGTAATCGTTGCGGGGCGGTGAAAAGGCGTCAATGACCAGCGAGTCTTCCATTGCTACGGCACTGTGGACAATACCGCCGGGAATCGCATAGCTCTCGCCTGAGCGACAGAGGCGCTTTTCCCCACCAATCGTCATTTCAATCTGCCCGGAGATCACATATCCCACCTGATCGTTAAAGTGGCTGTGCGGTTCCACCACAGCCCCACGTCGCAGAAAAAACTCACACAACATGGCTTCGTCGGTCGTGCCCAGCGTCCGGCGGAATACACCGGGACGCATTTCAACCTGATCGACTTCCTCAGGAGTGATAAAATATCCATCCGGCATCGACGCTTCTCCTCGTTCCCCACACCTGACAGTAGAAGTGTTTACGTTTGTTACAACATTATGCAAATTTTGCTCACTTCGGCAACAGATCAGGGGTTCGAGAACCGTTTTAAGGAAGGGCTTCTCGTAGGCCTTTCCATTTACGTTAACCGCAGTGAATGCTCCCGCACCGCTACAGGTTCCAGATGCAGAGTATCAACCTTTTTATAAGAGGTTGCGCCGCTTTTTTGATAAAATGCGGGACACATTATTTCCAGGGAAGCGTCATAACCAAAGGGCGTACTGCCGATGAAACATGGGAAAACCTTCATCTATCAGATCAACACCTGGGTCTGGCTGAACAATTTAGAGAAGCGCTTCGGTCAGCCCATCACCCTGCACACCGTCCCCGAAGAAGTGATGGGCGAGCTTTCTCGCCTGAACGTCGGTTATATCTGGCTGATGGGCATCTGGCAGCGCAGCCCCGCCGCCCGTGCCAGCGCCCTGAATTACGTGCATGAATATCGCCCGGTGCTGCCCGATATGACCGAAGACGACATTATTGGCTCCGCTTATGCCGTTGGAAACTATGAGGTAGACCATCGGCTCGGTGGACGTGCTGGTCTTGCAGCGCTGCGCCAACGGCTGAACGAACGCGGTATTCAACTGATTCTCGATTTTGTCCCTAACCACGTTGCGACCGATCACCCCTGGGTCACGCAGCACCCGGAATACATGCTGCGCGGGTCGCGCGAGACACTGCTCAAGCACCCCGGCCTGTTCTTTGAAACCCATACGCCGGATGGTCGTCCACTGGTGGTCGGGCACGGGCGCGACCCCTATTTCCCAAGCTGGATCGACACCGCTCAGCTTAACGCCTGTTCGCCCGATTACCGCCGGGCAGCACGGGAGACGCTGCTGGACATCGCCTCACAATGCGACGGCGTGCGCTGTGATATGGCGATGCTGATGCTGAACGAAGTCTTCGCCCGCACCTGGGGAACCTTTCTGGCGGGCACCGTGCCACAGACCGAATACTGGGAGGAAGTCATCCCGGCGGTGAAACAGCAGTATCCCGACTTCCTCTTTATGGCAGAAGTCTATTGGGGCATGGAGCAAATCCTGATCGACCAGGGTTTCGACTTCACCTACGACAAGGTGTTTTATGACCGGGCGCTGGAAGGGCGCGTCCCCAAAATGCGCGATCATCTCCTCGCGCCGCTGGACTTCCAGGAACGGCAGATTCGGTTTCTGGAAAATCACGACGAGCCGCGCATCGCCGCTTCCGCCGGGGTGGATAAAAGCCGTCCGCTGGCGGTGCTGCTGTGTACCACGCCGGGTGTGGTGCTGCTGCATGACGGGCAGTTCGTCGGACGCAAGGTCAAACTCCCGGTGCAGATTCGCCGCCAGCCTGATGAAACCCTGAATCCTGCGCTGGCAACCTTCTATTACCGCCTGCTGGCGGAAACGAATGCGACGGTCTATCGCAAAGGCAAATGGGAACTGCTGACGATGCAGGCCGTTTACGAAGGCTCTGATGCCCATCAGAACCTGCTGGCCTATAGCTGGCGCAGCGGAGACCAACTGCGGCTGATCGTGGTCAACATGACAGCGCACTGGTCACATGGCTGGATCAATCCCGGTGAGTGGCCGACCGTGTCTGATGGGCAGTGGGCGCTGTATGAGGTGCTGAGCAGGTCATATCACTTCTATGATGGTGAGAGGCTGATGGAGGATGGTCTTTATGTGGAACTGGAAGCCTATCAGGCGGTGATCTTCCGCTTCGAGCGCTTTAACAACGAGACCTTCGCGGGACTGACCACCGCCGTGACCACTGCTGATGAGGCCTGATGCTGCGTTTTCCACGATGGCATCGACGGCTGCGCTGGGTGGTCATCGCGTATGGCGCGGCCATTTTTCTGTGGTCAGCGACGGAAGATAATCATCTCTGGCCTGTCGTCACACTTGGGGCGCTTGGCGCGGCGCTGGTTGTATACACCTGGGCGGCGCGACGTTTAGGCGGGCAGACGCTCGCTGTTCGGGAAGCCGTGCCGCTGCTGGCGATGCTTGGGGCGGCGCTCGGTTTAGGCGCGAGTCTTATCACCGTCGCCCTGATGCTGTTCAAGAACATCCGTCACAGCCACCTGTTCCCCGATTATCCACTGGGGCAGATCGGCGCGATTCTGGAACGTGCGCCGATCTGGTCACTGGCTGGGGCATTGTGCGGCGTGGGGGTCGCACTGGTCTGGATGGCCTTTGCAGACTCCCGCCCTCATCGGGAATAATCCGCGCCTGTTCAGTTCTCCCCCTCTGGAGTAAACCCCGTGCAGGTTAGCCTGGCTATTTCAGTTTTGATTCTCACCTTCAGCCGCATCATCATCAACATGACGCGGCGATTTGCGCTCCCTTTTTTGCCCATTCTCGCGCGACATCTGGGTGTACCGCTGGCGAGTGTGCAGAGCGTTGTCGCCCTGCAGGCCGGAATCGGCGTGACCAGCCCGGCGTTTGGCCCACTGGCCGAGCGCTATGGCCGCAAGCGGGTCATGCTGGGGGCGCTGGCGCTTGTGCTGGTGAGCGCACTGGTGATGGTGGCCGCGCCGCGCTTCACCGTCTTTGCCATTGTTATGATCGTCTTTGGCGTGGGCAAGATGATTTTCGACCCGGCCATGTATGCCTATCTGGGCGACCGTGTGCCCTACAACCGCCGGGGCATGGCGATGGGCGCCACCGAACTGAGCTGGGCGAGCGCGCTACTGGTGGCCGGGCCGCTGGTAGGTTTTCTGCTGGGCTTTTCGGCATTGGTCGTGCCTGCGGTGCTGCTGCGCGGTGAGGCGCGTTTTATCCCCAGCTTCCCCTACGCCAACGATGGGTTGCAGGCGGTATTTCTGGCGCTTGCCATCATCAGCCTGACGGCCATGCTTGCGGTTAGCCTGCTGCTGCCAGGAGATGCGCCACAGAAAGGCGTCGTCCGGTCGCGCCCGATCAATCCATTGGCGGCGCTGCGTATCCTGAGTCAAAGCCCGATGGGGATGGGCGCAATCGGCTATACCCTGGCGCTCACGATGGCGAACGAGATCTTTTACATCAACTACGGGGTATGGATGGAGCAGACCTTTCAGCTTGGTCCGGCGCGGCTTGGGGTGCTGACCACCGTGATCGCCGCCGCCGAAGTGATCGGAGAATTTTTCGTGATCGGCTTGTCAGACCGAATCGGCAAACGCCGCATGGCCTTAGCCGCCGCCCTGGTCGCCAGCATCGGCTACATCGCCATGCCGCTGCTGTCGTTCAGTCTCGTGACTGCGCTGCTCGGCCTGTTCGTGGCGTTTCTCGCTTTTGAAACCGCGATTGTGTCCTCGATTCCGCTGTTCACCGAGATTATGCCCGACACTCGCGCCGTTATGATGAGTGGCAGCGTCGGCGCGGGCGCGGTCGGACGCTTCACCGGGACGGCGGTTGGCAGCATCGTCTTTGCCTGGACGAACAGTTTTCTGCTGATCGGCATCGTGGCGGCGGTGGTAGGGCTGCTGGCCTTTGCATCAATGGCGCGGTATGTACAGGAAAGGGCTTAACCACCCTGCGGCAGTTTTGGTGCTTGTTCGGCAGCCAGTTTTTCCAGCGTCTTCGCCCACTTGCCCGAGTCACCGCCCCGTTTTTTGTCCCCGGCGCTTTCAAAGGCCGTTGTCGCCTGCTGCATGAACGTATGCGCGAGGCCGTTCTGCCCCTGCCGGTGATAGACCAGCCCCAGGTAATAGAGCGTTTCAGCGCGTTTGGGGCTGGCTTTATAGGCGTTGATGAAATGCGTTTGTGCCGCGTCCCAGTTCTTGGCCTTATACGCGATCACTCCCAGGCCATAGTGCGCCAGCATCTCATAGGGATAAACCCGGAGTGCCTGCTCGAAGTCCGCCTGGGCTTTATCGTCCGTGTTGTCTTCCAGATGGAAAAAGCCTCGCGCCGCGTAGTATTCCGCGCTGTTGGGCAGCAGACTAATCGCCTCGTCCATCGCCGGAATCGCTTCATCCAGCTTGCGACGGTTATAAGCCTCAAGCGCTTTCTTATAGGCTTCGTCGGCCTCGTAGCGCGTCAGGCCGAGTCGCTGTGTCAGTTTCGCCATGCTTCCACTTCATGAACCTTTCACGTTGCTATATTATAACGGTTAAACATAAGTCAGTGATAAATTGAGGCTTGATGATGAACTTTGATTTGAACGATGAACAAAAGATGTTTCAGCGGGTGGTGCGCGATTTCTGCCAGGGCGAGGTCAAACCCTATGCAACGGAAGTCGATGAAACGGGCGAACTGCACTGGGACTCTATCAAAAAAATGGCTGGGATTGGTTTGCTCGGCTTGCAGGTGCCGGAAGACTATGGCGGCGCAGGGCTGGACACCATCAGCGCGTCCATTGCGGTCGAGGAACTGGGGCGCGTGTGCGGCTCCACTGGGCTGTCGATCTCAGCACACAACGGCCTGGGCTGTGGGCCGATTGTCCGCTGGGGGACGGAAGCACAGAAGGAAAAGTATCTGCCCCGGCTGCTGAGCGGGAAGCATCTTGGTTCGCTGGCGCTGACCGAACCGGATGCGGGGTCTGATCTGGCGGGCGGGGCGCGGACGATGGGTTCACGCACGGATGATGGCTGGGTCATCAACGGGCGCAAGGCCTGGATCACCAATGTGCGCTATGCCCCTACCGTGATTACGCTCACCCGCACTGACGGCGAAAGCGGCACACGCGGCTTCAGTATGCTCCTGGTCGATACCGACCTGCCCGGCCTGACGGTGCATCCGCCCGAAAAGAAGATGGGGCTGAAAGGCTCCCCCACGCACATGATTAGCTATGACGGGGTGCGCGTGAATGACGATGCACTGCTGGGCGAGGAAGGGCGCGGCTTTCATCAGACCATGCAAACGCTGGACGCGGGGCGCATCAGCATCGGCGCACTGAGCGTCGGGCTGGCGCAGGGGGCGTTTGAGGAAGCGGTGAAATATGCCCGGCAGCGGCATGCATTCGGCAAACCGATTTCCGAACATCAGGCCATTCAGTGGATGATCGCGGATGCTGCGCTGGAAATCGAAGCAGCACGCACCCTGGTGTATAAAGCCGCGTGGATGAAAGACGAAGGCCGCGACTACGGCAAAATGGCGGCGATGGCGAAGCTGTTTGCCAGCGAAGTGGCCGAGCGTGTGTGCAAAAACGCCATCCAGATTCACGGCAGCTATGGCTACAGCCGCGAATTCCCGGTGGAGCGCATGTACCGCGACCAGCGCCTTATGACCATTGGCGAGGGGACGAGCGAGATTCAGCGCCTGGTGATTGCCCGCCGCGTGTTGCAGGAAATGGAACACGGCGTTCACATGCCTGCATAGGTACAAAGTAAAAGAAGCGATGAGCGATGAGGTTTCCAGCTCAAAAGGATGCTCATCCTTGTGTGTTCCCGTAGGAGCGACTCGGCGGGTCGCCCCTACCATCGCAAACTACTCCCTCATTCCCTTTTTAGGCTTCCAGCGTAAACACCGCATCTGGGATGTCGGGGTTCGGGCTGACCATCACAGGTTCTAATTCAAACGTCGGCTGGTCATCCCAGTACGCGCTGATCTTGGACGGCAGCATGAAGTCGTTGATCTCGATCTGATCGTCGGCAAGCCGCAGTGAAAAGGTTGCGGGCTTGCCATCAGGATCGTGACAATCGACCTGTACCGAGTCCAGCAAGCGGTTAGGGCGCAGGGCGATCAAGGCGGCGTCGTGAAGTTGTGTGTTGGTGGCGGAAAAGGATTTTTCTGTCTCGCACGACAGCTTGACGAAATGATCGCCCAGCGGGGTAAGCAGAATGGCAGCGGTCGCCCACAGACGGCGGCGCATGGAGGCGATCTGTTCATCGTCGTGAACAACATTGGGCTGCTTGTCCCCGCGCACCGTGCGGTAAGAGGTGCCGTCGTAGGCCTCTACCCCGCGCTGGACGGACAGGCCCAGAGGCTTCACATTGAAATCCCAGCGCATGGCGCTTGGAAAACGGAAATACGCGGTGGCGTCCACAGGCACCCACGTCATGACAGGACCAACTTTCGCGCGGGCACGTCCCTTAAAGTCGAGCTTCAGGCTGTCCAGTGCAGGAGGACGAACGCCGTAGCGTGCTTCAATCGCCTTTTTCAGCAGGTCTTTGGCCTGTGGGTCTCCATGAGCCAGCAGCAGAACCGGCATTCCGTTATTCCTTCCTGAGCAAGAATTAATCGTTTTTTGTGTTCAGTTGAAGGAAGTCTACCATTGACGCGAGGGAAGACCGATTTTGCACAAACCGAATTCATAAATTTTTCAAATTTTTTTGAAACGAAAACGTTGCTGGCAATGAGACGTGCATTTTCAGAATGGAATTGCCCTGTTGCGAACACGCCGAGTAGGGGCGCAGCATGCTGCGCCCGTACAAACAGCCATCTCTGCAACTGAGCAAGGTAGAATCAAAAGGACACGGTTTCCCGTCCCCCATTGCTCATCTACCTCGTACATAAGCGCCTGAGTGAGCGGCTATGTAGTCGTCGCTCGTCGTCCCGTTGCTGACCTTAATACGTCGGCAGCGAGGGGTCGATTTCCTGCGCCCATGCAAGGATGCCGCCCGTCAGATTGACAAGCTTGTCCTTGTCATAGCCGATGGTCGCCAGCATGTCAATCACATCAGCGCTGCGCTTCCCTGAACGGCAGTGTACGATGATCTCCCGGTCACGCGGAATTTCCGCCAGCACCGTGTCCTCCGCCTTTGCCCGCCCTGCCGCAACCGCATCCACCGCAGGCTGAATCGCGCTCTTGGGGATGCGCAGTGTGCCATCCAGCGCCACAATGTCCCACTCATGCGGCTCACGCACATCCAGCACCAGCACATCATCGCCGCTGTCCAACCGCTGTTTCAGGTCAAAAACATCCGTCTCTCGCATCGTCTCCGCTCCGTGTGCGCCGTTCCCGTTCTGCGCCTGTTTCGTGTTAAAGTCGCTGCGGTCATGGGCAGGCATCCCGCAGAACTGCTCGTAATCGATCAGTTCCACCTGCTCCGCCGGGATCCCGCACACCGGGCAGTGCGGGTCCTTCCGCACCTTGATGGTCGTAAAACTCATCTCCAGCGCGTCATACAGCACCATGCGCCCGATCATCGGATCGCCGATGCCCAGCAGCAGCTTGATCGCCTCGGTGGCCTGCATCGTGCCGATTGTACCCGGCAGAATGCCCAGCACGCCACCCTCCGCGCAGCTTGGCACCAGCCCGGGGGGAGGCGGTTCGGGGAACATGCAGCGGTAGCATGGCCCTTCTTTGGCGTAGAACACGCTTAACTGGCCTTCAAAGCGGAAGATGCTGCCGTAGACATTGGGCTTGCCGAGCTTCACACAGGCATCGTTGACCAGATAGCGCGTGGGGAAGTTATCTGTCCCGTCGATAATCACGTCATAGGGGGCGAACAGTTCCAGCGCGTTGTCCGACGTGAGCGGCACATTGTACTTGTCGATCTGAATGTAGGGGTTGATGTCGCGGATGCGCTGTTCGGCGCTGTCCAGCTTGGACATGCCGACGGTACTCTGCCCGTGAATGATTTGGCGCTGGAGATTAGTCTCATCGACCACATCATAATCGACCAGTCCCAGCCGACCAATGCCTGCCGCCGCCAGATAGAGCGCGGTCGGGCTGCCCAGGCCGCCGGTGCCGATGAGCAGAATGCTGGCGGCTTTCAGCTTGCGCTGCCCTTCAATGTTGACTTCGGGCATGATGATGTGGCGGCTGTAGCGCTTAATCTCATCATGCGAGAGATCGGCCATATGTTGAATCAGGGGTTGCATAAGGAGTCCTTAGATATCCTTCAGTTCACGTTTGAGGGTTTCGCCATCGACCACGCCGTTGAACACCCTGCGCGGCTGGCCGTCTTTATCGAGGATAAACGTCGTCGGCACCGAGAAGACCTGCCAGCGGTCGGCGGCATCGGGATTGGCTGTCGCGTCCACCCGAATCACGCTGAGCGCCTCGCCAAACTCGGCTTCGAGTTTCTGGAGCGTGGGTGTTTGCTGCAAGCGGCAGGGCGCACAGTTGGGCGTGGTGAAATAGACAATCGCCGGGATGCCCCGCCGCCAGTGCATCAGCAGCGGATCAACCGGGGCGACCAGCATGGCACGTCTGATCTGATAGCTGACGTAAACGCGGTAGGCGACCACCCCCGCCACCGCCAGAAAGAGGATGAAAATCAGTCGTTCAATCATGCGATAGGCGCCTGTGTAAAGCCGGGAACACCGAGGCGGTTGAACTGGTAGTACATCCAGCACCCGGCGCAGAAGTTCAGCCAGAAGTTGAGGTTCGCCAGCACGACGACGATGCCGACCAGTACCCAGCCCACCAGGGGCACCCCGGCGATCAGCGCGATGGAAGCCGCCGTATTGAACAGCGCACCGACGAGCATGGCGAAACGGTGTGGTTCAGGGTTATCCTGCTGAATGTAGGGTTTCGCCAGTCCGCTGGGTTTGACGACGCTCTGATAAAACAGGCGGTAGGGCGCGAACGGCACATCCAGCGCACCGAGAAACTGCGCCAGCGCCACGAATGCCACCAGCGGCCAGAAGTCCAGCACGAACGCCAGCAGCAGCAGAATAATCGTCAAGGCCTGCCCGGTCTTTAACCCGGTTCGATCCACACGGCGCACCACATCAGCCATAACATTTATCCTCTTTGTCTTAAATCGGTGCTTTTACGGTGACAGCACAAATGATCTTAAGAATGATAATCAGCACCCGCCTGCGATGCTGGGGATGATGCGCAGATTGGTGTTGTCTTCGATCTCGGTTTCCAGGCCATCCAGAAAGCGCACGTCTTCATCACCCAGAAACACGTTGACGAAATTGCGCAGTTCTTCGCCGTTGAACAGGTGCGGCTTGAGATCGGGATACTGCGTCACGAGGTCTTGCAGCGCCGCCGAGACAGTCGCACCGCTGACGTTGACCTGCGCCTGATTCCCGGTATAAGCGCGCAGCGGCGTTGGGATTTTAATGCTTGCCATAAATTGCATTCACTCCTTTGGAGGTGGGTGATGAAAAGACGTTATCAGACAGCGGCGAGTGTGAGGCGGAAGTCTTCCTGCCTCGTGTTACTCATTAGATTTACCGCCATCAGCAAAACTTACCTGCCTGTGCTGCTCAATCAACACAAGAGACGTGGACGGGAGTCGAACCCGTCTATCAGCTTTTGCAGAGCTGCGCCTGACCGCCTGGCTCCCACGTCATCATTGCCTTAAACCGCTGTCTTTTCTTTTCACTCCCCCCTGCATTATCTTCCCACTTCACAAGAGACGTGGACGGGAGTCGAACCCGTCTATCAGCTTTTGCAGAGCTGCGCCTGACCGCCTGGCTCCCACGTCATCATTGCCTTAAACCGCTGTCTTTTCTTCCCACCGCTGCGTCAGATACCCGCCGACGACCTGCGTCATCGTCTCCACTTCGACCAGAAACGAATCGTGGCCGAAGTACGCAGTGATATGGTGATACTCCACCTCGCACCCCACCGCCCGCAGCGCGTCCACCAGTTCCTTCGCCTGTCCTTCGGTATACAGCCAATCGCTGGTGAAACTCATCACCAGGAAACGTGCCTTCACTTCGGAAAGTGCCTCATGCAGCGACTCATACCCTTCCGCAATGTCGAAGTAATCCAGCGCCTTCGTGATGTAAAGATAGCTGTTCGCGTCGAAGCGCTCCACGAACTTCTGCCCCTGATGCTGGAGATAGCTCTCGACCGAGAAATCCACATCGAAGTCATAGCCGAGGTGGTCGCGCTGCTGCAAGTGGCGACCAAACTTAGTTTCGAGCGAGTACTCGCTCATATAGGTGATGTGCCCGACCATGCGCGCCACCGCTAACCCGGCATCAGGCTTCGTCCGGCCATAGTAATCACCGCCGTTCCAGTTTGGGTCGGCATAAATCGCCTGCCGTCCGATCTGGTTAAAGGCGATGTTCTGTGCTGACGAGCGCGGTGTGCTGGCGATGAACAGCACATTTTCCACTCGGTCAGGCGCGGCCACCGCCCATTGAAGCGCCTGCATCCCGCCCATGCTGCCGCCCGCAACGGCGAACAGCCTGTGAACGCCGAGGGTGTCCAGCAAATGAAACTGCGCCTGCACCATATCCGCGACCGTCACCATTGGAAAACGCAGCGCATACGGCTTGCCATCAGGTGCGAGCGAAGACGGTCCGGTACTACCCTGGCAGCCGCCGATCACGTTGGAGCAGATCACGAAGAAGCGGTTGGTATCGAACATTTTGCCGCGGCCAACCGCATCATCCCACCACCCTGGCTTTTCGTCCGGGTCGTCGGTGTAGTAGCCTGCGACATGCGAATCGCCCGAAAGCGCGTGGCAGATCAGCACCGCGTTGGAGCCATCTTCGTTCAGGGTGCCGTAAGTTTCATAAGCGAGCGTAAAAGCGGGCAGTATGCCGCCGCCGCGCAGGTGCAAAGGGATGTCAAAGTGCGCATACCGCCGCTGAACAATACCAACTGAACCAGCTTCATCAGGCCGTGTGGGGCGAGTCACCGTTCGATTGTCCTCTTTGCGTTCGCGGGGTAGCGCGACCATGACCGATCCCTACTCAAGCTCTGATGGAAAAACCAATTGGACACGACCTGTGTACTCAAAAACGTTTTTATGGCAGGGCGGGATTTAAACCCGCCCCTACGATGTGAAACAAGAATGTGTTTAGGGCGAAGCATACTTCGCCCCTACCCATTCCTGCTTTGGTCAGGACACCGGCTGCAAGGTCTTGCTCTGAGCGACGGTAAGCGCCTGGTCAAGATCCCACAGGATGTCGTTAATATCTTCCAAGCCGACGGCCAGACGGACATAATCCGCCGTGACGCCGGTCGAAATCTGTTCTTCCTCATTCAACTGCTGGTGCGTGGTCGTGGCGGGATGGATCGCCAGCGACCGCGCATCGCCTACGTTCGCCAGATGGCTGAAAATCTTGAGGCTGTCGATGAACTCGCGCCCGGCTTCCTTGCCACCCTTGATGCCAAAGCCAATGACCGCGCCCGCACCCTTCGGCAGATACTTCTTGGCGCGTTCATAGCTGCTGTGGCTGGGCAGGCCGGGATAGTTCACCCACTCGACCGCCGGGTGCTGTTCCAGATATTCGGCCACCGCCTGCGCATTTTCCACGTGCCGCTGCATCCGGAGCGCCAGCGTTTCCAGCCCGATGATGTTCAGGAAGCTGTTGAAGGGTGCCTGCGAGCCGCCGATGTCGCGCAGGCCGACCACCCGCGCCCGGATAATGAAGGCCAGCGCCCCCGCCACATCCGCCAGCACCGCGCCATGATAGGCGGGTTCCGGCTGAATCAGGTTGGCATGACGGTTGGCCGCTTTCCAGTCGAATTTGCCGCCATCCACAATTGCGCCGCCGATGCTCAGGCCATGCCCGCCAATCCATTTAGTGGTCGAGTGAACCGTGATGTCCACGCCGTGCTGGAAGGGCTGGAACAGGTAGGGTGTGCCGAAGGTGTTATCGACAATGACCGGGACGCCATGCGCGTGGGCAGCGTCGGCGATCCCTTCAAAGTCCGGGATTTCGAGTTTGGGGTTGCCGATGGTTTCGAGGTAGATGGCGCGGGTCTTGTCATTGATGAGGCGGGCGTAGTCTTCGGGGTTGGTGCCTTCCACAAAATGGACTTTAATGCCCAACCGCTTGAAGCTCTGCGAGAACTGCGTATACGTCCCACCGTAGAGCGCGGAAGTGGTGATGATTTCATCCCCGGCGTTTGCCAGCGAGGTGATCGCCAGGAATTGCGCGAACTGCCCCGACGCGGTTGCCAGCGCCGCCGCCCCGCCTTCAAGCGCGGCAAGACGCTGCTCGAACACATCGTTGGTCGGGTTCATGATGCGGGTGTAGATGTTGCCCATTTCCTGCAGGGCAAACAATGCCGCCGCATGATCGGTGTCGCGGAACTGGTAGGAGGTCGTCTGGTAGATCGGGACCGCGCGTGCCCCGGTCGTCGGGTCGGGCTGATACCCTGCGTGCAGGGCTTTGGTGTTGAAGCTGAGGTCGCGTCCGTTTGCGTTTGCCATTGTCGTTGTCCTTTAGTGGTTAGCTGATAGCAGGTAGCGATTGGTGTAGGGGCGAAGCATGCTTCGCCCCTACGGAAACACCATAAATCAAGCAATCTTCTTTGTCGGGCACATCATTCAGGCTTCAATCACCAGGGATTCTGCGTCGAACTGCGTCCGGTCCGCACGGAGGCGCCACACGCGCATGTCTACGGCTTTGCCCTGCTGGACCGATGTAATGATGTAAACAAAATTCGGCAGGGCATGATCGCGGTCATAGACCGAGGGAATCGCAGGCGAATCGGGATGGCTGTGGTAATAGCCCACCAGGGTCAGGCCGCGTGAGTCGGCTTCATCTTCCAGCCGTGCCCAGTCCAGCGGCGTCATCGCGTAACGGTGATACTGTTCTTCGGTTTCGAACACATTCTCGACCTGAATGGTATCGACGATCTGCGTGATGTCTGCCTCAATCGTGCCGAGCAGAAAGCCCCCGCCCTCGTTGGGATAGGTGCCTTCCATCTGGGTGAAGATGCGCTGCTGTAAATCCGGCTTCAAGTGTATGGGCATCGTCCCGTCCTGACCATAAAATAAAAAAAGCCAACCCCGGGAGGTTGGCTCACTTTCTGCACACGTATGACCTGATCTGGTCGTCCTAGCGCCGTCCAACGTCCCGGAAATAGACATGGCTTTCACACATACACATCGCCATACAACAATGTGCAGAGAAAGTGACCATTACAGGGAGGGACGTTTGAGCAATCATGCAAAAAAGCGTAACACGTCACGACGCACTTGGCAAGGACTTTGCAGAAAGTTAACAAAATGTTCCAGACTTCATCGTGCGCACGGTACAAAGGCACTGTCATAACCGCAGAAAATCGTAAAAACTTCATGGAATTGTCCCATTTTTCACGAGAAATCTCATCCGCTGTTTATCTAAAAGCGATACTATTCCCCCATAGTGTTAACATTATTGACAGCCATTTGAGGAGTACATGATGGCCGAAGCACAAGCACCCGTCGCAGCGCAGGGTTTACGAGGCGTTGTTATTGGCGATTCAAAACTGAGTCTCGTGGATGGCGAAAACGGTCGCCTGATTTACGCCGGGTATAAGATTCAGGACCTGGCGGAAAATGCCCTGTTTGAAGAAGTCGTCTTTCTCTTGTGGAACAACCGCCTGCCCAATGCCCAGGAGTTGGAAACGCTCCGGGAGCAGATCGCGGAAGGCGCGGTGCTGCCGCAGGTCGTCATCGATAAAATGAAGGCATACCCCAAAGACATTAACCCAATGGCAATGCTGCGTACCGTCGTGTCGATGCTGGCGTTCTATGACCCCGAAAGCGAAGACATGAGCATCGAGGCGGTCAAGCGCAAGGCGCTGCGGATGACCGGGCAGATCACCACCATCTGCGCCGCCTGGGATCGCATCCGCAAAGGGCATGAAGTCGTGCAGCCGCGCCGTGATTATAACCTTGCGCAGAACTTCATGTACATGCTGACGGGCGAGGAACCCAACAAGACGGCGGTGGACGCCATCAACACCTATCTGGTGCTGCTGGCCGAGCACGGCATGAACGCCAGCACCTTTACCGCCCGCGTAGTGACGGCGACGGGTTCGGACATCTACAGCGCGATTGTCGCCGCGATTGGCGCACTCAAAGGCCCGTCGCACGGCGGCGCGAATGCCGAAGCGATGCAGATGTTCCTGGACATTGGCGAAGTGGACAACGTCGAGTCCTGGTTCAACACCGAATTCAAGGGCAAAGGCCGCAAGATCATGGGCATCGGCCACGCCATCTACAAGGCACTCGACCCCCGCGCCATCATCCTTAAGGAAAAAGCGCGCGAACTCGCACAGAGCAGCGGCAACCTGAAATGGTTCCAGGTTGCGGAGAAGCTGGACGACACCGCCCGCGCCGACCAGCACTTCATTGAGCGCCGCCTGTATGCCAACGTCGATTACTACAGCGCAATTGTGCTGTACACCATCAACCTCGATATTGATATGTTTACTCCGCTGTTTGCGATGGCGCGTATTGCCGGATGGTCGGCGCACGTCATCGAGCAGATGGGTGGCAAGCTCATTCGTCCCGATGTGAACTACGTCGGCGCGATGGATCTGCCGTGGACACCGGTCGATCAGCGCTAGAATTTCCCCCAACTGGTGGAGAGAATAATGCCCCGCTGCGGTCATGCCCGGCGGGGTTTGTTTTTCTAGGATACATTTTTAGCAGGCTCAACCGTGCAATAACGTCAGAAAGGATGCGCTGTGTTTCCCATACAGGATTTAAATCCGCGCCGTCGGTTTCCGATCTTTACCTTCGGGTTGATTGCCATCAATGTTCTGGTGTTTTTATGGGAAATGAGCCTGAGCGAGAGACAGCTTCAGGAAGCTTTTATAGAACTCGCGGCGGTTCCGGCCAACCTCAGCGCGAACCCGTTCAGCCTGGAGTCGTTTATGGACGGGCTGCGGAGCATGTTCTTTCACGGCGGCATCGACCATATCTTCGGCAATATGCTCTATCTGTATCTGTTCGGAGATAACGTCGAAGACCGTTTCGGCTGGCTGCTGTATCTGGCATTGTATTTTCTGTCGGGCTTCGCGGCCATTTTCGCGCAGGTCGTCATTGACCCCAACTCCACCATTCCGATGGTCGGTGCGTCCGGCGCGATTGCGGGTGTGCTGGGCAGTTACCTCGTGCTGTTCCCCAGTGTGAAAGTGCGCGGCATTATCCCCATCGGGCGCATCGGCGCGCTGCAGGAATGGCCCGCGATTATCGTGCTGGGGATGTGGTTCGTGCTGCAACTGTTCCAGGGGTTTGCCTCGCTCGGCGCAGATTATCAGGGCGGCGGTGTCGCGTTCTTCGCGCATATTGGCGGCTTTATCGCGGGCGCGGCGCTCACACTGGTGTTCATGAATCTCGTCCCACAGCCACCTGTCGAGCAGCGCCAGAAGATGCTTTACGAGCGGAGCAATCGGTACAGCTTTTAGTTGTCAGTATTTAGTCATTAGTTCTTTGTACAATGAACCTCTAAAGTGGTCTGTCTGTACGGGCGCAGCACACTGCGCCCGTACCAACGCCAGTCATCATTCTCATCCTGTCGGTGTATTAGTCCTCGTATTTTCATCAATACCCTCTTATCTTCAGTACCTCTCCTTAAATCACTCCGTGTTCTCTGTGCCCTCTGTGTTTCAATTTGAATCGTTCCCTTGCAACGGATTTCACCAAAAACACGTAATGACATCAGCGGTTTTTATGTCGATTTTTGGGGAAAGAATTTCATGTTTCCACTTCATGCTCTCCGTAAAACGCGCAGCACCCCTTATGTCACCTATGGCCTGATCCTGATTAACGTCGTCGTGTTCCTGTGGGAGATGACGCTCGACCAGCGAGAGCTGTTCCAGACCTTTACTCAGATGGCGCTTATCCCCTGCCAGGTGCGCAGCAACTTCCTTTCCGCCGACACGTTCGTCAATTCATTGACGAGTATGTTCCTGCATGGCGGCATTGTGCATCTGCTCGGCAATATGTTGTTTCTGCGAGCGTTCGGGCCAGCGGTCGAGGATTATCTGGGTAAAGGGCGCTTCCTGATCTTTTACCTTGTTGCCGGGTTTATGGCCGGGTTCGCGCATACCATCTTCAACGGAAGCTGCATCCCCACCATTGGCGCAAGCGGGGCGATTGCAGGCGTGATGGGTGGCTTCCTGCTGCTGTATCCAGGCGTGAAGATTCGCAATGTCGCGTTTTTCTTGCGCATCCCAGTCGGCACGGTGAACGTGCAGGCCTTCTACATGCTGCTCTATTTCTTCGTAGTGGATCTGTTCAATGGCATTCTGTCGCTCAGCGCCGCCAGCGCGGAGACCAGCGGCGTCGCCTTTTGGGCGCATGTGGGCGGCTTTACGGTCGGCCTCATGATGGCCTTTATCTCGATGCTGTTCCGCCCCGCGCCGGAAGTCGATCCAATCGGTCATCTGGATTTTTAGTCTGCGTTCTCATTAAACCTTGAACCGCCAAGTCGCCAGGAGAGCCAAGATTTTGTATCCTGATCTTCGTGTCCTTCGTGACTTCGTGGTTCAAATCTTTCTGTGTACATGGCAACGCAACCTCCCACAGACAACTGCAAAACGCCCTCTGGCGTCGCAGGCACATTCAGGGTTTAATGGGGACAAACGCCAATAAAACCTTGTAGAAATGCCTGTTGATGTCGGAACAACTACCACAGCGCCGTTCCAGAGTGCAGATCGTCCTCGGCAGCGCTGAACTGACCTTTAACTTTTCCGCCGCCCTGCCCGGTCGCGCCAGCAGCATCCACACGCAGCGCGCCTATTTCCGCTGGGTCGATCACTATCTTTCCACCATTGCCGCCCTGAAACCCTCACGTGGGCAGGAGCGCGTCCAGCGGATGCAGATGCTCCCGGTGGCGCTGCTTCAGGAATCACTCAGTACGCAGCAGTTACGGGCGTGGCTTGGTGTGCTGGCGCGGGAGGGACACGGCAAGCAGGGACTCGACCAGGCACGTGCCTCGATTGTCACCCTGACCGACCTGTTCGCAGAAGCAGGCTGGTTTGATGAACAGGAAGCGGCAGCGATGGCGCGGGTACGTGCGCCACGTGCCGAAGACGGGCAGCGACCGGGGCGCTGGCTGTCGCTCGATCAGATTCGCGTCCTGATGGCAGCGGGCAAGGAAATCGCGACCTCCCCTACCCAGAGCCTGCGCAACAGTGTGGTGCTGACGATGCTCTGCACGATGGCGCTGCGCCGGGAAGAACTCTCCATAGCGCGGTGGGGCGATCTCAGTATTCAGAATGACCGCCCGGTGCTGCGTGTGCATGGCAAGGGGCGCCGGGTGGCGACGGTCGATATACCACGCCCGGTCATTCGTGCGCTGGATGGGTGGCGGCGGTTGGTGGCCGCCAGCGATGCCCCGCCCGTACCAGAAAGCCGCATCGTCCGGCGCATCTGGAAAGGCGGCGGTGTCTCCAAAGGCGGCCTTTCCGCCGATGGAATCTGGCTGATTGTGGATCGCTCCGCCAAGTACGCCGAACTCGGTCATGTCGCGCCCCATGATCTGCGCCGTTCGGTCGCCGGTGCGCTGAATGAGGCAGGGACACCGATTGACAAGATCAGCCGCCTGCTGCGGCACAGCAATGTCGCCGTGACCGAGCGCTATCTGAACCGCCTCCCACAGGCCAACGAAGGGGCGCTGCTGATGAGCAGCCTGCTTTCGCTGGAAGACGACGACATGGCCGACTGGCCGGGGTTTGAATAATCAGCCCGTCGCCAGGGGGAAGAAAATCAGCACCAGATTGATCGTGATCTGGCAAACCCAGGCCGCGGCCAGTCCGTTGCGCTGGCGCACGTAGCTGTAGATCAAGTTCATCATCAGCAGAACGGTGCCGAGGATAAGGGGGAGCGGCCCTCGATTCATCAGGCTGAAGAACAGGAACACGTTCCACACGGTCGCCAAAAGGCCGCTCGTCCAGAAGGAGCGGCCTTCCTGCAGCAGTCCCCGGAAGAACAGGGTCTCCGCCAGCGGCATGACAAACACCAGATAGGCCAGCAGCGTCCCGTCGCTCATCTGGGGAAACAAGAAACGCAGGCCATCTGTCAGTGTTTGCCCGCCGAAGCCCAGCAGCGGCACCGCCAGCAGCAGCCCGAACACGACTCCCCACGCGATATTTTCAATCTTCTCGCGCTCTATCCGCGTCATCCCACCGAACAGCCAGCCGAGCACCCCAAACACGGCCAAAACGCCCCATGAAAGGGTATAGCGCATATCGGCGGCATTCTCGCCGATCAGCGGCAGCAGACCGAACGACACCGCCAGCGCGATGAGCAGGCCGAAAATCGGATCACTGGCACGGAAGCCCACACCCGTCTGCGTGTATTCTTCCAGCGGATCGACCAATTCCGTGCTGGTATCCGGTTCAAGACCGGGGTCAAACGGCTGCGGCTGTACCTGGGCATCATCCTCAGGCATGTAGGAGTCCTGTGGCTGCATAGACTGCGTTAGCTCAACAACTGCCGAACGGCATTCAGCGTCGTCTGCACCCGTTCCGGCGTAATCCAGTAATGCGTCACCGCGCGGAAGGTGCGCTGATAGCCGGGATAGGGACTCAACCGGATGTTGAATTCCTGCTGCAAGCGGGCGATAAACTCAGCGGGTGACAGCGGTGCTGTCTCCAGCAGGTCGAAGAAGACAAAGTTTGTCTGAATGCTTTTGACCTTGATGTGCGGCAGGGCGGCTAACCCTTCTCCCAGATCACAGGCGTTCTGGTGATCTTCATGCAGGCGCTCTGGCATCTCGTGAATCGCGACCAGTCCCGCCGCCGCAATCACCCCCGCCTGCCGCATCCCGCCGCCGAGCAGCTTGCGTGCCCGCCGTGCTTCCCGAATGAAGTCCTTCGTCCCGACCAGCACCGAACCGACGGGCGCACACAGCCCTTTGGAGAGGCAGAACGTCATCGAGTCAGCGTTTTCGATCAGGTCTTTGGCGCTGGTGTTTAAAGCAGCGGCGGCGTTGAAAATGCGCGCACCGTCGATATGGAGTTTCAGGTGGTTCTCGCGGGCGATCTCTGCCACCTGATCGGTGTATGTCTTTGTGAGCGGAACACCCCCCACCGTGCCCTGCGTGTTTTCCAGCGTAATCAGGCGGGTGCGCGGGAAATGCTCGTTGTCGCCCCGAATCGCCTGTTTAATGTCGTCCAGCGCCAGTGTCCCATCTTCATGGACTTTGACCGTGCGCGGGTGGATGCTGCCCAGCGCAGAGACGCCACCCGCCTCGTACACGAACGTATGCGCCTTATCCCCCACGATGATCTCATCGCCGCGTCCACAGTGCGTCAGGAGCGCGATCAGGTTGCCCTGTGTGCCGCTGCTGACGAACAGCCCGGCTTCTTTGCCAAGCAGTTCAGCGGCTTCAGCCTGTAAGCGGTTGACCGTTGGGTCTTCGCCGTAGACATCATCCCCAATCGGCGCGTTCGCCATCGCCTCGCGCATGTTGGGCGTCGGCCACGTGACGGTATCGCTTCGTAAATCAATCGTATCCATCGGTGTTCAAGGCTTTCTGCTGTCCGCGTTTGCAGATGGAAGAATAAAGGATTACGCAGGATGACGCAAAGGGGAAGTTATCACCGAAAGATGAACCACAGAGAACACCGAGAGATAATGGTTTCACCCCTCTGTGTGCTCTGTGGTTAAACTGCTTTCAAGATATCTGAGCAATATGGCAAGTGTCAGGCTTACTGCCCCGCAATTTCGTACAGGAAATGAATGGCGGTGTCGATGCCCTTGTGGAACATCTCGATCACGAAATGCTCGTCGGGGCCATGTGCGCCGTCGGTATTCAGGCCGAAGCCCATCAGGATCACGGGCGTTCCCAGTTCGCGCTGGAAGTCGGCCACAATCGGGATGCTCCCGCCCTCGCGCATAAACACCGGGGCGCGTCCCCAACCTTTCTCGTAGGCGCTGATCGCCGCCTGCATCGCGGGGGTATGAATATCGACAAGTGCTGGTGACCCGCTGCCGCGCAGTTGATTGACCTGGACTTTCACCGATGGCGGCGCAATCTGCTGGACATAGTCTCGCACCAGCTCGAAAATCTTCTGCGGATTCTGGTTCGCCACCAGGCGGCAGGTCACTTTCGCCAGTGCCCGCGCTGGCAGCACCGTCTTGATACCGTCACCGTAGAAGCCGCCCGCCATACCGTTGATCTCCAGCGTAGGCCGCGCCCCCACGCGCTCCCGCAGTGTATAGCCCGGTTCACCCCAGGCCGGTGCGCCCGTCATCAACTGCCATTCTTCGTCTGACCAGTTGGTCTTGCGGAGTTCGGCGCGTTCGGCTTCCGCCAGCGCCAGTACATCGTCGTAAAAGCCGGGGACAGCCACGCTGCCATCAGGCTTATGAAGCTGGGCGACGATTTCGGCCAACGCCTGCACCGGGTTATGCACCGCACCGCCGAAGACGCCGCTGTGCAGATCGACGTTCGGCCCCTGCACGATGATTTCCATCGCCGTCAGCCCACGCAGCGAGTAGATGATGGACGGCTGTTCGGGCGAGAGCAGACCCGTATCAGAAATCACACAGACATCGGCCTTGAGCTTTTCCCGGTTGGCGACCAGGAACGGTACGAGATTGGGCGACCCGATTTCTTCCTCACCCTCGATGATGAACTTCACGTTGACCGGAAGCTTGCCCTCCGTGCTGAGGATCGACTCCGCCGCTTTCACATGGATGAACATCTGTCCCTTGTCGTCGGATGAACCACGCGCAAAGATTTTGCCGTCGCGCTCTACAGGGGTAAAGGGGTCGTCCGTCCAGCCGTCGCCCTTTTCCGCAGGCTGCACATCGTAGTGCCCGTAAATCAGCACAGTCGGTGCACTGCTGCCCGCGTCCAGCCTTTCTCCATAAACGACGGGATGCCCACCCGTCGGCATCACCTCGACGTTGTGCAGCCCGATGCGGCGCATATCGGCGGCGATGTACTCGGCGGTGCGGCGCACATCTTCCGCCCGCTGCGGCAGGGTGGAAACACTGGGGATTTTCAGCAGATCATGAAGCTGGCTGCGGAAGGCCCCCGCATTCGTTTTAGCGTAATCATGGGGTGTAGCGGTCATGCAAGTTATGTCCTTATTCACAGAAGAATCATTTCAAGACGTTAATTCTGCAAGTAGCGTTCGCGCACCGCGTTATGCACCCGGTTGACCACGCGCAGCACCGCGTCGGGATTGTGGCTGCCCACCGCGCCGCCTTCTTCCTCAAAGGCGTTGCGCAGGATGCGCCCCCAGTTGCCCGTGCTGCGCAGTTTGTAGTCATGGATATACTGCTCGACCGTTTCCGCCTGCCTGCCCCCCGGCGGCATCAGCATCCGCTGGAGGCTCATATACACATCGTCAATGTCACGGGGAGATACCTGCGCCACATCTGCCAGATGCTTGTGCATATACACGCGCTTCAGTTCGTAAAATTCGCCCAGGGACATTTCGGTTCCGGCGGCGGTCTTCACCGGGGCATCACTGCACAGCAGGTCAGAAACATCATGCTGCCGGCGGAATTCCTCTGTGCTGAGCGGGCCGACAATCGCCCATAACTCCTGATCGGCGTACAGCGGTTCCAGATCACACCCGTACTTGCGGAAGCAGCTTTCCAGCAGCGCATGGGTAAACTCAAAATCGGTCAGAATGGCGGCCTGTCGCGACGCACTGACGTTCACAGGCATTCCGGTTGCTTCCAGTGTGCAGATGCGCTTGGTGCTGCCCAAATCAGGCCGGACGCGCCCAAGCTGATTGTGCATGGCGGAGATTGGGCTGCCAAGACCGTCCTCATACAGCAGCGCCCGCGCCATCGCGTTCACCCGCTCAGAGCGCATCAGGTCAGCGTAACGCGCCATCCCCTGTGGCTGTAAATGTGGGCTGAGGGGCTGTTCCAGATAGCGCCCGGTTACGGTGGTGCGGCGCAGATATTCGCGGGTGCAGAGCAGTTCCGGGTCGCACGTCCCATTCACAAACGGCCCGCCCTTGAGCACGGCGCATCCGGCTAAAGCGGTCGCGCTTCTGAGCAGTGTATAAAACGTAAACAAGCCGAGCGCTTCGCTGCGCCCCGCTAAATCCATGTGGATATGGCAGCCCTGCAAGCGGAACACCTCGACCACGTTGGCCGCTGGATCCATCCCATAGCGCTTTTTGGCCTCTTCAAGCCGCTGCATATAGTCGGGGAAGTAGCTGTTGACCTCGCACATCAGATCAACGGCGGTGTGCACTTTGGGGTTATCCGTCAACCGGAAGTCGCTCTCAATCGGATATGACGAAATAATGGCTGTCTTGAGTCCGGTTTCCTCGCTGGACGCGACCAGCGCGGAGAGAATCCCCTCCAGCGCACTGCGGGTGCGGTGATAGCCGACACTGGGCGCGACATGCGCTTCCACCTGATACTGGCAGGCTTCCCGATCAAGCTGCGGCGTAATTCCCAGCCGACGGGCATGAACCTGATAGGCCTGGATATACGCCTGCATCTCGGCTTCATCTGGCCCGCGCCCATCGGCGTGCAGCAGACCGAGTTCCAGTTCAGCGCCCACCGCCCGTAACCTTGTCGTCGGCGCATCTGTCTCGTGGATATTGGTGTGATTGACGCTGGGATTCATATTGTACGGCACAATGCTCTGCGCCAGCGATTTGCCGCTGCGATAGCGGGCGCTGACTACGCTGCCGAGCATGTACTGATGACCGTTGGAATGCGCCAGCAGCACATTCGCGCCGTCGGGATCGGCGAGGTCAAAATAGCTGCTCACCGGCGCACCGATGGCATCAGCAAAGGTTTCTAAGGAAAGCGGCGCATCGGAATTGGTCTGCGCCACTTCCTGAAGTTTTTCGTTGAACTGTCGTTTTTGCCGTTCGATCTCACGCCAGGGGATGGCATCGCTAAAGGCGAGGAGGGTCTCATTTGAAGGAAGGTGGGCATCCATATAAATATTCTTTCAACGCTAAGCGCATTTTACGCATCCGGCAACCTGATTATAGCGGATTCTGCCACCCCGCCCACAAACCCACGAGTGGTAATTCCCACGACGATTCCTCGTCAAAGCGCACACAACCCCATTTGAAGCCTGACCATCACGGGTTTATAATGCGCTGCTGCGAATTGCTGTGTCCCAGGAGACCACAAAGTTATGGCTTACGACAAAGTTACCGTACCGAACGAGGGACAGAAGATTTCCGTCGAGAACGGCAAGCTTCACGTCCCCGATAATCCCATTCTGCTGTTTATTGAAGGCGACGGCATCGGCTACGACATCATGACGGCCAGCAGACGCATCTGGGACGCGGCGGTGGAAAAAGCCTACAAGGGCAGCCGCAAAATTTCCTGGATGGAAGTCTACTGCGGGGAAAAGGCCGCCGGGCTGTATGATGGCAACTATATGCCCGAAGAGACGTTTGATGCGCTTCGTGAGTTCAAGGTCGGCATCAAAGGCCCGCTGACGACCCCCGTCGGCGGCGGCTTCCGCAGCCTGAACGTGACGCTGCGCCAGGTGCTCGATCTGTATCAGTGCGTGCGCCCGGTGCGCTGGTATCGCGGTGTTCCCAGCCCGCTCAAGAATCCGCAGGAAGTGGACGTGGTGATCTTCCGCGAGAACACCGAAGACATCTACGCCGGGATCGAGTTTGAAGCCGGGACGCCCGAAAACAAGAAGCTGGCGAAGTTCCTGCGCGAAGAACTGGGCGCGACCACCTTCTTTGAGGATGCCGGGCTGGGCATCAAGCCGATCAGCGCATTCGGCAGCAAGCGGCTGGTGCGGGCGGCCATTCAATATGCCATCGACCGCAACCGCAAAAGCGTGACCCTCGTCCACAAGGGCAACATCCAGAAGTTCACCGAAGGCGCGTTCCAGAAGTGGGGCTATGAAGTCGCGGCGGAAGAATTCCCCGAACAGACGATTAGCTGGGCAGAGGTCGAGAAGAATCACGGCGGCAAAGTCCCGGCGGACAAAATCCTGATTCAGGACGTGATCGCTGACATCATGTTCCAGAAGATGCTGCTGCGCCCTTCAGAGCATGACGTGATCGCGACTTCCAACCTGAACGGCGATTACCTCAGCGATGCACTGGCGGCGGAAGTCGGGGGCGTGGGCATCGCACCAGGGGCGAACATCGGCGACGAAGTGGCGCTGTTCGAGGCCACGCACGGCACCGCGCCCAAGTACACCAACCTGGACAAGGTAAATCCCGGTTCGCTCCTGTTCAGCGGCGTGATGATGCTGGAACACATCGGCTGGGCGGAAGCGGGTGAACTCATCACAAAGGCGTATGAGAAGACGCTGGACGAACGCTATGTGACCTATGACTTCGCCCGCCAGATGGAAGGCGCAACCGAGGTCAAGACCAGCGAATTCGCCACCCGCGTCATTGGCAATATGAATTAAAGCGCCCGCGATCAGGGTATTCTGTCAGGCGATGGAATACCCTGTATAAGAATGGTTTGCTTCAAATCCTCGCACCACTATTTTCTTAAGGCCGCATAAAATAGAATTACACACAAAATAGAGTAAAGCGATATTTACCGCCCACAGATGCGGAGATACGATGGACAATCAAGCACAGCCAGCAATCCCCCTGATCCTCATCGTTGATGATGACTGGCTGAACCGGGAACTGCTCGAAGGTACGCTGACGCTGGCGGGTTATGCTGTGGTGAGCGCGAACAGCGGCCAGCGAGCGCTCCAACTGGCAAGGCAGCGACAGCCACAGGTGATTGTGCTGGATGTGAATATGCCCGATCTCAACGGCTATGAGGTATGTTTGCAGGTTCGTGCTACACCCGCAACCGCCCACATCCCGGTTATCATGGTTTCCGCCGCTGACCAGTCTGACGAAGCTGAACGCGCACTTGCGGTTGGCGCCGATGGCTTTCTCAGCCGTGTGAGGATTACCCAGGAACTTCCCCAGCAGATCGAACGGCTGCTGGCTGGAAACGCGAATCAACCACACGTTTAAGCAACGGTTGCCCTACGCGCATTGTCATTCATGCCCATCACTGGTAGAAATGGATGATAGCGAAAGCAGAGTGCGTCGAGCATACTACCGGAATGACGCTCGGAAAACGACCCAGAACTCAACCCAGACGGCCACAATACGGCTGCGGCGGGCGCAGCACCAACAGCGGCCCCCCGGCCTGGCTGGTGTTTCTGATGGGAATCGCGCTGGTGTTCGGCGTGTATTATCTGTGGTCGGGATTTCAGGAATATCTCAGCACGGGGGGACTCGGCGCAGCAGAAGCGACCAACCGTGCCATGACCGTCATCCCGCCTACGTCGGAGGCCGCCGATGCAGAAGCGCCGTCCTTTTCTGAGTCCGGTTTTACAGCGGTTCCAACAGCAACCGAAATTCCCCCGTGCATCGATTTTGCCGTCAGCGTCCCCAGCGCGATTGTGCGCGCACAGCCCAGCACGAATTCAGCCATTCTGGATTCGCTCTCGCAGGGGGAAATCGTCTGTGTACGCGGACAGGAAGCGAACGATGACTGGTACGTGATTGACCGCAACCCGAACACGCGCCGTCTGGAAACGGCCTATATGTCCTCGGACATCATTGAAGCTGTCAACCCGACTCCCACCCCAACCCAGACGTTCACCCCTGCGCCAACGGTCACAGATGCGCCGACGCTTACCCCATCGCGCACACCGACACCACGCCCAACCGCCACGCCCGATTTCAGCGTGACCGATACCCCACCACCCACGCCAACCCCGTCAGCGACTCCACCCGTGCAGAGCGCTTAAAAATAGCGAAGTTCGACATCAAAGAAGTGTATGAATTTTATCATTGGCATACAGAATCCTGACTTCTTTGGGTTTGGGATGTGGGCGGTGAATTGCTTGGGCATGAACGCGCATTTGTTCTCGCTTGAACCGGAAATAGAACCGTACCTGAACCCGAATGGTATATTTGCCTCGAATACGTTTACCTGACGGATTGAAGAATTCGTAGGTATATTCGATGAATCGGAATGATTGGACGTTTTTCATCACAATCACTCCCGGAATAACAACACCTGTATTCAATAAGTTCCATGCGGCTCGAACGCGATGTATTTGGTGCAAAAATAACCCCTGAGCGTAGATCAACAGGATATAGACCCCAAACAGTCCGATAACCAGAAGATACAGCAGAAAGAATTTTTCGAGGTCATTTAATATATACGCGCCTGGTACTATTAAACGCTCTGCAAGCCCAATCACATTTAACCCAAATATACCTGCCACAATCACACAGATGATGCCCAGAGGAATACGAATATACAGCGGCCAATCAAAGACCCGATATCTCAACATTAGATGGCGGATGATCTCTGCCTTATTGACAGGATCGCTCAGTTCACCGCGTTCAAAATGTTGATTCGCTGCATATAACCAGCCATTCACATAATTAGGTTGTTTCATAAAGAACCACTTTTCTATTCTGCTCCTTTCACCATAACAAAAATACACAGATGCACTGTCGGATTGCAATCTGTGTATTGGTATAGATTATGAATTTGTCTGGTTGTTCAGTCGCGCTGCTGAAGCAGCATATAAACCATTGCCTCAATGTCTTCAGGTGGAAGATGCGTGAAGGCGGGCATTACATGCTGGCTCCCCGCATACCCCGGCACCAGATAGGCGGCTGGATCGAGCAGGCTTTCCCGCAGATACTCGGCAGCGGTCGTCGCTGTTCCTGTGTAATCCGGCTGCAAGAGTCGTTCCTCCGCCAGCGCACCCATGTTGTCATGCACAGGCCCCAGCATCCCATTGGTCTCGGCGGCTCGCAGGGCATGGCACACGCCGCAGTAGTTGTTCTGGTAGACCAAAATGCCCCGCTCCACCAGCGCCATATCGACCACTTCTGCTTCGGATGCCGTCTGAGGGCTAAAATCAAACCTCACGACGATACACCCCTGCGCGGCAACAAGCAGCAGCAGCAGCAGCACACCAGTTCCGAGTTTAGCGCTCATTGGCTCCGTCTCAACCTGCCGGCGCGGTGGCTTCCGGGGTCATTTCCGGCATGGGCATGGGCATCCCTTCCATCTCGGTCAGCCCTTCATAGTAGACAACCGCGCCCGCGCCGGGGATATTTACGCCATTGATAAGGACGTAAGCGCCGCCTTCCGAATCGAAGTCCACGCCGGTTACAAACGGCAGTCCGCCGACGACTACCTCAGATGTCCCGTCTTCGAGGATCCGCACCACACCGCCGGAATTGAACTCCGGCCCCTGTGGCGTGAAGAAGCCGTACTGCGTGGCGTACAGGTTGCCATCCGGCCCCATCGAGATGTCCGTGACCATCGTCAGCCCCGTCGCGAAATCAGTCACTTCCCCTTCTGACGAAACAGCGACAACCTTCGCCGAACCGGGAATGAAGGGCGCACCGGAGAGCAGCCCGACATAAATCGTGCCATCCTCACTGACGACCACGCTGGTGGGCACGGGGTCAGTCAGCAGTTCGTTGTCGCGCAGGGGATTGGGGAATACGCCGGGCATGGGATCGAAGACGGCGACGGTCGTCACTTCGCCTGTCTCAGCATTTACGCTGTAAAGAGCGTTGGCCGCCGCGTCCGCAACATAAATTTCGCCGTTCGGGCCGATTTCGATGCCATAAGGATGGGCGTCCAGGTTGATGGTCTGGTCAGGATTGTTCTCGGCTTCGTAGGCCCACAGATCTGCAATGGGTTCGACTGCGCCGTCCACAACCCGCGCCACCGTGCTGAATCCCGGGATTGTGACTTCTTCACCCTGGGGTGGATTCCATACACCGATGGTCAGGTAGACCGTGCCATCGACAACCGTCAGATGGCCGCCACTGATAATGTCCGAGGGCGTCACAAGCGAGGACACGTTTGCCACGACTTCCGGTTCGCCTTCACCCGTCCAGCGCAGCACGGCGCCGGTTTCACCCCAGTTAGCGGTGACTTCCTGCTGACTGTTCACATCAATCGCGGTAATTTCCTGATCGCCACCGGTGCCGCCGTCGGTGAGCCAAACCGTGTCTTCTTCATCCACAAAAATACCGAGTGGGCTGTTGAGGCCGTCAATCACGACCACACCGCTGCCAAGATCAGGAGGAGGGGGAGCATCTCCCTGCGCTAACGCTGCCGAAGTGACGACAGCCACAAGCAAGACAAGAATCAACAGTTTGCTACGCATTGCACATCTCCTTAAAACGAAGATTGTCGGGATTGCTTGCGACACCACAACACATGGCGTTCACCCACACAGAGGCACGCTAAAGCGGCTTATACGAACCCAAACTCAACAGGTTCGGACGCAGCATCGACAGCAGCTTTTGAATTGGCAGCAGTGTGGGTTTAACGCAGGCTGGTTGTGGTATCCACCTTGATTGTTATTCAAATTCATCATTAATGCCACCACAGTTTCTTAAAGCAAAGCTAGACAGTGTGGGGCGATTGAATTTGGATAACAACCTGACGTGTCGCTGCAACCCTTACGCCTGATGTGCGCCAGTCGGATTTCGTCATTGGATTTTGAGTATCCTCAGGGAAAGGAAGCCGCGCAGCACGTACTCTTGCGGCTTCCTCAATCGTCACAGACTCATGCCTCGACGGGGAGCACTTCGCGGGTCGTACTGCGAGGGACAAGCAGAAAATGCGTAAAGATGCCCACCAGCAGGCGAATTCCACCGCACAGCAGAATGACCAGCGGCAGATTGATATCAAGGTTAATCAGCGCATCGCCCAGCAGCGGCCCGACGAACACGCCCAGCGCAATCGCCTGCAAATGTGCCATCGCCCACTGCGAGGTCTGCTCCTGCGGTACGCGCTCGTACATAATGGCGTAGATTCCCACAATGCCTGCCGCTGACCATGAAGCGCCGGAAAGCACTGCGCCGATCAGCATCAGAGTCAGATTTTGACCAACGCCGAAAATAACCGCCGCCAGCGCCAGCCCCAGCATCGAACCCACGATCAGCCCGCTCGCCCCCATGCGCCGCATGATCGTCCCGGTAAAGAGGGCGATCACCGCGCCGGAGCCAAGCTCCACCAGCCCGAACAGCGTAATATAGGCTTCGTCCGCATTCAGGCTGCGCATGAGGTGCATGGGCGTAATACTGATGAGCGTGAAAAAGCCGACATGCACCAGAAACGCGACCAGTGCCACTGGAAGGAACTCGCGTGAAAACCAGACCGACTTACGCATTTCCTGCCGCTGTGGTGCAGGCAGTGAGGCCGGGAAGACCACCCGCACACTAATGACGTGTACCTGGCTGATCAGCGCGAAGGCAAACGCAATCAGAAAAATCAGCGGATAGTTGGTGGGGAACGCCAGGCTTTGCAGCAGAAAGCCAAATGCCAGCGTACCAGCGGCCAGCGCGAGATTCAGCGCCAGCGAACGCTGGCTGAGCAGGGAATTCATGCGTTCCTGGCTGATCGCCTCGCGCAGCATCATATTGAAGATCGCGCCGGAAATGCCCGTTGGGATATTGGGCAGGGTCGCCGCCAGAATCAGCCAGTAGGGCTGCCATTCACGGGGGAAGAGCGGCGTCATCGCAGGCAGCAAAAAGACCAGCCGCTGCCCCAATCCCGGCCAGAATAAGGACTTCACTGTGCTGTTGAACAGCCGCCGCCACCAGATGGCAAGGCTCGTCGCCACCAGCAGCGCAATCCCCGGCAGGGCGGCCATCAATGCAAGCTGCTGCGAGGTGGCATCCAGGCGAATCGCATACGGTGTGAGAAAGCGCGTCGTCGCGGCCAGCGCCAGCCCGAACCACGCCACATCGAAAACCAGATGAGTGAAATTCACTCGCTCGACCGCAGGGGTCCCAACAACGGTTGAAGCCACAGAACCTCCGGCACAGAAGTGCCGCTTGATTGTCAGATTAAACGTTAAACCTGTCTCACATTACCACAGGTCAGACAATGGATATATCCACATTTCTTAATGGACTTAAGAAAGGGAAGTTTGGCGAAAAACAGCGACAGGTCTACAATACCTTGAACGGTTCAGACCTCCCGTCACAGGAGCACCACATGCTGGATTCAGCCATTTTCGAAGTCGCTATCGGTCTGGTGTTCATCTTCAGCCTGCTGGCGATTCTGGTTACGCAGATCAATACCTTCATCGTCAATGTGCTGAATCTTCGTGCCAAGCAGCTTAAGGAAAGCCTGCTTAATCTTGTGACCGATAAGGATGTGCAGGCCAAGCTGCTGGCGCATCCGCTGATTAGCATGGTCAAGACCCATGTCGCCCCTACCGACGATCTGAGCCGTGCGCAGGCTGAACGAGTCACACGCACCGGGGAAACCCAGGTCACCTACATTGAACCAGAGACGTTTGTCGATGCTCTGCTGGATATTCTCGCACACCAGCTCGACATTCTCTACACGAGATTGCAGGATGCCGCCGACAGCATCCCCAACAGCGACCAGAAATCCAAAATCCGCGAGCTGATTCGTGTACTGCGGTCGGGCTTTTCTGAACAGACCATCCGCTCCCTGCGAGAGGCGTTCGAAGCGGTGGAAGACGGCAGCGCCCGCGAGAAACTGATGGCCGTGCTGGACGAGGTGGAAAACGCGCTCAACCAGTTGAACTTCAAAAGCGATCAGCTTGTGCCAGCGCTGGAAGGCGTTCGCAACGTCACGGACAAAGCGTTCCAGATCGCGATGGACACGCTGCTTACCTCGGCACAAACGCTGGAAGACGCGAAGGACAAGCTGGCACGTTGGTTCAATGAAGGCATGGAACGCGCCACCGAGGTCTACAAGCGCAAAATGGGCTACATCTCGCTGGCGGTGGCCTTTGGGCTGGCCGTCATCCTGAATGTGGATACGCTGCATCTGGCCCGCGCCCTGTGGGAAGACCCGGAACTGCGGCAGGCGGTAGTCAATCAGGCCAACGAGATTGTCACCAATCCGCCGCCGGGCTTTATGCCCGAAGCCACGCCCGCTGTCATTGTTCCCGAAGCGACTGCCCAGCCGATTGACCCGGAAGACGTGGACGCAGGGGGCAGCATCCAACAGGTCGAGCAGAGCATTCAGGACATCGACCGGACGGTGCAGCAGCTTCTCGAACTGGAACTGCCGATTGGCTGGGAATATCTCCCTGTCACCGAGGAAATGCTCCAGACCAGCCAGGCGCTCGGCCTGCCCACGCCGCGCCAGAACGCCCGCAATTTGTGGAATCTGATTCCGGGCAATTCGCCCTATTTCTGGACGATCTGGCTGCAAAAGATTATCGGGCTGCTGGCGACGACCTTAGCCGCCGCCCAGGGTGCGCCCTTCTGGTTCGATCTGCTGAACCGCATCGCCCGGCCACGCGCATCAAGCTAAGCCTACAATGTCGTCATCGCCTTCTCGCCGAGGGCACTACCCGTTTGCAGCATCGCCTTGACCATTTCCGGCGTGTGCGCTTCGGCATAGATGCGCAGAACAGGTTCGGTGCCGCTGGGCCGGATCAGCAGCCAGCTTCCATCCGCCATGTAGTATTTCACGCCATCCAGCGTATCGACGCGCTGCACGCTTTCGCCATCAATCCGTGAGGGCGCTTCATCGACCAGCAGCGCCGTCATCTGCTTCTTGGGCACCTGCCGCGCCAGCCGAACGTCTCGCCGTTCATAGTGCGCCGGGCCGAATTCGCGCTGCACGTCTGCAATGATTTCGTGCAGCGGCGCATGGGCGTTCGCCATGATTTCCAGCAGCATCAGCCCCATCAGGATGCCGTCACCTTCGGGGATATGCCCGCGCACACTGATTCCGCCGCTTTCCTCACCACCGATCAGCACATCGTTGCTCATCATCAGATCAGCGATGTGGTTAAATCCTACCGGCGTTTCATGCAGGTTCAGGCCGTATTTTTTCGCCAGCGCATCGATCATCAGCGTAGTGGAAACCGTCTTCACCACATCGCCGCGCTGATTTTTGTTTTCCACCAGATGCCGCAGCGTCAGCGCGAAAATGTGATGCGGGTCGATAAACCGTCCCTGAGCGTCAATCGCTCCGATACGGTCGGCGTCGCCGTCCGTCGCAAGGCCGACATCCGCCTGTACGCGCTGCACCGCCGCTACCAGTTCATTCAGATAGCGCAGAATCGGCTCCGGGTGAATCCCGCCAAATCCCGGATTCAGCACCGCGCGAATCTCGGTGATGTGGCTGCGTGTGCGCGAAAGAATGCCAGGGAACGCTCCCCGCCCCGCGCCCCACATCGCGTCTGCCACGATGGTCAGTTCTGCGCGGGAAATGCGGTCGAGATCGATCAGATCGGTAAGATGCTGATAGTACACCCATGACGGGTCGAAACGCCGAATCTGATCGCGCCGGATGGCTTCCTCGTAATCGGTCAGGCGCGGCTGATGGCCTTCCCGCTGTATCTGCGCCAGTTCCGCCTCCACCTCGGCACATTGTTCGGCGGTCGCGCTGCCACCGTAGCTGGCCTTGAGCTTCACACCGTTGTAGCGGGGCGGGTTATGGCTGGCCGTAATCACGATTCCCGCGTCAGCATTCTTGGCTTTCACGTTGTAGGAAATCGCCGGGGTGGGCGCGTCGGTGCGCGTCAGCCACGCGACGATGCCATTGGCCGCCATCACCCGTGCCACATCCGATGCGAATCGGTCGGAGAGAAAGCGGGTATCATAGCCGATGACGACTTCGGGTGACTGCGCTTTGGTATGATTTTTCAGCAGCACATTGGCGACCGCCTGGGAGACAAGGCGGAGATTATCGAACGTAAAGGTATCGGCGATGATGGCGCGCCAGCCATCCGTGCCAAACTGAATCATAAAGAACGTCCTCAATGCAAGCGAACAAGGAGGATGCGTTTACCGCGAGATAAACTGCATCCCCCTTAATGATTTAAATTGTGGCGCAAACTATAGTGGGCGTACCCCGGTTACGTCCAGTCCAGTTCTGCTCAGCAGTTCAGCGGCGCGATCTGAGGAGAGATCGAGGTCATGCAGGATGCTGTAGGGGAGATTGTGCTGGCGCACATACTGAGGCAGCATCCGAACCGTGTCGAGAATCGCGTTTGGGCTGAGTTCGCCGAGACGAATGCCGGCGGAGGTGAGCGTTGTGCGGATGGGCGAAATATCCTGCCCATGCAGCGCGGCGGAGATCAGAATCCCGGGACCAACCAGATCGGCGTAGGGCAGACCGCGTGTGCGAATCACGCGGGGTTCAATCGCCTGGGCGAAGTACTGCTCGCTGCCTTCCTGGGCGCGTGTATGCCCCAGCACATTGTTGAGATGCACTTCCATGCACATCAGCCGCAGCAATTCCTGAAGCGACTCTACGCGACCATCGCCCACGCCTCTGGCGATCTTGAAGGCTTCCTGCGCCATGGCCGCCGCCATACTGGCCGCCCAGGGCAGGAAGCGTTCTTCCGGGGGATTCATATTGCGCTCGGCAGCATAGCGCCAGTCCAGCAGTCCTGTGACGATGCTCAGAATTTCGGCAATCCCCGTCCCGCGCAGATGAACCGGTGCCTGGCTGACCACATCCCAGTCAATAATCACACGGTCAGCAGGGCCGGTTTCCTCATAGGTCATCCCGCCGCGCTCGCGCACAGCCACCAGCGGCGTGAAAAACCCGTCCACGCTTAATGCAGTCGGAATAATGACGACAGGCAGGCCGCGCTTGCGACCGATATACTTGGCGATGTCCGAGACCGTGCCACCGCCCACCCCATAGACCACTTCGACCTGCGGCGGAAGGCCTTCGACCATCGAGTCCAGGAAGCGCCGATCTGCGGAGTGTGGCTCTGCCTGAACCACCAGCGGAAGATCAAGCAGCGGCCCGACCGCCGCCCAGGAACGTGCACCGGTCAGCAGCGCTGTGGGACGTGATTCTTGCACATCAGTCAAACGCTGTTCTTCAATGCGCGGAAGATTCCAGATGGTCGTCATGGACGGTTTTGCTCCGTGTTTGGCAGCCAGTCAGTCTTGGTCGTCGTGGGATTGCAATATGCTCCAACTATAGTGTGAAACAGACCATTTCGCCAGTTGATGGAAGACAAATTCAAGAAAATGTGGGATGATAATAAAAAGCGTTTAGCAAGTCCTCACCCCCGTCTCAGGGAAAAACTCAATGCTTTCACGAGAGTGTGGGGTTATAAGAATTGAAGTAGACCAAATAGATTTTGGGAGCGGGGATCATGGAGGTTCTTTCGCGTTACATCATCATGGAGATGGCGTTTATGTCGTTCTTCAGCAACCGCCGCCAGACCGAGCCAGAAACCCCACAGCGCACACTTGATAAACCGTCTGCCCCGGCGCTGCCTTCTGCCACGCAGCCGCAGCAGCAGACCCCCGGTTTTGAAACAGTGCTGGGTGCACATTCGGTCATGGAAGGCACATTGGAAAGCCATGCCAATATTCGGCTGGATGGCATTTTCAGCGGGACGCTGCAAATCACCGGGAATATCCTCGTTGGGGAAACAGCCAAGATCACCGCCGATATCAACGCCAAAAACGTCTCGATTGCGGGGACGGTCAAGGGCAACGTCAACGGTCAGAAGGTGCAGTTGCTCCGCACGGCACGGCTGGTGGGCGATATCAGCGCGACCTCGCTGACGATGGAAGAAGGCGCATTTCTGGACGGCAAAATCTCGATGGTCAAGGATGAGCCGGTAACACCATCCACTGAGGAAAGCCCCTCTGCCAGTGTACCGAGTGCCCCTGTTACCCCGATCAGCGACCCATCATTCCTCGATGACACCAGCGAAAGCGACCCGCACTCGGCGCAGTCCGATAACGGATCAGACCGCTTTTAAGGGCACGGCATGATTCGGGTGTTGTTCGTGTGTATGGGCAATATCTGCCGCTCACCAATGGCCGAGGCGGTCTTCGCGTACAAGGTTAAAGCAGCAGGGTTAAGCAACAAAATCGAAATCGACTCCGCTGGCACAGGGGACTGGCATGTGGGGGATAGTGCCCATCCGGGGACGTTGAAAATCCTCAAGCACAACAGCATCCCGTACAACGGGCGGGCGCGGCATTTCATCACCAAAGACCTGACTGAGTTCGATTATGTGCTGGCGATGGACAGCGACAATTTGACCCATATCGGGCGGATGCTGAACGAGGTCGAAAACGCGCGCGTGAGTCAATTCTTCCGCGAGGGGAAACGTCCTGAAGTGCGCCTGTTCCTGGCGTATGCCAATAAAGCCGGGCTGGTAGACGCAACGGAAGTCCCCGACCCCTACTACACAGGTGAATTTGATCTGGTTTATTCCCTGGTGGAAAAGGGCAGCACGGCACTGCTCGATCACATCCGCACCGCCCACAACCTCTGACGTTATTTCTTCTTCGCGCCAGCAGCGGCGGGTTTTGCGACCGCTGGCCGGGCAGCCACCGACTTATTGCTGACTCCCTTTGCCGCTGGCTTCCCTGCCCCGGCTTTTGCCACCGCCGGACGCACAACAGCAGGTTTAGCGGGTCGGGGGGCGCTGGTTGTCCCCGGCTTTTTGGATGGCTTAGGTGAAGCCTTGAGCGTCCGCTCCAGCTCCATCAGCAGAATTTCGCTGTTGTTGTAATCACCGCGCATCGGGACATACGCCGCCCCCCCCACCAGCAGCGCCGACAGCCCCAGCACCGCCTGCCCGCTGAACAGCAGCACCACGCACACCACCACCAGCACCCCGGCCAGGATTTTCTGCCACTGCGGGCTGACCCCATCGGAGACATAACCGCGAATGACCGTGCTGCCATTTTCACGCAGTGCCGCACCACTCATCCGCGTTGTGCGATGCAGCCTGCCGAAGACGCTTGAGGTCACAGCCAGCGAAAAATGTCCGTTTTTCTCAATCCAACCGTGCAGTTCGGGACGACTGCTGCTGCCCTTCGCCTGCATCCGCTCATGCAGGGCGTTCATACATTGTTGCACTGTCTTGTCAGTGTAGAGAATAAATTGCATAGTGGCGTTTAGCTCTCAGCTTTTAGCGATTATTTTAACACATTTGTTCTCATTTTACCACTTCGGGCTAATGGCTAAATGCTGTCTGCTGAACGCTTTAAAGCATTGGTACTGTGATGCCACCATCGACCACAAATACCTGCCCGGTCGCAAAATTGGAGGCGGGCGCGGCCAGATACAGCGCGATCCCGGCGATGTCTTCCGGTTCACCAATGCGACCCTGAGGGGTGCGCTCGATCACGCCATCCATCAGCGTTTCGTCGCTCCAGATGGCCTGTGCGAATTTGGTCTTCACCAGCCCCGGCGCGATGGCGTTTACCTGGATGTTTTCGCTCGCCAGTTCCATCGCCAGCGTTTGCGTCAGGCTGATGACGCCCGCTTTGGTGATGCTGTAAATGCCCTGCATCCGCCCCGGACGCAGCCCGTTCACCGACGCCACATTGATGACCTTGCCGCCCTTGCCCTGCGAGCGCAGCACTTCGACAAAAGCCTGCGTCAGCCAGACGTTGCCCATCAGGTTGACCTCGATGGTCTTCTGCCACATGCTGTCCTCGGCTTCCAGCAACGTGCCGAAATGGGGATTGGTGGCGGCATTGTTCACCAGAATATCGACCGTGCCATACTGCTCAACCGTTTTCGTGACGAGATTACGCAGCGCGGCTTTATCGCCGTTGTGCGCGGCGATGGGCAGCGACTCAAATCCCTTCCCCCGCATTTCTTCCGCCACTGCGTCCAGCGCATCCTGCTTACGGCTGGAAATGACCACTTTTGCGCCTGCCCCTGCGAAGGCTTCTGCAATCGCCTGACCGATTCCGCGAGAGGCTCCGGTGACAATGGCGATCTTGCCTGTCAGATCAAATAATCCACCCATTTTTAAGCTCCAAAAAGATTGTTATCTGGAAGAATCGAATCGCGGGTAGATTATGTGCGCTGTGGCAGTGTGCGTCAACGTATCGGCGCAATCAGCTTTCGGCAGCGGTCGTCTGATCGTCGTCCAGTTGCAGCACCACGAACCCCCACACCAAGCCCGCGCCGCTGCCGCCCCCGCCCGTCTTCATCTCCCAGCCTTCATTGACCAGCCGCGCCAGTTCGATTTCCGCGTCCTCGCGTCCTTCACGGTCATCAATAAACGAGACAATCTTCACCTTTTTCGCCATTGTTGTTTTCCCCTGCTCTATCCTTATGGAAGGCGATTCAAACCTGATTGTAAGGCGATTGACGGAAATTTGCATGGTTTGCAAAAGAATTTTTGCGCTATGATGAATCAAGTAAGTGATAAGATTTGCGTCGCAGGGACAGACGGATTTTATGCTTTACGACATCACCCGCACGGTCAGGCCATCGTTGAAGGTCTGGCCGGGCGATACCCCGTTTGCGGTTGAACACGCCCTGCGGCTGGAAGCAGGCGCATCGGTGAATCTCACCACGCTTACGCTGAGCGCCCACACTGGAAGCCATGCCGATGCCTATTATCACTACGAGGCGAACGGCGCTCATCCGGCGCAAATGCCGCTTGATGCCTATATCGGGTCGGCGCGGGTGGTCACAGTTGCAAAACAGGACGGGCCTCTGAACGTGGAAGACTTTGCACCTGCTGACCTTAATCATGTGGAACGGCTGTTGATCCACAGCCATGTCAGCGATCTGCCGGACGATCAGTGGCCGCAGCGGTTCCCCTACCTGAGCGTCGAGTTGATTGAGCATCTGGCCGGGCAGGGATGCCGCCTGATCGGGCTGGACTCGCCCTCGGTAGATGCGTTCGATAGTACCGATTTACCGTGCCATCACGCCCTGCGTCGCTTTAATATGGTGAATCTGGAGACATTACTGCTGCGTGACGTACCGGACGGCGATTATGAACTGATCGCCCTTCCGCTGAAATTCGATCTCGCCTGTGGGTCGCCCGTGCGAGCCGTTTTACGTTCATTCAGGCGCTAAAAGCGCACGTTGAAAGGATTTATCCTCATGCAAATCCCAGGGTTATTATTCTTTATGATCTTCGCGGTCACGCTGGCGGTGATGTATCTTTCCGTGCGGCGCGAGTGGGTGCGCCCGGAACTTTCTGCGGCGGTTGGGGTGCTGGTGAGCATTGTGGCGATGGTGCTCTCGCTGCTGCAAAGCAATGATGATACTTCGCTGCTCCAGGCTTTATTCTTCGGGGTGCTGATCGGCCTGTTCTTCAGCGGCGCCACGCTGGCGGTTGCGTGGTACTTCCACAGCAACGAACTGCGCGAGAAGATGCACAGGCAGGAAAACGCCTGACGCATTCTCATCTTCCGCCGGGCGTGTCGGTGTTGTTTGCCGTACAAGCAGGGGCGACTCGGCGAGTCGCCCCTACGGATGGATATACACCCCAACTTGGCTAACGCATCAACGACGCGGGATGGCCGAAATCACCGGAATCCCCAGCGCTTCCAGTTCACGCTTGTCGCGCAGGGTCGGGTCGAGGTAATGCGCCAGCAGCGCCAGCCCCAGCCCGGCCAGCAGCGCCACCCCAAGCTGAAGCAGCGGCCCAAAACGACTCGGCAGCGAAACCGGAATCGGCGCGATGCGCGGCTCATCGAGAATTTCGACCTCCGCCGGAACACCGCCCAACTGTGGGAAATACGCCTGATTGCGCGTTTGCAGCACGGTAATGGCGGCTTCTGTGATCGTGGCTAACTCCCCTTCATTCGGCCAGTTGATGGCAATCGTGCCGATGCTGCGCTCGTTATCCGCTGCGATTGCCAGCGCTGCCGGGTTGATCTCAAGCCCATTTTCCATAGCGACAGACTCGATTTCCTGAGCAAAGCGGCTCGTCCGTACCCACTCGGTAAAGGCATTCACCGCCAGTTCGGATGCCAGCCACACATCCTGAAAGTCGCCGTCGCGGTTTGGAATCGCCTCAAGTTCCTGCGACGCAGTGTAGCGGATGGTCGTGCTAAAGCCGCCTGCCCCTGCCGGCGCCGAACGCACTAAGTCCGGGAGGGCCACCACCGCCGCGACGGCGACCGGGATCACAATCAGCCACCAGCGTCGCAGCAGAATACGGGCGATTTGCAGAAGTTCCATGTTCAGCCACCTCTGTCATAGTTTTATGGGTTGTATTTGACTGTGAATTGCTTTTCCTGAAAACGCGCCCACGACTGCTCCACAAAAGTCGTAAGCTGTGTATTGAACACCTGCGCGTCGAACTTCGCGGCATGGGCGCGAATGATCACAGAGTCATATTTTGCTGCATCAAAATCTGCCATGACGGCTGCCAGCGAATCGACTGTCACCTCATGGAATAACTCACCCGTCACGCCGGGGATCACCGTATCGAGGGCACCGCCGCCTCCGAACGCAATCACCGGGCGACCTGCCGCCTGCGCCTGCACGGGCGTGATGCCGAAATCTTCCAGCCCTGGAAACAGAAATGCCCTGCACCGCGCCATCAACCCCGGCAGCGCATCATCCGGTACATATCCCAGAAATTCGACGGTTGGCCCGGCCATCGCTTTCAGGCGGTCGAGGTCGCGCCCCTTGCCGCCAATCTTCAACGGCAGGCCGAGCCGCGTGGCCGCCTGCACCGCCAGATCAATCCGCTTGTAGGGAATCAGCCGCGAGACGATCAGGAAATAGTCGTCGGGTTCGGCCTGCTGCACAGCGAAACGAGCGGTATCGACAGGGGGATAGATGATGACCGAGTCGCGGTCGTAGTAGGTTTTGATGCGCTGCTGAATCTCGGTAGAGATGGCGATAAAGGCATCCACGCGCTGCGCGGCAGCGTAGTCCCAGCGTTTGAGCGCCGTCACCATCGGGCGCAGCACCATCTCCTGCGCCTTGCCGATTCCCTCGCGGGCGATGTAGGCATCCAACTGCCACACATAGCGCGTTGGCGCGAGGCAGTAGCAAATGTGCAGGGTGGAATGACCGTGCCGGAGTCCGTGACAGAAGCCGCTCTTGTTGCTCAGCACGACATCATATTCAGAGAGATCAAGCCCATTCCACCCGACAGGATACAGCGGCAGATAGGGCTGATGATGCTGGTGGATGGCGGGGAGTTTATCCAGCCAGAGGGTGCGAATATCCCACTGGCGATACTCAGCGGGCATCAAATCAGGCGCGTAGATGCTGGTATAGATGGGGGATTGGGGATAGAGCTTCACCAGCGCGGCCAACACATCCTCCGCGCCTCCGATCTGGTTCAGCCAGTCATGGACAAGCGCCAGCCTCACTCGGCAGCTTCCTCCAGCAGAAGACGGATGCGGCTGTAGTATTTGCGGTGGATGGCGCTTACGCCGCGCTGCTGCAAGGCCTCACGGTGGGCGTTGGTGCTGTAACCTTTATGAGCAGCGAGACCATAATCGGGATACTGCCGTTCAAGGTCGGCCATCAGTTCATCGCGCCAGACCTTCGCCAGCACACTGGCCGCCGCAATCGAGAGGGAGCGCTGGTCGCCCTTGACGATGTTTTTCTGCTCGCACGGCGCATCCGTCCACTTGACCGAATCCAGCAGCAGATAATCCGGCTCGAAGTCCACTTTGCGATTGCGCAGCTCATCCAGCGCACGTCCCATTGCCAGAAACGTCGCCGGGTTAATGCCGATCTGGTCGATTTCGTCGGCGGACGCGCTGCCAATGCCCCACGAAACAGCGAGCGACTGAATGGCTTCCACCAGTCCCGCCCGCTGGCGAGGGGTCATCTGTTTGCTGTCACGCACGCCCATCAGCCGTTCGCGCAGGTCAGGCTGATTGATCGGCAGGCAAACCGCCCCCACCACAACCGGCCCGGCCAGCGCCCCCCGCCCCACTTCATCAAAACCCACAATGCAGCGGTAGCCGTCAGCAACCGCCTGTTCTTCGAATTCTAAACCCGCCGTTCTAAACGCGCGCTTTTTCTCGTCGATCATAAACCCCGCGCCATCCGTTGCGCCGAATCTTCAGTGTCTCCACCACCATGTTGATCGAGTCCTGCATCGGCCTGATCTTGGAATGGCTTTTATAAATCCAGGTGATAGGAATTTCAATAATTTTATACTCGCGCTGCTGGGCAATGAACAGCAGTTCCACATCAAACGCCCAACCATCAACAGTTTGCAGCGGGAACAATTCTAAAGCAACTTCGCGTTTAAAGCACTTAAAGCCGCACTGGGTATCGTCCAGTCCTCGCACCGCGATCACGCGCACGATGAAGTTGAACACGCGCCCCATGATATGACGGATTTCCGGCTCGTCAATGCGGCGGGCACCGGGGGCTTCGCGTGAGGCGATGGCGATGTCATAATCGGTCAGATTGGGCGGGAGAAATTTGAGCACTTCTTCAACAGGCATCGACAGGTCGGCGTCGCAGATAAACAGATATTCGCCCTGCGCCTGGAGCATCCCGGTTCGCACCGCCGCCCCTTTGCCCTGGCGCGGTTCAGTGACGGCGCGGATATAGGGATACTGCGCCGCCGCTTCCTGGGCGATTTCCAGCGTGTTGTCGCTGCTGTTATTGTTGACGATCAACACTTCCACCGCGAAGGGCTGTGCGCTGATGAACGCGACAATCTCGCGCAGGCTTTGCGGGAGACGATCCGGTGCGCCTTCGTTGTAGGCAGGGATCACCAGGGAGAGCAAAGGGCGGTTTTCCAGTTGATCCTCCGGCGGATGGCTGTGGCTGGATTTCAGTTCTGCGGCGGCCATAAAATACTTTCCAGATAGTCCATTGAGACGGAGCGCATGGCCTGAATCTGGCGGCGCTTGCGCCACATGCGCGGGCTGCTCCAAAGCCCTGCCCACATCCCACGCAGCCGGGCACGGGCGGCTTCCCCCCGCCACGCTCGCGCCGCTTCCCAAGCAATTTTCGCCTGCCGCTTTAACACCAGCCAGCCATACTTACGCCACAGCGCCGTCGGGTAGTTCTTGACCAGCAGGTAGATCAGGTTGCGACCGTCATAAAAACTGGCCGTGACGCCACCGCCAGTCGCAGAGAGGTGATGGTACACGATAGCCCCAGGTGTGTAAAGACACCGCCAACCGCTGAGCTGCGCCCGCCACGCCAGATCAACATCTTCCAGCGAGAAGAAAAAATCGTCGTCCAGCAGCCCGATCTGGTCGAGCATTTCCCGCCGATAGGCCGAGGAGCCGCCACACGCGCTGAACACGAATTCTTCCTGCTCGAACTGCCCTTCGTCCTTCTGCCACACGCCCCGGTTGCCCGCACGTCCATCAACGGTGAAAAAATCGCCCGTCGTATGGATGTGGTCGCGGCGGTCGAACAGCAGCATTTTGCTGGCGACCAGCCCGGCTTCAGGGTGGCGGTCAAAAGCATCGACAATCGTGGCGACCCATCTGGGATCGACCTCGGTGTCATTGTTCAACAGCGAGATAAATTCACCAGTTGCCGCCTGCATCCCGGCGTTGCATGCGCCTGTGAAGCCTCGATTTTCCGGCAGTTCGATCAGAATCGCGTCGGGATGATGTGTTCTGATGTATTCCTGCGATCCATCATGCGAGGCGTTGTCGGCGATGATGACTTCGATATTCGGGTACGTCTGCCGCTGGAGCGCCTCAAGACAGGGCGGCAGAAAGCGCAGGCCGTTCCAGTTGGGGATGACCACCGAAAAAAGCGGCGTGTCGTTGGCATGTTGGGTTAAGGATGGTTGTGTCATGCGTGTTTTCAGGGTTGGCTACAGCCCTCATCCCCCCCGCCCCCTTCTCCCTCAGGTAGAAGAGGGAGAAAAGCGCCGACGCTTAATCTCTCAAGACGAAGGAAAGGGGTTTGAGGGAAAGGCAAAAAAAGCAGGCATGATGGAAAAACCCTGCGCATCAGGATAGCCCACTTTGGCTTTTTACATTCGCCTCTGACAGCAGGCCTTCTTTTTGCAAAAAGGCATCCACCGCTTGCTGCCAGGATCGCAGTGTAATCCCCGCGCTGTTGGCGGCGAGACTGCTCAGCGGGGTGTAGGTAGGCGGCTGCGAAGGACGCGCCCACTGACGGCTGACAATCGGCTGAATGGGTGTCTCACTGTAACCTGCACGATCCAGCACATAGCGGGCGAAGGCATAGCGAGAACACGCGCCTTCGTTGGTGAGATGATAAATTCCGTAGCGTCCCGTTCGGATCAGATGCGCAATCGCTTCTGCCAGATCGTCATTATAGGTCGGGTTGGCGACTTCATCCGTCACCACGCGCAGCGGCTTTCCATCGCGGGCGGCGGCGCGGGCGGCGTTGAGAATCGCCTGGATAAAATTCTTCCCGCCATGCGCGAACAACCAGGCCGTGCGCGTGATGTAGTGGCGCGGATTCAGACTCATCACTGCACGCTCCCCTACCCATTTGCTATAGGCGTAGGGATTCACAGGATGGGTCACGTCATACTCGCCATACGCTTTACCGGAGCGACCGTCGAAGACTTCGTTACTGCTCACGTAGAGGATGGCCGCGCCAATTTCTGCCGTCGCAACCGCTACGTGCTGCGCTCCAAAGCCATTGATTCGAATCGCTTTTTCCGGTTCACGGGCGCATCCGTCCACGTCCGTCCATGCGGCGGGATGCAGCACAATATTCGGCTTTGCGTCCAGGATAAAGGCACGTATTGCCGCGAAGTCGGTAATGTCAACTTCAGCGATATCGATGCCCGTGACTTCATGATGAGGGGTGAGGATTTCGACCAGCCGCCCGCCAAGCCTGCCCGCCGCGCCCGTGACCAGGATTCGCATCAGACAACCTCGTCATCCGGCACAGGTTCATGAGTCGTCCAGTACTCGCAGACCTGCTCGAACTCGCGCTGCCAGTAGGCTTCGGGGTCGGTCACATCTTCGCCCTTCGCCGCCGCGAACTTATAAAAGCCCGCCCCACAGCGCCCGGTCTGCTTCTTCACCACCAGCACCCCCAGCGAAGGCCGCCCCGCGTCCAGTTCATCCTGGCACAACTCGCGCAGCATCTCATGAAAGGCGGGCGCACGGTGGTGGACGTAAGCGGTGCGTATCTGCATTGACAGATCGGAATAGGAGATGGTGCGGCGCATCCTCGCGAGTGGAATCAAAATCTCGCGGATTTCGTCCTTCACAGCTTCCCAGTCAGCATCGGCAAAATCATAACGGATGCCGGGGTTGGCGGTGGTCATAGCGGCCTCCTACAACTGCTTGCTCAGATACCAGTGATCTTCTTCCGGCTTGTCGCGGCGTTCGTCGTGGATGAACCCATGCTTGAAGTAGAAGGCTTTGCCAATCTCATTCAGCGCATGGACGTACAGCCCGTAATGCCCAACGCCTTCTGCCCGCAGCCAATCTTCCATCATCCCTAGGAGCGTCCTGCCGATTCCCAATCGCCAGTAATCGGGGTCAACGTACAGGCGATAAAGTTCAACGTCATCCCCGCCGAGGCTGGGGCCATAATGGCAGAAGCCGACAACGGCGATCTCGTCCTCTCTGGCAACCAGCAGGGTCGTCCGCTGGCTGTTCACGGAGCGCAGCAGCCCTTCCGCCGAATAATTCTGCGCCAGAAATTCACTGATGAAGGTGTCGGTGTAAATCCCGCGATAGGTCGCCCGCCAGCTTTCCTCCGCCGTGAACTGAATCCCCGGCACGTCAGCTTCGGTCGCCAGCCCATACGTGATGTCGTTTGGTTCGGAGTCGCTCATTGCATCACCAGCGTTAAATTCGCGTCGTCGATAATCACTTCGGTCAGCGTGTAGCTTTGCCCACCCGTTTCCAGCGCCACCTGCTGCAAGATGTCGTTGCCCGTGCGCTCGATTTCATCAATCGAGCCGCCAATCTCGCCGGGTGCGGAAGCCGGATTGTACAACACACCGTCAATATCCACCCCTACAACGCTGAAACGGGTGCGGCTGCCGTCCAGTTGCAGCACCACACCGATCCGCTGCCAGAAGCCTGATGTGAGATTCACGTCGGCATAGACGACCGCGCCACCGGGACGCAGGTCGATGCTGGCATTTCGGAAGCGTCCATCCGTGCCAGAGCAGACTGTGCTGCGCTGGTTGCAGATTTGCAGCAGTCCGGCTTCGGTGAACGAGGCGCGGGCGATAGGCGTTCCGGCATTGGTGTTACCGACAGAGACGGTGTAATCCGCCGGATTTACGTCGATGGTTTCCTGTCCATACTCGCCCAGGTTGAGCGTCACGCGCGGTGGATTCACGGCATTTTCGACAACCGGTGTCGGGGGGATTTCAGCTTCGTTGAAGACGGTATTGGTGTCCCCGATGCGGTCAAGGCCAGCCACCTGCAGAATGAGCGGCGTGAGAATGCCAAAGGCATACAGCCCGGCGCACAGCATCACCACCAGCAGGCTCCCCACCAGCGCACATCCCCCGCCGATCATCCACCCCGGCGGGCGGCGGCTGGCGGAAGGACGCTGAATTTGCATCGCGTTCATCCGTAATACAACCCCTTTTGTCTCTCGGACGGCTATTGTAGCGAGGCAGCAAGGCGCTGATAAGCCCCCTTTTTGCTGGCAGCATGAGGCAGAATACGGTCTAATGGTGCTTTCACAGCTTAAGCTCGACCGTTCTACTTTTGCAGAAATATATTAGACCATGAATAATTTGTTTGTAGGGGCGACGCGGTGCGTCGCCCCATAGCTGTCAAGATAAGCAATTAAGGAAGGTTGAGGAGATAATTTCGTAGCGACCAAGCAGACGAAAGCATCTTCTCAACATGACAACGATAGCGCAAATCACCAAGGACTGGCAAGAAATACTGGGTTCAGA
>JANRLJ010000111.1:0-75850 GCA_033762735.1 bacterium | reverse complement strand
TTCACTGACATTGCCCAAGCGCTCGGCGAGTTTCAGCAAGCCCAGTTTCGTTGCGATAATCTTCTGTTCGTTGTTCATCGTGACACTCCTCTATCCTCTTGACTTTACTCCGAGTGTCAGATTAAGTCTCGTCTAGTTCAGGTAAGTGTTGGATGGCATCCCCCTGATCCGTGACCTCTCGTCGCCCCCTCCGCCCACCTCAACCCTCCCTATCCCCCTCCGTTGCCTTTATACTTGCTGATTATTGAGACTTTCCCGATTGAAATCACACAACCCGGAACACAAAACGCATGAGACTAGGCATTCTTGGCATTCCCAACAGCGGCAAGACCACCATCTTTAACGCGCTCACCAAAAGCAATTATGAAACCGCCGCCGTCAGCAGCGGTCAGTTTGAGGTGCATACCGCCGTCGTCAACGTCCCCGACGAGCGGCTTGACCGCATGAGCGCGATCTTCAAGCCGAAAAAGACCGTCTATACCAATGTGACCTACGTGGACATCGGCGGGCTGGACAAAGGCATGAGCGAAGGCGGACTCAAGGGCGATGTGCGCAACGTGCTGGCGCAGGTCGATGGCTTCGTGCACGTTGTTCGCGCCTTTGAAAACGACAACGTGCCGCATCCCTATGAGACGATCAATCCCCAGCGCGACCTGGACACGCTCGACGGTGAATTCCTGCTGGACGACCTGATCACGGTTGAAAAGCGTATCGGGCGTATCAACGACGAAATCCGCATCAAGGGCAAGAAGGTCGAAGGCCTGTACACCGACGAACTCGCCCTGCTGGAACGGATGAAAGCGGCGCTGGAAGACAACACACCCCTGCGTGATATCGACATCACGCCGGACGAGGAAAAGATGGTGCGCGGCTTCGGTTTGCTCAGCCTCAAGCCGGTGCTGGTCGTGGTCAACATCGGCGACGAGGCCAAAGAAGCCGCCGCACTGGTGCAGTATCCGCACCAGAAAAGCGCGGTGGTCGGGCTGCGTGGCAAGCTGGAAGCTGAACTCAGCCAGCTTGAAGACCCCGCCGACGCCGAAATGTTCATGGAAGAATACAATATCACGGAACTGGCCGCGCCGCTGGTCATCCGCGCCAGCTATGAACTGCTGGCGGTGCAGGTGTTCTTCACCGTCGGCGAGGACGAGTGCCGTGCGTGGCGTGTGCGCATCGGGGCGACCGCGCCGGAAGCCGCCGGAGCCATCCACACCGATCTGCAAAAGGGCTTCGTCCGGGCGGAAGTGATGCGCTATGAAGACCTGCTGGAAATGGGCAGCGAGGCGGCCATCAAGCAGGCGGGCAAGATGCGGCTGGAAGGGCGCGAGTACATCGTCAAGGACGGCGACATCCTGCACATCCGGGCGAATGCTTAACAATCAGACGCAAAGGCGCGAAGGACGCAGAGCTTCGCAAAGAAAACTTCCTCATCTATTCTTTGCGAACCTTAGCGCTCTCTGCGCCTTTGCGTCAAATCTTCGGTTTTCTCTATGGCTGTTCCAGCGCAAAACGCGCCAGCAGGGGATAGTGGCCGCTTTCCGCCGAGTCGGGAATCACCTGTGAGGCCAGCGCCCGCAGTCCGTCGCGGTAGAACACGAAGTCGATCCGCGCAATCGGCAGCGCGACGCGGAACCAGGGGAAGAAGCGGCCAATCCCTTCACGCGGGCCAAAGGTGAAGCCGAGTCCCTGGCCTGCTTCACGATGCGCATCGGAGAACGTGCGGCGGATACGCGCATAATCTGCTGTTTGCGGCGTGAGGTTGAAGTCGCCTGCCAGAATCGTCGGCAGCGTTTCGGCCTCGGCTCGCGCCATGACTTCCTGCACGTCTTCCGCCCGATAGGCGAAGCCATTCCCCACAAACGGATAAAAGATGTGCAGGTTATAGACGACCACCGCCTGCCCGTCGAAGTCGATTTCCACCCGCTGGTGCAGCTTGCCCTGTCGGTTGGCGAAGGCTTCATCGCTTAAAATCGGATAGCGGCTGAACAGCAGATGCCCGCGCAACGGGTCTTCATCCAGTGCGGTGGCGTTGTGCGGATAGGCATCTTCCAGCAGCGCAATCAGCCGTTCGCCCGACCGTGTATCGACTTTCTGCAAGGCGACCACATCCGCATCCGTTTTGCGAATGACCGCCGCGACCGCGTTCATGTCCGTTCGTTCCGAGGTGATGTTGTAGGAAAGGATGGTCAACACGGGCGCATCACCAACCGCCGCGACGTTCTTTGGCAGAAAATCCGGCACATACCAGAATAAGGTCACCATCACGACCGGCACCAATTCCAGCGCCACCACCCAGCGCAGCCAGCCTCGTCCAAAGATCAGCACCAGCGGCAGCAGAATTAGCGACGGCAGCACCATCAGGTGAACGATGGACGTGAACAGCGCGATGATGAACCAGCGCTCCCCGGTGAGCAGCCGCAGCAGCAGAAATCCGCCGACGCTCAGGGCATAAGCGCCGCTCAGCGCCAGCAAACTCAGCACCAGCACGCGCCAGATCAGGTTGCGCGGGCGGCGGGTGATGGGCAGCGGGGCAGGTGGCGCAATGTTGGTTGCAGTCATGAAGTCTCCGTTGAAAATTAGGCTTAGCGAGAAGGGCGCTCGTAACGGATGATTCGCTGCTCTGTTTGGGTGTTATAAACGTCAATAAAATCCGGCTCGACCTCGATTTGAAACTGCTCAGGGGAAATTCTTCCATCTGAAGTTGGCAGCAGCACCGTCCGAAGGATAGTACAACCTTCGCGTTCCTGCTCACAGCGATAAAGACTCAGGGATGGGTAATTATCCACCAAATAGTAATTGCCATCGTTCAACAGGCGTTCTTCCAGAATATCGGCACCAACCAGCGACACCAGCGACTCATCCACCTCAACCGTCATTGGTGCGGTCGTTTGAACATTGCGCCATGTCGACAGTCCCATACCGATGAGCAGTACCATCACAGCAGCGACAAAAGCGAGGAGAATCGCCCGGCCTCTCGGTTGTCTGCGGGGCATCCGATCTGTTTCAGAAAGCGCTTCACCTTCGGCCTCATTCTCCTCCCCGCGTTTGCGGAAGGCGTAGCGCACAGGCGCATTGTTCTTGGACTCTGTGGGCTGACTGACCACCAACTGCCCCGGTTCGAGCAGATCATCGAGCGATTCGGTTTCAAGAGGGTCGATAAAAATGTCCTGGTTCAGTTCCTCATCATGCCACTTACGCGGTTGATTGTGCATCGGCGCTTTCCCGGCTCATTGATTTGTTTCATTTTCAATCATACTCCGATTTACACCTTCCCCGGCCTGTTTCCTGATCGTCTTCCAATCAATTTACGTCAAATTCGGAATCCCACCCCGCTGCCTTTTCCCCTACAATCGCAGGACGATTGCGCGAATCACCCGACACGAAAGCGATTCACCCTATGCGCCGTTTTTCCCTTGAAAGTGCCCTGCTCCTGCTGATCGTCCTGACCTATCTGGTCGTCGCCGGGCTGTATGCCATCCGCACCCCCGACTGGCAGACTCCCGACGAACCCGCCCACTACAACTACATCCGGCAGGTTGCGGAAGAAGGGCAAATCCCCGTCATTGAACAGGACGATTGGGATCGCGCTTATCTGAACACGCTCACGGGCAGCCGCTTCGCGCCGGAACTGCTGGATGATCTGGACGAGATCGAATACGAGGATCATCAGCCGCCGCTTTATTACGTGCTGGCCGCGCCTGTGTTCGCCGTGACCGGGGGGGATCTCACAGCGCTGCGGCTGTTCTCGGTGCTGATCGGGCTGGTTATTGTGATCAGCGCCTATGGCATCGGCAGAGCGCTTTATCCCGACCGCCCCGGCGTAGGCCTGGGCGCGGCGGCGTTTGTGGCCTTTCTGCCGCAGCATGTGGTGTTCCTGGCCTCGGCGAATAATGACGCGCTCGGCTGGGCGATTGTGGCGGTGGCGCTGTGGGCGACGGTGGGTTACCTCAAGCAACCCCTGGATGCACCCAACACCCGCTTCATGATTCAGGCGTGGCATCTCGGCCTGATCGTCGGAATCGGCCTCATCACCAAAGCGACGACCTATTTTCTGGCGGGGGTGATTCCAGTCGCCATCATCCTGCATCATTTGTCCCCACCCCCAACCCCTCCCCAACGCTTTAGGGAGGGGCGAAGGGGAGGGGTGCTGCGTGAACTGGCGCTGTTCCTGCTGCCCGCGCTGATTCTGGGTGGCGCATGGTGGCTGCGGAATCTCGATGTCTATGGCGTACCGGATTTCCTCGGCCTGCGGGCGCATGACGCGGTGGTGGCCGATCAGCCGCGCACCGCCGACTATATCGCGCAGTTTGGCTGGGACGATTATCTTCGCAAAGCCGCACAGGACACCGTGCAGAGTTTCATCAGTCAGGCCGGGTGGATGGCGCTGCCGCTGCCCGCGCCGTACTACATCGTCTTCCTGGGTGGGGTGGTCTTCGCGCTGTCGGGCTGGGCCGTGCGAGCGATGCACCTGCCCGACGACTCGCTGACCCCGTACCTGGAAGAAGACGAACATTCCAGCGAACGCCAGCGCCAGCTTCATGCCTGGATCGTCCTCACGCTGACCATGCTGCTGGCGGCGCTGGCGTATGTCTACTACAACACCGAATTTTTACAGCTTCAGGGGCGCTACACCTATCCGCTGCTGATTCCGCTGGGGCTGGTGCTGGCGCTGGGGGTGGATGCGTGGCGGCGGGCGCTGCTGCCGCGTCCCCGGCTCAACCCGCGCCAGGTGTTGCGACTGTTCCGTCGGCGTCAGGTTCGGCGGGCGCTGCAACCGCAGGAAGGGACGGCTGTGGAGGAACCGGAGGAAGAGGATGCGAGTACGGGCTGGTGGCTTACGCCGCTGTTTTTCTACAGCCTCGCCGCGCTGGATGTGTGGCTGCTGTGGCGGGTGATCGTGTCGAATTTGAGCTAAACCGATATAAAATAAGAGATGTTCAAGGAGTACACGATGCTTTCTGAAGCCTTTGTAGAACAGCTTCACCAACTCTCGGACGTTGAAAAGCTTCGGGTGGTTCAACTGCTTGTAAATGATCTGGCCGGCGGAGAAAATTTACCGTTTGTCACAGATACCGAATCTCATCTCCTGACTCCCGCTGGAGCTGAGGAGGCAACCACGAGCTTGTTCGAGGTGATTGTAGCAAGTGCAACACCTCGTGTGAGTCTGTTAGAAGCTGTCGCTAATTTGTCGGATGAACTGCAGATCGAATCACAACGCGATGACATTTCCGAGAATTTCGATGAGGTTCTGCGCCAAATTGTGCAAAAAAGGATAGCAAGCCGCAAGGACCGAACAGGTGACGAATAGCGTTCTGATCGACAGCAGTTTCTTCTACGCTCAACTTGATAAACGCGATAAGTATCATCAAGCTGCAATTACATACGCCAGAACGATGCAGCAGACGCAGGTGGTCGTGGATGTAGCGCTAACGGAAATTGCGCAACTGCTTCAAGAAATCAGCGAACAGGCGGTACTGCGCTTCCTGGACATTGCCGCACAGAGTGACTATCAACTGGAAGCCCTAACAAAGGTTGATCTTGCCCGCGCCAGAGAGGTTAAAGCAATCTATGCTACGGCTCGGCTTGATTTCGTGGACTGCTGTATTGTGGCAGTGGCGGAACGACTGAACATCACACAAATCTGCACGTTTGATCGCCGTGACTTTTCTATAATTCGTCCCCGCCATACCGATTTCTTTGTGCTGCTGCCCTAAAACGAACGGCTTTGTATCTCCGCCGCGCCGACATAGCGCCGCACGATGGGCGCGAGTTCTTCCCATTCAACCGCCGTCTGCCGCCCGCCGTCGAACTCCGCCAGCAGCCAGTTATGGACTTCCAGCAGGCCGGGGTCGTCCTTCGGCAGATCAACGCCGAGGTGCTGCCGGATGAGGAAGATCAGCCCAGCAATGCCGCTGTCCTTCGTAAGCGAGACTTCCAGCGGGCGTCCCAGCAGTTCCGGCACGTTGAACGGCGCATACATCCACCAGAACTTGTTCAGCCCGTCGGCGTGGACACCCGCGCGGGTGCGGTGCGCGTCGCGGCCATAGAGCGGATACTTGGGCGGGAGCGCCTCACCCATCCCGGCGTACAGGTCGGCCAGGTCATTGAGCGCGGCGAAATCGGGCTGAGCCGCCGCGAAGTATCCCATGCCGATCAGATGCAGCAGCACGCCTTCCAGCGGCGCGTTGCCCGTGCGTTCGCCCTTGCCCAATGACGTGCCGTTGATGACGGCGCAGCCCTCGCGCACGGCGGACAGGCAGTTCGCCACCACCAGCCACGTGTCGTTGTGCGGGTGGAATTCCAGGTCTTCCGGCTGCAAGCCCAGCGCCCGTAGCTGGCGGAAAATGTGGGGGATGCTGCGCGGCAGGGCTACATCATCGTAGGGCAGGCCGAGTCCCATCGTATCGCACACACGGAACTTGGGGCGCTGCGCATCGCCATAAGGCGCGGCCAGTTCCAGCACCGCTTCCACGAACGGCTTCATGAAATCCATTGGTGCGCGGGTGGCATCTTCCAAGTGCAGCCGGGGACGGATTCCCGCTTCCAGCGTCACGCGCACCGCGTCCAGATAGGTCTGCGCGGCCTGATTGCGCCCGCTGGGTTTGAACTTGTGGAAGGTGTGATAGTCCGACGCGCTCGCCAGCATCCCCGTCTCGCGCACACCAAGCGCTTTGATGAGTTCCACATCTTTGGTCGAGGCGCGAATCCAGGTGGTCGGCTCAATCGGTGCGCCGCTCTGGTAGCGTTGCAGCGCCCCCGTCAGCGCGTCCTTATCCGACGGACGATAGACGAAAAACTCGGCCTGCCGGATTGCGCCGGACTCCCCTGTGAAGCCGCACAGAATGTCGTAAATCCGCAGGCTTTGCTCGGTCGTGAGCGGCAGCCCGCCCTGCTGACCGTCGCGGTGCGTAGTTTCGGTCGTCCAGGCCTGCGCGGGCAGTCCAGCCGGGCGCTGCGTCCAGGCGTACTGCGGGAAGTTATCGCGCGGGGAGCTGTCGAGAAAATAATCGGGCTGTTCCGGTTCTGGCATGTGCATCGTGAGTTGTCCTTTACTTGCGCTCGTCCATCAACCTCTTTACAATCAGCATAGATAGATGGATAAATCCTGTCAATCTTGATTGAAAAATCAATGTATAGGCAAAACCTGATGCCGACAAAAGCGCGTTACCTCTCTGCCAAAGATGCCGCCGAGCAGTTGGGCATCACCCTGCCGACGCTGTACGCCTACGTCAGCCGGGGCTTGATCCGCTCTGAGCCGCTGGATGATACCCGTCGCACCCGGCGCTATCTGGCCGAGGATGTGCAGAAGTTGATCGACCGCCGGGAGCAGCGCGAGGACCCCTCGAAGGCGGCACAGGCGGCCTTGCACTGGGGAACGCCCGTGATGGATTCGGCGATCACCCTGATCGAAGATGGGCGGTTGTACTATCGCGGGTACGATGCAACGCAGTTGGCGGTCGAGCGCTCATTTGAGGATGTGGCACTGCTGCTGTGGACGGGCGAACTGGACAGCGGAAAGCAGTTCTTCAGCGAGGCGGTGCCTTCGCCCTCGGCCATCGAAACCGTCGCAACGCTGTGGCAAGCCAACCCGGCGCTGTCGTTCGTGCAGGCCTTCCAGACCGCGCTGGCGCTGGCCGCAGCCGAGGATTTAGCGGCCTATGATCTGCGCACGGAAAGTGTGATGCGAACCGGGGTGCGCATCATCCCGCTGCTGGCCGCGGTGAGTGGAAACCATGTTCGCCAACAGCATGACGGAGCCGATGAGAGGTCTATCGCGCAAAGGCTGGCGCAGGGCTGGGGACTGGATGAGTCCGCCGTGCCGCTGCTGAATGCCGCGCTGATCCTGTGCGCCGATCATGAATTCAATGTGTCAGCTTTTACAGCGCGGGCGGTGGCTTCATCGGAAGCATCTCCTTATGCCGTCGTCACAGGTGGATTGGCGGCCTTGCAGGGGTTCAAACACGGCGGGCATACCGAGCGCGTCGAGGCCATGATGCGCGTGTTGCAATCGTCGGCGGACGTGCGCCCGTTCGTGGCGGAAAAGCTGCGCCTGGGCGAGGGGATTTCCGGCTTCGGGCACAGGCTTTATCCCGATGCTGACCCGCGCACCGTCGTGCTGCTTGCCCTTTTGCGGGTGTATGCACCGGAGTCGCCTGTGCTGGCGGTAGTCGATGAACTGACGCAGGTGATGGCCGAACTGGTCGGCAAGCCGCCTGTAATCGATCTGGCGCTGGTGGCGCTGACGCAGGCGCTCGGTCTGCCACGTGGGAGCGCCCTCGCTCTGTTCGCCATCGGACGCACAGCAGGCTGGATCGGCCATGCCCTGGAGCAGTACGAGACGCGCCAGTTGATCCGCCCCCGCGCGCGTTATACAGGTGTTCCACCTCGAGATAGTACGAATTAACCGTTCGTAAAATCCGTAAAAGCCTCGCGCACCATTGCCCGTGCCAGATGATGCAGGTGCCGAGCGATCTGTGCCGCGTTCGGACGAGCCTCGTCATGCCGAGTACTGATCCACCACTGAATGACCCACCGGAACATTCCGGCGATGGCATGTGCCAGCACTGGCAGCGGTACAGTGCTTTCGACGTCTGCAAACGCCGCCCGCAGCCGCGCTTCAACCTGTGCCGCCAGCACTTCGTCCAGCTTGCGCGTGACGACATCCACGTCTTTCCCCAGCGTGTACAGGTAGGGCATCAGCCGCTCGACATGCCCGGCGCGCTCTAAAAACTCGATCAGCAGCGCAGGCGGTTCGTCCCGCAGCCAGTCGTCCGCTGTCACCAGTCCATCCGTCAGCCGTCCAAATGCGCCATCGTGCAGGCTTATCAGCAGATCGGCTTTCGTCTCGTAGTGCCGATAGAACGTGCTGCGGCCCACATCCGCCCGGTCAGCAATATCGCCTACCGAAATTGCCTCGTAAGTCTTTTCCCGAAGCAGCGCAATAAACGCCTGTTGCAGCGCTTTGCGAATCCGTTCGGTCTGCCGATTGCTGCGATCCTGCTTCGTCATCTGCCCGACTGGTACAAAAATCCATCTTTGTTCAATTTGGCACAATTGTAACGATTTGTTGTTTGAAAGACGAATTGACCTTTCCTAACATGGGCATCATATCTCTGAAGGTTGTCGCTCAGGAAAGGATTTTGATGTACTCGCTTGCCCTCTACCTCCACAGTTACACCCGCTGGCTGGTGCTGGTGGTGATGCTCTGGGCGTTGTATCGCGCCTGGGCAGGGTGGCTGCGCCGCCGTGAATGGACGGTCTGGGATGACCGCGCCGGAATTGCCTTCGCGGGTGCCATCTCGCTTCAGTTCGTCTTCGGCGTGCTGCTCTATTTCCAGCCCGTCGGCATTGCGCAGGCTGCCATGCGCGATATGGGCGCAGCGATGCAGGTGCGCGAACTACGGTTTTTCGGCCTGGAACATCCCCTCCAGATGATGATTGCAATCGGCATCGTCCACATGGGGCGGGCGCGTTCCCGCAAGGCCGAAGGCGACCGCGCGAAGTTCCGCTGGGCCATCATCTGTTACACGCTGGCGACCCTCCTGATTCTGGCAGCCATTCCCTGGTGGCGGCCACTGCTGCGGCTGTCGTGACATGAGCACGAAGCGAAGTGGCTCATTGATGACCGTGCTGCTCATGGTTCTTCTGGCTGCATGTGGCGGCGCAAATGGCGGCGCCAATAGCGGCGCGAACAGTAGTGCAGAACGGACAGCGACTCCTATTACCGAGGCAACGGGTGAAGCGGCTGCGCTGGATGTCGGCGATGCCCAACGCGGCGCGGCCTTGTTCGAGCAGAGCATCGGCGGTGCGCCCGCCTGTTCGACCTGTCATCTGCCGACGGATGAGCGCCGCGTCGGCCCCGGACTCGCTGGCGTGGGCAGCCGTGCAGCAGAGCGCGTCCCCGGTCAGTCGGCGCAGGACTATCTCTATACCAGCATTACTCAGCCCGGCGCACACGTGGTCGAAGGCTACGTGAACGTAATGCCGGGCAATTACGCCGAAGTCCTGAGCCAGCAGCAGATCGCCGACCTGATCGCGTTCCTGCTGTCGCTGGAAGAAGCCGGAGAATAACGGATGGCGACCAGAGACATCATCACCGTGCGAATCGACCGCACGCGATTGTTCCAAACCCTGACGGTGCTCCCTGCCCTGCTGATCCTGATGGGGATGCTGGTGTGGAGCCTGGGCGAAACGGCACGCATCAACAGCGCGGTAGAGAATGCTGCACAGCAAGGGTTGAGCGAAATGGTTGCAACTGTGGAAACCGAAATTCCAGCGGCGTATCCCATCAGCGGCAGCGAGATCAATCCGGCCTTCTTCTCGATGCAGCTTCCGCCGCCACCGCTGGATGCACTGCCCTACGATGTGCGCGAACCGCTCTCCAATGGCAGCAGCGTCCCGGTCAAGAAACGCTGGATATGGGTGCCGTCGGAGCAGGCCATCACGGTCAGCCAGGGATTGGAAGGCGACGCAGTTGTGAATGTGCCCGTCGGGACGCTGTGGTGGAAGGAGTTTTATGTTGAAACCGACCGGGGAACGTTCCTGATCGAACGGCGCATTATCGCCCGCGTTCGCCCCTCCGACCGTGCGCCGGAAGGCTGGGCTTACTACAGTTCACACTACGCCCCCACCGGAAGCGAGGAGACAACCGTCGTGCTGCCATCGACCAGCGAGGAAGCAGCGCGTTACTGGTTCCAGCCGACCGACTGGCTGCCGACACAATCGACCGCCTCGACGCTGGAAGTGCGGTTTGAGGATGCGCGCGGCGTCCAGTATCCCTACGTTTTTCCGGGGCAGACGCAGTGCCAAGTCTGTCACAGGGGGGCAAATGGTGCCTATCCCAATGCGGAAGATGACCCGATTTACGTTTTCGGGCTGCATCCCAATAACCTCACAGCAGAGTCGTTCACCGCGCTCATGGAAGCAGGATGGCTGGTAGATGGGGAGTCGCTGCTGAGTCCCGACTACCTGATGCCGCCGGAAAGCGAGTCGCTTGAGGCATCATCCTTCGAGGACTTAACGACCGAAGTTGTCGCGGTACTGCGGAACAACTGCGCCTCCTGCCATAATGCGTCGCCCGGTGCAGCCGCCGCGTTCAGCGCTTTTATCCTCGACCCCAACCGGGCTTACACAGCGCAGGAACTTCTCGATCTGCTCAGTGTCAACGGTGTGATGATGGTCGGGGCGCATCCGCTGGTTACACCGGGCAGCCTGGAGACAAGCGAAATTTATCTCCGGCTGCATGGGCTGGAAGGCAGGCGGCGAATGCCTCCGCGTGAGGGTGGTCTGGCTGATCCTGACCCACGTATCATTGCCCTGTTAGAAGCGTGGATTCTGGCAGCAGATGACGCCGGGTGATTCGTTCGCAACCTGGCTTCAGACTTAAGCCGAGGCCGTCTCCGTTTCCACTGCGCGGGTGATGACTTCCACCTCCTCGTCTTTCCTGATCTGGCCGAGGTTGCGAAGCTGCGGTGAGAGCCACGCTACCGCGCCGACCACCGCCAGCGTCCCGAAGCCACCGAAGACCACCGCGCCCACGGGCCCCAGCAGCGCCGCCGCCACGCCGGATTCAAAGCCGCCGAGTTCGTTCGACGCGCCGATGAACACGCTGTTGACCGCACCCACGCGCCCGCGCATCTCGTCCGGCGTATAAGTCAGCACCAGCAGATGGCGGATGACCACGCTGATATTATCGAGTGCGCCCAGCAGCACCAGCATCGCCAGCGACAGCCAGAACGAGGTCGAGAGGCCAAAAACAATTGTCGCCACGCCAAAGCCTGCCACCGCCCACAGCAGCGCCTGCCCGGCCTGCTGGAAGGGCGGACGCCGCGCCAGCCAGGTCGCCATCAGCAGCGCCCCCACCGACGGCGCAGCGCGGAGAATCCCCAGCCCGGTCGCGTCCACGAACAGAATATCCTTCGCAAAGACAGGCAGCAGAAACGTCGCGCCGCCGAACAGCACGGCGAACATATCAAGCGTGATGGCTGCGAGGATAATCTGGGTGCGGCTTAAGAAGCGAATACCCTGCCGCAGTGCCTCTAACGGCGGCTCTTCTGCCGCGATGAAGCTGGTCTGTGGGGCGCGGATGAGCAGCAGCGCGACCACCAGCACCCCACCCGCCAGCGCATTCATGAAATAGACCAGCCACGCCGACCCCGCCAGACCGATCAGCAGGCCGCCAATTGCCGGGCCAGTAATGGCCGAAAGCTGCCAGACGCTCGTGCTCCACGTGATCGCGTTGAAGAACTGTTCAGGCGGGACGGTCTGCGGCGTGAGCGCCCCTTCCGCCGGGTTATTAAAAGCGCGGGCAGTGCCGATCACCGCCAGAATCAGATACAGCGCCCACAGCGGTCCCTGCGAAACAGACAGCCCCACCAGCGCCAGCGAACAGACGATCAACACCAACTGTGACCAGAGCGTGATCTGCTTGCGGTTATAGCGGTCGGCCATGTACCCGCCGGGCAGCGAGAACAGCATGACGGGCAAAATCTGCACCAGCCCGACCAACCCCAGCGCGAACGCATCGCCCGTGCGCTCATAAAGCTCCCAGCCGACGCCGACGCTGACCATCATCTCGCCGATCTGCGCGACAAATCGCCCGGAAATCAGCAGCCGGAAATCACGAAATCGCAGCGCCGAAAACGGGTCAGGGCGTGCCTCAGGTGTTGGTGTTGGTGCCATTTTAAAAACTTTCAGTCAGATGTGAAAAATGCAGGGTGGATTGACGAGCCAGAGACTTTATCCTACACCACCCTGCGCCAACCGTCGATTAACCATTCGAATCCATCACCAGAACACGGAAAGACTCGGCATAACCCATCCCGTGCCGTGCGCCTTCTTCCGCCCCCCAGCGCGTAATCATTTCGAACGCTTCCTCATTTAACTGAGAGGCGTGCTGGCGCAGCGACTCCAGCTTGCGCTCGAAGACCGCCGTGACATCGACAATCAGATTGGCTTTGGTGGCGACGGTCAGATACAGCCGCGAGACGTTATGCGGCTCCAGCCCTTCGTCCAGCAGTTCGGGGAAGATCAGGCGCGTTCCGGCGCTGGGGAACACGGCATGAATGGCTGCTTCGCCCACCGCGCGATGATCGGGGTGATTGATATAGCCCACCTCATCGATAAAGGTGGTCGTCGGATCCATCGTCAGCACGATCTGTGGGCGAACCTCGCGGATGATGCGGGTCAGGTCACGGCGCAGGGCAAGGGTGGGTTCGAGGTAGCCATCGGGGTAGTTCAGAAAGCGCACATCTCGCACACCGAGGATTTCGGCGGCGGCGATCTGCTCACGGCGGCGCCGTTCCACCAGATCGGCCCGTTTCACACCCGGCTCGTTGCTGCCGCTGCCGTTGTCGGTCACGATGCAGTAGGTGACTTCGCTGCCTGCTTCCGTCCAGCGGGCGACTGTGCCTGCCGAGCCGAACTCGATGTCATCGGCGTGGGCGACGATAATCAGCACACGGGGCGGGGCGTAAAATTCGCTGGCGGCGGGAACGGGGTCGGGCTGTGTCTCGGCGGCAGAGGTTGCCGCCTCAGAGATTGCCGCCTCAGCGACCTGCGGTAAAGGGTCAAGGGTTGAGTCTGAACTCATGGTGGCTATCCTGTCTGGAGAGGGTTCACGAATGTTCTATAGATTCAACCGGGCGGCTGAACCTTACCCAATCGACCGCGGGAGCGTGTTTATAGACTGGGTACAAGCGAGTTAGACCGCTAGGAGGGTAGGGACACGGCAGACCGTGTCCCTACGAAAAACACCGTGCGTTTTCTTTTTGACCGTACTTGCTACATGAACAAGATGAAAACGCTGGGCTGTGTTGGCACGGGCGAGGTGCGCCTCGCCCTACGGATAGGCAGCTTTAGATGGTCTATAGACCCGTATATTCACCGACGAGGTTGAGCAGGTCGATAATGTTAAACGGTTTCGGGAAGAAATAATCACAGCCTGCCACAATCGCCCGTTCGCGATCCTGGTGATGCACTTCGACGGGGATGGCGATAATGGGAATATTCCGCAGTTCCTTATCCGCCTTGAGGGTGGCAATGGCCTGCCAGCCGTCAATGCCTCTGCCGGGAAAACGCAAATCCATCAGAATGAGCGCCGGATGCAGCATTTTGGCGACCTCTATCCCTTCCTCCCCATTTTCGGCAATGGTGACGTTATAGCCACGAGTTTCCATTGCCGCCTTGATCATCTGAGCGTTGGGCGTAGAGTCTTCCACGATTAAGATTGTGCGCATCCCACGACCTTTTTACCCGGCTGCAAAACCGCTTCGCCTTATTTGTGATTATAAAATCGTTTTATTTATTGTGTCACTATGAAATTTTTATAACGATCACAACGCTCAAAAAATTTACACATTACAAACATGTTATGCAGCACTCTACCAACCGCGCATCTGGTTTATATCTGGTTTGAGGGTGGTAAAGTCGCATCGAGTTGATGAGCGTCTGTAGAGAATTTCGGGTAAATGGCGCATCAGCGCACACGCCTCAAAACCTACAGGCAGATGCTATACTGAATAAAGGGCAGGTCAACGTAGAAACGGAACACCGATGGCACAGGAAGCAGTTGATTTAGGCAAAGTCTCGAACGTCGATATTCCCCTCACCCCGCGCGAGCGACGCCTGGAGCGGGTGGGCGATGTGCTGCGCTGGGGGGCCATCCTCAACGCCATTTTTACGCTGTTGGTGCTGGTAATTACGGTGATTGCGGCGGCAGGCGAGAACAGTGAACTGGCGCGAACCCTGTCCGATGTGCTGATGCTGCGCTCCGGCGGGCTGCGCGAGGATGCGGTGCTGCTGGCGGTAGTGCTGCTCACGCTGGGCAATATCAGCGCACTGCTGGTGGCGATGGTCGGGGTGCTGGCGCAGGAAATCTGGGCGCTGGCGCTGCTGGCGGCCATTGTGATTGCCAATGTGATCGGTCTGGTGCTGCTGGGCTTTCTGCCCGGCCTCATCAGTATCGGGTTCGCGGTGCTTTCAGGCGTGATCCTGTTCGCCGATCTGCGGGCGTTCCGCACCAATCCGGTGATGCTCAAGGAAGTGCGCGAACGGATGCGCGGGGCGCGGGCGTTTGTGGTCATCACGGTCTATCTGGGGCTGATGAGCGGCTTTACCGTCCTGCTCTATCTGATTCGGCGCGGGCTGGTGGATACTTCCGGCTCGGCAGTCACGGGTGAACTGGGGCGGGTGCTGTTCGCGGGGGTGGTCGGGCTGGAACTGCTGTTGATTATCTTCATCGCCCCAGCCTTTACCGCAGGCGCCGTCACCAGTGAGCGCGAACGCAAGACGTTTGACCTGCTGCAAATCACGCTGCTGCCGCGTCCGTCGTTCATCATCGGCAAGCTGGAAAGCGCCCTGACGTATATTTTCCTGCTGCTGCTGGCGGCTATCCCGCTGCAAAGTATCGCGTTCCTGTTCGGCGGCGTAAGCGAAACCGAACTGGTGCTGGCCTTTCTGATTCTGGCGGTGACGGCCATTACGCTGGGCACGGTCGGGCTGTTCTTCTCCACGCTGGTTGACCGCACTTTGACGGCCAGCGTCCGCGCCTATACGGTTGCCTTCGCAGTCACGGTCGGGCTGCCGATTGTGCTGGGCTGGTTCATCGGCTTTTTCCAGAGTGCGCTTACAGGCACAGGCACGAACATCACCAATTCCCCCGTGATCGAAGCGGCGCTGATCTACTTCGGCGCGTTTCTGGTCAGCATGAACCCGATTCTGACCGCGCTGGCAACCCGCGAACTGCTGGTCAATCGGCAGGAGATTGGCTTCTGGACGGCCACTCTCAGCAGCGACGGCAGCCAGATTCCGCTGGCGTCGCCCTGGATCAGCTTCACCATCCTGTACCTAGTCGTTTCCACCATCCTGGTGGTGCTGGCGGTGCGCCGGATGCGCCGCGCGGAGGTCTAAACGTTTCAGGCCAAGACAGGGGGCGGCACCCTGCCCCCTGTACCCTTACCGAAGCCTTTTGATTATTCACAACTGATTATAGCCTCACCTTGCAAATTCTCATCTTTTGGCGGTTTGATGAGAAAATTTTGAAAGAATCCGCCAATTTCCCCTCAAATAAAGTTTGAAACGCGCTTACAAGACGCGAACCCTTCTCCCGGTTTGCCAAAATTATGTTATGCTGTCATTAAATCCAGAAAAAGGAAAGTGCGTTATGGCGATTAGTGTCTTCTGGGACAACGAAGAAAAAACCCTTTTGCGCTGGGAAGTTAAGGGCGAATGGACTCCTGAGGAGTTCCGCGAAGCAGGCGTGAAAACGTTTTCACTGACAACGATGACAGAAAACGAGTTCCATCTCATCATCAACGTCAACCATACCACGCCGCCACCCTTCCCGCTCCCCATCTTCCAGGAAGCGCTGCGTTCGGCATCGCCGCAGTTGTGCTCGGTGGTGGTCGTCAAGGCCGACGATTTCAGCAGGTCAATGCTCCAGACACTCAAACATCACAAGATCCCCTTTGTCCGTGAAGGTCGGCTGCACATCGCCGATTCGATGCACGAAGCCCGGCACATCATCGCAGAAGTTTCATCGAACAGGGCGCTGGCGATTTTCTGAAATCGTGCAGACAGCGCACAGCCCGTCGCAAGGCACTTCAGAACTGTTTACAATTGAGGCAAAGTTCAAGGCAGGGAGCTGATCGGGACTTTGCAGCGGTTGATCTTCGGGCGCATCATTGTCGCGCTGATCGCAGGCTTTATGCTGGCGCAGTTGGCCGCGCTTATCCTCGGCTGGATGCTGCCCGGTGCACAGATCGCCTATCGTTCCCAGCGCGACTCCGGCAGCGATCTGTTCCTGCTGGACGTGCATCGTCGGGTGGAACTCAACCTGACGCGCACCCGCTTTGCTGATGAGTTCGCGCCTGCCTGGTCGCCCGATGGCAGGCGGATTGCGTATGCGTCAGACATGGACGGCGATCTCGACCTGTATGTGCTGGAGGTCTACAGCGGGCACAGCACAAAGCTGACCGACAACCGTGCGTGGGATTCGTCCCCGGCGTGGACGGCGGACGGGCAGGCGTTGGCCTACCTGTCTAATAACCGCACCGGGCAGTCGATTATGCGGCTGGACATGGATGAACCGACCTCTGAGCCGGAAACCATTATCGACCTGCGCGGCTTTGAAGGCCCGCCGGACTGGTCACGCCAGGGGGAGAACCTCGTCTTCACGCTCGACATCGACTTCGAGAGCCAGGTCTATACGCTGCAAACTGCGGAACGCGGGGCACACCCACAGCATCTCACCTATCTCAACGACTACCGCGCGACCTATGCCACCCCGGCCTGGTCGCCGGACGGCAGCAAGATCGCGTATGCCTATGCCACACTGGGGGCGCGTGAGGTGTTTGTGGTTGATCTTTCCAGCGGCGAGGCGCACAACCTCACGCACAATCGCGGTGACGACGGTGAACCCGCGTGGTCGCCGGACGGAACGCGGCTGGTGTTCTGGTCGAACCGGGACGGCAATTACGAGCTGTACCTGATGCGCTCGGATGGCAGCGGGCTGCGCCGCCTCACCTACCATCCGAGCAACGACTCCGCCCCGGCGTGGCGACCTGTTCGTTAAAGCAAAACGGGCGCACGCATGGGTACGCCCCTACTCAATCCGCAGAACGCTGTCGGTCATCCAACAGCCCGAAAAGGGGTCATTTTCCTGCCGGGAAAGGCCGAAGACATAGGCCGCGCTCTCCCCGTGCTGTCCCACGACACGGACGACCTGCTGTGCGAAATTGCCATCAACCACGATGGGCGCGTAATCCACACACTGGAAATTCAGAAGCGGTGCATAAAGCGTGTCATGCACCAGGAACATAAACCGCATCAGCGGCCCGGTCACCACACGATTGGCGGGCGACGCAAACCCGAATGCCACTGCAATGCCCGAATTGCTGCCAGGATGATCGTTATGCTGAAGTGCCCGAAGCTGAATTCTGATGACCTCATCGGGTGAATACGTCGGATGAGGGACGGGATGAAGCGGCGGGTGAATGAGTGTCAGCATGAGTCATTCTCCACTGCCTTTTCATCCAGTGTAACACAAAGCGCCTTAATACTCCAGAAGAAGAACCCTAATAGATTTTGAGGGAAAGATTTGATTGGGGCGAGGAAGTTTCATGAGATTGTAAGTAAGGATATGGCATGCCATATCCCTACGCAAAACATCGCACCTTTCCATTTTGACCTTACTTACGGACAAACCAAAACGAACGCGAACAATCGTAGGGGCGACGCGCCGCGTCGCCCGTAACAACAATAACTCGTGGTCTAATTGATCTCTCCATTCGTTTTATGTCCCTGTCGGAATCAGGCGCAGCGTCACAATTTCATACGGGCGCACATGAAAGCGCACACCGCGCCCGTCTTCTTCGACGGCTGCGTCTTCCAGCGGTTCTTCCAGCAGATTGACCTTTTCAGCATCCGCCAGGGTGAACGCTGTCGTGACCACCACCTCGCCGCGTTTGCGCTGGCTTTCATACAGGCGCACGATGACGCCATTCCCGTCCTCGGCCTGTTTGACCGTCTCGATCACGATATTTTCGGAACTTGTGGCGACAAAGCTGGACGCAAGCAAACCCGCAGTATTTCCACTCGTTGCGCCGGGGACGACCAGCAGCGGGTCGTTGAGGGCATAGGCCGCCGCGATGGTCTGTTCATTCCAGCCGCCGCTGTGAGGGAACAGGCTGTAGGTGAAGCGGTGTTCGCCCTGGTCGGCCTGACGGTCGGGGTCGGTCGGGGCGCGGAGCAGGCTCAGCCGAATCACGTTGTCGCGGATGTCGTGGCCGTGCTTGCAGTCGTTGAGCAGGCTCACACCGTACCCGCCCTCGCTTAAATCCACCCACTTCTGCGCACATGTCTCGAAGCGTGCCCAATCCCAACTGGTGTTACGGTGCGTCGGGCGCTGCACATTGCCCCACTGAATCTCATAGGTGGCCGTCGGTGACAGCACATCGACCGGAAATGCGGTCTTGAGCAGGATATGGCGTTCGCGCCAGTCGATGACCGTCTCAAAGTCGAGGCGAGGGCTGTTGTGCATAAATGAGATGCGCTGTGTATAGCGGCTGTTGAGGATTTGCCGCTGAACCTCGATGGTCGCACGGAGCGGCCCGCTTTCCACCACCTGTACCGACTGCGCCGGATCAGCGTACCACACCCGATCATCGTAATGGATATCGATGTCCCAGGCATCCCAATCGGTGGGGCGATCTTCAAACGCCAGCCATTGATTGGCAATCGCGCCCGCTGGCAGCACCTCGCGCTCGTTTTCCTTGTCGTAAAGGCGCGTGATGTCGCCTGCTTCGTTCAGTTCGACACGCAGATAGCGATTTTCCAGCAGCGACGGCGTTGCGGTTAATCCGGTATCCGGGCGCGTATCATCCTCGCTTTCGATGCGCAGCGCATTGATGCTGTAGGGTGGCAGCGTCCCGGCATCGATCCAGGTTCCTTCCGCCGTGATCTGCACCAGCGCTGCCTCGCCATCCGCTCGCAGCAGGCGTTGATGGGCCTGCAACTGCCCCGGCCAGAACGCCAGATCGTCGCGGGCGAACCCGGTGGGATTGACAACCAGCAGATCACCGCTGCTGTTGCTGCGAATCACAGCAAGTGCGCTATCACGGGCGGACTCGGCCATCTGCCGCACTTCGGCGTACTGCTGCTGCGATTCGACATACACATCGCCGATGCTGCTGCCAGGGATGATGTCGTGGAACTGATTTAGACACACCAGCTCCCACGCCTTGCGAAAGGTGTCCGTCGGGTAGGTGTAGGACGAATCAAGCTGTGCCGCCACCGCCGCCAAGAATTCCGCGTCATGCAGCAGAAACTCGCTTTTGCGGTTGGCGCGTTTGTTGCGGCTCTGTGTGGTATACGTCCCGCGATGAATCTCCAGATACAGTTCCCCGTTCCAGGTCGGCAGTTTTGCCCCGGCTTCCGCGTCCAGCCGACGGAAGAAGTCGATCACGCTGCCACTGCGCACACGCGGCACGGAGGGGAAATTCTCAAAGACCTCGATATTTTCCAGCATTTCCCGCGTCGGCCCGCCGCCTCCATCACCCCAGCCGTAGGACATCAGGATTTCGCGGTGGTGCTCCTTCTGCTGATAATCGCGCCATGCGCCCAGCACCGACCATGCCTCTGGCCGGGCGTTATAGGTGGCGCGGCCTTTGACATCGGGGCCTTCGGGCACGGTGCTGAAATGCGTGAGCACCCGCGTACCATCCAACCCCTGCCACCAGAACGAGTCATAGGGCAGGCGGTTGTATTGATTCCAGCCAATCTTGATCGTGAAGAAGTAATCCAGCCCGGCCAGCCTGATTAACTGCGGCAGGTTCCAGGCATAGCCGAACACATCCGGCAGCCACAGCACGGGCGACTCCGCCGCGAAGCCGAAATGCTCGCGGAAGAACGTCCGTCCGAGCAGGAATTGACGGGCGAGGCTTTCTGACCCGGTGATGTTGCAGTCGGCCTCCACCCACATGCCGCCAATCGGCTCCCAGCGTCCCTCGCTGACCAGTGTCTTGATCGACTCCAGCAGGTCAGGGTGATCCTGCCGCATATAGTCGTAAAGCTGCGGCTGGCTCTGCGTGAAGTGATAATCGGGGAACTGCTCCATCAGGCGCAGCACGGTATAAAAAGTGCGGGCGGCCTTGCGCCGGGTCTGCCCCAGCGTCCAGAGCCACGCCACGTCGATATGAGCGTGCCCGGTGGCGATGATATTCACGTCATACGGCTGCCCGGCCTGCGCGATGCCAAGCTGCAAAGCGCTGAGGGCAGGCTCAACGCTGGCATAAAAGGCCGCGCCAAACGGTTCGCGGGTGTCGAGCAGCTTAAAGGCCTCGTCGAGTGCGTTCAGCAGATGGCTTTTGACCGGGTTGCTGTCGTCCAACTGCCCGGCCACGTCCAGCGCGTTTTTCGCGGTGACGTACAGGTTGCGCGTCGGCTGGTCGATCAGCACCACAGAGCACGGATTCAGCCGCAGATGATCGCCGCCGGAGCTGTTGCGGATGCTGGTGTAGCCGTGCAGCGCCAGCGAGTGCATTTTCTGGTCGCGCCACAGATAGGACAGCAGAAGTTCCTGATGGAAGCGGTCAACCGCCGCGAAGGGTACACCGTCCACATAGACCAGCGCTTCAGGGTGGAGAAAATCGCCCGCGTCGCCAATCGGCAGATAGAGCGCGGCAGGGGTGTTCGCGTCCCAATCGGGCGGGATGCGGAATTCCCCGCGCAGGACAAAGTTGGTATCGCGCTGTCCCCAGGATGCGCCAGGTTCGATCAGCGGCCAGGTGCTGTCATCAAAGTCAGGGTCGGTAGGTGGGGTATCGAGCGGGCTGTCGAGCGCCTGATAGCGAAAGGCAGCGAGGGGGACTTTCTCGCGATAGATCAAGGGCGCAATCAGTTCAAGCCGCCGCGTGATCTTCTGGACCGTCATACGGATGGCGTGCATGGGGCTTCCTTTTACGGATAAAGGAGGGTGAATAAAAAGTAAGGTTATGCTTCCTGGCGTGGGTCGGTGGAGGGTGCTTGTTCGGCGCGTGATTCCAGCAGCGTCTTGAGCTTTTCCAGCGTGGTACGGGTGCGGCGGCGCATCACGCCTGAAAGCATCGGCGCGAACAGCCCGAACAAAAAACCCATGCGTACATCATAGCTCTGTTTGACCTGGGTCGTCCCGCGCGAAGACTCAATCGTATACGTCATGTTCACCGGGAACTGCCCCAGTACGCCTTTAAGTTCAATCGACTTGTTGAGGTTGTAGGTTACGATGTCGGCGTTGAGGTCGAGCCGCCAGCTAAAGAGGAAGGTGTTGCGCGTCTCTGTGACCATCACGCCCACGCGCGGCGGCGTCTCTGACAGATGCACCGCTTTTACGTCCGGCTGCCACTGCGGGTCGTTGCGGAAATCGGCGATAAAGCGGAAGACTTCGCCAATCGGACGGTTGATCGTCACGCTGTGTTCAATCAAAGGCATGGTCGAGACTCCGCACTTTTCCAGGCACGAAAGGCGCGATTGTAGCCGATGACGCCCCGCCTTCACAATCCTCTTGACATTCCCTCCCCACACCTATAGAATTCAATCACTCACAAGGGCCTGTAGCTCAGTTGGGAGAGCGCTACAATCGCACTGTAGAGGTCAAGAGTTCGAGTCTCTTCAGGTCCACACGCAAGGCCGCTATGTCGTTAGCGGCTTTTTTGTTGCCCGTGCTTTGCGCCGCTCGACCTGTTATGGTCAATGCACGACCACATGTGTATGGGTGGCAGCAGGCAGTCCTGCCGGATGAGGTGGAGATAGCCGTTATCCGTATTCATAACCGTGTCCTTCAAACAAAATAGCCGTTATTTGGGTGGGTGAAGTCCAACAAAAACCCATATTGCGCGTGCATCCACGATGCGATCCTGATTGATTTTCAGCCGTTCGATTGTGGCTCGCCCTGTCGGCATGATGCCTTTCAGTCGTGTTCCATCAGGAAACCACTCAAAATGTTCTGCCCAGACCTGTGTGCGGGGATTAAACAAAGGGACAGACTGATAGGTTTCGGGGTCTTCGGCGACAGTTGCCTGTGCTTTGCTCAGATTACAGTTCCCGCAGGCAAGACAAAGGTTATCAAGCGTGTCTTCACCGTCGGGATCAATGTGATCCACGTGCATTGCCTGGCCTGTAACCTGCTGAGAGGTGTGGCAGTATTCACACAGGAAGCCAGCTCGCTGATGGACGCGGCGTACAAGTTGCGCCCACGAAAGATCACGCATCAGCCGGTTTCAGGTCATCAAGGGTAATCCTGTGACCGCGCTCTGTCAGATACTTCATGGCCTGCGCTTTGCGGAGTGTCAGCCGGTTACCCCGTTCGACCAGTTCGCTGAGTTCCGCATATTCATCATCCGTAATGGTTCCATGTGTGTTTCGCGTCATCAAGGCTACCATGCGTTCCTGCACCGTTTTTTGCATTTGCTCACGGGCAATTGTCCAGAGCGTATCATCAGATAAATACGCCATTGCCTTCAGTTCTTCTTTTTCATCATCCGGCAGATCAAAAAGAGGTTCATCCAATGCACCTTCCAGTTTTGCTCGGATGACTTCATCCACGTGCTGCGATGTCTGCTGCGCCACCCGCTGTGCCTTTTCGTACAACGTCTCGGGAATTGAAATGGTGTAATCGCTCATGCGCTTCTCCATCAGAACATCTAATCTATCTTACCCTAATCCCGCCATTCCGGATCAACCATCGGTCGTTAGTCGTTAAACGAGACACGTTAACAAGGGTATTCATAGGTGTATCCATCCTGTGCATCTGTGTAATTTCGAGCAAGGATTGCCTCTTCTCTCGTGGGTATCAAACCAAATCTGAACTTGCCTTGATTCAGTGGAGACCTGGTGTGCAAATTAACAACCCCGCTTTTGCGGTCAACGTCAGATGTCGCGCTAGTACGACCTGGGAACAGCTCGCCCCTTGCTGAAACATGACAGACATCGCCTTTATTTCCTTGTTTAAGAGAATGCTATTCTTCGGCTTCAACCACGCCCAGGCGACCAGCAGCATTTGCATTCTCATGATGCTACAGCGAATGCTATCCCAACGAACTGTCAGTGCCAATAACCCTCTCTAATAAACGATAACCTCTCATTGATGATTTTTCTAACGGCAATTAGAGAAATCTTGACAAACGCAGCATCACACGATAGCTTATAGATGTATACCGATGTACATATACATAAAAGGATTGCGCTCCTCTTGCTGCCTGAAATTGATCGTAACAGCCCAATACCGATTTATCAGCAGATCAGGGATTGGATTCAGCGCAATATTATCAACGGCATCTGGGCAGAAAATTATCAGCTCCAGGCAGAGGATGATCTGGCCGAAGCACTTAACGTCAATCGAGCCACTCTCCGCAACGCTATTAAGTCGCTCATTGATGAGGGACTGCTCGTGCGTATACATGGCAAAGGCACGTTTGTTGCCAGTCGCAAGGTGGAGCAGCCCCTCGCGGAAAGCCTGCTGACCTTTTCTGAAGGGTTAATCCAGCAGAATATTGCCTTTACCACTACCGTACTTCGTAAGGAAATCGTCCTTGCTGATGAGACGGTGGCTGCGCTGTTTAACATTCAGCCGCAGGAGCCTGTCCTTTATCTCCAGCGGGTGCGCTATGTGGAAAACAAGCCGATTGTTTTCCTGTCCAATTACGTTCCTTATCACTATTTCCCCGGTATTGAGGGGAAGGATTTCGCCAACCGCCGCCTGTTTGAAGTGATGGAACGCGATTACAACGTCAAGATCAACTGGGCCAAACGCTATTTTGAAGCACGTGTGGCGGATGCACAGGTCGCCTCAGCCTTGAGCATCCCCGAAGGCAGCCCAATCATGTTCGCCAAGCAGATCACCCATTCCGAAGCCAATGTTGCCATTGAAGCGTCGGACATCTGGATTCGCGGGGACAGTTTCCGCCTGTCAGCGACAGTGCTGCGCGGTGCCGCGCTGAACCTGCTGAACGGCGTACCAGAAGTGGTTCAGTCTGAATTTCGGGTCTGAGTTTTGTTGATAGGTTGATAGGTAAGGAGAAGGTTATGATGCGTCAGGTGCAGGACTATTTACCGGGTGCCCAGGAGCGCGGGCGGTACATGCGGATGGATACCGCGCAAATCCTCAAGCGCTTCTACTTTTGCGAACGCGCCCTCATCATCGCCCAGGCGGGTTGGGTCGCGGGAATAGCACCCCTCGAAATCAAAATCGAACTTCCGCGTATGTTCTGGGAGGACGCGCTGGTCGCCGATGCCCTGCGAACCCGCGTCTTTGAACTGCGCTATCCCAGCCGTCTGCTGGAAATTGCCGGGGATGCGCCCGCTGTGAACCTGTTCCAAGCGGCGCAGGATGCGCCTAACCAGACAGCGTTTGTCCTGGCGCTGGCACGAGTGTTCAAACCCGCGCTGCTGAACGCCTATCAGTCCTACCTGCAAATTGCCGATCTGATCGCCGACGGCCCAACCGTCCATTTCCTGCGCGGCGCTGTAGAGGACAAGCAGCGCCAGATTCAGCAGCTTGAGCAGTTCGCCGCAACTCTCTTAAACGAATCGAGCGATGCTGAGGTGGACGCGGCGCACCTTTGGGCCAATACGCTGCGCCGCCAGATGGATACCGTCGGATTAGGGTTGGATGCGCCGCGCAAACTGCCCCAGGACAGTGTCGAGAAGCTGCGGCGTCCGTTTCGTTTCGCTGAGGTTCCGGCGCGCGATACGCGCTTCGCCCAGGTGCGCTACTACTGGCCGAATGTGGTGGACAGCACTTTCCCCTATGGCGATGGCATGATGCTCCAGCTTCGCAGCGCGGTGAGCCACCTCAACGAAGTGTGGGCGGTGGAAACAGGTGGGGCGATTCTGTATCACTTCGCCGACAAGCTCGACTGGGAGTTTATTCTGGATGCCGCCCGCTGGACGTATGACGAGGCGCGTCACACCCAGATGGGTTATGCCCGCCTGAGCGAATGGGGTTATCAGCCTGCCGATCTGCCCCTGGGGACGTACATCTTCGATGCCGCGCGCGGGCAGGATCCCATTGTGCGCCTGGGAATGCTGCATTACTTCGAGACCAAAAACATCGGCAAGAAACATGAGCGCGCCGCCGCCTTCGCCAGCTATCAGGACAGCGTAAGCCAGCACGATATGGAATTCGACTGGGCAGACGAGACGATCCACGCCCATTACGGGAGCAAATGGCTGGCGGTGCTGCGCGAGAAATACCCCGATCTCCCTACTCGCGAGGAACTGCACCAGCGCTGTGACGAACTGGTCGAACAGGTAGTGGCGGAAGCCACCGACGCGGATCGTACTGCGATTTATCAGGTTACGGAAGCGATGATTGCGAAGGCGAATCGTCTTCTTGCGCTGGCATAGGAAAGGACTTACGGATGGATATCGCAAACACCCGCCCCGAACCCGCCCTTAAAAGGCGCTTGAGCCTCCGGCGATTGTTTGGAGCCAGAGAAGCCGGGGTGGCGATTGCACTGGTGCTGATGTGTGTGTTTCTGGCGTTCGCGTCGGACGCCTTCCTCAGCACCCGTAACCTGCTCAATGTTGGGCGGCAGGTGTCGCTGATCGGCATTATGGCGATTGGGATGACCTTTGTGCTGATCTCCGGCGAGGTCGATCTCTCTGTCGGGTCGATTTACGCGCTGGCAGGGCTGGCGACCGGCATGTTGATTGTGGAGCAGTGGGCGCTTCTCCCGGCCATTGGTGTCGGCCTGCTGATTGGTGTGATGGCTGGCACCATCAACGGCGTTCTTTCTACCTATGGCAAGCTGCCTTCGTTCATCACGACTTTAGGTATGCTCAGCATTGTACGCGGGGCGGCGCTGCTCATCACCGATGGGCAACCCGTCACCGTCAACGAACGGCAGGGGGCGCTCCCCGGAGTCCTTGCTCAGTTTGAATTTATCGGGCAGGGCTACCTGTTCGGGCAAATCCCGATGCAGTTGGTGTTTTTCATCATCATCGCCGCGATTGGCTGGGTTGTGCTGGCGCTGACGACCTACGGGTTTCGCGTCTATGCGGTGGGTGGCAGTCAGAAGGCCGCGCGGGTTTCCGGCATCAATGTCTTCTCGGTCAAAATCTGGGCCTTCGTCATTATGGGGGCACTGGCCGCGCTGGCGGGCATTCTCAGCCTCGCCTTTCTCCCAAGTGGTCAGGCGGGGCGCACCGGGTTAGGTCTTGAACTCGACGTGATCGCCGCGACCATCGTGGGCGGCGCATCGCTTTCCGGTGGCGAGGGAACCATCCCCGGCACGATCCTGGGGGTGCTGATTATCGGCATTCTGCGAAATGGGCTGGTGCTGCTCGGCATTTCACCCTTCGCCCAGGAACTGATTATCGGGTTGGTGATCATCGTCGCCGTCGCCATCGACAAATGGACGGCAAACCGACCCGCACATTAATTCGGCAGTTCAACGGAAGAATTCCGTTTAATATGCACCTAAAGTAGACCTATTATGAAAAGGAGTCTTGAAATGAAAAGATGGTTACTGCTGCTGACATTGCTGCTCATCACCCTCCCACTTGCCGTGACCGCACAGGAATCGGAAGGGGTAAGCCTGGAAGATTTCGAGTTAGCAGAGCGCATTCAGGCGAAGATCGACGCAGGGGAGACGCTCAACATCTATGTCTCCTACCACGATGTCTCCAACGAGTTCGCCCCCTTCATCCGCGCCGGGGTCGAACGGGCGGTGGAGGAACTGGGCGTGAACGCGCAGTTCATCGGCCCAGTGGGGGCAGACGCCGACGCGCAGATCAGCGAGATCGAGACGCTGCTGGACGAGATTGACGGGCTGGCGATCTCCTCGGTTAGCACCGACGCCCTCGCGCCGCTGATTAACCGGGTGATCGAAGCAGGTATTCCGGTGGTGACGTTCAACACCGACAATCCCGACAGCGACCGCTTAGTGTTCGCCGGGCAGGATTTGGTACAGTCAGGGCGGGAAGCGGGCGAACTGATGGCAGAGTACCTCAACGGGGAAGGTCAGGTCATCATCACCACGCTGGACGCGGCTGCGCAGTGGTCGATTGACCGCGAGAGCGGCGCACGGGAAGCCCTCGCCAACTATCCCGGCATCGAAGTCGTGCAGACGGTTAACACCGGGACTGACCCGCAGGAAATCTATGCCGCCATCGAGAACGCCATGCTGGCGAACCCCGATGTGACGGGCATCCTCTCGCTGGAATGCTGCTCGACCCCTGCTGCTGGCGAATGGGTGACGCGCAATGACGCGGTTGGGACGGTGACGGTAGTCGGCTTTGACCTGCTGGACGACACGGTGCAGTTGGTGGCCGACGGCGCAATCCAGGCGACCATCGACCAGGCACCTGAACGGCAGGGCTTCGAGGCGGTCAATCTGCTGGTGCGCTTCCTCAACGGCGAGACCATCTCCAATCTCGACACGGGTGTCGGCATTTATACGCAGGACAATATCGACGAGGTGCTGAATCCCACGACGGAAGCCGAGGGGGTAAGCCTGGCCGACTTCGCGCTGGCAGAGCGCATTCAGGCGAAGATCGATGCGGGGGAGACGCTCAACATCTATGTCTCCTACCACGATGTCTCCAACGAGTTCGCCCCCTTCATCCGCGCCGGGGTCGAACGGGCGGTGGAAGAACTGGGCGTGAACGCGCAGTTCATCGGCCCGGTGGGGGCAGATGCCGACGCGCAGATCAGCGAGATCGAAACGCTGCTGGACGAGATCGACGGGCTGGCGATTTCCTCGGTCAGCACCGACGCCCTCGCGCCGCTGATTAACCGCGTGATCGAAGCAGGTATCCCGGTGGTGACGTTCAACACCGACAATCCCGACAGCAACCGCTTAGCGTTCGCCGGGCAGGATTTGGTGCAGTCCGGGCGGGAAGCGGGCGAACTGATGGCCGAGTACCTCAACGGGGAAGGTCAGGTCATCATCACCACGCTGGACGCCGCCGCCCAGTGGTCGATTGACCGCGAGAGCGGCGCACGGGAAGCCCTCGCCAACTACCCCGGCATCGAAGTCGTTCAGACGGTTAACACGGGAACTGATCCGCAGGAAATCTACGCCGCCATCGAGAACGCGATGCTGGCGAACCCGGATGTGACGGGCATTCTCTCGCTGGAGTGCTGCTCGACCCCTGCCGCTGGCGAATGGGTGACGCGCAATGACGCGGTTGGGACGGTGACGGTGGTCGGCTTCGATCTGCTGGACGACACGGTGCAGTTGGTGGCCGACGGCGCAATCCAGGCCACCATCGACCAGGCACCTGAACGGCAGGGCTTCGAGGCGGTCAATCTGCTGGTGCGCTTCCTCAACGGCGAGACTATCTCCAACCTGGACACAGGCGTCGGCATCTATACCCAGGAGAACATCGCCGAAGTCGCGGGTTCATAATGCAAAACATGCTGTGGGGTGGCGAAGGTGCCACCCCAAATAAATCCTTCTTTTTAGAAAGTGAACTATATTGCATATGACTGAAGCCGTACCCATTATTGAACTCCGTCGTATTTCCAAACAGTTTCCGGGCGTGCTGGCGCTCGACAATGTGAGCGTGCGCTTTCAGCCGGGCGAGATTCACGCCGTACTGGGTGAAAACGGCGCGGGCAAAAGCACCCTGATGAACATCCTCGCCGGGGAGTTGCAGCCAGACAGCGGCGAAATCCTGTTCGAGGGCGCACCGATCAACCTTCCCTCGCCTTCCGTGAGCCAGCGTTTTGGCATTCGGGTGGTCTATCAGGAATTGGCGTTGTGCCTTAACCTGACCGTCGCGGAAAACATCATGCTCAACAGCAGCGCCGTGCGGATGCCCCTCGCGCTCATCCGCCGCGACCAGATGCAGACGGCGGCACGGGCTGCGCTGGCGCGGTTGGGTATGGGGCAGATCGACCCGCGCCTCACCGTTGGCCGCCTGTCCATCGCGCAGCAGCAGCTTGTGGAAATCGCCCGCGCCATTTCTCAGCAGGTGCGTGTGCTGATCCTCGATGAACCCAATTCCGCGCTTACCCACGAGGAAACCCGCCACCTGTTTGAAGTCATCCAGCAGTTAAAAAGCGAGGGCGTGACCATCATCTACGTCTCGCATCGGCTTGAGGAGGTCTTGAGCATCGCTGACCGCATCAGCGTCATGCGCGACGGACGCTACATCAGTACGATGGACAATGACGGCAGCTTGACGCTGGACACCCTGATTCAGCAGATGGTCGGGCGTTCGGTGGATTTTCTGCGTCGCCACACTGCACAGCGCCCCATCAACCCTGAAGTCGTCCTGAGCCTGCAAGCCATCAGCAGTCCGCCGGAACTGCAAACGGTCTCGTTCGATGTGCATCAGGGGGAGATCGTTGGCGTAGCGGGACTGCCCGATTCCGGGAAGGATGAACTGGTCGGCGCGATTTTCGGGCTGCGTCCCCGCAGCGGGCGGTTACAGGTGCACGGCATCCCCCTCAAAGGGAATGCCCCTGCCGCCGCGCTTCGTAGTGGGCTGGCGCTCATCCCGGCAGATCGGCGCGGGATGGGGGCGCTGCTGACGATGAGCGTTGAACACAACACCGTCGCCGCCGCGCTCAAAAGTGTGAGCCAGGCCGGGCTGCTGCAAGGCAGTCGCGTCCGTGAAACGAGTACCTATTACGTCAAACAGTTCGATACCCGCATCGCCAGCCATCAGCAGAAAATCCGCACCCTGAGCGGCGGCAACCAGCAGAAGGTGATTCTGGCGCGAGGGCTGGCGACCAAACCCCTCATCCTGATCCTGCATGAACCGACACGCGGGATTGACGTGGGCGCAAAAAGCGAAATCTATAACATCATGCAGCAGCTCGCAGCGCAGGGCGTGACCATCCTCCTGGTGTCCTCCGAACTCCCCGAACTGATCGGGCAGTGTGATCGCATTCTGGTGATGCACCAGGGTCGAATCACGGGCGAATTCGCCAACCAGGACGCCACCGAGGAAGCAATTCTCGCCTGCGCGATGGGACAGAACCAGGCGGTGAACGGATGACAAACATTACTATTGTTGGCAGCTTTGCGGTAGGCATGACCATTCGCGCACCCCAACTGCCGATCTTTGGGCAAACCCTGCTCGGCACCGATTTTGACATGGGGCCGGGCGGCAAAGGCTCCAACCAGGCGGTGGGCACGGCCCGCCTCGGCGCATCATCGTCGCTGGTGGCGATTATCGGAGAGGATAAGCTGGCCGAAATTGCCTTTGATCTCTACGCGGCGGAAGGGGTCAATACAGACTATCTCCACCGCACCCAGGAGCGCCCGACGGGGGTCGGCTTTATCATCCTCAACCAGAAAGGCGAGAACTTCATCATCCTCGACATGGGCGCGAACAACCTGATGGACGCGGCCTTTGTTGACCAGGCGGAAGCCAAAATCGCGGCGGGCGATCTTGTGATGGCCGTGCTGGAGATTCCGGTTGCGGCGGCCATGCGTGCGATGGAGATTGGCAAAAAACATGGCAAGACGACGATTCTCAATCCCGCGCCTGCTGTCCCGCTCCCGAAAGAAATCTTCAGGTATATTGACTACCTCACGCCCAACGAAAGCGAACTGCGAATCCTGCTCGGTCTCGCCCCGGATGACCCCACCCCGACTCGCACTCTCGCGGCGCAGCTTCGCGCCTTCGGTGTGCAGAATGTCATCGTCACGATGGGGGAAAACGGCGCATTGATTCTGACCGACAGCGTCGATCTGCTGGTGCCATCGTTCAGCGTCGAGGTGGTGGATACGACAGGTGCAGGAGACGCCTTCAATTCAGGGCTGGCGGTTGCTCTGGGCGAAGGCAAACCCCTGGTGGAGGCGGTGCGCTTCGGGTGTGCCTGTGGTGCGCTCGCCTGTACCCAACTCGGCGTGATCCCGTCGCTGGCACAGCGAACCGCCGTCGAAACCTTACTGGCTCAACATCAAATCACGGATTGAACTGGGGGAACCTATGCAGCGTGGAAGACTCTTAAACGCAGAACTGAATTACGCCATTGCCTCGATGGGACACGGCGACCTGATGATCGTCTGTGATGCTGGCTTCCCGATTCCATCCAGCGCATGGCGGATCGACCTGGCGATTGTGCAGGACGTTCCCGACCTGGAGACGGTGCTTTCCGTCGTCGCGGAATCGTTTATCGCCGAAAAGGTCGCGTATGCCGACAACCTGCCGACCAATAACGCCCCGCTGCTTGAAAAAGTGCAGCGCCTTTTCGCGGATGCCGACCACGAGATGATCCCGCACGCCACCATCCTGGGCGAAATGGCGGCGAAGGCCAAAGTGATCGTGCGAACGGGCGCGTTTGATCCCTGGGGCAACATTCTGCTGTACGCGGGTGTCGATGTCCCCAAATGGTTCAGCAAACCCGGCACGGTTGCGCCGGATTACTATGCCAAGAAACTGAACCGATGACCCGCCATCGAGTGCCGGGCGTGGTTTTAAAGCAGTTGGGTTCCCCGCCCACCCTCGAAACGGTTGAGGTAAGCGCCCCTGAACGCGGCGAGGTGATGGTGCGGATGGTCGCCAGCGGGGTTTGCCACACCGACCTCAGCTATATGCGCGATGCACGTGCCACGCCTGTTCTGCTCGGTCATGAGGGGGCGGGCATCGTCGAAGAAATCGGCGAGGGGGTGACGCAGGTGCAGGTGGGCGATCATGTCGTGGTGAACTGGCAGCCCAAGTGCAACCAGTGTCGCCACTGCCTGTCGGGTCGCCAGGATTTATGTGAGAATATTCAGGGGACGGTTTCGCCGCGTGTCTTTCTGGATGGGTCGCCGCTTGCTGTGATGCTCAACGCGGGGACGTTCTGCCCCTATGTGGTGGTGCCTGCGGGCGGTGTCGTGCCCATCCGCAAGGACATCCCCCTGACGAAAGCGGCCATGCTCGGCTGTGCCGTCGCTACCGGAGTCGGCGCGGCCTTATACACCGCGCACATTCGTCCCGGCGATTCGGTGGCAGTCATCGGCGCGGGCGGAATTGGCCTGAACATCGTCCAGGGAGCGCGGCTGGCAAATGCCGGGACGATTATCGTGATTGACCTGAACGAGTCGCGCCTGGAACTCGCCACGCGCTACGGCGCAACCCACACCTTCGCGGGTAGGGATGCAGCAGCGGTCAGAGCCATCACGGGCGGGCGCGGTGTCGATCATGTCTTCGAGGCAGTGGGTGTACCAGGGCTGATGCTGGCCGGAGTCGATATGCTGGCGCGCGGCGGCACACTGATTCTGGTGGGAGCGGCGGCGCGGGATGACGTGCTGCCGTTCCAGCCCCGCCGCTTTATGAGCCAGCAGCAGCAGATCATCGGGTGCATTTACGGCAATATCCGCCCGATGATCGACCTGCCGCTGTTCGCGGACTGGTACGCGGAGGGCAAACTGCATCTTGATGAACTGCACACCACCACGCTGCAACTGGCGGACGTTCCGCAGGTGTTTGCTTCGCTGGAACAGGATCGCGGCATTCGCCCCATCGTCGAGTTTGAGAGGCTGCGATGACGGCTTATCGGTTTGAGCACCTTTTCCCGGCAGAACTGGAAGCCCGCATCGCCGCACAGCCTGTCGTCGTCCTCTCCTTTGGTACGCTGGAATGGCACAGCCATCATCTACCCCTCGGCCTCGACGGGCTGGTGGCAAGCGCCGTCGGTGAACGAATCGCAGATCGGCTGGATGCAGTGCTGGTGCCGGTTTCCTACTGGGCGGCGGGCGGTGTTCCCTATCCTTATACCCTCAAGCTCCCAATCAGCGTCATCGAGCCGCTCCTGACAAGCGTATTCGAGCAGTTGTCAGAAATGGGCTTCCGGGTGATCGTGGCCTTTACCGGGCACTTCGGCATCGAGCAGACCCTTACGCTCAAGCGAGCCGCCTACAGCGTGATGAGTCGTTCGCCCGTGACGATTCTGCCCGTGACGTCCTATGATCTCATTTCAGAGCACTACACAGGCGATCACGCGGGTATTGGTGAAACGTCGCTGATGGCCGCGCTGCAGCCTGATCTGGTACGGCTGGACGCTGTACCCGCCAGCACACCGCTTGATGGTGTACTCGGCGCAGACCCGCGTGAGATCGCCAGCGCGGAAAAGGGGGCAGCGATGCTGACGCAGATCACCGCTGTCGCCGAAGTGACGGTGACACGGCTGCTGCATCAAAGCCCGGTGGAGCGCGCCCGCTATCATGAAGTGTGCGGGCTGCTGGTGCGCGTCCTCGCCAAAACCTTTGAGCAGCGCCAGCAGTTGCCGAAGGCGCTTGTCCCATCCATCACAACGCCCGCTTACCTTCGCAGTCTGCAAGCCCTTTACAGCGGTCAGTACGAACAGGCAAAACAAGCCGCCGAGGCGAAACTGGCAGACCTGAAGGCTTGAGGCCACCCTTCGGCCAACAAAAGCCTTCAATATGTTTGAGACACTGTTCCCTGTGCCTTCACAAATGGAGTGCGAACAGCAGGCACTCCTTTTTTTGCAGCCTGTTTGGTTGGCGGGCTACATCTCTCAAAACTTCTTGGCAATCTGCCCCACCCAGGTCCAATGGATAACGGTTACCGCGTCTGATTGATTCAGCGTTGATGGCCTTTATTCGTGACCCTTGCGTCCCGGTTCGCGGTCATTCAGAAGCAGCGGTCGCCTACGAAAGCTCCGCCAGCAGCGCCTGCGCCGTCGCCAGCATATCCAGCGTCTTGCCCCGTTCGATGGCCGCCTGAATCACGTCCTCTGAGAGATGCTGCCGGATGGTTTCCAATGCCGCGTCAATCTCGACCATCGCATAGGGATCATCCCGATTAAAGAGCGGCGATCCCAACACCAGTCCAATGATTTCACAGGAGTCTTCATACCGTCCGGCATACATCAACAGATGAAATTCACAGTACATACAATCGTTAAGCGTCGTAAAATTACGCTCTGCCAGGCCAGTTTCAAGCGCAGGTTTCAGATGGATGACGATCTGGTCAAAGGGCGCACCCATGAAGGCAAGGATAGCGGCAATGAGGGCGCTGGTAATGCCCACATCAACCCCCAGGCCTTTATCAACCTCATAACCCTGGCGGGCAACCTCCAGCGCACGGGGATAATCCCGCATACGGATGTAAACGGTGGCAATGTTATACAGCGTCAAACCGATAGTCGTCTCGCTGCCAATCTTCCGCCAGTCCCATCGCCTGTTCCGGCAGCATATATTCCGGTGTGCCGATGATCGCCCCGGACATGGTGAGGCCATGACGCTGCCCATCGCCGAGTGATGCGGGCGATGCCCAGATCGCTGACGAAAGCGTTGCCCTCGCGGTCGATCAGGATATTGCTTGGCTTGATATCGCGATGGATGATGCCCTGGCGATGGGCGTAATCCAATGCAGAGGCCACCTGCTGAATCAGATACGCCACTTCAGCCGGCGGCAGTAAGCCCTGCTTCATCACATCCTTGAGCGTCCCGCCGTCCAGATAGCGCATGACGATATACGGCGGTTCGTGTGCGCCATCAAAATCGTAAATCGGCAGAATGTGGGGATGCTCCAGACGGGCAATGACCCTTGCCTCACGCTGAAAACGCTGGATGGCATCGGGGTCTTCCTTGATGCTTCCTTTGATCACTTTAATAGCAACATCGCGTTCAACACTGGACTGTCGAGCGCGGTAAACCGTTGCCATCCCGCCTTTACCAATCTCTTCAATAATTTCATATGCGCCAAAATAGAGAGTCATGGGGTAACTTCCTGTCAACGACGAGGGATGCAATGTTTGGCATGGGTAGAACACCCTGAACCATTCTGACGGGCCTTGCCTGACCTCTACCAACGAGGCACAACAGCCACCGCCAGCCGATTACTTTGTGGAGAAACATGGTTCCACACTCAGACACACGAAAGATCGTAACAAACGTTTACTGTGCCATCAGGAACGCATCCTGTCGCTCTGTAAAAGGCAATTTCGGCCAGCATCCTGACACACGGAAGAAACAGGGCAACGCCTCAATTTTACTCCTGCAGATCAACTTGCGCTTTATCCCCTCGTCAAGCGAAAGCACATTTCCCCGATTGCGCATCAACGCTACAATCAGCGCATTGCTGCTATCGACTCCAAGGATGACCGGATGAATCGCGGGAACGATCAGGGCTTATTGATTGTCGGACTGCTGGTGTTTTTGCTGATCTGCGCCATCATCGCTGTGGTGCTGCAAGGGCAGCAGGTGGCCGAAACGAACACGGACCTCAACGATGTGCAACTCATCGTGACGGATCTGAGCGAGCAGGTGGTGGTTGCAGTAAACGCGCGCACAACGGCTGAGGCCAATGTTACCCAGCAGCGGGCGACCTCTGCGGCAGAAGCGACCGCGCAGGCCGAGGCCTTCGCCCTGTCCCAGACCGAAGCCGCCAATCAGATTGCGCTCCAGCAGACCGCCCTACAGGCGACCGTGGTGGACGCGATCAATCTGGCCGCCACCCGCGAGGCCGAAGCCACCGCGCAGGTGCAGGCGATTCAGGTCGAGGCGACCGCGCAGGTACAGGCACTCCAGGCCGAAGCCACTGCTGAGATCGCCGCCGTGCAGACGGCTGCCGCCGCCACCGCTGAAGTCCAGCAGACCGCCGCCTTTGCCGCCGGGCTGGAAATCGCCAACGCGACCAGTCAACCCGCGTTCGAGGCTTTTTCCACACAGGCCGCTGGAACCCAGATTGCCCAGCAGAACGTCGTGAACACCGCGCAGGCCGAAGTCGCCACTCGCGACCAGCTTGCGCTCACGTTGCAAGCACAGGAAGCCGTCGTCGCTACCTATAACGCGATTGGGCAGGAAGTTGTCGGCACCCGGCAGGCACAGGCGACCGCCGCCGCGACCGTCAAAGCGCCCACGCCGACACCCGTTCCCGAAGGGGATGGGGACACATCGCAGCCGCCGATTGAAGTCGGTGATCTGTTGGCGGAAACGGATTTCGCTGGTCCTGATCGCCGGGGAATGTCGCTGGAAGGCCTCGGTCGCAACGACATCATCGACGAACAGTGGGTTATTCTGGTCACGGAACGAGACAGTCGGTTTGATACCGCTAATTTCTACGAGGCGTTTGCCAACAGCCTGTACGCGGAAGTCGAAGTGGATTTGAGCGAGTGCCCGGCGGATGGCTTTTTTGGTTTCACCCTGGCTAATCCTGATAACCAGGCACAACTGCTGTTTGCGGGGGCAGCCTGTGACCTGAATCTGTGGCGGATCGGCTGGTTTGATGCCACCAATTATCCGCTAAACGAAACCGAGTATTTCGCGATTGATGTTATTCGTGGAGTGCCGCCATCCGACGGGCCAGTGCGCCTGGGTGTACGATGGGAAGGGGAGACGGTAACACTCTATCTCAACGGCGTGGAACTGGGCAGCGCGACCGATTCGCGGCTGAGCGCGGCAACACTCGGCCTGTTCGTGGAAAGCACCGCCACAGTCGATGTGGTCGTGCGCTTTGATAACCTGCGCGTGTGGGCGCTGCCGTAAGCGGTGGTCTGTAGGGGCAACCCGCCCGGTCGCCCCTGCTTTAATATTGCCAGCCTATTCCCCGATCAGCATACACGTCGCCGTGCAGGTGGCAACCCGCTTTCCCGCCGGGTTCATCGCCTCCGCGCTCAGGAAAATCTGGCGGCGGGTGCGTTCCACGAGAATCGCCACCACCTCGATATAAGCATCCTGCGGCGTGACCGGGCGGATATAGGAGGTATTCAACTGCGTGGTGACGCTGGGCGGCGCGACCAGGTAGCTCAATGGGCCAATGGTGTTGTCCATCGCGGCGACGATCATCCCACCCTGCATGTAGCCAAGCGGATTCTGATAGCGCTCCTTAACAGGAAAGCGCACCCGCAGCGACTTGCCTTCGATGTATTCCAGCATCTCGCCTTCCATATCCAGGAAGACCTTCGGCGGAATTTCCAGCCCGGCGTTTTCGGCCTTTTGCTGGAGCATGACTTCGGGCTGGGGCTGGGCGCTCATGTGCCCTCCTGCGAGAGAATGATGCAGGTGGTCGTGCCATGCGCATACAGCTTGCCGTCGGCATCGACCAGGCGGCCTTCGGCGGTCGCCATTTTGCGCCCGCTGTGGATGATTTTGCCCTCGCACAGCATCGTCCCGGTGGTGGCGAAGATCGGGCGGATGTAGTTGATATGAAGTTCGGCGGTGGTATAGCCTGTGCCGCGTGGCAGAGTAGAATGCACCGCGCAGCCCATCGCCCCATCCAGCACGGTCGCCGCGAAGCCGCCGTGAATGGTGCCAATCGGGTTGAACAGGTATTCCGCCGGGGTCGCTTTAAAGACGACACGCCCTGCTTCGACCGTCTCAACCGTAATCTGCATGACGTCGGTGATGGGGGCGAAGGGGATCTCGCCGCGTGCGATGGCCTGAAAGTATTCCAGCCCGCTCATCGTCAGGGCGGCCTGCGCCCCGATCATCGGATCCTGCCAGGTGAAGGTGTGGGTGCGCGTGGATGCGCTGGTCGTGTCGGTCATCATTTCCTCTTATGCCCTGTCGGATAACGTCGCGCTCTGCTGGACATCCTGCCAATGGCGCGTGTTGTGGTGCAGCGTAAAGAACAGCATTTCGCGCAGGGTGAGCATACCCAGTGCCGGATGCGGCAGTTGATAGCGGTCGAGCGCTGCCTCGTCCCAGGGGTCGAGCGCGGCAATCAGGCGGTCATTGCTCTCGTCCCAGGTATCGGCCAGATACGCCTGCTCATCGGTCACGCCTTCGGGGAAGCGGTAGGCAACCGGGATCAGGCGGTCACTGAGTTCGGCGCGTAAGCCCTGTTCGATCAGCGACTCGTAGGCGACCACGACTTCCTGATAGGTGCGCGATGGGGCGGGGGCGAAGCCGAAAGTGGACTCCAGTTGTTCCGGCGGGAAGTTGAAGCCTTTGGCGGTCGGCTTGAGGCTCAGGATGAGGTGTTTGACATAGCCCGACGGCGACCAGGTGGTTTCCCCTTCACGCTCGAACTCGGCATTGGGCATGGCGTCGATATCGGCGCGGAGTCCCTGCTGTATCTCGCGCAGGTGGGCAATAACGTCTTCTTTTGAATAGGGGGCGTTCATCATGTCTCTCCAAAAAATATTGAACCGCCAAGCCGCCAGGAAATTGAATTTTTATCGCTCTGCGTTCTCCGCGCCTCTGCGGTTCATCCATACGCTTTTTATTTCAGCAGCGAGTCGATGTACGCGGCCATGTGATCGACAGTGCGGTGCATGTGGATGTTGTCGCCATAGAGCTTGCTGAGCATGATCGCGCCTTCGAGCGTGGAAATCATCACACTGGCGACCGCTTCCGGCTCGACTTCCGGGCGCACATCACCGAGTTCGAGTCCCTTGCGCACGGTGCGGCTGATGTATCCGCGCCAGTCGTCGGCGGCCTCGCGGGCGCGGTTGCGCAGCGGCTCGTTAGCGTCGTCAGCTTCCACCGCCGTATTCAGCAGGGGACAGCCGCCCGCCAGCAGGGGATCATCCAGCACACTGCGGAACAATTCCAGCACGGCATAAAGACGGTCGCGGGTGGTGCGCTTGCCTTCGGACAGTTCACGGAAGCGCGCTTTCACCAGCCCGAAGGCATACTCGAACGCTTCCAGCGCCAGCGCTTCCTTGCTGCCGAAATGGTTGTAGATGCCGCCTTTGGTCAGGTCAGTAGCTTTCATCAGGTCGTCCATCGACGTGCCAAAGTAGCCACGTACACTGAAGACCTGGGCGGCCTGCTGCAAAATAGTCTGTCGGGTCAGTTCGCCTTTAGTCATCGTCTCAATAAAATACCAACCAGTCGGTTTTATTTTGCGTGGGTTTGCCCGATTTGTCAACCAATGGATTCGAGCCAGCAGCAAGGCAACGTTATGGATAAGTCCATTCATGTTAAAGTTGCATAAACCCTTGTGGTGGACTCATTGTCAGGATTGCCCAAGTGTCGTACAATGAACTTGTCATTGAGCAAACTGTCACAATGTATCGGAGGTCAACATGCTCATCAACGACTACGTGGCGATGAAGCTCTTCAAGTCGCGTTATGAAGACCCGCGCAAGATGAACGGGATTCAGCGCACGCTGATGGAGATCATCAACGAGTACAAGGATCAGGCTCGCCGCAACATGATCCGCAAGCCGCGCAAGTAAGCGGCTTGTCCCAAGCTGCTGTCCCAAACGGCACGAACTCATCAAATAGAAAAAATACGACCCCCGGCCATTACCGCGACCGGGGGTTTTTGATTCCGGTGACTTTTTTTGCTGTTGAGAACGCTAATTTATCAACCACTCATCTCGTCCCTACGGAGACATTAGCCAGCTTCGTGTAAACTGTCACAAACAAAGAATTCTGAACGTTTGGAATGCTGGATATGCTCTCTCCCTCCCCTGTCATCCTGCGCCTGGCGGGGCGCACCATCAACCGCCGCTTCCTGCAAAGCCTGCTGTTCGTGATCGGTGTCGCGCTGGGTGTGGCGGTGGTGATCGCCATTGATGTCGCCAACGGCAGCGCCAGCCGCGCCTTCAGCCTCTCCACCGCCAGCGTCGCGGGCGAAGCCACCCATCAGGTCGTGGGTGGGCCTGCCGGACTGCCGACAGACATCTTCCGTCAGATTCGGGTTGATCTGGGCGTGCGGGAAAGCGCCCCGGTCATTGAGGAATATGTGCGGGCAGGCGGAAACACAGAGGGGGAACTGGGGCAGCCCTTGCGCCTGCTGGGTGTAGATATCTTCTCCGAAGCGCCGTTCCGGGGCTACCTGAACAACATCGCCGTGAGCGAGGACAACCCCGGCGAGGACGCCTTTAACGCCATCACCGATTTTCTCGCCCGGCCTGGCAGCGTGATTATCAGCGGGACACTCGCCGACCGACTCGGACTCGCGGCGGGTGACAGCATGACGCTGCGCACCGGGACACGTGCGGTCGAAGTGCAGATTGTCGGCCTGATCCGCGCCAGCGACGGCGTGAGCGAACAGGCGATTGACGATCTGGTCCTGTCCGATATCGCCACCGCGCAGGAAGTCGTGGGACGGCCAGACGCCATTACCCGCGTTGATCTGATTCTGCCGGAAGCGACCGCCGACGCGACGCTTGAGCAAATCCGCACAATTCTGCCACAGGGGGCGCGGGCGGGGGCGATCAGCGAGAACAACACCACGCTCGACCAGATGACCGCCGCCTTCAACCTCAACCTGCAAGCGCTGAGCCTGCTGGCGCTGGTGGTGGGCGTGTTCCTGATCTACAACACCGTCACGTTCAGCGTTGTGCAGCGCCGCCCGGTGATCGGGATTCTGCGTTCGCTTGGCGCGACCAGACGCCAGATTTTCAGCCTGATTCTGAGTGAGGCGCTGCTGCTGGGGCTGATCGGGACGATTCTGGGTTTAGGCCTCGGACTCATCTTCGGGCGGGCATCGGTGCGGGTGGTGGCGCAGACCATCAACGACCTGTTCTTTACAGTGAATGTCCAGCGCGTCAGCGTGGAGCCGATTACGCTGCTCAAAGGCGCGGCGGTCGGCCTTTTCGCCAGCCTGGGCGCGGCGGTGATTCCGTCGCTGGACGCAACCCGCACCCCGCCTGCTGGCACGATGCGCCGCAGCGATCAGGAAAGCGCCACGCGCCGCCTGGTCCCGCTGATTACGGTTGCGGCGGTTACGCTCAATATCATCGGCCTGCTGCTGCTGCAACTGCCCACCAACAGCCTGTACATCAGCTTCGGTGCGCTGTTCTGCATCGTCGTCGGCAGCGCCTTCTTTACGCCCGTCGTGCTGATCGGCGCGATGCGGCTGTTCACGCCCATTACGGAAAGGTTGTTCGGCGTTTTAGGTCGGATGGCTCCCCGCGCCGTCGCCCGTTCGCTCAGCCGCACGTCGGTGGCGGTGGCGGCATTGACCGTCGCCGTCAGCGTGATCGTCGGCGTCAGCGTCATGATCGCCAGCTTTCGTAATACGGTGGCTGCCTGGTTGGGCGAAACGCTGGGCGGGGACATTTACATCTCACCGCCGCTGCTGACCGCAAACCGTGCGACCGTCGATGTTGACCCGTCGGTGGTGGACGTGGTCGCCAGTGTCGAAGGGGTGCGCCTGGTTTCCACCTCACGCGATGTCAGCGTGACCGCGCTGGATTATCCCAATATTGACTCCAGTCCCAATCTGCCCCCGGTCAACCTTCAGGCGGCGGATTTTGACATCGCTACTGACCGCCGTTTTGCGTGGCTGAATGTGCCGCCAGAGTTCGCGGATTACCGGGCAGCGCTGGAAGGGGGGAAGGTCATCGTCACCGAGCCGTTCGCCTTCCGCCGGGGGATCACGCCCGAAGCGAACACCATCACGCTGCTGACCGACAACGGCCCGCAGACGTTCGAGGTGGTCGGCGTGTACTACGACTATTCGACCGATCAGGGCAAGGTCTTCATGTACCGCACCACCTACCAGCAGTTCTACGACGACCCCTACATTTCGTCGCTGGCGGCGTATGTGGAAGAAGGCGCGGACATCAACACGGTCATCAACACACTGCGAACCGACGCGCTCAGCGGCTATGATCTGCTGGTGCAGTCCAACCGTGACCTGCGTTCGGGTGTATTTGTGGTGTTCGATAATGCCTTCGCCATCACAATTGCACTGCGGCTGCTGGCGACGGTGGTTGCTTTCATCGGGATTCTTTCCGCGCTGCTCAGCCTGCAACTGGAAAACACGCGCCAGTACGGCGTGATGCGGGCGACCGGGATGACCCCGCGCCAACTGTGGAATTTCACGTTGCTGCAAACCGGACTGATGGGAACGGTGGCGGGGGCGCTGGCGCTGCCAATTGGCCTCGCGCTGGCGCTGGTGCTGCTGTATGTGATTAATGTGCGCTCGTTCGGCTGGACGATGGATTTCTACCCTGTGCCGGAAGAATTCGTGCAGGCGTTTGCGGTGGCTGTGATCGCGGCGCTGCTGGCCGGGGTCTATCCTGCGCTGCGGCTGACGCGCCTTATCACCGCCCGCGCTTTACGGAGTGAGTGAGGCTCAGGGGTTGCGCGGATGGGAAGACGAACGCACACGGGCAGGTACAGTGTCGCGTTTGCCTTCTTCCCGCCTTGGATAAGTATCCGCGTATGGGCTGATCCTGCGTTGAACCCGCTGAATTTCACGAATTTGATAGTGTTTTTGTCCTGCTGGCTCCTGTGTCCTATGTGCCCTGGTTTTGGGTTGGCGCATGTGACGCACAAGGAGCGTACTTACAATCACGCCACCACCAAGCATTAGGACTCCATACAGGAACACCAATACATTTGCCATTTCTGATTTCCTATGATGTTCGTGTGCTGCGTGTGCGAGTTTCCTGCCATGCAATTGAGAATTGAATTATAGCACAGATTGGGGATGTGCTGAGTGCAATCCAATTCAAATCTATAATGTTATTTTCAAGAAGTTGTAGATTCTGAATGTTGCGATGTATGTAGACAACGGTAAAACCACTCCATGTAGCGAACGTTGCGGCCAGTAAGAAGATGTTCACGACAGCAAACAAGGTCGTCTGGCGATCATAAGTGGAGCGATTCCAGTCGTGCCATGTCACCATCAGGATGGTAAATGACAGCAGAAGTAAATCCGTTCCTCCCAGAAGACGAATATATTCTGCTTCCAACCTCCCTTGTAAGAGAAGAATCAATCCACCAAACAGGACAGGGAATAAGGGTAGGAAAAAATTCAGCAGAACCCACAGGTAGACCCGTCTACCGACATTGTTTTCAGCCATGAAGTCCATTCAGCAATGAGGTAAGCGAAGATATCGTAAGTATAGCTTTTATATTATCAAACAAGCAAATTGCGTTTCGGTCAAAAAATAAAGGGGACGCGCTGTCCCCTTTGCTTTGCTACACCCACTGCGACTGATGCGGTCCCCAGGGCACCCAGGCGAAACCATCATAGCCGTAATAGGGCAGCGTGGCTCGTCCCGGCGGCGCGATTTGGTCGATGCGGTTCAGGTCGTCCTCGGTCAGCACGACCTCCAGCGCCTTAAGCGAGTCGGTCAACTGCTCCACCGTGCGCGGGCCGATGATCGGGCTGGTGATGCCGGGCTGCTGGGCGCACCAGGCCAGCGCCAGGTGATAGACCGAACAGCCTTTTTCCGTCGCCAGCGCTTCCAGTGCCTCCAGCACATCGAAGATCGGGTCGGTCAGCCGCTCGGCCTGGCCTTTCCAGAACACGGCAAAGCGCGAATCCAGCGGCACCGGTTCGCCCCGGCGATACTTCCCGCTCAGGAAGCCGCCCGCCGTCGGCGACCAGGGGATAATGGCGATGTTATAAGTCTGCGCCATTGGCACGAACTCGCGTTCAAGGCGGCGGTCAAGCAGGTGATAGGCGGGCTGCTCACAGACGAAGCGGTTCAGGCCATATTCCTTCGCCACCCACAGTGACTCCACGAACTGCCACGCGGCGAACGAACTGCTGCCGATGTAGCGCACCTTCCCCGACCGAACAAGGTCATCCAGCGCCCGCAGCGTCTCATCAATCGGGACTTCGTTGGAGGGGTGGTGCATCTGGTACAGGTCGATATAGTCGGTTTGCAGGCGGCGCAGCGAGGCTTCACATTCCGCGATGATGTTGCGGCGGCTGCTGCCCATCAAGCGCATATCGCGCACCATCGGAAAATACATCTTGGTCGCCAGGAACACGTCACCGCGTTTTCCCTTGAGCGCCCTGCCGACGATTTCTTCGCTGCGGCCACGCCCGACATAATGATCGGCGGGGTCGTGCCCATAGACGTTGGCCGTGTCCACGAAATTGAGGCCGCTGTCCAGCGCGGTGTGGATGATCTCGGTCGCGGTGGCTTCGTCCGTGCGCCCGCCAAAATTCATGCAGCCGAGACAGAGCGGGCTGACCTTGACGCCTGTACGCCCGAAATTGCGATACTCCATAGGGGATTGTGTCCTTTGTGTTGAGCACCGTCAAAGGTCGCAGGTGTCTTCTTGTGACCCCTTCGCAACCGTTTGCTATTGTAGAGGACTTTCAAATACGCACAAGGAGGGGAGAAGCGGGGCACAGGCGGCTGTGCCCCGGTGGAAAATGCCTTTTTTACGCCAACTGGCGTTCGAGGTCGCTGATGGTGCCCTCGATCAGTTCGACCGCCTTGCCCATCGTGTCCACGTCGAAGGCGAAAGTCGCGCCCGTCGCGGCATAAAGCTGCGGCAGCGAGGCGGTATAGCCCAGCGACAGCCCATGTAAATACTGCTCGACCGCCTTCGCCTGATCTTGCAGAGCGTTGGCCCATACCTGCACCGCGCCCAACTGCGCCAGCCCATAATCGACGTAGTAGAACGGATAGAGGAAGATGTGCTGCTTGCGATGCCATCCCGTTACGCGATAGTCTTCCAGCCCAGTGTAATCCACGCCCGGCTGGAAGCGCGTCCACAACTCGCCCCACGCGGCGTCACATTCCGCCGGGTTAAGCGCCGCGTCGTTGTGGGTATACGCCCACTGCTGGAAGGCATCCACTACCGCCATATACGGCCAGAACAGGACGATCTTTTCCAGATGCAGGATGCGGTCACGGGCTGCTTCCTCAGGCGAGAAGAATCCCCCTTCGTCCTGCGTGAGATAGGGCGCGGCCAGCAGTTCCATGCTCATACTGGCGACCTCGGCGAATTCGATGGGATAGCCCTGCTGCTGTGCATAGGGAAGCCTGACGACCTCGAAGCCATGAAAGGCGTGCCCGGCCTCGTGCAGCAGCGTGCGGATGTCGCCCTGGGTGCCGACGGCGTTCATAAAGATAAAGGGGCGCTGCGCGGTGGCGAAGCGGGTGCAGTATGCGCCGACGCGCTTATTCTTGCGATTGGGCAGATCGAGCAGGCGTTCGCGCCGCATGGTGGCGAAGTAATCGCCGATTCTGGGATCGACCCGGCGGAAAATCATCTCGGCCTTTTCCTCGAATTCGTCCAGCGTTTCATACGGGCGCAGCGGCGGGCGTCCTTCGGGATCAACGCTTAAATCCCAGGGGCGCAGCGTGTCATAACCAAGTGCGGTGCGGCGCTTTTCCAGAATGCGCTGGGCAGCCGGGACGACGACCTGTTCGATGGCGTTATGGAAGGTGGCGCAGTCATCGGGCGTATAGTCGAAGCGTTTGCGCTGCATCCAGACGTACTCGCGGAAGTTGTTCATCCCGGCGTTGGCCGCGATCTGCTGGCGTGCCTGGAACAGCTTCATCCATACGTCGTTGATGGCCTCGCGGTTCTTCAGCCAGGCGTCCACACTCAACCGATAGGCGCGTTCGCGGGTGGCGCGATCCTGATCCTCATACACTTTCTGAAGTTCCTGAAGCGTGACTTCCTCGCCGTTCCAGGTGACGGTCTGCGCCCCGGTGATCTTGCCATATTCCATGCCAAGCGCCTGGGTGCGGGTGAGCAGTTCTAAGTTTTCTTCGCGGAATAAATCAAAGTCGGCGCGGATATTCTTCAGGGGGACTTCAAACCCGTCCGGCTGGAAACCGCTTTCCAGCAGTTTTTTGTTCAGCGCGTTTTCCGCTTTGGACATCGGCGGAAAAATCGTGACCAGCAGATTTTTTAAATAGGCTTCGGCTTCTTCATCCGCCGTGTTCTGCGTATTCGCCAACCGGGCGCGGGCGAACACTTCTGAGAGCAGATTGGAAAGCTGTGACCAATCCTTCAGCCATTGTTGTACGCCATCTGCGGAAAGTGTACGGGTTTGAAGTTCGGCGTAAAACGGCTCAAATTGTTCCCATTGCCAGTGCTTCACATCTTCTGCATGGGAGGGCAGCGCCAGCGACATGGTTGGTGACTCCTTCTTCACTTGTCGTTCGAGCGCATCATGATGGCGCATCGAACGCAGTCAGGAAAGAACCAAATCAGACCATCAGGCGTTTATGGGCAGAAAACATCCTTTTAAGAGGCTGTTCCCGGCCACCACACCTGTTCCCAGATGCGCACAACCTCGCCCAGGTGTTCACATTCGGCGCGTACCTGTGCGGCCAACTCAGGCCGGATGGCTTCCAGCGCTTCTGCAACGGTCAGGATTTGCTGGAGATAGGTACGGGGAAGGGGAGCATTGTTGACGGTGCCGGGTGGATTGTACAGAATTTCATCGAGGTGGATGGTGGCGGTGCGCCATTGTTGTATAAGTTGCATGACGTATTCCTCTTGCTCCTGCGACATTGCTTGCTAATTCTCCAATTAAGAATAGCGTGAATAAAGATACATTACCAAAAATGATACTCCGTCGCACGGGGTATTGCAATGGAATAATGAAGCTTTTCATAACGATTGATTAAATTTTTACACTTTTGGCTACTCTTGATGTTCTTCGTAACGCTCAATCACGTGGTTCCAAGCGCAGAAACACTGCTGCACTCACCCAACAAAAAACGATCAGCACATCTCTGCCCTGATCGTTCTTTCGGGAATCGCCCTGCTGATAGGTTAGAGCACGACCACCGTCTTACATGCCGCTGGCGTAGGCGATGGATTCCGGCTTCGTGAAGCTGAGCACCTGATTGGCGGCAGCGTTGCGCAGGCCGATGCGCCCTGCAAAGTTCTCGAAGACCAGAATGGCATCGTTGGCCTTCTCCGCCACGATCAGGTTTTCGCCGTCGAAGGCGATATCGACCGGGTTGCCGAGCATGGTCTGGTCGCCCGCCCAGCGCACGATGTAGCGAGTGCTGCCATCAGCGGTGCTGGCGTTGGGCAGCGCGAAAAGCTGGCCGTCGCTGTTGCTGTCCGCCGCGCCCACGTCAGAGAGCAGCAGCAGGTCGCGCTGGCTGTCATAGACGATGCCGTGCAGATTGATGGATACCTGTGCGCCGCTGCTGTCGGCGGGGATAATCGTGCGGGTGACGCCGCCGCTGCCCAGATTGGCCGAGAAGTTGTCATAGACGAAGACCGCCCCGGTCGTCCCGGCGACGAACAGCGCGTCGATGTCTTCGGCATAATACAGATCCCACACGCTGCCGCCGAAATCGACCGAGGGCTGGAGGAAGACGGTGGGCGAAACATCGCCGTTCGCCATCAGGCTGAAGCCCTTGACGTTGGCCGGGCCGTTGTTCGCCACCAGGATCAGGTCGAGCGATTCGATCACGATCAGCCCTTTGGGCGCGACCAGCCCCGCGTTGCTCTGGCCGCCGATCATGCGCATCGGCGCAGCGCCCATCATGCCCTCGCTGCCCGCCAGCCCATCGAACACATACACCGCGCCGGAGTCCGCGTTCATATCGACCGTGACATAGGCGTTGCCCGCGCTGTCGAACCACACACTCTGAATGTTGGCAATGTCCGTGAAGCCATTGAAGATCGCGCCGCTCATGTCGGTCGTGAGGGCGGTGATGGCATCGTTCGCCAGTTCCGCCGGGTTCAGCGTGGCATACAGCGATTCAAAGGTGGTCATGGAAGCGGCCATCATGGTGTCTTCGTCCATGTTCGCCGAGCCTTCTTCGGTCGCTTCGGGGGATTCGGGCGTGGCTTCCGCGTCGTCCATATCGCCCATCTCCATGCCCATCATGCCGCCTGCATAGGCCAGCGATTCCGGCTTGGTGATTTCGAGGACGGTGGTCGCCGCGCTGTTGTTCATGCCTTCCATGCTGAGGAAGTCTTCGTAAATCAGGATGGCGTCGTTGGCCTTTTCCGCCACGATCAGGTTTTCGCCGTCATAGGCGATATCGACCGGGTTGCCCAGCAGCGACTCGTCGCCGCCGATCTGCACTACAGGCGTCACCTCACCGTCGGCGCTGCTGGCGTCGGCAATCGCGAACAACTGGCCGTCGCTGTTGCTGTCCGCCGCGCCCACGTCCGAAAGCAGCAGCGTGTCGCTCGTGCCGTCATAGACGATACCGTGCAGGTTGATCGAAATCTGGCCGTCTTCGCCCACAGGCACGATGGTGCGCGTGGGGCCTTCCATACCCATCGCCTCGGAGAAGCCGTCATACACAAAAGCCGCTCCGGTCGTCCCGGCCACCCACAGCGCGTCGGTGGCTTCATCATAGGCCACGTCCCACACACTGCCGCCGAAATCCGCCGCCGGGGTCAGCGTCAGGGTCGGCTCGGCGTCGCCCTCGGCATCCAGCGCGAAGGCCAGCACATTGCTGCCACCGTTGTTGGCGACCACAATCAGCCCCAGCGATTCGCTGACGATCAGCCCTTTCGGCGCGGCCAGCCCGGTCATGCCGCCGCTGATGATGCGGGTGGGTTCGGGCAGCGCCATTTCTTCGGCGCCCGCCAGCCCTTCATAGACGTAAATCGCGCCCTCTTCGGCGGTTACGTCAACGGTGACGTAAGCCGTGCCCGCGCTGTCGAACCACACACTCTGGATGCCGACCACATCGGTCAGCCCGCCGAAGGTGCTGGCCGCGCCGCTGAAATCGCTTTCCAGCAGCACAAGCGCGTCATTGTCCAGTTCCGCCGGGTTGAGTGTCGCGTACAGGGTGGGGGCTGCGTCTTCCTGTGCCTGCGCCACTCCCAGCGCCAGCACAGCCATCACAAGCATACAAAGCAGAATAGGTGAAACTCGCTTAAACAACATGCTTCATACCTCCAACATCGGTCATCTCGATAACGATAGGTCCTCGGCAGTGATGGCGTGGGTGGTTCTGAACCTTCAGCATCGTCAACGCTGGCACGGTGGGAATGGATGTTGATGGGGGAGGTTTCTAAGCTGGCACTTATATTGTGGTGAAGATAGGGCGACTGTGGAGGTCCGAAAATACTTACACAAAAATGCACCTCTCTAGGGGGTTGAAGCCCTCCCCTACCAGAAATTCGAGGCCTTACAGGAAGTGTCATTTTGATTCGGTTAGAAGTTTGTCTTGAATTGGGTATAAATTGACAAAAGTTGTCATCAAGGGGGTTGCGACAACGTTGGAAAGCGTATAATCAAAGCAAGGTTTATATCACAAAGAGATATATCAGGCAGCTTTATCAGGGGAAGCCATGCACAACCGATTACCACAGTTGGGGCGCGCCAGCCTCGCACTCATCCTGATCGGCGCGATGTGGGGAATCGCCGGGCTGATGCTCATGGGGCAGCCCGCGACACCAAGCGATGTCCCGACCGACACCTTCATCAACGGCAGCTTCGCCGTTTCGCCCGATGCCCCGCTCGATTCACCCGCCAGCCCCGCCGAGGTCGCCGCGCTGGATACAGCCTTCGCACAGGCCGCCGCCGCGTACAGCGCCCTGCCGAACGTGAATTTTACGCTCCAGATCGCCGGACGGACGGTGGACTACAAGGCGGGCGCGGGTGTGCTCTACGTGCGCACACTGGACGAAGCGACGGGCGCACCCATGCCTGGTCGTGTGCTGGTCGTCCCGGTCATTCTGGAAAATGGCACGTGGACGATACGCTTGCCCGGCGACCCGGCTTACAGCGCCGCGTTTGATCGCTTCCCGCCCGGACTGGTCAACCGGATTGACCCGTCACCCTATGAAGCGGTCGCCAGCGCTGACTCCTACGGCCCACTCTCGCTGACGGATTACCGCCTGCCCTGGCAGCATAACACGGGCGGCATGGTGACGCGCAGCTACAACTATCACGGCACGGGGCAGATTGACTTTGTGATCGACAACACCAACATCGTCGCGGCCAAAAGCGGCACGATCATCTACATCAACGACACCAATACCCAGAACACCTACGCCTCCGGAGCGTGGTGGTACTGGAACACGGTCGTGATCCAGCACGGGCCGAATGAATTCAGCACCTACGGTCATCTGGCCTATAACAGCGTCCCGCAGTGGATCAAAAACGGCTGCACGACCAATTACGCCACGACCAACTGTTCGGTTCCGGTGCAGGCCGGGCAGATCATCGGCATTCAGGGCAACACTGGCTGGTCAACCGGGCCGCATCTGCACATCAATTTCGGTCAGCAGTTCATGGTGGATACTCGTTTTGCCGTGCCGACGGGCTACGCCTACACGCTGCAAAACGTAGCCTTCGCAGGCTACACCGTGAGCGAAGTCTTCAACTGGCCCGTCGGACAGCGCCTCATCGCCACGCACGAAAATCAGCCCAGCAACCCGGTCGTCCGGGCCAATACCAACCTGATCCGCAACGGGGACTTCACCAGCGGCACGACTTCATGGCAAACGTCGGGCAGCATCACGGCGGCGGTCAGCAGCGGTGTGTATGGCTTCCGCCGCACGGCAGAGGCCAGCGCGGCAGTGGTATATCAGGACGCGGCCTACAGCGCCTCGGTCAATCTGCCGTTCGAGATCAATCTCCAGCTTGCCAACGCGGGCAGCGACAGCAAACGGGTGTCCGTGCAGCTCAGCAGCAGCATCAACAATCAGGGGGCGATCACCTGTAGTTTCACCATTCCCGGTAGTGCGCCGCTGCAATCCTACATCGTGCGCGGCAAGAACAGCGCGGCCTGGGCGAACGTGCGCTTCAGTCTTACGCTGGAAACGGTCGGCGGTGGCAACCTGCAACTGGACAACGTCAGCGCCCGCTACCGCACAGACATTAATCCCACCGCGACCGAATGCCTGACCGTGCCGACTCCGCTCGCACCCGACGGCACTGCCAGCCAGCCCTACGGCAATCCGAGCTATAGCTGGACGACCGTCCCCGGCGCGACGACCTATGAACTGCTGGTCTATCGCAGCGACGTGCCCAGTACGCCCTATTTCTACCTGCCTAATCTGGCCGCGAGCACCTATTGCAGCGGGAACACCTGCACCGTCGAACCGACCAACCAGCCCAGTCTGAACGAAGCGGCGCGGCTGACGGATGGCTGGCATGTGGTTTACGTTCGCGCCAATACGATGGACGTATGGGGCGGGCCGCGCGTGTTCCTGTTCGATGCTCCCTCGCCGCTGCCACCGGGGGTGAGCACACCGAGCGGGACGAACACGCTGCGTCCGAGCTTCACCATCACGCTGTCCGGCGCGGCGGAATACAGCAATAAGCTGCGCGTGTTCCTCATCCACAAAACGCGCTTCGACGCGGGCAACTACACCGCGCTGATCGATCAGTGGTACACCCGCGCCGACTTCTGTGGCAGCGCCACCGCCACCACCTGCCGCTGGCAAACACCCTTCGATTTGCAGGACGACACCGATTACTACCTGTTCCTGCAGGGCTATGGCGCGGGCGGCTTCAGCGCGGGCGGGCCGTTCAGCAATGGCTGGTCGGGGGTGCAGTTCCGCGTGGATACCGTGCCCGACGCCGCCGTGCCCGCCAACGTCCGCGCCACAGGCAACCAGGGCAACCCCTCGATTCAGTGGAACGACGACACCCGCAGCGACAGCTTTTACGTCTATCTGCGCCGCCAGTCCGACGGGGGAACGGCCTATCTGCAATGGCATCAGAAGGCGGGGACGAGCCTGTGTAACGGCACGACCTGCGGGCTGACTCTGCCGCTGGCGCTGAGCAACGGGACGTATGAGGTCTATGTGTACGCCTGCGGTGCGGGCGGATGCAGCAGCGGCGGCCCCTATGGCAACGGCTGGGGCGGGGGCAGCACCAACGGCACATTCACGCTCAGCTTTGGCACACCCGCCCTCGTCAGCGGCCTGAATGCGTCGGTCGTGGGTGGCACGGTCAACGCCAGCTGGACAGCGCCCGCTGGAGTCTCGCGCTACTCGGTGTGGGTGGGGACGGCCAACGCCACACGCACCTATTATCTGCAATGGCATTCAGCGCTCGATCTGAACTGCGCCGCGCCAGCGCAAACCTGCCAGATCAGCCTGCCGCTGGGCTTAGGGTCAGGGACGATTTACGTTGCGGTGCAGTCCGGCGGGCCGGGCGGGCTGAGCGTCGGCGGGCTGGTCAATAACGGCTATCAGGTGTCCGGTGCAGTGGTGATTCCTTAAGCCATTTCTCGTTCGTCGAATAAAACTCAAGGAATATTAATTGGTGGGAGAAGATCACTTCTCCCTTCTTTTTGCTTCAGCACGACATAAAAATTTCTTTACTTTACGCACTTTTTGGAAAAGCTTAATGCAAGATAAGCCCATAATAAATTATTCTCTAAGGTAAATCCTCATTCACTCTTGAAAGGAAGGCCTTATCGTTGAACCCTTCTCTGTTGTGCCGCCTTCATTCACACCTCACCGTTCGGCAGAGATTTAAGTAAGGAAAAACATCCTCTATGAAACAAACTGCATTTATCGCCCGTCTTCGCTCAGTCCGCCTGCTGCTCGCCCTTCTTATCGGCGCTGGTGTGCTGAGCTTTTCGCTTTCCCGCCCCGTGATGGCCGAGTCTGCTGCCCGTGATCGTGCGCAGGCACAGCAGCCCGCTCCGGCGCCTGATACCGCGCCCAACGATCTGTTCGGTACATCCAACCTGAGCGCCGATGTGGCCGCCGCCATGAGCGATGTGGCGCTCAACATGACCCTGAACCCACTGCGCTACCGCACGGTTTCGCTGAACGACGCGATGCTGGCGACCTCGGCGGCGGATTTTGCCGCAGGCCGCAGCAGCAGCGCCGAAAGCTTCCGGCTGAACCTGTTTGCAGATGTGGTCTACACCGCTGTGAACACCAAGATCACCCCGCGCTACATGAGCAATCCCGGCTATATCTGGTACGGGCAGATTCCCGAACTGGAAATCAGCGATGTGGTGTTCGTGGTCACGCCCGATTTCATCGAAGGCCGCATCTGGACACCGGGGCGCAACTACCTGATTACACTCAGCGGCAGCCTGTACACCATCATCGAAATGAACCCGGAGGATGCTTCTCAGCGTGCGCCTGCTGCGCTTGAACTTCCCCCGCAGTATCAGGTCAACGTTTCGCCCAAAGGAGGGCAAACCGCCGACAACAGTGCAGCAGCCGTTCCCGTCAGCGCTCCCTCGGCACAGACGGTGATGGCGGGTGACGGCCCGGTGATCGATGTACTGGTGACATATACGACCGCCTCGATGAACGGGCAGAACCTTTCCCAGTTTACGGCAGCGGTCGAAGCGGAAGTTGCGATCAGCAATTCGGCCATTACCAACAGCCAGGCCAATTTCCAGATCAACATCGTCGCGCTCGTTCCCACCAGCTATACGGAAGTCGGCTTTGAAACAGACCTCAATCGTATTACCAGCACGAACGACGGCTTTATGGATGACATCCATGCCACCCGCAACCAGTATGGCGCAGACCTTGTCGCGCTGCTGCGTGGTAACGGTGAATACTGCGGTATTGCGTGGCTGATGACCAACGTCAGCACGAACTTTGCCTCCAACGGGTTCAGCGTCACGGGGCGCACCTGCTTCGGGAATTTCAGCTTTATCCACGAAATCGCCCACAACATGGGCAGCCAGCACGACCCGCTCAACGGTTCGGGCGGCGCTTACTCCTACTCCTATGGCTATCAGGACACCACAGGTGCGTTCCGCACGATCATGGCCTACGCCAATCAGTGCCCTGGTCCCGGTTCCTGCCCGCGTGTGGGTCGCTTCTCCAACCCCAACCTGAGCTACAATGAACGTGTAACGGGTACAGCGACGCAGAACAACGCCCTGTCGCTCAGCAACACCGCGCCGACCGTTGCGCAGTTCCGCGCCAGCGTCAGCGCCCCGCCCAGCAACGACAACTTTGCCAACGCGCTGGTGGTGGATGCCTTTACCTATGTATCGAACGTCACTACCACCAACGCTACCAATGAAGCCAATGACCCGACGTTGAGCTGCGCGGCCAATGTGGGCAAGACGATCTGGTATCGCTTCACCGCAACGGGCAGCGGCACGGTCAACCTCTCGACCGCTGGCTCCAACTTCGATACCGCGATTGCGGCCTACACTGGAAGCCCCGGTGCCTTCACCCAGGTCGGCTGTAACGATAACGGTTCCGGACAGGGCGTGTTTGACCTGACTGTCACGGCTGGCACAACTTACTACGTGCTGATCGGCGGCAAGGGGCAGACCGGCGGCGCAGCGACCTTCACGTTTAGCGCTCCCTGGGAAGACGATTTCAATTACGCGGTCGGAATCAACGCCCTGCCCTATACCTATAACGGCAGCACGGCAGCGGCGACGACTGCTGGCGACGACCCGAATCTGACGTGCATCAGTGGCGAAGGAAAGTCGATCTGGCTGCGTTACACGGCACCCGCCAGCGGCACTGTGACCCTGACCACGAATGGGTCGAACTTCGATACGGTTCTGGGTGTCTTCACGGGTTCACGCGGCAGTCTGACGCAGCAGGCCTGTAACGACGATGCCACTGGAACCACCTCCGCCATCAACAACTTCGCCGTGACGAGCGGCACCACCTATCACATCTACCTCGGCGGTTACAACAGCGCAAGCGGCACGGTCGTCTTCAATATGACGGGTACGGTGGCGGCTCCTACGCCTGTTGTGAGCGCCCCGACCGGGACGATCACCAACGCTTACGGCAATCCATCCTACGTGTGGAACGACACGGGCGCGAGCAGCTATGAACTGGCGGTGTGGCTGCTGACTCCCTCGGTGGCGACCTCGCTTGCGCCTAACTCGGTCATCTACTATGGGCAGAACCTCGCAGACGGCACTTACTGCGACGGGACGACCTGCACCATCAACCCGGTCAGCCTGACGGAAAGCGCTCGCCTCGTAAACGGGACGTATGCCGCTTATGTGCGTGCGACAGGCGGGGCATGGCAGACCAACCCAACCAACTTCACATTGAGCGCACCCGCGCTGGCACCCATTACCAGCAGCGGCCCGTCCTCCACGACCAACCCGGTGACGGTCAGTTCGCTCACGCCTGCCTTCAACTGGAACCTGAACGGCACGGCGGCCAATACGACCTGGTTCAACCTCTACATCGCGCCGAAGGCTCAGTTTGACGCGGGCAACTACACGCCGACCTTCAACCAGTGGCAGAGCCGCGCCGACCGCTGCGGCAGCACCATCGGCACATCGTGCAGCTTCACCGCGCCCACGCTGGTGGAAAACACGATCTACTACTTCTTCGTTCAGAGTTACGGCCCCAGTGGCTACAGCACGGGCGGGCAGTACACCAACGGCTGGGAAGGCGGCGCGTTCCTGGTGGACAGCATCCCGAACCCGGCGCTGCCGACCACTCTGGCGACCAATATCAACAGCGGTCATCCGTCGCTGGGGTGGGTCAGCCCGGCGGAAGCCACCAGCCACACCATCGCCATCTACAACTGGACGACCAACGCCTGGGTTTACTCCGGCACTCACGCCAAAACAGGCGACCCGTCGCTGATCTGCTCTGCGGGCACCTGCGTCTTCAAGAATGATGCGTTCGTGATGACTAACGGCGCCTACTCGTTCTATGTGAACAGCATCAACGCCAACGGCACCAGCCTGCTTGGGCCGTTCAGCAATGGCTACGCCGGGCCGACCAACCCCGGCAGTAATGGCGAAGCAGGGGACTTCAGCATCAACGTCGCTGCGCCTTCGCTCCCGGCGTCGGTGAACGGCAGCATCAGCAGCGGCAACATCATCGGAAGCTGGCAGACCCCCAACCACACCACCTATTACAATGTGTGGGTGGGCACAGCAGGCGCAGCGCAGACGTATGTCTTCCAGACGCTCTCCACGCTCGATCTGGGCTGCGAGAACCCGACGCAAACCTGCTCCTTCAGCATTCCGCTGGCCGGGCTGGGCATCCCAGCAGGGACACAGCTTTATATGGCGGTTCAGGCTGTGGGGCCGGGCGGCTATGCGACGACGGGCGGCGAAGCCAGCAACGGCTACCGCGTCTCCGCAGCGTTTAACGCGCCGTAAACGCTAACAACCTTGATGAAGACAGAACAGGGTGACAGTTGAGTCACCCTGTTTGTTTTTCCGGTAGGCTGAGGCACGACGCCGCCTGCGCTTCTTTATGTCCGGATGTCAAATTGCAAAGTTACCTCATCCAAAAGGCAAACTGTATGATTTATCAATTTCTCATAAATATTACATATTCTTTCGTCATTTAAGTTCATCGTAACTATATTTATTATAAATTAGAATCGGGTTAGAATGAAGGTATGGTCTGATTGGTATTCCAGAGCACCCCGTTTTTACCACATTACAAAGAAGGAAATATTTTATGAAACGAACATCCCGCCATTTTTTTGCCGCCCTCCTTATCACACTGCTGGTCTTCACAAGCGTTTTCAGCACCTTCGCGCAGGAAACCCTGCCCAATGGTGCGCCCGTTCGTACCCAGGGCGATCCACAGTTGGCCGCACAGGCTGCTGCGCTGGTGGGGTCTGACTCGGCAGGCACAGCAGCCGCCGCCGACGCAGGGAGCGTTCCGTCCTTCGAGGCGCGTGATTTGCCGCCCGCCCTGGCTGACCAGCAGTACACTTTTTTTAACGAGCGTTACTACTGGACGAACAACGGTTCTTCCACCATCAACGGCGTTTACGTCTGGCATGCTTTTGAGACCACCTCGCCTCCTACAGAAGAAGTCTACGTGTATAGTGTGCGTACCTCGCAGGGCTACTGCACCATTTACGCCTCTGATTTCTTTGAGTGCGTTCTGGGGCGGATGCTGCCCAACCAGCGCATCGAGATCGAATATACCCTCGTGTACTCGGTTGATCTGGTGACGTACTCGATGGATACTTACGCCTATGGCAGTTACATCGACACCGATTCGCTGTACGTCGCGCCACGTCTCATCAGCCCGCTGGACACGATCACCACTGGCTACGGGAATCCTCTCTATGACTGGGGAACCCGTCCCACCGCTACCAGCTACGAAATCGCAGTGTTCCGCCGCTCAGATGGTGCCCTGATCTACTACAGCGGTGCGCTGAGCAGTGGAATTACGGACATCGAGCCGACAACCGAGCCGTTCTACAACGAGAATGCGCGGCTGTATAACGGGCAGTACTCCGTGTATACCCATTACAAAGGCACGGAAGATAACGATCAGGGTGAATGGTCGGGGCCGTGGCTGTTCACGCTGAACGCCGCGCCGCCCGCCCCGGCTACGGTGAACGCCGCGCTTGATACCGATACGGCCCGCCCCAGGATGCGCTTCACGCTGAACGGCACGGCGTCCAATGCGTCCTATTTCCGGGTGCTGCTGTGGCGCACAACCGGCGGGCCGTTCCTCGTCGATTATGTCTTCAGCCGTTCCCAGTTGTGCAATACCTTTACCAGCACTTCCTGTGGGCTTGATCTGTGGTTTGATCTTCAGGACAACCGCAGCTATTACTTTGCGGTGCTGTCGATTGGTCCCGGCGGCTGGCCTACCAGCGGCGGACAGGCAGGCAATGGCTGGGGGTATACGGAGTTCAATTTTAATATCCCTGCGCCGCCCACCCCCACCAACGTTACCGCCGTGCGCAGCGGCAACAACGTCATCCTGAGCTGGGATGATAGCGATCTCGCCAGTACGTACTATGCCGCGTGGTTCTATGGAAATCAGTACATTGGCCTGTTTACCGGCCCGCGCACCACGTCCCTGTGCAACGGCACCCGCTGCAGCGCGGCCTTCTCCCTGACGAATGCGCCCAACGGCACCTATTCCGCTTATGTATCGGCCTCTGGCCCCGGCGGGAACAGCACGGGCGGCCAGTACAACGGCTGGGGCGGCCCCGGCACCTTCTCGCTGACCGACCTGCTGCCGATTGACCCCGCGTTAGCAGAAGCACCTGGCTATCCCATCCCCGGCATTGAGAACATCGTCCTCAATCCGACGCTGCCGACACCGGGCGAAAGCGCGAACGCACCTGCCCTGGTGACGAACCTGAGCGGTGCCATCAATAGTACGGACGTGGTAGTGACTTTCAGTGTGGCAGAGGGTGCGACGGATTACGTTATCTGGGTGGGTACGGCCAATGCCGAAGTGACCTACGCCAGCCAGACCTTCGCAGCCGATGCGCTTGGCTGTGCGGATGACGGTGTGTGCAGTGCGACGATCACGCTCCCCGCGCCGCTGCCTTCTGGCAGTCAGTTTTACGTTGCTGTCCAGTCGTCCGGTCCCGGTGGCCTGAGCACTGGCGGGCTGGTCGGGAATGGGTATGCTGTGTCCGACGTGATTACGGTTCCATAAGGGCATCGGCTCTTTTGAAAAAGGTGCACTTCGGTGCGCCTTTTTTGATTCCAGAGGGGTAGGAAAATGCTCTTATCTGACCGCTTAAATATTGTATTGTTCGCAGCGAAACTTTAGAATCCCTGTTCGACAATGGTTATCGCTCTGCGGTGTGTATGTCGCCCACTGCGTGTTTCAGAATGAGTGGAAAGTGCCGTAACGTATGATGTCTTCAATTCGCAATCGTGGCCGCTGGTGCACTGCGGTAGTGCTGGTGCTGATTGCGCTTGCAGGTGTGCCGCCGCGTCTGGCTGGTGCGCAGGCTGGCTTTGTTGAGCCGCTGACTGCCGACGAGAATTTCCCCTGGGACGAAGGCGTTGTGCCCGCCGGGGACGCCAACAATGCCCAGAGCGGCGTAGATGCGCTGCCGAACAATGGACTGCCACAGGTGCCGCCGGATGTGGCGCTGGCCGATGACGAGATTGTGCAGGAGATTTATGACTACTGGTTCAATAACAGTACCCTGTTCGCCTCCCGCGCCAGCCGCGTGACCTTTACCGTCACCAATGGTTCGCCTTCCAACGGACGGGCGCGCTTCGCCTATGGCCGCACCAACTGGGGGCCGTGTACGGTGGTCGGGCAGTATCAGATTACCTGCACCATTGGCTCGATGCCGCCCAATGGCAATACGCTGGTGGTCTATGCCATCGCCTATACGCCCAATGGCGATTACCTCGACATTGAATCCCGCAATGAAGGTGGGGTGCTGTGGAATCGCCGCCACTATGCCGCGCCGCCGCTGAGTTCCCCCAACGGGACGATCAACACACCGATGGGTAATCCCAACTATGTGTGGAATGACACAGGCGCAGAGGGCTACGAATTCGCCATCTGGAATTCCCCTACGACGGTGCTTTATGTCAACCAGAACATCGACGACGGTATTTGCAACGGGAGCACCTGCACCTTTAACCCGGTCAACAGCACACCGAGTGCACGACTCGTCGATGGCAGTTATGGCGTGTTCATCCGCTCGAAGACCCATCCGCTGCTGGAAGGCGGCGGTAGCTGGGCAGGGCCATACATCTTCACGCTGGACGCGCCCACGCCGTCCCCGGCCAATGTGCTGTCACCGACAGATACAGATACCACACGCCCCACGATGCGCTTCACGCTTTCCGGGGACGCGACCTACGCCACTCACCTGTACGCGCTGCTGTGGCGCGAATCCGACGGGGCGTATCTGGTCAGCTATAACTTTGAGCGCTCGATCCTGTGTGGAAGCGCGACGGGCACCAACTGCGGGATGACGCTGTGGTTCGATTTGCAGGATAACACAGCTTACTACTTCGCCATCCTGACCATCGGGGCGGGCGGCTATCCCACCAGGGGCGGGCAGGGCAGCAACGGCTGGGGTTACACCCGTTTCACAGTGGATGTGCCGCCGCCGCCTGTGCCGTCCAATATCAACGCCAGCCGCAGCGGAAACACGATGACAATCAGTTGGGATGACAGCAGCCGCGCCACTGGCTACAACATCGCATGGTTCTACAACGATGCCTATGCCGTTTACTACACCTACCCGCGCACGGCGCAGCTGTGCAATAACGGACGCTGCTCGTTTTCATTCTCGGTCAGCGGCTTCGCGGCAGGGAAATATGACGCCTATGTGAATGCTTACGGCGTGGGCGGCAGCAGCACGGGCGGCCCCTATAACAACGGCTTCAATGGCCCGGCCACCTTCCGCATCAATAACTGACCGGAGGATTTGCCTCAGCGCGTGACAGGTACAGGGCACAGTCAGCGTAATAATATTTGTCCATTTTCAGACGTCCAGAGTGGGATAAATTCTCTCCCGGACGTTTTTGCGTCATTCACCCAGGTGTTATAGCAATCACAATTGTAAAGATAAGTATAGAATGATTGACTCATGAGAGAGAACTCACATAGAATAATATTAGGGAAAAGAGACAGGTCGTCCACCAAAAAGCGACCAACAACAAACAAATCTTCTGCGAGACCGCGCTCATTACACCGAAAAAATCGAGGTAAGGTTGTTTTTTGCGCCTTGAACCCGGCCTTCTCCCACCCAGGACACTTCTAAAGCATCTTTTCAGGAAGCAGAAGGAACCGCCTCGATGAAATTCACACCCCCTCCACGAACTCGTTTCATTCTATTCATGCTGTCTGCCGTTACCCTGTTCAGCCTGGCTCTCACACAACAGCCTTCCAGCGCCCAGGATGTCCCCTATTACTACTATCTTGGGCAGCAGACGCCGCTCGATGTATCGGAAACGTGGGTGGCTGTTGGCCTGAGCACTGACACCGCCGCAGCCCGTGCCGACGCACTCGCCGCCGCTTCCGCCTTCGACAGCGCAGTAGCACCACAGATCATCGAAGTAGGCAATGGGGCTGATTTCGCCCTGCTGCCGATTGCCGCTGGTGCTGCGCCCGACCAGGCGCTTGACACTGCTGCACAGGTCGCCGCGCAGGCCGGTTCCGGCTTTACCTGGGTGAACCCGGTCTTCGACTTCGGCTCCACCCGCGCCATCCTCACCGACGAACTGATCGCGGCGTTCCCGGCGGCCATGACCGATGCGCAGATTGACACCTATCTGGCGCAGCAGGGATTAGCGCGTATCAGCGAACTGCTTGGCAACGAGAATGTGTTCCAGGTGCGCGTGCTGCCGGGCAGCGGCAAGAATGCGCTGGGAGCGGCCAACGCGGTTCATACGGGCGGTGTGGCGCTGTATGCCGAACCGAACTTCGCGCTGCTGATGCCCCGCCCCAATCAGCAGCCTGCCGCGCAGGTTGGGCCGCAGCTTGTCCCCAGCGACACGCTTTATGCGCAGCAGTGGCATCTGAACAACACCGCGCAGTACAGCGGTGCGCAGGCCGGGGCGGACATCAACGCGCCGGAAGCCTGGGATCTGACGACAGGCGACACCGACATCATCATCGCCGTGCTGGACGATGGTGTGGAACTGGCGCATCCTGACCTGAATGATAAGATCGTCGCGCCCTATGACGCGGCGATGAACGATAACGACCCGACTCCCCTGGATACGGCCTTCCAGCGTGAACATGACGCGCACGGCACCAACGCGGCAGGTCTGGCGGTGGCGGAAGGCAACAACGAAGGTGTTAGCGGTGTCTGCCGCACCTGCCGCCTGATGCCCATCCGTATCGCCTACAGCCAGAATGCGAATGGCGACTGGTACACGACCAACACTATCATTGCCAACGGCATCAATCACGCCCGCACCAACGGAGCGGCGGTGCTCAGTAATAGCTGGGGCGGCGGCGCACCTTCCACCGCTGTGACCAACGCCTTTACCCAGGCGGCCACCACCGGACGCGGCGGTCTGGGTGCGGTGGTCGTCATCGCGGCGGGTAACAGCTTCGGCCAGAGCGTGATTTACCCAGCGAATCTTTCCGACGATGTCGCAGGCGTGATCGCGGTCGGCGCGACCAACTGGTGCGATGGCCGTAAAGCGCCCAACAACAACACGAACGGCTGCGACCCCGAAACCTGGTGGGGGAACAATCATGGGACAGAAGTCAACGTCTCTGCGCCGGGGCATCACCTGTTCAGCACCGACCTGACCGGGGTAAACGGTTATGACACCGACAGCGGCGCAGCGGGGGATTATTTTGCCCGCATGAACGGCACCAGCGGCGCGACTCCCATCACGGCGGGCGTGGCCGGGCTGATGCTTTCCGCCAATGACACGCTGAGCGCGGCGACCATCCGCGAGATGCTCCAGATTACGGCGCAGGACATCCACACGCCCGGTTACGATACGTCGTCGGGCTGGGGGCGTATTAATGCAGTGGCGGCGGTGCAGCAGGCCATTCTCGGAACCGTTCCCGTGGTCAACGACGATTTCGCCGCGCCGGTGCTGATCTCTGCAATTCCATTCTCCTTTAATCAAAACACGGCTGGCGCGACCAACGATACCACCGATCCGCAGCCTGCCTGCGAAACGAACGAGGGCAAATCGGTCTGGTTCCGCCTCACGCCGACTGTGAGCGCCCTCTACCGCCTGACGACCGCGCTCTCCAGCTATGACACGGTGCTTTCCATCTGGACGGGCACGGAAGGCAGCCTGACGGCGGTCGGCTGCAATGACGATGCCTCGGCTGGCGCTGTCACCTCGCAGCTTGATCTCGAACTGACAGCGGGCACGACCTATCAGATCATGGTTTCGGGTGCGGGGAATACAGGCGGCAGCCTGGCCTTTGCTGCACAGATTCTCTCCGGGGATGATTTCGACTATCCGTTTACGATCTCATCGCTGCCCTATTCGCTGAACCTCAGCACCGTCTACGCCACCAATGCGGCGGATGATCCCGCGTTCTGTGTACCCGTCGGGAAGACGCTCTGGCTGCGCTACACACCGACTAATTCTGCAAACGTGGAGATTTCTACCGAAGGCTCCACATTTGATACAGTCGCGGCGGTCTTTACGGGTACACGGGGCAGCCTGACTCGTATCGGCTGTGATGATGACGGCGGCGCGGGGACGACTTCCTTGCTGAACCTGAATATGGTAGCAGGCACGACCTATCACATCGCTCTTGCCGGGTATGACGGCGCATCGGGCAATCTGGCGCTCAGCATTACGGGAGAGGCCGCGCCAGTGCTGGTCATCACCGAACCAACGGGCACGATCACGACCGCCTACGGCAACCCCACCTACCGCTGGCCGGATACAGGCGCGAGCACTTATGAAGTGACGGTGTGGCTGCTGGAGCCATCCGTGCCGACGCTGCTCACGCCATACAGTTCGATGTTCTACTACAACAGTGTGCCCGATAGCTTCTGCACGGGCGGCGTCTGCTCGCTGGAAGCCACGACCCAGCCAAGCGCCAACGAAGCCGCGCGCCTGGTCAACGGCACTTATGCCGCTTACGTGCGTGTGCAGGACGGGGAATGGTCAGACCCGACCAACTTCACGCTGGACGCGCCCGACCTCGCCCCGATTACGACCGGGACGCACACCAACCTGAACACCCCGCGCCCAACGCTGAACTGGACACTCGGCAGCGGGGCGACCCATACCACCTGGTTCAACCTGTATATCGTGCCCAAAGTGCAGTTCGATGGTGGAGACTACACCCCGACCTATTATCAGTGGCACAGCCGCGCCGAACGCTGCGGCGGCGTGACCGGGACGACGTGCAGCTTCGCGGTGCCGGTTGATCTGGCGGATAATACGGCCTACTACTTCTACGTCCAGAGCTACGGGCCAAGCGGCTACAGCACAGGCGGGCCGTACAGCAACGGCTGGGGCGGCGGTGAATTCACGGTCGATTACCCTTCGCCCGCGCTGCCGACGAACCTGAGCCACAACATCAACAACGGGCAGGTCACGCTTTCCTGGGGGACGGATGCGGTTTCCACCAGCCATTTTGTCGCGGTCTATAGCTGGACGGCGAATGCCTGGGAATACGCAGACGAACACAGCAAGAGCGGCGACCCGGCACTGACCTGCTCCGGCGGCACGTGCACGCTGCTGACCGATCAACTGATGCTGGAGAACGGCAGCTACTCGTTCTATGTCAACGGCATTGGCAACGGTCAGACCAGCACGGGCGGGCCATTTGTCAACGGTTTCGCCGGGCCGACGGACAGCGCCAACACCAGCGAGGCGGGCGATATTGTCCTGAATTTCCCTGCCCCGGTCGTGACCAATATCACCGCGTTGAACGTCTCGCTTTCCGGCACGACCGCCACCATCAGCTTTACGGGCGACCCACATGCGACGTGGTATCAGGTGTGGCTGGGCACGTCTGGCGCGGCGGAAACTTATTACTTCGCGTGGCACTCCGCGCTCAGCCTGACCTGCCACCTTGACCAGTCCTGCACGGGCAGCATCACGCTCCCGGCGGCCATCGCCAGCGGCAGTGAATACTATCTGGCTGTACAGGGTGTTGGTCCCGGCGGCAGCAGCACGGGCGGCCCGGTCAGCAACGGCTTCGCGGTGTCGGACGCATTCACCGCGCCGTAAGCAGGCTGCCAGTAACATTATCTAACGCAAAAAGGACGGTTCTGCGCAGCCGTCCTTTTTGCCCCTCTTAGCATTGTTATGAATATATAAAACCTGTAAAAATTGTAAAAAATGATTGACCACTAACCAGAATCTTACGATGATGTAATCAGCATTCTCATGCTGTGCTTATCTACACAAAGTGGAGCACTTCACTCACAGGGGGCAAAAGAAAATATATGGTCGCTTTTCTGGCACGCTGTCGTGTTCGTCCGCTGCCGACTCTCCTCGTCGCACTCCTCCTTAGCCTGAGTCTCAGCACACAACTTCTCCAGGCACAGGAAATCTCACCTGACGGTTCCGCTAAAAATGATCCTGCACCTGCTGTCGCTGATCCCATTGTCGCTGCTGATCCACCCGCCAACGATGCCTTTGCCAATGCCGTCGTGATTGGTGCGCTGCCCTACAGCGCTACACAATCGACCGTTGAAGCCACCACAGCAGGGGATGACCCGACCGCGAGCTGTGGTTCAGATGGACGCGCGAGATCAGTCTGGTATCGCTATACGCCCGCTGCCAGTGGCACATTCACTCTGCGAACGACGACTTCTAATTATGACACTGTTGTTTCGATCTGGACGGGCAGCCAGGGCAGCCTGACCCTCGTACCAAACGGCTGTAATGATGACCCCGCTTCGGGAGCACGCCAGGCTGTCCTGGAGGTCGCATTGACCGCTGGAACGACCTATCACATCATGGTGGCGCGTTTCGGGGCTGTTGGTAATCCTGGCGGGACGTTGAATTTCTCTGTGCGCACGGGTGCCATTAATGACATTCTGGAATGGCAGGGGCCGCCTGCAATCTATTTCCTTGGACAGGGCATACCGACCTATTCGTGGTCAAACGTGGGGGCATCCTCCTATGCCCTGTACATTGCAAACGCTGCTACGCCACAAAGCCCGATCTATTTCGCCTGGGGCTTAACGCCTTCCTGCAGTGGCACTTCCTGCACGTTCATTCCCTTTAACATCGCCGGGGAAAGTGTACGCCTCTATAATGGCACTTATGTGGCGTGGGTGCGCGGCACTGGTGGTTGGGTCGGCCCCTATCAGTTTGTGGTGAATTTAACGCCGCCCCCAGTGCCTACTTACCAGAACGTCACAGAACTGAACACCACCACACCCCGCTTTGAATTTGGCATCAACCCTGCCATTCGCTACGTTCATCTGGTCATCTGGCCGGCGGCCACCTTCCCCAACAATCCCGTCTTTGACCAGTGGTTCTACCGTGACAGCATTTGTAATGGTGCTGATGCCTGTGGCTATCGCGTAACCACACCCCTTGTCGATAACACCACCTACGTCTTCGGTGTTCAGGGTTACGGGGTAGGCGGCTATAGCACAGGCGGGAATTTCGGCGGCTGGGCAGGCACGACCTTTACCATCGATACCATCCTCAACCCGCCAATTCCGAGTGGACTTAGCGTGAATATCGGGAACGGAACGCCTGAACTGTCATGGACGAGTTCTGATGCAGCCACGCGCCATTTCGTGGCGGTCTATTCCAACACCACCAATGCCTTTGTATACGGTGCCTATCATGAAAAGATCGGCGATCCAGCGCTGGTGTGTGTTATCAACGCCTGCACCCTGGTGACAGATGCGCTCCAGCTACCCAACGGCAGCTATTCCTTCTATGTCAACGCGGAAGGCCCCGGCGGTGCCAGCACGGGCGGCACCTTCAACAACGGCTTTGCTGGCCCAGGTGACTGGACATATAACCTGCCTGCCCCTGTGGTCGCGAATATCACCAACCTGAACGCCACGCCGTTCGGCAGCTACCTCAGCTTCAGCTTTACAGGCGACCCGCATACTACCAGCTATAACGTGTGGGTGGGCACGGCGGGCGGCGCACAGGTCTTCGGCTTCCAGAATATCTCTGCCTATGACCTGACCTGCCATCTCGACCAGACCTGTGTGGGGACGATGCCGCTGTTCAGCGCTATCCCCAGTGGTACACAGTTCTATCTGGCAGTGCAGGGTGTTGGTCCCGGCGGCAGCAGCACAGGCGGCCCGGTCAGCAACGGCTATCAGGTTTCGACAGCGATCACTGCACCGTAAGCAGGCTGCCTCAACATCCACTTCGCATTCTGCTTACGATTTCAAAGGCGATCTTCACAGGTCGCCTTTTGTGTTGAACCACTTCTGAACCGCATCTTTCTTCCGGCAAGTCAATAAAACTTGTTAAAAATATCACGAACAGATTGACTTGGAAGCGGAATTTCAAGATGATGTAGAGCGTGCCTTTCTCATGGCACATTCATCTACGGCAGGTGAACCCAATTCCATACACGGAGCATACGCACTCATATGATGGCTTTCATCAAACGTTGTCGGCTCAACCCACTGCTCACCCTTGTCGTCGCGCTCCTGCTCAGCCTGAGCGCATCCTTGCTTGATTTTCAATCGGTTTCCGCAGCACCTCCTGCCAATGACAGTTTCGCCAATGCAGTCGTCATCTCGACGCTGCCATACTTTGCAACCCAATCGACGGTAGAAGCCAGCGAGGATGGCGGTGATCCCTTCGCCGAATGCGCCCCAGGTCTGGGTGGGTCTGGGAGGGCTAAATCAGTCTGGTATCGGTACACAGCGTCGGGTACAGGTCTTGTGACCCTCAAAACAACCGGGTCAAGCTATGACACAGTGATTTCCGTCTGGACAGGGGGAGAGGGCACTTTCACCGCTGTGCCCAATGCCTGTAACAATGACCTGAACTCCCGCCAGTCCACGCTGCAAGTCAACATGATCTCAGGCACCACCTACCACATCATGATCGGCGAGTTCGGAAATGAGGGTGTGGCGACGGGTGGTACATTAAATCTGTTCGTCCGAAGCGGGCCGATTACGGGGGCACTCGAATGGATGGGCCCATCCTCGATGATCACCAATGCCGGGGGCGACCCGATCTATGCCTGGTCGAACGTCGGCGCAGTGTCGTATGCCCTGTATGTGGCGAACGCGACCACACCGCAGACTCCGGCCTATTTTGGCTGGGGGCTTTCTGCCCAGTGTGCGGGCGCGGCCTGCACCTTTAACCCTGTCAGTGCCAGCAGTGAAGTCGGGCGGCTGATGAGCGGCACCTATCTGGCGTGGGTACGGGGCAGCGGGAATTGGGTGGGGCCCTATACGTTTGCGCTGAACGCTAACCGTCCCTTCATGCCCGATTTTGAGCAGATCATCGATGTCAATACGCTGACACCCCGCATCGATTTTGACATCACCGCTGATGTGCGCTACGTACAGGTTGTCGTCTGGCCTGCGGCCACCTTCCCCAACAATCCGGTCTTCGCGCAGTGGTTCTACCGGGGCAGCCTTTGTGACCTGTCGGACGTGTGTTCCTACCGCCTGACCACCCCTCTGCCCGACAATACGACCTACATTCTCGGCTTGCAGGGGTACGGCTCTGGCGGTGTCAGCGAGGGGGGGCAGTACAACGGCTGGGACGGTACGACCTTCACCATCGACACCATCCCCAACCCACCCATCCCGACTAATCTCGCGGCAACAACTGGCAACGGCACTCCGCAGCTTTCCTGGACGACATCTGCCGCCGCCACCCGGCATTACGTTTCGGTCTTTTCGCACACGACGAACACCTGGATTTACGGCCAGTATCACGAGAAAATCGGTGATCCAGCCCTGACGTGCAGCGCTGCGACATGCGTACTGGTGACGGACGCGCTGCTGGTGCCGAATGGCAGCTACTCATTCTATGTCAACGCCGAGGGTCCTGGCGGGGCAAGCACAGGTGGAACGTTCAACAACGGCTTTGCCGGACCGGACGATCCCGCCAATGCAAGCGAAGCAGGGGACTTCAACTTCAGCCTGCCTGCGCCGAGCGTTGCAAATCTTGCCAACCTTGCAGCGACCACCTTTTCCAGCACGGTCAGCTTCAGCTTTACGGGCGATCTGAAGAGTTCAAGCTACAACATCTGGGTAGGTACGGCGGGCGGTGCCCAGGTCTTCGGCTTCCAGAATATCTCCGCCTATGATCTGACCTGCCATGCTGATACGTCCTGTGTGGGCATGATCTCTATCACCGCCCCCATCCCCAGCGGGACGCAGTTCTATCTGGCGGTGCAGGCCATCGGTCCCGGCGGCAGCAGCACGGGCGGCCCGGTCAGCAATGGGTATCAGGTTTCTACCGCCTTCACCGCCCCGTAAAAGACATTTGCGCTCTGGATTAATCGAAGGACACAGCACAGCAGTTGCTGTGTCCTTTTGCTTTACGCTTCGTCCGAGGGAGCCTCGTCCGAGGGTGTCTGCGGCGCTTCTGCCGGGAAAATCTCGCGCACGGCGATCTCGCCCAGCAGCGGTGACTGAAAGACCTCATCCGCGCCGTAAATGCCGATCAACTGGAATCGGCCCTCGACCAGCGTAAACACGTCGATCAACTGCGCCTGCGGGTCAATCACCCAGTATTCGCGCACACCGTGCTGCTGATACAGCCGGAACTTGGTGCGGCGGTCATGACTCACCGAACTCGGCGACAGCACTTCCGCGATGAAATCCGGTGCGCCGACCAGCCGCTTTTCCGTGACCTGACAGCGGCTATCCGGCGCCAGCCACATCACATCGGGTTGGGCAATATTGCCATCATCGAACACCACATCCAGCGGCGCAACAAAAACACGGCCTCCACGTTCTTTCACTCTTTGACGAAATAGAATTGCAGCGTTCAAAATCACATCTTGGTGCTTTGGCGAAGGGGTTGGCATCTGAAAAATTTCTCCGTCAATGAGTTCAATCGGTAAATTCGTTTCCGGCAGTTGAAAGTATTCCTCTGCGGTGATTCGCGTCCTCGTCTGTTCAAGCATCGTATTCTCTCCTAAAACTCCAACCCTGCTGCCCGCGCCTGTGCCAGCACGGACTCTGCCGCGCGGATCATCGGCTGATCGACCATGCGCCCCTCGTATTCAAAGACGCCGACGCCCTCGCTCTGCCGGGCATCATGCGCGGCAATCAATGCCCTGGCCTGCTGGATTTGCTCATCATTGGGCGTAAACACCTGCTGGATGATGGGCACCTGACGGGGATGAATCGCCAGTTTCCCCGTATAGCCCATGTAGAGTGCCTGCTCGGTTTCGGCCAGCAGTTGGCTTTGCTCCGGCGAGAGATCGACGTGCGGCGTATCAATCGCGGCCAGTCCATAGGCTTTCGCGTGGAGCACGACGGCGCTGCGGGCATAGTACACTTCCCAGCCGTCAGGTGTGCGCACCGCGCCCAGATCGCCCGCCAGGTCTTCCGCCCCGAAGATCAGCCCGGCCAGGCGAGGGCTGCTCCCGGCAATTTCGTTCAGATGCACCACGCCCCGCGCCGACTCGATGATGGCGAACAGGCGAATGCTGCCGTCCAGCCAGCCGTAAGTGCGTTCAGCCCGCGTCAGCACGTCGGCCACCTGCTGCACGTGAGCCGCGCTTTCCACTTTGGGCAGCACATAGCCGTCCGGGTGCGCTTCAATCGTCGCATCCAGATCATCCCGGTACAGGCCGCTTTCCAGAATAGGATTGATGCGCACCAGCCGTTCCGTGTGCCCGAAATGCACCTCACGCAGGGCGGCGGCGGTCGTCTCGCGGGCGGCGGCCTTCTGGTTCAGCGCCACACCGTCTTCCAGATCGACAATCACCGTATCGACGCCGAGCGTCGCGCCTTTTTCAATCTTATGACGGTCACTGCCCGGCATGAACAGCAGGGCGCGGCGGGCTTTGTGCGGGTGCATTCGGCTTCTCCTGAAAGCGAGTCTTTTCTGCATTATAAACCCGCCCCGGCTGAAACCAACGGCCTTCCAACTCTCTCTCATCCTATTAATAACCCTATTATGAAAAAGTCACGAAAGAACGCCGAAGACGGTAAATTTTGATTGACCGCCTCGTTTTGCCTGTGATACCTTGTGCGTAGTTCCGTCGTTAACACACCCATCGAGACTAAAGTACCGGGTCATCGGACACGGCAGACCAACAAGGAGCACACAGAGATGAACCAGCATGAGATTCGACGCTTACAGGTGATTATGCGTCTGGCGCGCCGCCTGAGTTTGACGGGCATGAACCTGAGTGGGCGCGATCTGGCCGGGATCGACTTTCGCGGGGCAGACCTGCGCGGTGTGAATTTTGCCGGGGCGAACCTGTATGGTGCGAACCTTTCCGGCTGCAACCTGCGCGGCGCAAACTTCTACTGCGCCAACCTGGCCGCTGCGAACCTCGACCGCGCCAACCTTGACGACACCAACCTGAAGAACACCAACCTGGTCGGCGCATACTTCGGCGACCCTCTGGCCGACCTGCTGCTCGAAATTGAAACGGTTGAAATCCCGGTGCTGGCACAGACCGCGTGAGTAACGCAAGGACACGGCATACCGTGTCCCTACGAATTTGGTACGGGCGGGTTTGAAGCCCGACCCTGTAAAGGCCAAATTGTGCTCATTGCTGTACTTATGGAGAAATCAAAACGAATACGAACAATGGTAGGGGCGAAGCGCGCTTCGCCCGTACACAGAATCATTCATGCCTCTATTGGTTTTTCCATTAGCATCCCTCACTCATTCGCCAGCACAATCACGCGGTCATCCACGCCAAGCGTAACCGACTCGCCCTTCACCGGGTTCAGATGCACCCCGTAGCGGCGGTTCACATCATTCGCCTCGGCCTGCAGGCGGTAGCCAATCGCCACCTGCCCACGCCGCCGCGCCGCTTCGACCACCGTATAGAACGTGACAGGCCTGCCCGGCTGAACATAATCGGCGGCAGGCTTGAGATACAGTTCCGCACCTTCGGGGTCGAACAGGTCGTCGAAGACGTGGATCAACCCCTTGTTCTCAGATACCTGCGACAGCATCAGGCTCACGAGATTATCGCCGACGATAAAGTCATCCGCCTGGGTCGCCTCGGCCAGTTGACGGTTGCGCACGTCCAGCATCTCGCTCACGATGGAGAAGCGGCGGTTGGCCTTCGTACCAATATCGCGCAGGTGCAGCAGCGTCACCAGCGTGCGAGCGTCGGCTTCCTGCGCGGGGAGCATCTCCGCATAGCTCAGCGTGATCACATGGTCATAGTCGGGGACGTTCAGCAGATCGAGGGTGCGGCGGTCGGTCGTGCTGCCCTGCTGGAACACCACCCGCTGATTCTGTACCCCCGCGCACTGTTCGTTGATAATGTTTTGGACGGCGGCATCATCCGCCACAATCACGATTTCCGAACCCGGCGCGACATACTGATCCATCTCGTTGATGATGGTCGCCCCTTTCTGATTCCAGCCGAGCAGGAGGGTGCGCTCCGGTGCGGCGCTCGACTGAACCTGCTGGACAATCGCGCTGGTATCAATCGGGTAGGTAGTGCGGCCTGAAAGGCGGATAGTGTCATCATCCTGTGAAATGGCGATGATTTTGTCGCCCGCTGCCAGTGTTGTGTCCATCGACGGGTTGAGGGAAGCCTTGCCGTCCCTGCGCAGAAGGCCGATCACAGCCGACTGCTCATAGGCCACCAGCGCATCGGCGAATGTCCTGCCGATCAGCGTCGGTTCTTCCTTGAAGTAGATTTCATCCCCGCCAAAATCCAGCAGTTCGGTATACACGACCGATAAGCCCGACTGGCGGCAGGTCTGCACCGCGATACGCGAGATCAGATCGCCCACCAGCACGAACTGTGCCTCGTCCTTCGCCACCATGTGTGCCACTTCCAGATTGAGCTGATCGCGAATTTCGGCCACGACATGATAGGGCTGCGGGCGGCGGCGGGGATGGTTAATCAGCGCCAGCAGGATTTTAATCACGAATGCGTCGGGGTCGTCGGCCTCGCTGGACAGGATGATGATCGACCGTGCGCCGTTGGGATTGGCGATCTCAACATCGGCCACGTCCATCGGGCTTCCGGTGCGGCAGACGATGCGGGTGCGGCCTGTAGCCTCCACACGGGCGCGGATTTCGTCTTCCATCTCCACCTTGTCTTTTTCCGCCAGAATCACGATGCATGCACGGCGGCGGTTCTTATTGGCTTCCACCAGTTCTTCGATGATGGAAAACACCTGTGACGACCAGCCGAGGATCAGCGTGTGGTCGCTTTCCACCACGAATGAGCGGCCTTTGCGCAGTTCTTCCAGCCGCGTCTCGATGCCGCTGGTCAGAACGCCGATCAGCGTACTGAAGACGAAAATGCCGCCAAAGGTGGCCGTCGTCATCGCCAGGATGAAGAAGGCGTTACCGCGAATGTCATCGCCGCCGAGCGCCCCGGCGTCCATCGTGTGCATGAAACTCAGCCAGGCCACTTCCAGCGGATTCAGCCTGGAGCCGTCGTCCTGCTGAGGGCTTCCCCCGGCCAGAACCACAATGATGGTGACAAAAATAATCAGGAAGACGGTCAGCACGGCCAGCCAGCCCACCAGGGCAATCGGCCCGCGTGACATGGTATTATCGAAGAAGTAGCGGAAACGGTCGAGGGCGGTCGTCTTTTTCATGAGTTGTCTCAGTGTGAGGATAAGGAGTCTGCTCTGTCTGTACAATGAATGGCGATTTTCAGTGTAGTACAGCCTTCCGCTCCACACAATCACTTAGAATAAAGGTTCGTTCATTGTTGAGGTCGTCCTGCCATGTTCGAATGGGATGGCAACCGGATTAAAATGTTCTCCTGCTGATTTTTCTGCCCTGTGACCTGCGTTGAATTCTGTTGCTGCGTTTCCACACGGTCTTTGCGAATCTTTCAAGTTGCAATCTTAGAACAGTCGTGCTATCATTACGGGTCTAACGTAAATCCCCTTTCTGGATTACACTTAGTCCTGCTCCGTAATTTGAGAGGCCGAAAGAGCGCGCACGATGGCGAGAAGAAAATCAAAACCGGAAGACGACGGGCTGTTCAGCATAGCCAACAACAGCAACGGCGGGGGTCAACCGAGTAAAGTCGACGAGGCGCGTGTCAAAGCGCTGGAAGCGTCCCTGAGTGAGATCACCAAGCGCTACGGTGACGGCACGATCATGCGGCTGGGCGAGGCACAGCACCTGGTCGTGGACACCATTCCCACCGGCTCCCTCACCGTTGATATTGCCCTGGGCGTGGGCGGTGTCCCGCGCGGGCGCATCACCGAAATCTATGGGTCGGAAAGCTCCGGTAAAACCACCCTTTGTCTGAGCGTGGTCGCGCAGGCACAGAAGCGCGGCGGCATCTGCGCCTTTATCGACATGGAACACGCGCTTGACCCGTCCTATGCCGAGCGCATCGGAGTCAATCTGGACACGCTTTATGTGAGCCAGCCGGACACGGGCGAACAGGCGCTTGAAATCGCCGAGACGCTGGTGCGTTCCGGCGCGTTTGATGTAATCGTGCTGGACAGCGTGGCCGCGCTCGTCCCCCGCGCCGAAATCGAAGGCGAGATGGGCGACAGCCACGTCGGTTTGCAGGCGCGTCTGATGAGCCAGGCTTTGCGCAAGCTGGCGGGCGCGATCAAGCAGACCAACACCACGATGATGTTTACCAACCAGCTTCGTGAAAAAGTCGGTGTCATGTTCGGGTGCTTTACGGCAGATGCGCCTGTGATGCTGGCGGACGGCACAAGCGAGACGATTGAACGAATCGTGACTGAAAAGCTGGATGTGGAAGTCATGTCGTTCAATACGGAAACCAACACGTTTGAACCCCGCCGTGTCGTTAACTGGTTCGACAACGGCATTGCTGACGCCTTCCTGAAATTCACCTTATCCAGCGGCCAGAGCTTCACCTGTACCCCGAACCATCTGCTGTTTACCGAAGATGGTTTTGTTCCCGCCGAAGCGCTGGACATCGGGGATGAACTGGTTGTCGCGCTGCCTGCGCTGGAACTTGCACTGGCTGCTGCAAATGGTGCGCCTTTGGAAACTGAAAACGCGCCCTATTTCCCTGCTCCAATCCAAATTGCCAGCATCGAATGGGTGCGTGATTTGTCGGACATGCGCCGCTTCGACATCGAAGTCGAAGGCAATCACTGCTATGTGGTGGATGGTGTGGTCGTCCATAATTCCCCGGAAACGACCTCCGGCGGGCGGGCGCTCAAGTTCTATGCCAGCGTCCGGCTGGACATCCGCCGTATTCAGGCCATCAAGCAGGGCGGCGACAACATCGGCAACCGCACCCGTGTGCGCGTGACCAAAAACAAGGTGGCCGCGCCCTTCAAGGAAGCCGAATTCGACATCATGTTCTTCGAGTCGGGCGTCATCAGCAAGGCGGGCGAGATCATCGACCTGGGCACCGATATGGGCATCATCGACAAGCGCGGGGCGTTCTTCCGCTATAACGATGGTCTGCTCGGCCAGGGACGCGAGAACGCCAAGCAGTTCCTCGGTGAAAACGGGGCGGTGGCCGAAGAGATCGAAGATCAGATTCGCGCACAGTTCGGCCTGCCCACAACGCTGGCCGCGGCTGGCAGCAATGGTAGCGCGAATGGCGCGGGCGAGGCCGCTCCACCGCAGAAGCCCACCCGCACCCCGACCAAAGTCGGCGCCCGCGCGGCGAGCGATGATGAGGAAGAAGGCGGCCCCAGCTACAGCAAGGACGATGCGCCCCCCGCTGCCCTGGAAGAGTTTTAGCTCATCGTCAATACTTTAGAAATGAAAAAGAAGGTGCATGATGCGCCTTCTTTTTATTTGTCCGTCTGGCCCCATTTTTGAAAAACTTCCGAAGTCTTCCCGCTTCATCTTCAATTCCTGGTAATCCTTTGCATAATGACGTACTGCTGTGCAATCCGCTTGCACGGCGTTTCTATGTCCGTTGAACAAGGAAGACTCAATGCCGATCTACACCTGTGACCCGAACATCGAACTGAACGGAATCACAACGATGGCCTTTATCCGTAATGTGCAACATGCGGAAATCGCGCCTATCCTGCAAAAGCACCGGATGGACACCATCGATCCGAACGCCTGGTATCCGCTTCAGGATGTGCTCAATGTGCTGTCGGATGTGTCGCAGACGGGCGATTCAATGTCCAACTTCGTCAGCCTGGGGATGGCGGCGGTGCAGATGCAGTTCCAGGCTGCGCCACAGCAGCTTGAAGGGCTGACCCTGGCCGACCTGCTGCTGCGCTATCCACAGGTTTATCAGGCGCGGCATCGCGGCGGCAGCGCGGGGACAATCTCGGTGGAACAGCCGGAGCAGAAGCACATCATCATTCGTATGGACATTCCTTATCCTGACGATGTGTTCTACGGGGTGTTTTATGCCTATGCGCGTGGGCTGCTGCCCAAAGGTACGTCATTCACCGTGAAGTACGACCCCCGTATCCCCCGCCGCGAAGAAGGCGGCAGCGAAACCATTATCCACATCACCTGGCATTAATCGCAATCGGGCCGAGGCCGACCTGTACGTCTGGCGCGCCATCTGGCGCACCACCGGGCAGTGACACACGCAGGCGGCCTTCCGGTTGGCTTTCGTCCCCGAACGCGGCAAGACTGAGCCAGTACTCGCCCGAAGCACTCCCATCCGACAGCGGCGCGGGCAGCGGCGCGGGCAGCGGCGCG
>JANRLJ010000110.1:0-7850 GCA_033762735.1 bacterium | reverse complement strand
CCTGTAGGGGCGCAGCGCGCTGCGCCCCTACCAACGCAACCCATCATTCTCATCTTGTCGGCGTACTAAGTACAAGCAAATTGAAAACGCGGGGTGATAAATGTGCGTCTGAGTTCAAAAACTCATCGCTCATTGCTCATCACTTCTTTTACTGTACTTAGAGTTAAAGAAATAGTGGAGGGACGCCTGTACCGCCCCTCCTCAGCCCTTTTGTCGCCCACGTGCCCGGCGACCTGCCCATATAATTGGCGTGAACAGCAGTCGCACGAAACTGACCACCAGCACGAGTATTCGCACCAGCGGTTCCGGGGGTTGAATTTGCTGAATGGGAAACTCGGCTTTGCTGTGCTGTTTCAAGACCTGATTCGCGGCGGCGATGCCCGTTACCACCGCCCGCTCCATCCACATGGCAGGAGAAGGGTAGCCGATCCAGTCACCACAGGCGTAAATCCCCGGCCATGGTGTTTCCACGTGCAGGCTGTCATTGGTCGGTACGCGGAACTGCGTATGGGTGCGGCTGTTGCGGCGGACAGCACCATACACAAACGAGCCACGTACTTCGGGGAACGCCCGCTGGATGTCATCAACGGCCAAGATCAGCAGATTCTTTTCCGGTTGATCGAGCAGCGAATCCGTCCCGTACAGATGAACTTCAATCGCACTGCCGCCGGTGGCCTCATGCCACTCGCGGAATTCACCGTACATCCGGTGCAGCCAGAAGAAATTGTCGGGCACGAAATCGCCCGTAAACATTCCGCCGCTGGTGCCTTTGCGTGGGGACTTACTGAACCATGCCCGCACGACCGTGCTGCGAACACCGCCGGGGAAACGCAGCTTTTCGGCTTCTGGTGCGGTGTCTGCGCCTGCCAGCAGAAGCCGCTGCGCAGACGGCGCATAGGTCGCCAGGATGACGTTTTGTGCCAGAAAAGACCGCCTTCCCGGACGAACGTTGTCCTCCACGATAATACGCCAGCCACCCTCACAGCGCTCCAGCGCTTGTGCGGTCACGCCCTGCATCACCCTGCCGCCGCTTGATTCGATGCTGTGTACCAGCGGCGCAATCAGGCTGTCGTGCGAGTTGCCGGGGAAGTAGTGCATCCCCCAGGAGTCGCGCCGCAGCACGGTATAAAAGCGCAGCGCAGCGATAAAGGCCGAGAGCGAAATCGTCTCATAAGGTGCCGCCAGCAGGTTTTCCCCCAATCCCTTGAAGGTGGCTTTGAGGTTGGGTGTCCAGCCGCGAAAGTATTCCTGCATCATCAGCCCGTCCAGCGCTGTTTTCTCCCGGATGGGGTCAAAGCCAATCGTCCACAGGATGCTGAACAGGAAGCCGGGCAGCGAGAGAAAATCCCAGGGCGAGATCGTGCGCCAGAAACGCGGGCGCAGCAGCAGTTGCAGGTAATGAAAGGGCGCAGGAATCCAGCGAGAACGTACCGCCGTCCCCGCTTCTACGGCACGTACCGCACGCCCCCAGCGGTTGATCCATTCCTCGCCTTCTGACGGAACGAGGGTGGTATTGGTAGACTGCTCGATCAGATTCCGCAGATTATGATAATTGCCCCAGACGGCATGAACGCCATGATCGGGCATATACGACCACTGCCGCCCTTTGTATTCAAAGGTATCCGCATCCCCGCCAGACAGTCGCCCGCCCGGCCAGCGTGAATCGGCTTCCAGTACAATGGGGGTAATGCCGCGCTCGGCCAGATGCACGGCGGCGGTCAGCCCGGCCAGGCCTGCGCCGATAATCACCACTGGGAAAAACGAGTCCTGTGTCTCCGTCACGCGATCACCTCAAATCAATCGGGGGCACGGCTGGCCCCCAATTGCATTCCTCTGTTCTGATGTTGTCATTTATATCGCGAAGTGTTTTTTATGCCTGCAAGCGGTACTTACGGGTTGGCGATCTGCACTTTGCGCCCGTTCACATCCACGATTCCCTGGCCTTCGCCGACGAAATTCCAGTCGCCTTTCTGAATCCGGTTGAGCCAGAAATCACCCCGTGCTTTCAGACCTGGCAGATTATCACGGGCGGCCTGCTTGTAGTGCGAATCGCGCCGCAGTTCGGCCACCTTTTGAATCAATTGTTCCTCGGTGATGCCGTTTTCGCCAGGCTTTGAGCGCAGCGGTACGCCAAGCTGTTCTTCGGCCAGCCGCACGAACGCATGACCGGTGCCGAAGTTCACGCCCATATCAAACAGCAGAGCATAGGAGAGGGGCAGCTTGAGGCCGCGCGGGGTGATATAGCCGTCCACCACCTTATTCCAGTAATTGATGGTTGCGGCTTCGTCCTGTGCGGCACGCATTTCCGGCTCATTCGCGGCAGCGAGCAAAATCTGTTTCAGTTGGTTGTCATTGCGCAGCGACTCGTCGCGGGCGCGGATGCGTTCCTGATAAGCGCGGAGCTGATTGGCCGTTGGGCTGTTGGACGTAGCGAGGTATTTATCGATCACACCCACCAGGCTCCCGGATGCCAGCGTGAATTGAATCAGGCCGTAGCTGATAACGCCCGCATCATAATTGTTATAAGCAGCATAGCCCGTCCCTTCAAAGGCGGCAGTCACGGCGAAGGAAGCCTTTTTAATCCGTTCGAGGTCAACGGCGACCGGGGCGGTGGTGGGTTTTGTGACGACCGGGGCAGTGGATTGAACCGCAGGCGCAGGGGTGGGCTGCGCTGCCGGGGCAGGCTGCGGGGTGGGGGCTGGCTGTGTGGCAGAGGGGGGCTGAGCCGGGGCCGCAGCGCCCTGCATCATCTGGCGCGTGAGGGCGAAAGCGAAACTGCGCTGCGCGACTATCCCATAACCGAACTGCGTCAGGTCGCCTTCGACTTCGAGAAGATCATCACGCACCCAGCCTTTGATGCCTTCCGGGAACGTCACCTCGAACCACTGATAGGTTTTCCCGTTGAGGTTGCTGTTGGCGGCATCGGGCTGAACGCTGGAAATGGCTAAACCGCCCAGGCCGACGGGCTTTTTAAAGACGAGACTGGCGGTGGTGGTAGGCGCGGAACGGACGTTAATTTCGGTGATATTAGGGGCATTGGGGACGCCGCGAATGGTTGCGAAGGCCGACATAGCGTGTTTTCCTCATGGATGGTTTGGTTGTCGATGTCTGTGTTCCATCTTAACAGACAACGCTGCCCCTGCGACTTAAGACTGAAGACGAGCCTGTATCAACCCTTTATAATCAAGTTGCAAAGCCAGTCACAAAGCTGTGCATGTAGTGCATCAGGATTTAATATCAAAAATAAGAGAAGCTGAAAATTTTCATAAAAAATTTACGCTGAGTCTAGTGACTTTTGACTAAAGAAAGGGTTATAGTTGTCAGCAAAAGGTGAGGTAAACGTTTTCTTTCCATTAACTCACACCCGTTAATTTTCGTGTATAATCAATTATAGATTAATGATCGGTGGCAACCAACATGGATATCAACGTAGAAAAAGTCGGGCAGATCACAGTGGTGGAAATGACAGGTCAGTTGGATTCGACCAATGCGTCGAATGTCCAGCAGCATATCCTGTCACTTGCGGAGCAGAACTCCAAAATTCTGCTTGATCTCTCTAACGTCACCTATATGTCCAGCGCAGGACTGCGCATTCTGTTGTTGCTCTACCGCCGTATCCGCGATAACATTGGCAACGTTGTCATCGCTGGCCTCTCTGAAGAAGTACGCGACGTGATGGCAATCACGGGTTTTCTCGATTGTTTCACCACTTTCGACTCACGAAACGCAGGACTGCGCGCATTAGCAGCATGAGGCAATGGATACACAGGGACGAATAGACAACGAACCCACCCACAGTTACGGTGATTTCCGGCTACGCGCCGGGAAGCCGCTGCCCTTCGGCGCGACGTTCGTCCCCGGCGGCATCAACTTTGCCGTGTTTTCGCGTCATGCCACCGCCTGCACCCTTGTGCTTTATGCGAGGGATGCGCCCGACCCTGCCGCAGAAATTCCCTTTCCGCCTGAATTCCGCGTAGGTCATGTCTTCGCAATGGTCGTGTATGACATCGATGCGGAGATGTTCGAGTACGGCTTTCGGATGGATGGCCCGCATAAACCGCACGAAGGCCACCGCTTCGACTTTACCAATGTGCTGCTCGACCCCTATGCAAGACTGATTACCGGGCGGGACATCTGGGGCGAACTCCCCGACTTCAATACCCCTTATCAGCACCGCGCCCGCCTCGGCCACGAAGATTACGACTGGGGCATCGACCACCCCCCGCACATTCCAATCGAAGACCTCGTGATTTACGAAATGCACGTGCGCGGGTTCACGCAGCATCCCTCTTCTGGTGTGCGGCATCCCGGCACTTTTACGGCCATTCGTGAAAAAATTCCTTACCTGAAGGAACTCGGCGTAAACTGTATCGAACTCATGCCGATCTTTGAGTTTGATGAGTTTGAATATGACCGGATCAACCCTTACACCGGGGAAAAACTGCTGAATTACTGGGGTTACAGCAGCCTCGGTTTCTTCGCGCCGAAAGCAGGTTTTGCCGCGACCGGGGCGCATGGTTTGCAGATGGACGAACTCAAGACCGTTATCCGCGAACTGCACCGCAGCGGAATCGAAGTGATTCTGGATGTGGTCTATAACCACACAGCAGAAGGCAACGAACTCGGCCATACCGTTTCCTATCGCGGGCTGGACAACAAGGTCTACTACATCCTCACGCCCGACGGTCGCTATCTGAACTTCAGTGGTACGGGCAATACGATGAACTGCAACAACCCGGTCGTGCGGCAGATGGTGCTGGACAGCCTGCGCTACTGGGCGTCGGAATATCACATTGACGGTTTTCGCTTCGATCTGGCCTCGATTCTGGGGCGTGACCAGCATGGGCATCCCTTGCGCAACCCGCCGCTGATCGAAGCCCTCGCGCATGACCCGGTGCTGGCGAACTGTAAATTAATCGCGGAAGCCTGGGACGCGGGCGGGTTGTATCAGGTTGGGACGTTCCCGGCTTATGGACGCTGGGCGGAGTGGAACGGGAAATACCGCGATTCCATTCGGCGCTGGCTCAAGGGCGACAGTGGCCTGATTGGCGACATTGCAGAGCGTATCGCCGGTTCGCCCGGTCTGTATGGCGACCGGGGGGCTTCGGCTTCGATCAACTTTATCACCTGCCATGACGGTTTCAGCCTGGCCGATCTGTTCTCGTACAACGACAAGCATAACGAAGCCAACGGTGAGGACAACCGCGACGGCGCGAACGACAACTATAGCTGGAACTGTGGCATAGAAGGGCCAACGGACGATCCTGAGATCAATGCCCTGCGGCGGCGGCTGATGATGAACGCGGTCGCGCTGCTCATGGTCAGCCGGGGTGTGCCGATGCTGCTGATGGGAGATGAGATTGCCCACACCAAGCACGGCAACAACAACACCTACTGTCAGGATAATGAACTGAACTGGTTTGACTGGTCACAACTGGAAGCCAACAGTGACCTGTTCTACTTCTTCCAGCAGTGTATTGCCTTCCGCCATGCGCATCCAGTGCTGCGCAGCAAGCACCATTTCTATCACCGTGATGTGGTGGGCAGCGGTTATCCCGATATTAGCTGGCACGGGGTGCGGGCATGGTATGCGGACTGGGCAGAGTACGTGCGCACGCTGGCCTTTATGCTGGATGGCAATCATGCGGTTAACGGCACCGTGCAGGACGACATGGTCTATGTCGCCATGAACATGCACTGGGAGACGCACACATTTGAAATACCTGCGCTGCCACAGGGCATGTACTGGCGCGTGTTCGCCAACACCAGCTCCGGTGCTCCACACAACATCTGTGAGCCGGGCACGGAGCCTGTCATCGAAGATCAGCAGTACTTTATTGTCGGTCCGCGCTCGGTGGTCATCCTCGTCGGTCGATAAAAAGATATTGAACCGCCAAGACGCAAAGAACGCGGAGGGAATGGCAAATTTTCCTCTGCGCTCTCCGCGTCTCTGCGGTTCAGATTTACTCGCGTGGGAATTCGATCAGGCTGCGCCCGGTCATTTCGGTCGGCTGCTGCAAGCCAAGCAAGTGCAGCACAGTCGGCGCGACATCCGCCAGCTTGCCGCGCGGGTGCAGCAGATAGTAGCCATCGCCAATCACGAACAGTGAGACAGGGTTGGTCGTGTGATAAGTGTGGGGTTCGCCTGTCATTTCCTCGATCATCCGCTCACAGTTGCCATGATCGGCGGTCACAATCGCCACGCCGCCTTTGGCGTTTACGGCTTCGACCAGCTTCCCGGCACATTCATCCACCACCTGCACCGCTTTGATCGCCGCTTCCAGTGATCCGGTATGACCGACCATGTCAGGATTGGCGAAGTTCACCAGGATAAAGTCATCATCATGGGTGCGCAGCCGTTCCAGTGTCGCTTCGGTCAGTTCGTAGGCGCTCATCTCTGGCTGGAGGTCATAGGTCGCCACCTTCGGTGAGGGGATGATGCGGCGGTCTTCGCCGGGGAAGGAGTCTTCGCGGCGGCCATTGAAGAAAAAGGTGACGTGCGGATACTTTTCCGTCTCCGCGCTGTGATACTGTTTCAGACCTGCACTGCTGATGACCTCTGCCAGTGTGTTGGTCAGGATTTCCTTGCCGAAGAGAATATCCACCGGGAGGCCTTCTTCATATTCGGTGAAGGTCAGCAGGTGCAGGTTGTCGATAAATTCGCTTTCGGTGAAGGTGTTTTGTCCCTTAAAGGCGAAGGCCTTGACGATCTGGCGCATCCGGTCGGCGCGGAAGTTATAGAAGATCAGCACATCGCCGGGCTTGATGCGCAGCGCTTCGTCGTCGCCTTCGATAACGACCGGGACAATGAATTCGTCGGTCACGTTCTGAGCATAAGAGGCTTCAATCGCAGCTTCAGGCGTGGGGAAGCGGCTGCCCTTGCGGAAGGCCATCGCTTCATACGCCAGCCGGGTGCGCTCCCAGCGCTTATCCCGATCCATCGCGTAGTAACGGCCCATCACGGTTGAAACCACGCCGCCCGTGCTTTGCAGCTTGGCCTTGAGAAGACCGAAATAATCGATCCCGTTGGTGGGCGGGGTATCGCGCCCGTCGGTAATGACATGGATGACAGGGGTGATGCTGTACTGCTTGCTGATATCGAGCAGGGCGTTCAGGTGACGCTGATGGCTGTGGACACCGCCCGGCCCCAGCAGGCCGATCAGATGCAGGTTGGAATTATTCGCCTTGACCTTCTGCATCGCCTGGACGAGTCCCGCTTTCACCGCCAGCGAATTGTCCTCAATCGCCTTGTCGATCTCGGTGATGTCCTGATACACCACCCGCCCCGCGCCCAGATTCAGGTGCCCGACCTCGGAGTTGCCCATCTGATCGGGCACCAGGCCGACCGCCTCACCAGATGCATCAATCACGGAGCGTTCGCGGGTGCTCAGCCAGGTGCTGAAGTTTGGCGTTTTGGCCTGTTTAACGGCGTTCCCATGTTCAAATTCACGGATGCCCCACCCGTCCAATATCATTAACATGACCGGCTTTTTTGCTGGCATGGAGTGTCCTGCTCCCTTTTTTCATCGACGGCTGAAAAGCACTTACAGCCGAAAGTTACCACACAGGCCGTTCAGTCCACAAGCGGGGGAGTGGTGAAAATCAGGGAGATGTACGGGCGTAGCGCGCTACGCCCGTACCGATAATTACCTTAAAGTTCACCACTTCTACAAGCGGGGCAGCGTTGACCGACCGTTAAATCTCTGCCATACAGGTGGTATCATAATTTTGGACAGGTAGAGCGCAACTGCCATACGGCGGCCAGACCGCAAGTTGAGTACGGCGCGTCGCCTGTCCGAAGTCCGGCTGGAACTGCAAACATCTACAGCGACGGGGCAGGGTGCGCCGAG
>JANRLJ010000109.1:0-31110 GCA_033762735.1 bacterium | reverse complement strand
AGAAGACCGGGGAAGCGTGTTAAGTCCCTCTCCCTGAGGGAGAGCGCCTCTTGCAGAGGGATTTAGGGTGAGGGCAAATGAGCCGTTGTGAACTTTCATAACTCCTTTTAGAGTACCGGACAACGCTATTTAGGGTGAGGGCGAAGATTCAAGTGCGTAACGCCTAAATCAATAAAACCGGGCGAACCGAGCCAAAACGGTTCGCCCTCCATCGATCAATCCGGTCAACGCAGCCCCATCGCACCTGAACAACCGGGCGACAAAAGGAACACCCTTCCCAACCTCTGGTAATAAGGCAGAGAAGGGCGTGCGACCCTTCTGTGCTTGATTACGTAAACGTCTCCCCCAAGACAGTGGGCATCCGGCTGGTTGAGCGGATGCCCTTTCGTTTTATAGGGGTTTAGCCTTCACTCTCCCAGCAGCGCAGCCGTCGCCACCTGCCCGACACACTCACCCTGTTCCAGGCCGTTTTCCATATCGACGCGGTAATGCACCCCGGCGTACAGCCGCGACAGTGCGTTCTCATAGGCCGCCGCATGGAACGAAGTGTAATGCCGCGCCCGCATCCCATACTGCACCCCGTAGCGGTCGGTATAGGCGACCGTGCCATGCAGAGCCGTCAGCACTTCCGCCACCGCGCCGCCCAGCACGGCATGACCCGACGGATAGGACGGGAAGGGCGGGGTCTGCCGCAGCGGCTCCCAGTAGGGATCGAGCGCGGCGTTGATGTAGCTTTCCGGTCGCAGCAGATTCGCCTCATACTTGAGCGACCATGCGGAGATAAAGGCATCGGCCATCGCCGCCCCGGTCAGCGCGTACATCGTGGCCGCTTCTTCCAGTGACAGATCGAGATAATCCACCAGCAAATTCTGCACATAAATCCAGTGCCCGCTGGCCGTGCCGCTTTCGCCCACGCGCTCATCCCAGAAGGCGGCCATCTCCCGCTGATCCTCGGTGAGCGTCTGCGACATCAGGTAGACTTCCATCGCCTGCATGTGAAAGGTGGAGCCGGGGTCGCTGTCGAAGGGCACATCCAGCGCGACCCGGCAGGTTTCGGCAGCGGCCAGCAGGAACGGGCGCAGCCGCCCCCAGTACGGTTCCATCGCTGGCAGGCCTTCGGTGTTGCTCACCCACAACCCTTCGCCTGCTGGTGGGGTGTAAGTCATGGCGCGGGTGTCGATAAAGCCATCGCCTGCCGCCCATAGAAAAATTCGGCGGGGACACCCGGCTTAAGCCGGGTGGGGAAGCCGAAACGCACCTTACCAATGAAACGAATGCTTGCTCTCTGCAAGACGATGTGCTAAAGTTCGTTTACAATGAGCGAACGAACCCGCCACGCCCACTACCACATCAACTACCACCTCGTCTGGTGCCCGAAATTTCGCCGTCCTGTGTTGGCTGGCGATGTTGGCAAATACCTGACTGAACTGATTCCCCAAGAGGTGGAAAAATTGGGTGGGCGTGTTCTGGAATTGGTCGTGCAACCGGATCACGTTCATTTGTTTGCCACGTTCCCGCCAACAATTGCGATTGCTCAAATCATGTTTCGCCTTAAAGGGTCTACCGCCTATCAACTGCGAAAAGCCTTTCCGCATTTGAAAAGCCGTCTGCCGTCCCTGTGGACACGCTCCTACTATGTCGGCACGGCGGGTCATGTATCGGCGGAAACAATCCGGCGCTACATTGATGAGCAGAAGGGGCAATAGATGATACGCACCTACCAGTATCGCTGTTATCCCACTGATGAGCAGCAAACGAGCCTGAATGCGATTCTGGAGATGGCGCGATGGCTGTACAACCGTGCCCTGGATTACCGCCGGAAACGCTGGAACGAGTCGCGCTACAACGTCACGTACAACGAGCAGGCGGCCATGTGGCGCGATTGGCGGAATGAGCAGCCTGAGGATAATCCGCTGCGGTTGCTGAACATGAGCGCTGGACAACAAGTGCTGCGTCGTCTGGACAAAGCCTACCGCGAATTTCTCAAAGGGAAGCGTGGCAAACCGCGCTTTAAAGGCCACCGCTTTTTCAACACCGTCAACTACAAACCCGGTGATGGCGCGAGTGTCCGGGAAGATGGTTCGCTGTACCTTCAAAACGTCGGGGAAATCAGCATCAAATGGCATCGTCCCCCGCCAGAAGGCAAGCTGAAGAACATTATCCTGACGCGGAAGCCGTCGGGCTGGTACGTCGCCTTCCAGGTGGAATGTGCTGATGTCGAGATTGAACCGTCTGAAAACCCGGCGGTTGGGATTGATGTGGGTATTCACCATGCGCTGGCACTGAGCGACGGAGAGATTGTTGACAGTCCGCACTATCTCAAACAGTCGCTTAAACGTCTGAAACGCTTGCAGCGCAAAGTCGCCCGGCGCAAAAAAGGCAGCAAGCGGCGTGAAAAGGCAATCGCGCAACTGGCGAAAGAACATGAGCATATTGCTAACCAGCGGCGTGATTGGTGGCACAAAGTAACGTTCTGGTTGGTGACCACTTATGGATTGATCGCCCTGGAACAGTTGCAACTGGCTTTCATGCTCAGAAATACTAATCTCGCTCGTGCGGCACATGATGTGAGTTTGGGGATGTTTTGCGACCTGCTGGATTACAAGGCTTTTCAGGCCGGGGTTCAGTTGGTGAAAGTCAATCCCTACAACACCTCGCAGAGGTGCAGTCAATGTGGGAATGTGGCTGAAAAAGCATTGTCGGTTCGTGTGCATGACTGTCCTCATTGCGGTTTCACGGCTGACCGTGACGTGAATGCCGCCCTGAATATCCTGCTTTTAGCGGTCACGTCCGATGGGACGCATCGGTCAGGCGCTAACGTAGACCCCTCGGTCAAGCGTAGTCTGAGAAGCGCCCCGCTTTAGCGGGGTGAGCCGTCACTCCAGAATCGCCTGGCCGAGCTGTTCGCCATACGCCACCGAGCGATCCACCGTCGCACCGTCAACCTCGCGCCGCCGTTCGCCATACTGCCGCCCGCTCACGGCACTGACCGCCCGCCGCGTTCCGTTGGATTCCGCCGTGTTGAAGTTGTTGGTTGTGGTGATCGTCCCGCGATTTTCCAGCGGCGCCATCAAGCCGGGGATGACCGTGCTGAGTGCACCGTTGACAATCGAGAGGCCGTCATAGTCCAGCGCCGGATCGGCTTCCGGCAGCGGCGGCAGATCGTTCAGTTGAGCGATGTCCAGCACAGGTTGCGTCATCGTCGGCATCAGCGCCAGATAGAGCGTCACGCCTGCATAAGCATAAATACGGGCGGCCTGCGGGACGTTGCGGCTTTCGCCCTCGACGCGGTTGTATAAAAGCTGCATCCACTGGACGGCATAATCCACGTCTTCGTCCAGCCGGGTCAGCGCTAAATCGGCCTGCGCGGATAGGGTGGTACTCATGAGCAGCACCAGAATGAAAGTCAGGATGAGGGAGAGTCTTCGCATGGGGTTATCTCCAGTAAACGATCTTGTGGGAAGACATGTGCGATTTTACAAAGAGGGGAGAAGGCGGAAGCGCAAAGGTGCAGGAGCAGCCGCTCCCACACCTTGTTTTCTGCTGTAAGAAACGTGCTTACAGGAAGCGGAACACCACCGGGCAGTTGACGATGATGCCGACGGAGCCGAATTCGCCGCCGTCCAGCCCGGTCAGCCAGCCGTCCTGCACCAGACCGAGGATAAAGAATTCTTCGGTCACGCGGCTGCGGTAGCCCAGGTCGATGGCTTCCTGCGTCCAGACGACCGGGTTCAGATCCCACAGCGGGCTGTAGTCAGTGGCAATGGTCGGGATGCCGCCGAGCGTATTGAGCGGGCCACCCTCACCCGCCAGCGCACTGTTGAAGCCCTGGCGCTGCGGATTATCCACGCCCGTCGGGCCGTTGACGACCGGGAAGATGCGCTCCACCGCGCTCACGAAGCTGTCATCGCCGCCGACCGGAATATCGGCCAGGCCGGGCGCCAGCGTGACGACTTCCATCGCCGCCGCCAGATCAACACTCGCGTCCATGCTCAGATACCACACCGGGCGGGCGAAGCTGAAGCCGAGCGTCAGTTCCAGCGTGACCGTGCCTTCCTGCGGGCAGATGCGAACGGTCTTGTCATGGACGAGGGTCTTATCGGGATTGCCCGCGCAGAAGGCGTTGAGCTGATCGGCGCTCACGTTGTAGGCCACAATCGGCGCGTTATAGACGTAGCCGCCCGCGTTGGTCAGCTTCATCAGCGGGCTGTAGAACTCATCACCCACCGCGCCGGGCTGGAAGGCCGCTGGCGGGAAGTAGTTGGGCGCTTCGCCAGCGGTGATGCTGTGTGCGGGCGAAAAATCGACCGTGCCGCGCTCGAACGTCACGCTGAAGTCCTGCTCCAGACGTGCCGGGCGCACCGCACGACCCACATCCGCGAAGCCCAGCTTGGCGGAGAAATTCAGGCCGAGCGCGGCGGCGTTGGCTTCATCGTTGGTGTCGATGAGGACGTACCACACGGTTTCGCCCGTCGTCATCTGCCCCTGATAGAGCGGCAGCGTGATCGTCCCGGCGTCCTGGTCAATCGTCCCGGCAGTCACCAGTTGATACGGGCCGATCAGTTCACGCTGAACGGTGGAGGGCGCGGGGCCAAAGTAGGTCAGCGGGACATCAGCGCCAATCGAGGGCGGGGCAGGCGCGGCATCATCACCGATGCCGGGGGCGGGTTCGCCTTCGGGCGTTCCTTCCTGCGCAAAAGAGGTGACTGCCGTCAGCATCAGCACCACCACGAGCAGCAAAACAAACCATAAACGAGCAAGCAACTTCATAAGGTTCCCCCTGAATAACCATCAAGGCAGCCCGACGACCGGGCTACACTATGAAGATAATGCCTCCAGAAGGGACCCACATGATGCACTCGTGCGCCCACCAGACCTATTTTTGGATAGCACCGCCGCCCTAGTCCACCCGGACTACCTGATGCTGCACGGCCAGCGCGACCGCCTCTGAGCGGCTTGCCACCGCCATTTTGTCCAGAATGCGGCTGACGTGGTTCTTCACGGTGAATGGGCTTACCCCCAGCCGTTCGGCGATCTTGGTGTTGTTCAGCCCCTTGACCATCAGCGCCAGGATTTCCCGTTCGCGCTCGGTCAGGTCTTCCCCCGGCAGGCGCGGATGGCGGGAAGCGCGGACGAGTGCCTGCATCGCTTCTGGCGTCAGCACGGGCTGGCGCTGATGCGTCGTGCGAATGGCCTTAATCAGCGTATCGGCGGAGACGTTCTTGAACAGATAACTGATCGCCCCGGCCTGCAGCACATTCACAATCGAGTTCGCCCGGTCAGCACACGTCAGCGCCAGGATCGACGTGCCGGGATGCACCCGCAGCAGATCGTGCGTCAGTGCCACGCCGTCCGTTTCGGGCATGTTCAGCCCCAGCAGCACCACATCGGGGCAGATTTCCTGACAGAGTCGAATCGCTTCAGCTGCGTTGTGCGCCTGACCCGCCACCCAGATGTCAGGTGCGTTCCTGAGCATGACCTCGATTCCAAGATGCGCGAGCGGATGATGATCGATGGTGATGATGCGGATGATGTTGTCCCTGTTCATGAGCCTGTTTCCTTAAAATAAAGGCAGCCTGTCCCGCCTTGAAAAGGGTCAGCCGGACGGGTGACACAGGTCTTAAAAATCCCTTACGAAAGGCTTACGTCCCGGCGTTCTCCTGAATGCCTCATATTCCAGCAGTTCATCTGACCGACCTCATCCACTCTGTAAGATGTTATTGCATCAATATCTCTAGGATTGGACAATACCTATTCCTCAGGAGAAACCGTCGTGAAAATCGGGATTATTGGATCGGGCAATATCGGGGCGAACGTCGGGAAACTGCTGGCGCAGGCCGGGCACGAAGTCTTTTACAGCTTTTCCCGCTCAGAGGAAAAATTGCAGCAGCTTGCCACCGAAGCAGGGGACTCGTCGCGCTGGGGGACTCCAGCGGAAGCGGTCGCCTTTGCCGATGTGATCGTGCTGTCGCCGCCCTATCGTGAACTGGATAACGCCCTCAGCGCTGCCGGGTCGATGGCCGGCAAAATCGTGATCGACACCGTGAATCCCTATACCTCGACCGGCCCCGCTTATGCCGAAGGCGGCACGGCGGCGGAAGAAATCGCCGGGAAGCTGCCCGGCGCGAAGACGGTCAAGGTCTATAACCACATCTGGTATCAGCACATCGCCAACCGTCACCACGAAAATCCGCCGCTGGTGGCCTTCATCAGCGGGGATGATGCCGACGCGAAGGCCGTTGCTACGCAGATCGCCGCCGATACCGGGTTCTTCGTCTGGGACTTAGGCGACCTCTATACTGCCCGCTGGACAGAGCCGCACGGCCCGCTGTTCAACAGGCCGATGACCGAAGCAGAAGCGCGTACCGCTGTGGCTGATCTGCCCGCGCTGCGCTGAGGGAAAAACCAGAACGAGCGAACCATAGGGCGACCCGCTGGGTTGTCCCCGCTTAACCTGAGTTTTGGAACGGTTTCGTGGTAGAAACCCCACCCCTAAATCCCCTCCCCATTTCGTCGCTTCGCTTAGGGAGAGGGGGACTTAAAGAACCTTTCTGACTCGTTCTGCTCCCCCTCTCTACGGAGTGGAGAGGGGGTCGGGGGGTGAGGTTGTTGTTTAAGTGGCTTGAGTAGAGCTATCCGAAACTCAGGTTAATTTAAGCTGGCACCGCGATCACGACCGTGCGGCGGGGATAAGCGCCACCTGCATACGAAGCACGAGAGCAGGTCATGATGGTCAGGCGTTCGCTGCTGGCGCTGTTGAGGATGCTCAGGTCAGTTTCATCGACCTCAAACACGCGGGTGACGGTGTAGCGGCGTTCGCTGCCATCGACGGTCACAATCACTTCATCGCCAACGGCCACTTCATGCAGCCGGAAGAAAACGCCAGGGGCGCGCTCCGCCAGTTCAGAATGACCGCCGAGCACGACATTCCCGCCCCGCCCGAACCACGATGTGCCGTTGAGATAACCCACCTGCGAGGTAATCGCGGTCGTATCCCAGGTCACGCTGCCATCGGGGAAGGCGCGGATATTCAGGGTGACAATCGGCGCATCCACGCCAATCGAGGGAATCTGGATGGTGTTGCCGCCGCTGGCCTGGGCGGTGCTGGTGGAAAAAACGCTGAAGAACGAAACGGTGAGCAGCAGTGTAATCAGCAGTGTGATGGTGCGACGCATGGCTGAGACTTTTCCTTAACGATCAAAAAATTAAAGCGATCTCAACAATCAATAATTAATTTTAAATTAATACTTGTATCCTACAGCCAGCTTCATGTTTTCTTCATTAAGGTTTCGGACTCTAACGATTTTTCAAGGAAACCTGAAAGCATCAGTGAGTCAGGCGATTACTGCTTTGTGCACTCCTCCGTGTCCTCTGTGTCTCTGTGGTTCAAAAACTTTTTGCATTTCTTCGATGGGCTTTGCGCAGTTCCAAAGCTTTTTGGATTACGGCTTTGTATTTGCCCTCTGTGGTGATGAAGCGGGGAGATATGTTAAGATGGTGAAAAGTTAAACATTCAAATTTGGTCAAACGAGGAAACGCATGTCACACGGGTTTGAACTGCTTGCGGATCAACATGTTCCTGAACTGAATACCCGCGCTCGCCTGTACCGCCATCTGAAAACCGGGGCGGAACTGCTCTCGCTGGAAAACGACGACGAGAATAAATCCTTTGGCATCACCTTCCGCACCCCGCCGGAGGACTCCACTGGACTGCCCCATATCCTGGAACACTCCGTCCTGTGCGGCTCACACAAATACCCGGTCAAGGAGCCGTTCGTCCAGTTGTTGAAAAGCTCGGTGAACACCTTCCTCAACGCGATCACCTTCTCCGACAAGACCAGCTACCCCTTCGCCAGCACCAACCTGCAGGACTTCTATAACCTGTTGGATGTCTATATCGATGCCGTCTTCTACCCGCGCATCACGCCCGAAACGCTGATGCAGCAGGGCTGGCACTATGAACTGGAAGACAGCAGCAACCCCCTCATCTATAAGGGCGTGGTCTTTAACGAGATGAAAGGGGCGCTCTCCTCGCCGGAGCCACACCTTGCCCGTGCTGCCTCGCGTGGTCTGTTCCCCGATACGATCTACGCGAACTTCTCCGGCGGTGATCCGGTCGTCATGCCCGACCTCACCTATGAACAGTTCAGAAACTTCTACGACACGTTCTATCATCCCTCCAATGCGCTGATCTACTTCTACGGTGACGACGATCCCGAAGAACGCCTGCGCCGCATGGATGGCTATCTGAGCGCCTTCGAGCGCAGGGATGTGAACGCGACCGTCGAGTTGCAAACCCGCTTTGATGAACCGCGCCGCATCCGCCACAGCTATCCGTCGGGCGAGGACACGGCAAAGAAAGCCTTCCTCACGGTGAACTGGATGCTGGGGGAGACGGTTGATCTGGACATGAAGATGGCCTTTACCGTCCTGAATCACATCCTGCTGGGTACGCCTGCCTCGCCGCTGCGCAAGGCACTGCTGGATTCGCGCCTGGGTGAAGACGTGACCGGGGGCGGCTATTCGTCCCAGATTCGCCAGACGACCTTCGGCGTGGGGCTGAAGAACATCGACCTGGCCGACGCGGACAGGGTGGAAAGCCTGGTGCTGGAGACGCTGCGCGACCTGGCGCAGAACGGGATCGACCCGCTCCAGGTGGAAGCCTCGCTCAATACGATTGAGTTCAACCTGCGCGAGAACAACACCGGCCAGTTCCCGCGCGGGCTGGCGCTGCTGTTCGGAATGCTCCCCACCTGGCAGCACGGCGGCGACCCGATTCGTGCGCTGGCGTTTGAAGCTCCACTGCAAAAGGTCAGGGAACAGGTGAACAGCGAACGCTTCTTTGAGAACCTCATCCGGCAGCACCTGCTGGATAACCCCCACCGCGTCACCGTTTTGCTGGAGCCTGACCCGGAAATGAACCGCCAGCTTGACGAGGCGGAGAAGGAGCGTTTGGCGCTGGCGAAGGAAGGCATGGCGCCCTCCGACGTGCAGGCTGTCCTCGACAACACGCGCAGGATCAAAGCCTTGCAGGATGAGCAGGACACGCCCGAAGCGCTGGCGAGCATCCCCAGCCTCAGGCCTTCCGACATCGAGCGCGAGAACAAACCTACTCCGCTGGCTGAACTGGAAGTCGGGGGCGTGAACACGCTCTATCATGACCTGTTCACCAACGGCATTGTGTATCTGGATGTGGCGTTTGATCTGCGCGCGCTCCCGGCGGATTTGCTGCCGCTGGTCAACCTGTTCGGGCGGGCGCTGATCGAGATGGGAACGGAGAGCGAGGATTTCGTGCGCCTGTCGCAGCGCATCGGCAGCAGGACGGGCGGCATCACGGCCAATCCGCTGACGGCCACGCGCTTCGGGACGAAGGACGCGACGGCCTGGCTGGTGCTGCGGGCGAAATCGACCGTGCCGCAGGTGGGCGATCTGCTGGCTGTTCTGCGCGACATTCTGCTCACGACACGCTTTGATAACCCCGAACGCTTTCTACAGTTGGTGCTGCGGCAGAAGGCGGGCAAGGAAGCCAGCCTCGTGCCCAGCGGCCATCAGGTCGTGTTTACGCGCCTCGCCTCCCAACTGACCGAAGCCGGATGGGTAAGCGAACAGATCAACGGCATCGACAATCTGCTGTTCACCCGCGAACTGGCGGCGGCGGTCGAGCAGGATTGGCCGTCGGTGCTGGCGAAGCTGGAAGCCATGCGCACCCATCTCATCACACAGACCAACACCCTGTTTAACGTCACGCTGGATGCGGCCAACTGGCAGACGGTTCAGCCGCAGTTGGCCGAGTTCGCCGCCGCGCTGCCCGAAGATGAGGTCGAGCAGGCGGTGTGGTCGCCTGAGATGACCCGTAAGAACGAAGGGCTGACCATCCCGGCGCAGGTCAACTACGTGGCGATGGGTGGTAACCTCTACGACGTGGGTTATCAACTGGACGGTTCGGCGGAAGTGATCTGGCGCTACCTGCGCACGACGTATCTATGGGACAAAATCCGGGTACAGGGCGGGGCCTATGGCGGCTTCTGCGTCTTTGATCGTGCCAGCGGCGTGTTCAGCTATCTCTCTTACCGCGACCCGAATCTGCTTGGCACGATGGAAAATTATCGTAATGCGGCGCACTTCCTGCATGGGCTGGAACTGAGCGACGATGAAGTCGGGCGCGCCATCATCGGCGCGATTGGTGACATCGACGCTTATCAACTGCCGGATGCGAAAGGCTATTCCGCCATGCAGCGTTATCTGACGGGCGACACGGACGCGATGCGCCAGCAGATGCGCGAGGAACTCCTCACCACCACAATGGAGGATTTCTACACCTTCGCGCAGGCGTTGGAAGCGCTCAACCACCAGTCGAACGTCGTGGTGCTGGGGTCGAATGACGCAGTTGAGAAGGCCAACGCCGAGCGCGATAACTTCCTCACCGTGCAGAAGGTGTTATGATAGAGGGCTGATATGCCCTCACCCCAAACCCTTGTAGAGACACGGTATATCGTGTCCTGCAACACTACGGCGTACATGGGCGCACACATGGGTGCGCCCCTACCAACGAACGTGCTTGTAGGGGCGAGGTATGCCTCGCCCCTACAACATACCATTTGTGTTTGTGGTTAGATTGCAACGGGGTGAGGGCATCTATGACCCTTCGTACAACGGACGCAACCACGCATGAAAATCATGACCCTGTTCGGCACCCGCCCGGAGATCATCCGCCTGTGCCTCGTCATTCAGCAGCTTGACCGCTTCTGCCAGCAAATCCTCGTCCATACCGGGCAGAACTATGACCCCAACCTCAGCGACATCTTCTTTCAGGAATTGGGGGTGCGCCCGCCCGATATTCACCTCGGTATTCAGGCCTCTGGTTTTGCCGATCAGGCCGGGCAGATCATCACCCGCGCGGGTGAAATTCTGGAACGCGAACGCCCCGACCGCCTGCTGATCCTAGGCGATACCAACAGCGGCCTTTCCGCCATCGTCGCCGCCCGCATGGGAATCCCGGTGTTTCACATGGAAGCGGGCAACCGCGCCTACGACAACCGCATCCCTGAAGAGATCAACCGCCGCATCATCGACCACAGCAGCGATGTCCTGCTGCCCTATACCGAGCGCAGCAAGGATAATCTGGTGCGGGAAGGCATCGAACGGCAGCGCATTTTCGTCACAGGCAACCCGATCTACGACGTGCTGCAAACGTTCCAGCCGTCGATTCAACAGAGCGCCATCCTCAATACGCTTGGAATCCAGCCGCGCGAATTCTTCCTTGTGACGATGCACCGGGCAGAAAATGTCGATGAACCCACGCGCTTGGGCAAGCTGCTGACCGGGCTGCATCGCATCGCGCAGCAGTACAGCCAGCCCGTGATCGTCAGCCTGCACCCGCGCACGGCAGATAAGATCAAGCGCTTTAACATGCAGGTGGATGAAGCGCAGGTGCGGCTGTGTGCGCCGTTTGGCTTCTTCGATTTCGTCCGGCTGGAGCAGACCGCCCGCTGTGTCATCAGCGACAGCGGCACCGTGCAGGAAGAATGCGCCATCTTCAACGTGCCCAACGTCACGCTGCGCGATGTGACCGAACGCCCGGAAACCATCGAAGCGGGCAGCAACATGCTCTCCGGCGCGGAGCCGGACGATCTGCTGCGGGCGGTGAATGTGGTGCTGAACACGCCTGCCGACTGGACGCCGCCCGCTGAATACACCACCTCGAACGTGGCACGCGCGGTAGCGAAAATCATCCTGGGCTATCATCACCGCCCGCGCTAGGGGAACAAAGCAAAAGATTTGACGCAAAAGTGCACAGAAAAGAGAAGGGATTGACGCAGAGAACGCAAAGACTCGCAAAGCATTTCGGGATAAATGACTCCTCCTGTTCGATTGGAGAAGTTACACCCGCGTGTGCGCCTGTTCTCTACGACCTGTTATCAACTTTCTTTGCGAACCTCTGCCTCTTTGCGCCTTTGCGTCAACTCGTTTTATTTCTTTGTGTCGAATGTTGTGTCTATGTGAGAGGTTCTATGTCTCAACAAGAGCAGCCCTCCAACGCGAACGCCAGTTGGAGCGATTACTATCAGGCCACAAAAGATAACCCACCTCATGCGCTGGTGCTGAAAGCGCTTGAGCTGTTCGAGGCCGAACCCGCCAAAGGCGAACGCTTTGCTATCGACCTCGGCTGTGGGGCAGGGCGTGATACACGCGAACTGCTGCGGCGCGGCTGGCGAGTGCTGGCGGTCGATCAGGAAGAAGGCGCACTGGAAGCCCTGCTCAAGCTCACCCCGCCGGAACATCTGCCGCGCATCCAGACGCAGGCAATGGCGTTCGAGTCGCTGGTCATCCCGCAGGCCGATCTCATTAATGCCAGCTTCAGCCTGCCGTTCTGTAAACCGGAATCGTTCGACGGGCTGTGGGCGACCATGCTGCAAGCGCTGCGACCCGGTGGACGCTTCGCCGGGAATTTTTTCGGTGTGCGCGATCAATGGGCGAACAGCCCCGCGATGACGTTCCACAGCCAAGCCCAGGTGCGCACCATGCTGGACTCGCTGGAAACGGAATTTTTCGAGGAAATCGAGCAGGAAGGCCCCACCGCCTGCCGGGGCAGCAAGCACTGGCATCTTTTCTCGGTGGTCGCCCGCAGACCTGCCTGAGGCAAATCAACACGATTGACGCAAAGGCTCACAAAACAGCTTTTGCTACTTTTTCTTTGCGAACCTTTGTCCCTCGGCGTCTTTGCGTCGAAGTTGCTTTTTCTTTTACCCGATGACAAAGCGCTGTGCCACTGCTTCTTTAATTCTCCGTAAAGAAATCTTCACAACGTTTTTGCTGTGAATTTTTTCATCAACAAATTCAACCCTAAACTGAACTGAAACGGACGCAAAACGTAAATAACAAACCCGTTTGTTTACGGTTCGCTTATTTTGAATGGTACTATCTGCCTATAAGATTAAAATATCGTTGAGACGACAATAGTGAAGGCACAGGCCGGGACGTTTCTCTGAAAGGAACACCTGTTCCAATGCCAATCAACCTGGTGCAGCCCGCAGCGCATCTTATCTCCCTTCTTATTTCCGCTGCACGGACTGTATAAAACGGAGAACGCAAAACGCATGTCCTTCGCTATCATAAAACACCGCTTCCGACTTTCATCCTGCACGGGTCTGCTGCTGGCGCTGCTGGTGGCGAGCGTTCTCTCGCTTGCACCCGCGACCCTTCATGCACAGGAAGGTGCGCCGCTCGGCTCACCGGATACACAGCCCACTCCTGTTGACCCCAACGCTCCACCGACCGATCCCATCTCCGGAGAAGCAGCCCTCCAGCAGGCCGCTCCCATGCCACAGGCTGACCCGAACGTCGGCATGACGCCAGCGGTCGATGGCGCAGTTATCGCCGCCAACGTGCAGCAGACCATCTACGTGAATCAGTCACACCCCAACGCCTCGGACTCCAATAATGGAAGCACGTCCGACCGCCCGGTGCGCACGATTGGCCGGGCAGAATCGCTGGCGTCCAACTTCAACCGCAACGGGGTAGGCGTGCGGATTCTGATCTCGGCGGGTACTTATCGTGAAAAGATTCAGTACAGCGGTCGCACCAGCGCTGCCATCGTTTTTGAAGCCGCGTCGCCCGGTCAGGTCATTCTCAGCGGGTCGGATGTGTGGACGGGCTGGACGCATCATGGCAACAACTACTACAGCCATCCCTGGAACTACAACTGGGGTTATATGCCCATTCCTTCGGGCTGGGAAAGTGTGAACCTCGCCCCTATCGTGCGCCGCCGCGAGATGATCTTTGTGGACGGCCAACTGCTCTATCAGGTCATGAGCGCGAACGCGGTCGCTCCCGGCACCTTCTATGTGGATGAAGCGCAGAACTACGTGCTGATGGCGCTGTCGAGTTCGCTTGGCAGCAAGACGGTGGAGGTGGCCGTGCGGGAGGAACTGCTGAATGTATCTAACGCACAGAATGTGATCGTGCGTGGCATTACCTTCCAGCACGCCGCCGCTCCCTGGGAAGACAACGGCGTGTACTTCAATGCGACCCAGAATGTGCTGATTGAGAACAACACCTTTACCTTAAGCAATGGTGGTGGGCTTGGGGTGGGGCGCTCCAGCAACGTGACCACGCGCAACAACACCTATGCGCTCAATGGCCGTGTGGGTTATGACGCGCACTACAGCTACGGTCTGCTTTCCGAAAATGAACGGGCTGTCCAGAACAACTGGCGCGGCGCGATGGGCGAGCTGTACGGTTGGGCGGCGGCAGGGTTTAAGCATCTGACCATTCGCGGCGGCACCTATCGCAACCTGTATGCCTGCAATAACTATGCGCATGGGCTGTGGTTCGACACCGACGTGCGCAATATCCTGATTGAAGATACGGTGCTGTGCAACAACACCACCAACGGCCTCTATCTTGAAGCCAGCCTCGGGCCGTTCGTGATCCGTGAGAGCATCCTCTCCAATAATGAACGCGCGGGTGTGCGGGTAGCGAATTCAGCCAACATGACCTTCCATAACAATATCTTCTACGGAAATGATGCCGGGCAGATCACCCTGACGGGACAGAACGGCGGCAGACGAGTCACCGATTACGAAACCCGCCAGCCGATGGTGCTGTGGCCGGCGGCCAATCTGCTGTTCTACAGCAACATCGTGATGGCGCCGGACAGCGGTACGCCCGTCGTCCACTCGACGCTGGAAACCAACGACTGGGCCACCTTCCTTCCCACCTATGTCGGCTATAACAACGTGTGGTATGCGCCCGGTACGCGCGACATCTTCCGTCTGCTTCGCGGCCCCCTCCTTACGGTGGAAGAGTGGCGGGCGGCGACCAACCAGGACTGTGATTCCATCTATCGGAATGTCGCGTTCCGCAATCCGAGCGGGAATGACTTCACGCTGACGGAGGGCAATCCGCTGCCCAACCGCCCGGCGGTCGCGCTCAGCTCACCTTCCGGTACGCTGACTTCCGGCCTGGGCAATCCGACGTACACCTGGAATGCAATTGATGGCGTTTCGACCTATGAACTGGCCGTCTTCCGTGCCGATAATATGCGTACCCCCCACTACTACAGCGGTGTGCTGAATGGCAGCCAGGTCTGCTCCAACGGCACCTGCTCGGCCAACCCGGTCGGCAGCATTGAATCCACCCGTCTCTACAATGGGGCGCACGTGGCCTACATGCGCGCCAACGGCTGCGGCTGGCGTGGGCCGTATAACTTCAACGTGAACATTCCTGCGCCCGGTGCGGTCAGTGATGTGCGTACTTCTGGCGCGGATACACTGCGACCTACCGCGCACTGGACGTTGAGCGGGGAAGGCACCAACGCGACCTGGTTCTATGTCTATGTGATCGAAAAGACGCTGTTCGACCAGGCACAGTACACCCGCGCCGCGGTGCAGGTCTGGCTCTCGCGTTCGCAGGTCTGCGGCAGCCCGACAGGCACCGAATGTCAGGTACAGTCGAACGTCAACCTGCGCGACAACACCCGCTACTACCTGTTCGTGCAGGCGGCGGGGCCAGGCGGCTACAGTGTGGGCGGGGAATTCAACAACGGCTGGGGCGGTGACGAGTTCCGGGTGAACACGTTGCCTGACCCTGATCTGCCTTCCAACATCTCGGTCAGTGTTAATGAAGGTCGCCCGACTATTCGCTGGAACGACGACAGCGACGCGACTCGCTATCACATCAGCATCATGAACTGGACGACGCTCCAGTGGGTTTACACCGCCGTCCATGCGAAGGGCAGCGCCGGGCTGAACTGTAACGGGACGACCTGCTCCCTGCTCAGCGACGCGATGGTTTTTGCCAACGGCAGCTACAGTGTGTTCGTCATGGCGGAAGGCCCCGGCGGCACCAGCATCGACGGCCCGTTCAACAACGGCTACAACGGCCCACAGAACCCGCAGGACACCAGCGAACCGGGTGACTTTGTCCTGAACTTCAACGCGCCCTCACTTGTGTCAGCAGACAGCATGAATGCGACAACCAGCAGCGGACAGGTACAGGTGAGCTTTGAAGGCGTGACCGGCGCGACGTGGTACAGCGTGTGGATTGGGACGGCGGGCGCAACCCAGACCCGGCATATGCAGTGGTATTCGTCCACCGCGCTCAACTGCCAGAACAAAGGCACCTGCACGCTTTCCATCCCGCTGAACCTCGGCGCAGGGCAGTATTACGTGGCTGTGCAGAGCGCCGGGCCGGGTGGCTTTAGCACGGGTGGTATGGCGAACAACGGCTATCAGGTGCGCGAAACGCCGATCAGCACCCCCTGATCGAAAAGGCGCAAGCTCGCCAGCGCCGCAAAGACATCAATCAAGCAAAAAGAGGGACACGAACGCCGTGTCTCTCTTTTGTTTTCGGGTGTTTCTTTACCTTTTTCATATCTCAAGTGCGATAGTTAAGATCGGGTTTCAAGGCGAGAATCCTCTCAGCGGGGATGGAGTATGAGAGAAATCGCCCTCCGTCTCATCTTTCTAACCAGGCTCAGCAGCAGTGATCTTTACGTTCTTCATATTTCGTGAAAAATCTTGAGATGCGCATAAATATTGCCGGGTTTCATGTGGGGCATATCAAGATTCAGGCATACGCAACAAATACGTTACACACCATACACTCGCCCCACTGAGTGCTACAAACACAAAAGCGACCGATACAGTCGCTTCTGTGTGCAAACGGATTTTCTCCGGGGGGAGAACAAGGGTCAGGGTGCCTGTTGCACGGTGTTGTAGGGGCGCAGCATGCTGCGCCCCTACTTAAAAAGCGCCGCTTAGAAAGCGCCTTTGCCTTTCAGCAGCGCCGGGATGGTGCGCACCAGGATTTGCAGGTCGAGCAGGAAGCTGTAGTTCTGGATGTAGTACAGGTCCTGATCGGTGTTCAGATGGCAGGGCTTGTCGCTGCGCCCGTTGATCTGCCACCAGCCGGTGATGCCCTGCGGCACGGCGAAGCGCTGCCGCTGCCAGGGCTGATATTCTTCCACCAGCCAGGGGAGTTCAGGGCGCGGGCCAACCAGGCTCATGTCGCCCAGAATCACGTTGATAAACTGCGGCAGTTCATCCAGGCTGGTCTTGCGGATGATGCGGCCAATGCGCGTCACACGCGGGTCGTTGCGCTGCTTGTGGATGGTGTTGCCGTCGATGTCCTTGATGTTGATCTGCGTCTGGAGCGCTTCGGCATTGACCACCATCGAACGGAACTTGTACATCTTGAACAGCTTGCCGTTTTCGCCCACGCGGGTCTGCTTGAAGAACACGGGGCCGGGGCTGTCCAGCTTGATCGCCAGCGCGATCAGCGCCATCACCGGGAAGATCGCGATCATCACCAGCGTAGACACGACCAGATCAAAGGCGCGCTTCATCAGGCGCTCGTGCGGCGTCAGGGCGGTATCGCGCAGGTTAATCAGCGGCAGGCCGCCGAGATCGTCCACCGTCGCACGGTACAGCGCCAGGCTCAGATAGCTGGGCACGACGCGCACCTGCACCGGGAGCGTCTGTAAATCCATCACGATCTGATTCAGGCGATCATAGGCGCGGTGGGGAAGGGCGACCACCACTTCTTCGATGCCGTTTTCTTCCACAATACGGCGGGTTTCGTTCAGGTTGCCCACAACGGGCAGATCGCCGTAATTGTCCTGTTTCTCGTCATCCAGAAAGCCCAGAATGTCGACCCGGGCATCGGGCGAACTGCGGATAATGTCCACCACCTGCCGCCCCAGCTCGTTCGCGCCCACCACCAGCAGCTTTTGCGGCGCGGCATGGGCACCGATGGCGGAGTGTTCCACCATCCGCGTTACCAGTCGCCAGCCTACCAACAGGGCGATGTCGAAGAACAGGAAGGAGACGATCAGCGTGCGCGGCACGAGCATGTCCGTCAGGTACAGCAGGCCGAGCAGAATCAGCACCGACAGGCTGCTGGCGACGGTAATCTTTTTGATTTCTTCAAAGGTGCGGTAGGTGCGGCTGGGATCGTACATCGCCAGCAGGAAGAAGTTCACCGTCCACACGACGGCGACTGCCGCGAACATGACAGGGGGCGTATCAACTGCCCCGGCGGCAGCGTAAGCCCGGTGGAAAAAGCCCGCCAGAACGAGCGCCACCATGCTCATGCTGATGTCAATCACGTAAGAAAGAAGCGCGTGGTTTGGCCCGCGCCGATGGGTCGAAGGGTAGGTGAACGTGCTTGTTCGTTGTGTCCTCTCCGCAAACGATGTTGCGGTTGTTGCCTGCTTGCGTGCCTGCATGGCTTCTCTCCCCGAAGAATCAAGTGTTCCTGTTTTGGAAATTTGTCTGGTGTGAGTCCGTTTGCGGCGGTCTGAGTGCAGTGACATGGGACAGCATAGCACAGGACGCCAACAATCCATCACTTATCAACCCTACTACAAACGCCTTTCCATCCCTTTTTTACGCAATTCATGGGATATTTACGGTTTTCATAAGTTAGAGAACCGTTTACTTATAAAATATTTCCGAAAATTCCTGAATTTGTCCTGGCACGAAGGCCGTGCCAATTCTTTCTTGTGCTAGACTAACCCCTGAAAGATGTGCAGGTGGTTTCAATTGAGTGCTGAAACGCTTTGCTACATGAATATACTGCGCATCCTTTACTAATAAACACGTTTTTCACAATGTAAACAACCGTACTTTAGGCTCAATTTGGCGTAACACAGAGCAAGATTGGTGCTTATTGAACGGATACCGGATCGGTCTATGAAGGAAAGCGACAGGTAGAGTCATGACCCAAGAGCCACACGTCGCCGCTGTCGTCACTGATACATCCCCCGATGAACTCACCTCTGCTATCTCTGCACCCTCCCAACCCAACAACGCAAAAAAAGGTGGTCGCAGACGGGCATTCAAAATTGGTGCAGCACTGCTGGATCAGGCCTTGTTTGCGGGCAGCAACTTCGTTGTGAACTGGCTGATCCTGTTATGGCTGCCTAAAGAAGAAGCAGGCGCGGTCGTTGTGGCCTTTACCTGGTTCCTGCTGCTGCAAACCTTCTACGAAGCGCTGACGGTTTCCCCGATGAGCTATTATGGGGCAGGGAAGTACAGCGGTGAGTTCCGGCGTTACCTGGCCTATATCTTCTTCGGCCATGCAGGATTAGCGCTGCTGGTCGTCATCGGCCTGGGTGCAGGGGCGTTTCTCGTTGGGAATGGGGCACAACCCGGCGATTCTTCTGCCATGCTCAGTGCTGCACTGGCAGGGGCGGCGCTGGCCTCGCCGTTTTTGCTCATTCGCGGCCTGATTCGCCAGCCGTTCTATATCCTGTCCATTCCCCAGTGGTCGGCCATCGGTGGAGCAATTTACCTCATCACCAACATTCTGGTGACATTTCTCCTTTACGTCACGGGTAACCTGACCCCCTTCACTGCGCTGGCTGGTATGGGTGCAGCGGCGCTGATAACAAGCATCGTGCAGATCGGGGTACTGCGGCCAGAGTTTCGCAAGCGGAAACCCGAAAGTATGGTGAACAGCCGTGAGGTGATCGCCGACCACTGGCGACAGGGAAAATGGTCACTTTCTGCCAGAGGACTATCATGGGTTTCGACCAATTCCGGCTATCTGCTGCTGCCGCTGGTTGTCGGTTTCAGCGGGAGCGCGGCGCTGCGGGCGTCGATGAACCTCGTGATGCCGATCTTTCAGGCCAATTCTGCGCTGATTTCGCTGCTCACCCCGACGTTTGTGCGCATTTATAATAAGGAAGGCAAGGCCGGGCTGAACCGGCGTGTGTGGAAGATCAGCCGGATGGCTGCGCTGCTGACGGGCGTTTACTTCCTCTTTCTGACCGTGTTTGGGGAGACGATTATCCATCTCCTGTATGCCGGGAAGTACGATGCCGACATCAGTGTCCTGTTCATGATGGGCATCGGCATCCTACCCGTAATTACCACCACCAGCCGCATTCTGGATTCCGCGCTGGTAGCGATGGGTCGGGTCAAGAATTCCTTCCAGTCCAAAATCATCCCAACTATTCTGACAGTGGTGCTCGATGTCCTGTTTGTAGCCGCCTTTGGCACTATTGGCATCATCCTTGAGTCGCTGATTACGGCTTTCGTCACACAGGCTGGTCTACAGATGTTTTACCGCCGCTATGACAAAAACAAGGCTGCGAAAAAATCCGAATCGTCTTCTGAATCAACCCCTGCGGAGGCGCTGACCTCATGATTAGTGTGATTATCCCGGCTTATAACGCCGCTGATTTTATCGGGGAAACGCTTGACAGCATTCTCAGGCAGACTTACCAGCAGTTTGAAGTGATCGTGGTGGACGACGGCTCGACCGACAACACTGTCGAAATCGTTAAGCAGTACGCGGCCAAAGACGACCGCATTCGCCTGATCCAGAACGATCACGGCGGCGCGTGTAAAGCCCGCAATACAGCCATTGCCGCTGCAAAGTACCCGTGGGTTGCCGCGATGGACGCCGATGATGTCATGCGGGCAGATCGCTTCGAGAAGCAGATCAAAGCCGCTGAACAGAATCCTGAAGTCGTTGTGTGGGGGTCATATCTGACGCAGATCAACATCAAGGGTGAACCCATCGGCACGATTCGCGTCGGTCCTACATCGGTGGAAGAATTCAACGCGGTTGACCGGACGCAGCACGCCATCGTTGTCACGAACTCCTCAGCCATGTTCAAGCGCGATGTGGCGCTCCAGGCAGGCTGCTATGATGAACGGCTGGTGGCCGCGCAGGACACCGAGTTCTGGGATCGCATGGCGAACTACGGGCCAGTGGTGGTCATCCCGGAACCGCTCGTCTCCTACCGCCTGCACGGGCAGAGCATCTCCGCTAAAAAGTTCTTCAAACAGCGGATGCTGCACGATTATGTGATCGCCCGCAACAAGGCCAAAGCGCGGGGCGAGACGATCACGATGGAACAGTACATTGCCGACTACAACAACAAGCCGCCGCTGGTGCGCTTCCAGCGTTCCATGCACAACCAGGGACGCTTCTACTACCGCAACGCCGGGGTGATGCTGGCGCAGAAGAAGTATCCGCAGGCGGCGCTGTCGCTGGCGGTTTCTGCGGTACTGAGTCCGCAGTTCTGGCTGCGCCGTGTGGTTAACCGCTTTGTTCCGCAGAAGCATATTTAACGGAGTTCGTCGATGATTAGTGTGGTGATGCCGGTCTATAACGGCGAGCGATTTCTGGCGGAAGCGGTCGAAAGCGTCCTGAACCAGACCTACAGGGATTTTGAATTCATCATCGTGGATGATGGCTCCACCGACAGTACGCCGCAGATGCTCCAGCGCTACGCGGAAAAAGACCCGCGTGTGAAGGTCATCAATGCGGGCAAGGTTGGCCTGAGCAAGGCGATGAACCTGGGCATGGCCGCTGCGCAGTATCCCTGGATCGCACGTATGGACGCCGATGATGTGTGCCTGCCGCGCCGTCTGGAAGCGTGTATCGAAGCGGCGAAGGCTGACCCGGATGTGGTCGTGTGGGGGACGGGTATCCACCACATCAACGCGAAGGGCAAGGTGCTTTCCACCTCCCGTGTAGGCCCGCGCACCCGTGAACAGTTCAACCATCTGCGCCAGACTGGGCAGGCGGTGCAGGTCATCAACCCCAGCGCGATGATGCGGAAAGACATCGTGGATAAGGTCGGCGGTTATAAGGAAGCGTTTACCGCCGCGCATGACCTGGAAATTTTTGATGAGATGGCCGAGTACGGCCCGATTCTCTGTATTCCCGAAATTCTGGTGCTGTATCGGGTGCATGGCACCAGCATCAGCGCCAAGAAGTTCTTTACACAGAAGAAGCTGGCGCGTTACGTGGAAGCCCGCCGTCATGCCCGGTTGGAAGGCAGGCCAATTCCGACGCTGGAGGACTTCCTCGCCAATTACGACAATCTCCCCTGGCGCAAGCGCTTCAAGCGCAACCGTCAGGACTTGCAGGCCTACTATTACCGTGCCGCCGGGTTAGCCTATGCCGAGCGGCAGTATCCCAAGATGGTGTGGAGCCTGATTGTAGCGACGGTGCTCCGTCCACAGTATGTGTTGAAACGGCTGTGGAATCAGGTCTTTTCGCACAGGGCGGAGAAGACACCCACCGCTGCAACGCCACAAAATGCACAGCGCGAACAGGTTTAACGCAGGCGACAACCAGAAAGAGAACCGGGTAAAGAGTCTATGGTGACGACACAACAACCGCCGTCCACAACCGAAGCCACCGACAGCGGGCAGCGTTTGAAGGTGCTGATCTCCGCCTATACCTGCGAGCCGGGGAAGGGGTCAGAACCGGGCGTGGGCTGGAACGTGGTGCAGCAGGTGAGCCGCTTTCATGAAACCTGGGTCATTACCCGCGCGGATCGCCGCGAGAAGATCGACCCCGAACTGGCGAAGAATCCGCTGCCCAACGTCCACTTCATTTACTATGAACTGCCCTGGATTCTGCGCTTCTACCGTAAGGGGACGCGGCTGCAAAGCCTTCATTATTACCTGTGGCAGTATGGGGCAGCTCTGGCCGCCCGTAGGGCGCATCGCCAGCACAAATTCGACCTCGCGCAGCACGTCACCTATGTGCGCTACTGGAATCCAAGCCTGATCTCACTGCTGCCGATTCCGTTCATCTGGGGCCCGGTAGGCGGTGGGGAAAGTGCCCCGCGCAGTTTCTACAAAACGCTCAGCCAGCGTGGGCGCTTCTTCGAGTTTCTGCGTGATCTGGCGCGGGATGTTGCCCATTTCGACCCGGCGGTACATCTGACCGCCCGCCGCGCCCACATTGGGCTGGCGACCACCCGCGAAAGCGAAGCCAAAATGCGCAGCCTGGGCTGCAAGAATATCGAGATCGTTTCGGAAACTTCGCTCCCGGTGGATGAACGCCAAAAACTGAACGCGCTCCCTGCCCGCAGCACTACCCCTTTTCGGCTGGTCAGCCTGGGGCGTTTGCTGGACTGGAAAGGCTTCCATCTGGGGCTGATGGCCTTCGCACAGTTTTTGAAGACACACCCTGACGCTGAGTACTGGGTGATCGGCAAGGGGCCGCAGCAGGCCTATCTCGAATCGCTGGTGAAGGAACTCGGAATCAGCCATCGTGTGAAAATCTGGGGGGCACTGCCGCGTGCGCAGACGCTCGAAAAGCTGTCTGAATGTGATGTGCTGGTGCATCCCAGCCTGCATGACTCCGGCGGTTGGGTCTGCCTGGAAGCGATGGCGTCTGGCCGCCCGGTGATCTGCCTTGATCTGGGTGGGCCAGGGGTGCAGGTGACGGACGAAACCGGCTTCCGCGTCCGCGCCGGAACGCCCGAACAGGCGATTGCCGATATGGCACAGGTGATGGAACGGCTGGCGAACGACCCCGATCTGCGGCAGCGGATGGGCGCGGCGGGCAAGCAGCGCGTGGAAACCGCCTTCGACTGGAACGCCAAAGGTGAACAGCTCAACGCGCTCTATCAGCGTATTATGGCTTCCCGCAAGGCACGGGCTTAAACAGAAATTGCCTCCACCGTCTTTGCATTTCTCCCCTCTGTCTGAGGGAGAGGGGGCGGGGGTGAGGGCGAAAGAAAAAGGACTCAATTCGCTGCATGAAAATTTTCATGGCGCACAATTACTACCAGCAGCCCGGCGGGGAAGATCGCAGCTTCGCCGCCGAAGCCGATGTGCTGGAGCGTTACGGGCACACTGTCCATCGCTACACTGCCCATAACGATAAAATCAATGCGATGGGCAAGGTTCAGGTGGCGCGGGCGACTATCTGGAACAGCGACACCTACCGCGAACTGCGCACGTTGTTCCGGGAGGGGCAGTTTGATGTTGCCCATTTCCAGAACACGTTTCCGCTGATTTCCCCGGCAGCCTATTATGCGGCACAGGCCGAAGGGGTGCCGGTGGTGCAAAGCCTGCGAAATTATCGGCTGATGTGCCTCAACGCCCTGTTCTTCCGCGACGGTCATGTGTGCGAAGACTGCCTGGGCAAAGCCGTGCCCTATCCCGGTATCGTCCATAGCTGCTACCGCGATTCCCGCCTGCAATCGGCAGGGGTGGCAAGTATGCTGGTCTTCCACCGTGCGATGCGCACCTATTCAAAGCAGATCGACCGCTACATCGCACTCACGCACTTCGTCAAAGAGAAGTTCATCGAAGCGGGTATGGACGCGGGGAAGATCATCGTCAAACCGAATTTTCTGGATACTGACCCCGGCATCCGACCCGGTCAGGGCGATTACCTCGTCTTCGTCGCCAGAATGACCCCCGAAAAAGGCGTGTGGACGGTGCTGAAGGCGTGGCAAAGCCTGCCCAATGCGATTCCGCTTAAGGTGGTGGGCGATGGGCCGGAACTGGACGCGATGCGGGAATTTGTCGCCACGAATAACCTGAACAGCGTCGAACTGCTCGGCCATCGCAAAGGCGCGGAAACGCAGGACATCATCAAACACGCCCGTGCCCTGATTCTGCCGTCGGAGTGGTATGAGACGTTCGGGCGCGTGGCGATGGAAGCCTTTGCCTGTGGGGTTCCGGTCATCGCCTCTCGCATCGGCGCGGTGGCGGAAGTCGTCGAAAACGGGCAAACAGGGCTGCACTTCATGCCCGGTGACGTGGCTGACCTGGCCGAAAAAGTGCAGCGCATGTGGGAGGATGAAGCGCTGACCGCCCGTATGGGAGATGAAGCCCGGCGAGTCTTTGAAACACGCTATACCGCCGAACGCAACTACGACATGCTGATGGACGTGTACAATCAGGCCATTCAGCATCAGCAGGTACGCCAGCAGACGCGGGGAAAACGGGTTCATGCGTAGATTGTTATTCATTGCGTTGATGCTGATGCTGGCAGGCGGGGCACAGGCCTTCGCGACGCTGGCGATGAACGTCTATATTCAGGCTCAGACCGTGCCATTTGTGCCGCCCGATCTCGCTGCACATTTTGCGCAGCAACAGACGCAAACCCGTTTCAGTATGGGTGACTGGTCACTGGTAAAGCCCGCTGCCCAGTCCATTCCCGCTGATGCTGTTCGGCTGCGACCGGGGGAAAACATTCAGGCGATGATCGAGCAGCACCCGGCAGGCACGACGTTTGTGCTGGAAGCGGGGACGTATCGGCTGCAAAGCGTAACCCCACGCGATGGGGATACCTTCATTGGCGACGGCGCAGCCAGCGAAGTCGTGCTCAGCGGCGCGGCACTGCTGACCGAGTTCACCCGCGAAGGCAGTTATTGGGTTGCCAGTGGACAGACACAGGAAGGCGAACAGCGCGGCGAATGTGCCGAGGGCTACGAGCGCTGCATCCACCCCGAAGACCTGTATTTCGATGACATCCCGCTGCGCCATGTCAGCAGTCTCGATCAGGTCGCGCCGGGGACATGGTACTTCGATTACCCGAATGACCGGGTGTACTTCTCGGATGACCCCACCGGGCGCACCGTCGAGATCAGTGTGCTGCCCCATGCCTTCCAGGGGACGGCTAACAATGTGACCCTTCGCCGTCTGACCGTCGAGAAATACGCCACGCCTGCGCAGCGTGGAACTATCCGCGCCAATGAGACAACAGGCTGGGTGATCGACGATGTGACCGCGCAACTGAATCACGGCACGGGCATTTATATCGGCAGCGACACACAACTGCGCAACAGCCGAATGCTCGCCAACGGCCAGTCCGGGCTGGGTAGTAATCGGATTACGGGCGGACTGGTAGAAAATAACGAGATCGCCTTGAATAACTATGCCGGGTTTCAGATGAACTGGGCAGGCGCGGCCACCAAATTCGCGCGCACCCACTTCCTCACCATACGCGGCAACTACGTTCACAACAACGCGGGAGTGGGGCTGTGGACGGACATTGACAACTGGGACATTCTGTACGAAAACAACCTTGTGGTCAGCAACGCGCGGCAGGGTATCTACCATGAGATCAGCTATGCTGCCGTCATCCGGAATAACATCGTCGCGCTCAATGGCGCACAGGACTCGCGCTATCTGCTGTATGGGGCACAAATTCTGATTTCGTCTTCCAGCGGCGTGGAGGTCTATAACAACCTCGTCATTACCGATGCAGAAGTGGCACGGGGGATAGGCGTCATGCAGCAGGACAGGGGCGACGGTGATTATGGCGATTGGCTGGCGCATAACAACTACGTTCACCGCAACATCATCGTCTACCTGGGCGAGAGTGGCGAAAGCGGCGTCATCAATGACTCCGACGAGCAGAATTTCTGGTTTTCATCCAACAACCGTTTCGAGTTCAACACCTACTACGCGCCCAACCCCGATGCCGTGCGCTGGTACTGGAACGACCAGGAACATTCGTGGGAACAGTTGCAGACCCTCGGCCAGGAGCAGCAGGGTGAGTTCCGCGTTGGTGTGCCGCAGGACTTGCAGCGCATCCCCTCCTGGCAGGAAGCCCAGCGCTATAATGCTGGGAGCGGCCAGTAGGCCAACTTTCCTACAGTCAGCAACGCTTGAGTTCATTACGGTAGAACAGGTCTGGTTATGACACCACCCGAACAACAAGAACTGCCATTTGTGTCCGTGATTATTCCAGTGTATAACGACACGGCACGTTTAAAAGTCCTGCTGGAACTGCTGCAAAAGCAGACGTATCCCTCGCATCTGTTTGAGGTGATCGTGGTTGATAACGCCTCCAGGGAGCCGGTCGCCCCCGCGCTGGAAAATGCGCCGAATGCGCGTATTGTGGTCGAGACGAATCCCGGCCCCGACAAGGCGCGCAAGGCCGGGCTTGCTCATGCCAAAGGCGATTATCTGGCGTTTACCGATTCGGACTGTGTGCCCTATCCTGACTGGCTGGAGAACGGCATCCGCGCTATGCTGCGCAACCCCGGCTGTGGTCTGGTTGGTGGGCGGGTGGATGTTTTCCCCAAAGACCCAAAGCAGATGACGTGGGTGGAGTATTACGAGAGCGTTTTTGCCTTCCCCACGAAGGACAACGTGAACAGGCATCACTTTATGCCCACTTGCAATATGTTCACGCGCAAGGATGTCTTCGAGGCGGTTGGGCCGTTTAACGACACGCTTCGTTCGTCGGGGGATCAGGAATGGGGCGAGCGGGTTTACAAGCACGGGTACAAACTGGTCTATGACGACTCCGTCGCCATTCGTCACCCGGCACGGCGCACACTGAAGGAAGTGCAGAAGAAAATACGCCGCATGACCTTCTCTCACACGGCACTGCTGATTAAGGATGCCAGCTCGAAGTGGTTCCCCGTATTTTTGCAGAACAAATTCTACCGCCGCCTGTTCATCTTCCCGACGCCCTCGGAAGTGCGGAAGACGCTACGCAGCCAGCATACCTTGACGAATAAGATTAAAATCCTGTTGATAGTGCTGTGGACGCGGGTGTATCGTGCCTGGGTGATGCTCCGCAGCTTATTCCCGCAGCCGGAACGGTTGTGGTAACGCGAGACGTTGGTTTGGTTGGAAGGAAATGTGATGGCGCAGGTTGCAGCCTTGCAGAATAGAACAGGGGTTGGCAGGCTTCGTGTCATGACTCCCGTTTCCAGGGAGGTTTCAGAAGTCAGGGTCAGTGCGGTGGAGATGGCCTTCATCTTCGTCAGCCTGACCATTATCAGCAGCGGGTTTCAGGAATTTGTGCCGTTCCGCGTCTGGAATCTGATTCGCTTTGCCCTGTATGGGGCGGTGGCGATTGCCGTAGCACTGAACCTGCGCACGATTGTTCCCGCGCTGGTGCGTTCACCGTTTGTTACACTGCTCACGATTCTGGCGGTGGTGTCCTATTTGTGGTCAGCCAACCCACCCGCGACGTTTTCTCGCAGCTACCCGCTGGTGATGAACACGCTGTTCGCGGCCTATTTCGCCACGCGCTTCCCGATTCGCCAGCAGCTTAAAATCCTGGCACAGCTCATCACCTTTTTTGCCGTGTGCAGTATCATTGCTGTCTTTATTGTGCCAGAGGCGACGGCGGGTGCCGCCTGGCAGGGCATCTTTACGCAGAAGAATGCTTTTGGCCGGGCGATGGCGCTCGGTGCGCTGATCGCCCTGATCTACCCCAGTAATTCTGTCCGCACGATGCGCCTGAAATGGCTGGGTTATATGATCAGCCTGTTTCTGGTCTTCATGTCCGATTCGATGACCTCGCTGATTATCGTAGTCAATATCACCCTGCTTTCCTTCTTCCTGCGGGCATTCTGGCTGGGCACGGTTCCAGGGCTGGCGCTGTTGTTTGCGGGTGCCGTGCCGATTGGGCTGTTTATGTTCGCTATTGCCACCGTCGATACCGATCAGGTGTTGATCGCGCTGGGCAAGGATCCCACGCTTACCGGGAGGACGGATGTGTGGGACAAGGTGGAATATGCCATCAGTGAAAAATTCCTGCTTGGCTATGGCTATGGGGCGTTCTGGAATCAGTGGGATGGGATGTATGGCACCCTGTGGAGCCGCCGCGATACGTGGCAGCCGGGTTCTGCCCACAATACCTTCCTGGATACCTGGATTAATGTGGGCATCCTCGGCCCTGTCCTGTACATTCTAAGCCTCGTTTATGTGTATATTCAGGGGCTGAACCGATTGCGAACCACGCGCAACGGTTTAGGCTTGTGGCCGGTGCTGCTGGCGATTTACATGACCGTTCTGGGCTTTTCCGAGGATTATGTGCTGATTAACGGCATGAACTGGTGCCTCTACCTCATCCTGTGTTATTCCCTGACAGGGGTCGGCCAGGGCAAATCTGTTGAACAGCCTGCTGTGATTTTGAGTGGAAATGGTCTGGCGAAGCAGCAGCCAGTCCCAACCAGCTAAGGAAGTAACCGTGCGGCAAGAACTCCGTAAATACATTTTCTATATCCTGAAACGAATCTGGATTGTCCTCCTGCTGACCGCGCTGGTAGCAGGCAGTGCCTATGTGTATCTGTCCCGCCAGCCCCGCGCCTACCGTGCAGAAGTGAAAATTCTCGTGGGGAACCAGATCACCTCTGCAAATCCTGACCTGAACTCAGCCCGTGTGGCGGAAGACCTGGTGCCGACCTATATTGAACTGGCCCGCAGCCGCGACATCCTACAGGCCACCATTGACGACCTCGACCTGAGCGGCAGCGTCAACGGTTTGCGTCGTCGGGTGAATGTGCGTGAGGTATTGAATACCTCGATCTTTATCATCCGCGTGACCGATACCAATCGGCAGCGGGCTGCGGATACGGCGAATGCACTGGCAGAAAACCTGATCGAACTCAGCCCGACCAACCCCACGCCGGAAGAACAGACGCAACTGCGCATCCTCAGCCAGCAGATCGAAGACCTTCAGGTGCAGATTGACACTCGCAGCGAACAGGCCATCGAAGTCGGCGCTGACCTTGATGAAGCGCGCACTGCGGGGAATGAGCGCGATGTCTTCGATCTGACCCAGCAGTACAACCAGATTATCGAGCAGTTGGACACCGCGCGTGGCGTACTGGCACAGCTTTCCGACAGCTATCAGAGCCTTAACAATCGCATCAACCGCCTGACCATTGCGGAAGAGGCAACCCCTCCCGGCAGCGCCTCGAACATCAATCATCGTCTGGTGACAGTGCTGGCGGCGGCGGGCACCTTCGGTCTGGGCATCGCTGGGCTGCTGCTCTACCTGGAATACTTCGACGGCAAAATCCGCATTGAAAACGAGATTGTGCGCTGGGTGCAGGTGCCTGTGCTGGGTTCGATTCGGTCTGTGCGCGGCATCAACAAGAAGCCAGTGAGCTATCTGGTCACGCAGCACATGGGGACGTCTGCCTATGAAGACTTCCGAACTGTGCTGACCAAACTGCTGTTTTCCGAATCCGGCGAGCAGGTGGATAAGGTCTACATGATTGCCAGCCCCATCCGCCGCGAAGGGCGCAGTTTCATCGCGGCCAATCTGGCAGTCATTATGGCGGACGCGGGCGTCAAAACGCTGCTGATAGACGCCAATCTGCGCAGCCCTATCCTGGATAAAGTCTTTGAGTTGGACAACAGCATCGGTCTGGTGCCGCTGCTGGGGCAGATCAACAATAATCCTGAGTATGAACAGCAAAGCCCTAACGATACACAGGTCATTGTGCTGACCCGCCATCACATTCAGGACACCAGCGTCAAGAACCTTAAAATCATGACGAGTGGGCTGAACGGTACAGAAGTCTCCTCGGATATGATGGGCTTCCAGAATTTGCGCCGCAGCCTGGATGCGATCCAGCGCGAATTCGACTTTGACGTGATTCTGATCGATACGCCGCCCGCGCTGTCCGTCTCGGATGCCTATGTGATGGCCGCATCGATTGGAGCGGAGGTCATCCTCGTGATCGACGCCGGCAACACCGACCGGGGCGACGTTATCCAGGTGCGCGATCAATTCCTGCACACGGGCAACAACCTGAGCGGCGCGATTCTCAATACCCGCCCCGACCTGCTGGACGGCCTGCTCAGGCTGGACTAGACCCCGCCTCAAATCCATTCACTGCAGGGGCGACCCATCCGTTTGTCCCTGCAGAAAAACCTCAAATCTGTTGTTGGATTACACCTTCCGCCGTTGGATGCGTGGTCACCGCGATCAAGCCTGCTGGCGTTTTTGCAGTGGCGGGTCAGCGGTATTGCCATGTCGCCGTTTATACCACTTTGAAAAATGTACCGATGTTTTGTCGTAAGGAGATAAGCCATGCCCATGACCACTGAACTGCGTGACCACAGCAACGTTATTTTCATCGAAGCAAGTGACCCACTGACACTGATGGACTTTAACGACTCGTTCGCCCGACAGAAAGAGATCATGGACAAGTCGACCGAAAAGGTTCATCTGTTCGTCACTGTTCAAGGTCTGCGTAATATGCCGAACGGTATCCTTCGAGTACGGGACAGCGCCCCGATCTTCAGTCATCCGAAGGCGGGGAACATGGTTATCGTCGGCGCTTCAGCCCTTATTCGAGCGTTAGCTGGTATGTCGAACGTTAACCATCCCTATGGTTTTCTGTGGCGTTTGAGGGTAAAATGTAGGTGTGTCTAATGTAACTTCAGGCTCCCCCCTTTTGTGGATTTGGAGCCAACGGCATACGACACAAGGCAACTTAACAACGGAATATAGCGCGTTGCCTGCCGAAAATCGTGGCGGGTGTAAAATATTCAACGTGTCCATGAAGTAATCCCGAACGCATTCAGCAACGGGATAGGGGGTGCAGTAGTTCATCCCATGCGGGTTTATCCTGCA
>JANRLJ010000108.1:0-35318 GCA_033762735.1 bacterium | reverse complement strand
TCTTGAACGCTTGCTTGCCAAGCAGGAGCGCGGCTTGCATGTGCGCGTCGCTGCCAAGATTGCTTCCTTTGTTTTTCGTCATGTTCTCAACCGTTGTTTCGGGCTCGACATTTTATCCTTTTCCATTTCACATTAGACGTAATTTATAATCCTACTGCAGAAGACACGATATGGTTGGCTGGACGAAATGCGCCGACTCTAGGGGAAGATTTTCGTGTACGAGTTGCCTTTGGGCGGTTAAAGTCAAAATCAGGTTGGCGAGTACAAAAAATCAGATATGATAGAGTGAAACAGATGTGCGAGGGATACTGGGACGATGGGTTTTATTCAGCCTGATTCAATCATTTACGGTGATAGTCGAGAAGTGCTTCGGCAGATTGAACCCAACTCAATTGCTTGCAGCCTTTGGTCGCCTCCATATCATGTTGGGAAAGAATATGAAGTTGATATGACATATATGGAATGGACCGGGTTGTTAAGTGAAACAATTTGTCATCATTACGATATTCTCAAATCGGGGGCTTTTCTAGCAATCAACATTGCGGATATTCTCTGTTTTAAGGATGAAAACATTCCCAAAATTATGGCTGAGAATATTAGTCGCAAGCGAGTTAATGTAACAAAAGAGCAAATTTTAGAGATTATGCACGAAAACCCCGGCATTAGTCGTTATCAAATTGCAAAAAAGCTCGGATGTAGTGAGCAAACGATTGACAGGCGACTTAAAGGTAACAACATTCGCGGCGGAAAATATTCAACCCAGACGCGAGTGAAACTGGTGGGCGGATTAATCGAACAGATGGCAATCGAGGCCGGCCTGTATTTGTATGATCGACGAATTTGGATGAAAGATCCTGCGTGGGAAAATAGTCGTTGGCATTCAAATTCGTATCGTGCTGTAGACGAGTTCGAGTATGTGTATATCTTCTGGAAGCCAGGTGCCACAATCATTGACCGAAATCGACTTACAAAAGAAGAATGGATTAACTGGGGATCAAGAGGTGTATGGATGATCCCCTCGGTCAGAGCTAACGATAATCATGAAGCTAAATTTCCGCTTGAGCTACCTCGGCGAATTATCCGCCTGTTAACCGAACCTGATGATGTTGTGCTTGATTGTTTCGTTGGAAGTGGAACAACAGCAGTTGCAGCGATCTTGGAGGGAAGGCGCTACATTGGAGTAGATAGTCAGGAAAAGTATGCACAAATGTCCATGCAAGCGGTGGAACAGACCAAACAAGGTCTTTTGGTAGGGCAACATCCCCAACTCATTTAAGAGATTGGAAAATCCGTATGGTAGATTTTGGATTCGATGATCGCCCGCATGAGGAATGCGGCATCTTCGGAATCTTTGCGCCGGGGCGAGAGGTGGCGCGTCTGACATTTTTCGCTCTGTATGCCTTACAGCATCGCGGACAGGAAAGCGCTGGCATCGTGACCTCCGATGGTCAAATGGCCTACATCCACAAAGCGATGGGGCTGGTGTCGCAGGTGTTCAACGAGGACAACCTGCACCCGCTGGAAGGCCATCTCGCTATCGGCCACAATCGCTATTCGACCACAGGCGGGTCGCACCTTCGCAACGCCTCTCCTTATCTGATCGAAACGATTGATGGGCCGCTTGGTGTGGCGCATAACGGCAATCTGACCAACTCGCTCCAACTTCGGCAGATGCTCCTGAGGCGTGGAGTTGGCCTTTCTTCGACCACCGACAGTGAGGTCATCACGCAAATGCTGGCCGCGCCGCCACACGTCTGGCTCGATGGTGAATACATGGATGTCGGCGGCGATCATCTCGACCTGTGGCAGCACCGTATCCGCACACTGATGCAGTTGGCGGATGGTGCTTACTCCCTGACCATTCTCACACGCAATGCGCTGTATGCTGTGCGCGACCCGCTTGGGCTGCGCCCGCTGTGCCTCGGCAGGCTGGGTAACGATGGCTATGTTGTGGCGTCCGAGTCGTGTGCGCTTGGTACGATTGGCGCGGACTATGTGCGAGAAGTCGAACCCGGTGAGATCATCCGTATTGATGCCAGCGGCCTGTCCTCGATTCAAGGTCGTGAGTCCGCCCGCAAGGCGTTGTGCATTTTCGAGTATGTCTATTTCGCCCGACCCGACTCCCGGCTGGAAGGGCAGATCGTTCACAGTGTTCGGCAGCGGCTTGGACGGCAGTTGGCGGAAGAAGCGCCTGCTGACGCCGATATTGTCGTCGGTGTCCCCGACTCAGCGACACCCGCCGCCATCGGGTACAGTCAGCAGAGCGGTTTGCCTTATACGGAGGGGCTAATTAAAAACCGCTATATCGGGCGCACCTTCATCCAGCCTGATGACGAACTTCGCAAAAACAGCGTTCATCTGAAATACAACGCGCTCTCCACCAACCTGGAGGGCAAGCGTGTCGTGCTGGTGGATGACTCGATTGTGCGCGGCAATACCTCTGGCCCACTCGTGCGCCTGCTGCGCGAGGGCGGCGCGAAGGAAGTCCATGTGCGAGTGTCTTCCCCCCCGGTCAAGCATCCCTGTTTTATGGGCATCGATATGGCGACTTACCGCCAGTTGATTGCACATCATCTTGACATTCCCGGCATTTGTCAGGAAATCGGCGCGGACAGCCTGGATTACCTCAGTCTGCCGGGGATGGTCGCGGCAGTGCAGGAGGGAACGGGCGGCGAAAGCGGTCACTGTACCGCCTGTTTTTCCGGCCAGTACCCGGTCATGATTCCCGAATGGCTGTTTAACGAGGAACGCGATAAAGTCGCCATGACGGGCGCGTGGGGCAACTGATGACGACGGCAAAGCGCGTTCTGATTGTGGGCGGCGGTGGGCGCGAACACGCACTGGCCTGGGCGCTGGCGAAGTCTCCACAAATCGTGCCACTGGGTGGGCAGATTTTCATCGCGCCCGGTAACGGCGGGACAGCGCTAATGCCGCAGGTTGAAAATGTCCCGATTGCGGCGGAGGATGCTGCCGGGCAGCTTACCTTTGCCCTGGCGAACAACATTGATCTGACCGTCGTCGGACCCGAAGTGCCGCTTTCACTGGGTATTGTGGACGTTTTCCAGCAGGAGGGACTGCAAATTTTCGGTCCAACGCAAGCCGCCGCGCAGCTTGAAACATCGAAGGCCTTCGCACGGGCGTTCATGCAGCAGAACCATATTCCTTCTCCCCATTATGGCACCTTCAGCGATTTTGAAGCAGCCCGCCAGTTTGTGCTGGATTTCGGGCAGCCCGTTGTCGTGAAAGCCGACGGACTGGCAGCGGGTAAGGGTGTGATCGTATGCGATGATGCACAGCAGGCTGAAGATGCACTCCGCCAGATCATGCTGGACAGAGCGTTCGGTCAGGCAGGGGAACAGATCGTCATCGAAGAACGGCTGGAAGGGCCAGAACTCTCTGTGCTGGCATTCACCGATGGAAATACAGTTGTCATGATGCCGCCTGCCCGCGATCACAAACGGATTTTTGATGGTGACGAGGGACCAAATACAGGCGGGATGGGCGCGGTTGCCCCTGTCCCTGGGGTTACGTCTGCATTCCTGAATGAAATCCAGCAGACCATCCTCCAGCCTGCGGTGGATGGAATGCGGGCGGCGGGAACACCTTACAGTGGGGTGTTGTACGCCGGGCTGATGCTCACCTCAAAAGGCGCAAAGGTGCTGGAATTTAACTGCCGTTTTGGCGACCCCGAAGCGCAGACCATCCTGCCGCTGTTGGAAAGCGATCTGTTCGATCTGCTGTGGCGCTGTACCGCTGGAACAGTCGATCAGGCAGAGATTCGCTGGAAAGCCGGGACGTGCGTCACGGTTGTGGCCGCTGCGCCGGGGTATCCAGGCGAGTACCCAAAAGGGATTCCCATCTCAGGTCTGGAAAATGTGCAGGACGCATTCGTCTTTCATGCGGGAACAGCCATCAGGGACGATCAGATTGTGACTGCGGGTGGCCGTGTACTGTGTGTTACAGCGACAGGTGAGGATTTGGACACGGCTCTGGATACAGCCTATAGCAATTTGTCTAAAATGCACTTCGATGGCATCCATTACCGCCGGGACATTGGTCGTACCAGCACAGATCGGGTAGAAGCATGACCCAGGACAACGCCTATAAGCGTACCGGGGTAGATATTGCTGCCGGCACCCGTGCCACTGAGTTGATGAAAGCGGCAGTGCGGGCGACCTATACGCCCGAAGTGCTGTCCGAAACCGGCTCGTTCGGCGGGCTGTTTGCGGCAGATTCACTCAAAACCATGCAAGCGCCCGTGCTGGTTGCTTCCACCGATGGCGTGGGCACGAAGACGATGGTCGCGGCGCGGATGCAGCAGTGGGACACGATTGGGCAGGATTTGGTCAACCACTGCGTCAACGATATTCTGGTGCAGGGGGCGCGTCCGCTGTTCTTTCTGGATTATGTAGCCTCTTCGAAACTCATTCCCGAACAGATTGCGGCAGTGGTGGCGGGCTGCGCGGAAGCCTGTAAGCAGGTCGGGTGTGCGCTGCTGGGCGGTGAAACGGCAGAGATGCCGGGAGTATATCAACCGGGCGAAATCGACCTGGTAGGAACAGTGGTCGGTGTCGTAGATCGTTTCTCCTTGATCGACGGCTCACGCATCCAACCCGGCGATTTGATTTTTGCGCTTGAGTCGACTGGCTTGCACACCAACGGCTATTCGCTGGCGCGGCGCGTTCTCGAATCCCTGAAGTGGCATACACCGCGTGATGACCTGCACGGGCAGAGCATCGGGGAAGCACTGCTGAACGTGCATCGCTGCTATCTCAACGACATTGAATCTCTGCGTTCGGCGGGTATGTCTATTCACGGATTAGCACATATCACAGGTGGGGGAGTGATCGACAATCTGCCGCGCATCCTGCCACAGGGAGCAGGGGCGGTCATACAGCGCGAGTCCTGCCCGGTGCCTCCGATCTTCCGCTTGATTCAGCAGTTGGGCGGGGTGACCGACGATGAGATGTACCACGTCTTCAACATGGGGATGGGAATGCTGATCGTCGTTCCAGCGGCACAGGCTGCGCAGATGCAGGGCGCAATTCAGGTCGGGCAGATTGTCGAAGGGACGGGCGGAGTCGAACTGCGATGAAGCGGATGGTGGTGATGATCTCCGGCGGCGGGAGCAACTTACAGGCGTTGATCGACGCAGTCCAGAGTGGCCGTTTACCCGTGCAGATCCTGGCAGTCGTCTCCAATCGAAAATCTGCCTATGGGCTGACGCGGGCACAGAATGCCAGCATTCCGACGCTGTATTTCCCGCTCAAGCCTTACACCGATAAAGGCTTTGATCGCGAAGAATACGATGCAGACCTAGCCTATCGTGTGGGCGAATATCACCCTGACCTGATCGTCCTTGCGGGGTGGATGCACGTCCTGTCAGCAAATTTTCTGAATTACCTGGCAGGCATTCCGGTCATCAATCTGCATCCAGCACTGCCTGGGATGTTTGCCGGGACACATGCTATCCAGCGCGCTTATGAAGCGTGGCAGCGCGGCGAGATCGACCACAGCGGGTGTATGGTGCACGAAGTCGTGCCGGAAGTGGATGCAGGCCCGGTGGTCGCGCAGGCAGTCGTCCCGTTCCTGCCCGGTGACACGCTGGAAGCCTACGAAGCACGAATGCACGAGGCCGAGCATCAACTGATTGTGGAGGCGACCGCTTTTATGCTATCACGGCTCGCAGCGCGTTAGACACCGCTGGCGCTAAGCTGATCGACGGCTGAGCGAATAGCCGCTGCGATCTTGGGATGATCGACTTCAAAACGGGTAAAAGCGGCTTCCAGTCGTTCCGCCAGCGTAGAGTGATGCTCATCAGTGTCGATGGCCTGCTGAAGATAGTCGCGCATCTCCTGGGCGGTTGCGCGGGTATCGTGGTCTTCGCTTTCGAGGTGTTCCAGTTCCGCATATAAATCGCGCAGGGATTGGCGGCGTGGGTTCTCGGACATTTTTGTTCCTTCCAAAAAGGTCAATAACGCTATTGTAGCCTATTTTACAGACCTATTCCGCCGCGACCGGGCGGTACTGGTTGATGGCATCCCGCAACTCCTGCACCGCGCGAGCAGGGTCAGTGGCGAAGATTATGCCGCGTGACGAATTGATAATCATGCCGCGTCCGGTGCTGTTCAGCCCAGTGCGGACAGTCTGCTCCACGTTGCCGCCCTGCGCCCCGATTCCGGGCACCAGCAGCGTCATCTCACCCATCAGTTCGCGCACCAGCCGCAGTTCTTCGGGATACGTTGCGCCGACCACCAGCATACAGTTGCCGCCGATATTCCAGAAATCGCGCACCCGCTCCGCGATAATCATCCACAGCGGTTTGCCGTGAAACTCCAGATTTTGCAGTTCCGCCGACCCCGAATTGGACGTGCGGCACAGGATGATGCTGGCTTTGTCTGTCCGATCCAGAAACGGTTCGAGCGCTTCCTGACCCAGGTACGGGTGCAGCGTCACCGCGTCGAAGCCCAGCCAATCAAAAATTGCCTCGACATAACCGCTGTTGGTGCTGCCAATATCGCCACGCTTGGCATCGCAGATCGTGAAAATATCGTGATGATGCGTGTGGAGATAGTCCAGCGTGAGCTTAAGGTCACGCAAGCCAGCATCCCCTCGCGCCTCATAGAATGCCATGTTGGGTTTATAAGCTGCGGTGAATTCATGGGTCTGCTCGATAATCCAGCGGTTGAACTCGAACTGCGGGTGCTGCATCTGCCTGAAACGGATCGGCAGCCGCTCATAGTCCGCGTCCAATCCCACACAGACCAATGAGCCTGTCGCATCAACGCGGCGGTTATACTTGTCAACAGCGCTCATCATGCCAGTCCATGTTTTGCTGCCCAGCCATGTGGGTCTTCCATCCAATCCTTAATCGCGTTCATGTCACTCTGACTGATGCGCTGCATCTCATAAGCGTTGCGGGCAATCGTGGCGAAATCTGTCAGCGTATGCAGCCGAACCGCTGCCTGTTGAAAGGCTGCATCAGCCTCGACAAAGCCGTAGCTGACAATAGCGAGACAATCAGACGCGCTTGCCCCGGCTTCGCGCAGTGCTTCCACGCCTGCCAGACTGCTGCCCCCGGTCGTGACTAAATCCTCAATCAGCAGGACGCGCCGACCACTGACCTCACCACCTTCGATTCGGTTCTTCAGACCGTGTTCCTTCGGCTGCTTGCGGATAAACACCGATGGATAATCCAGCGCAAACGCCAGCGCAGCGCTGTGTGGAATCCCGGCAGTTTCCACCCCCGCGATCACATCAAAATGCAGCACGGCGGCCTTTTCCTGAAACGCGGTGATCACAATTTTCCACTGCTGCGGCCAGTACGTCAGCCTGCGATTGTCCACATAAACGGGTGATTTAATCCCGGATTTAAATGTGACCGGGTTGTCCAGCGAAAACCCAACCGCACCAATATCAAGCAGTGCCTTTGCGACCTGTTCGGCTGTACTCATCCCATTTCATCCAAAAGAAGTGCTGATGCCAGCGGCCCACGATAAATCAATATCGACCAGTATTGTACGACATTCACCCCAAGCCGTGCGAAGTCCTGGTAACTGGCCGGGTCATCCACGCCACCACAGCCGATTACGTCGACGGTAAAGCCGTGCCGCTGCTTCTCAGCCATCAGATGACGGGCTGCTGTAAGTGCTTCCGCATGAAGTCGTCCGCCGCCTACTCCCGCTGTGAGCGACGACTCGCCGGGTACGGGTTGAGAGAGGGTATTTGTAGCAATCACCGCTCGGACGCCCACCTCCGCAAAAGCCTGCATTAACACCCTGTACTGGTTCGCCGCAAGACCAGGACTAATTTTCACCCATAAGGGAATGCTCTCGCCAATATGCTGGACAGCCGCAGCACACAGGGTGCGTGCTTTGTGTTCAGTCTGGTTGCTGGTGGGGTCATCTTCGGTGTTGGGGCAGCTCAGATTGAGCGTAATCCAGGAGGGATGAAGGTTAAGCGAGAGGAAGGCATCCAGCGCTTGCAGGATTTCGTCCTGCTCCTGTTCAGGGTCGGTCACGCCTGGGCTTACTGCGACGTTGATTCCGAAAACAGGGGGCAGCAAATCACGTCGCTGATCGAGAAAAGTGGCAGCAGCTTTTACGCCCGGATTTTTCAGCCCGACACGATTCTGAGTTGATCGGGTGGATGCGTCTCGCCACATGACCACACCTGAATTTCCCAGGCGCGGCCAGCGGGTGAATGAGCCGAACTCGACCGAACCGACCAGCGCGGGCATCGACCGCCACCCCGGAATGATATTGATGGCGTTGTGGACGGCGTTCAGTGCCTCGGTCTCATCAGCAAATCCGTGTCCTTTGACGAAACCCGCCGCAAGGATAAACGGATAGGGCAGCGAGACACCGCCAATCGAGACAGGGCAGGGGGCAAAGGTGGTCTTATGGATGAAGCACAGCAGATTTTGCACGGCTTTGCTGCTGTCGCTCAAAGCCAAAAGCCGCAGCGTTCGCTCGTGCGCTTGCTGTGGCGAGAGGCGGAACAGGGCAGGACGTGCCAGCAGATAGAGCGCCTTGCTGATTTGCAGCACAGCAGTACGTCTGATGTTATCCGTAGAGGTTGCGACCATCGCCTGCCTCTGCCAGAACACGCTCACCATCATAGACCCTGCGCCCGCGTATCCAGGTTTCAACGACTTTCCCCTGGACGCGCATCCCTTCAAATGGCGACCAGCCGCACGCGGTGCGAAGGTTGCTTCGTTCTATGGTATAGGCCGCATCGAGATCAACAACTGCATACGTTTCTGGCGGACACGTCAGGCCGAAGATGCGACGCGGGTTATCAGCCACCAGACCAACCACTGCATCCAGTGTCAGGCGACCTTCATGCACAGCAGTCAGCAGCAGCGGCAGGGTCGTTTCCAGCCCAGGAACGCCATAGGGTGGCTCCTCGGACTGCTTCTCAGTAATCGTGTGGGGCGCGTGGTCAGACTCCACCGCATCCACAATGCCCATTTGCAGTGCCCGCCATAATGCTGCCTGATCGGCCTTTGTCTTGAGTTCGGGCTTCATCAGTCCGAAGGCGCGGAGCACGGGTAAATCCTCCTCGGTCAGCCAGAGGTGGTGTGGACAGATACCAATCGTGATCGGCAATCCGGCTTCTTTTGCAGCGGCGAGCCGCTCGATTTCGTAGGCCGTACTGATATGCAGAAAATGGACGCGCTTATGATACTTCTTTGCCAGCGCGAGAATATCATCAACCGTATTCCCTTCCGCATGAACGCTGATGACCTTTTCCCCCGGCCACGCAGCGATATGACGTTCGCGCTGTGCGGGGTCATCAATCAGCAGATCGCCCGTTGTCTGGTTGCAGAACATCTTCAACCCACAAACGTCAGCGACCACACCTGAATATTTGGCCTGATTTTCCTGCTGCGATGCGCCGAAATAAACACCCCAATCGCAAACGGCCTGTGCGCTGATCTCGCTGAGTTTGTAGTCGAGCGCAGCGCGGCTCACGGTAGATGGCGGCGTATTGGGCATATCGAACACTGCCCAGTATCCGCCTGCGACTGCGGCCGCCGTTTCGCTGGCGAAGGTGGCTTTATGCGACCACGCCATCCCGCGCAGATGGGTGTGCGGATCGACCATGCCGGGGATTTCGATACGCCGCCCCATTACACTTCATCCACCCCCAGCACTTTCGCCAGCAGTGCCATTCGCACAAACATTCCGTTTTCCATCTGCTGGAAATAGACCGAGCGCGGATTCTGGTCGAGGATGTCGTGATCGGCGGGCGTACCCATCTCCTGTTTACGCGGCAGCGGGTGCATCAGAATCACATCGCGCCGCGCCTGATTCAGCACCGCCGGGGTCATAATGAAGTTGTCGCGCACCGCTTCATAGTCGGCTTTACGGGCAAATCGTTCTTCCTGAATGCGCGTCCAGTAGATGACATCCGTCCTCGGCAGCACTTCATAAAGATCGTCTGTCTCATGAAAGGCGATCTCGTGCTTCGTCAGAAAATCAATAATCGTGTCGGGCATCCGCAGCGACGGCGGTGAGACGAAATAGAGCGTGGTGTTTTTTGCTTCGTACAGTGCAATCAGCTTCGCCAGCGAATGCACGGTGCGACCGTAGAGCAGGTCGCCCACCAACGCAATGGACAGATTATCCGCGCCGCTTTTATGATCGACAATTGTGAACAGGTCGAGCAAGGCCTGGGTGGGATGTTCGCCGATACCGTCTCCGCCGCTGATAACGGCGACAGGGGAAGCAATCCGCTCGTTCAGTCGGTCAATGTAATAAGCGGCTTCATAGGACGACCCAACCGCCGGGTGACGCAGCACAATCACATCTGCATAGCAGCCTGCCGCGCGCACCGTATCTGCCAGATTTTCCCCTTTATAAACCGAGGAAAACTGAACGCCGTTGCTGGCGGCCACCACCGATCCACCGAGTCGGCGCATCGCGGCCTGAAACGACATATCGGTGCGGGTGCTGGCTTCATAAAACAACGTCGCCATCAGCCTCCCGGCACACAGGGCTTGCAGCGACACATCTTTCTGCTTGACGCGCTCCCGCAGGCGAAAAGCGGCCTCGAACACCGTCTGCAAATCGCTTTTCTGAAACTGCTCAACCGTAATAATGTGTTTGCCGTTAAAGCTGCCGTCGATGTGAGGTGGTTTGTACAGGTGGCGGAACGGTTCTGTCTGGCGTAGTTCTTCGCTCATCTAAGCAATCCGAATGCTGGTGTCTCAGATACGAGGTTGTCAAAAGCAGGAGCGAGCATGTTCCCGAAAAAAGCCACCGGGCAGGTGGCTGTTATCGTGTTCGCATATCGGCAGGGCGATTTCTATAATTGCGGCTGACTGTACATTCCTTTCGTCGGCCTGTCAATTCACAAAGGATACACCAATGGCCTTCATCGATATGCCCCTGGAAGAGCTTCGCACATATCAACCTGCACTGAACATCCCCGCCGATTTTGATACCTTCTGGGTGTCCACGCTTGAATCTGCGCGTCAGCACGATCTGAATCCAGTGTTTGAACCAGTGGATTACGGCCTGAAACTGGTCGAGATTTATGATGTGACCTTTTCCGGTTACGCGGGACAGCGCATCAGGGGATGGTTTGTACTGCCACGCGAGCGAGAAGGCACGCTGCCGTGTCTCGTCGAATATATCGGCTATGGTGGAGGACGCGGCTACGGCTTTGAGCATATCTTCTGGGCAAACGCGGGCTATGCTTATTTCATCATGGATACACGCGGGCAGGGGAGTGCATGGCGGCATGGCGATACACCCGACCTTGCGCCTGATGGCGATAATGCGCAGTATCCGGGCTTCATGACGCGCGGCATTCTCAGCCCGGCAACCTATTACTACCGTCGAGTATTCACCGATGCGGTACGCGCTATCGAGGCTGCCCGCAGTCATCCAGCCGTTGATGCCGCGCGGATAGCGGTTACGGGCGGAAGCCAGGGTGGGGCAATCACGATTGCCGCCGCTGGCCTCGTGCCGGATTTACAGGCGGCGCTGCCCGATGTTCCTTTCCTCTGCCACTTTCGCCGCGCGACAACCATTACCGATGCCGCACCGTATTCCGAGATCAGCAGTTATTTAAGGGTTCATCGCAATAAGGTGGAAAATGTTTTTCACACGCTTGCCTATTTTGACGGACTGCACTTTGCCGCCAGATCAAACGTCCCTGCGCTCTATTCGGTCGGACTTATGGACACAATTTGCCCCCCCTCGACCGTCTTCGCCGCCTATAATCACCTGAATGCGCCGAAGGAAATCCGTATCTACGAATTCAATAACCACGAAGGCGGTGCTTACTTTCAGACTTTGGAGAAACTCAACTACCTCAAAAGGTTGTGGGGTTAATTGGCGTGGGAAGGCGGAAAACGCTAAGATCATCGTCGTGTCTGGTAGTTTTCACCTGAGCGTGGAGAAGTTCCATTGGACGTAAAAACCCTGGTTCTGCCCGTAATTGAAACTGACGCCGATACCATTCTGGGCTATTGCTTTGAAGATGAGCGCGAACTGATGGGCGCTGCGGATGCGATCAACAAGGCCATGAACGGCGCGGTGCTGGAATTGATGGACAGCGGCGATTTCGCGGGCAAACCGAATCAGACGATTGTGCTTTATCCACGTGAGGCTGCGAAAGCGCGTCGGGTCGTCTTAGTGGGGTTGGGCAAAGTGGAACGCTTCACGGCGGATACACTGCGCCGTTCGGCGGCAACAGGTATTCGTAAAGCGCGTGAACTCAAAGCCCGGCGTGTCGCCACCACGTTAGCCGGTATAGAACCGGGTGGATTATCCCGTGACAGCGCCGCCCGTGCGATTGTGGAAGGTGCGCTGCTGGGACGCTATGAGTACCGGGGGCAGAAGACCACCCCCGCGCCGGAAGAGTCCCCGCTGCCTGATGCACTCGAAGTCCTGGTGTTCCAGGAGGACTATCTGCCGGAAGTCGACCGGGGAACGCTGCAAGGGATGGCGTTTGCTGCCGGGACGATGCTGGCGCGTGATCTGGTCAATATGCCACCGAATCTGTGTACGCCGGATTATCTGGCGCAAAGGGCAAAAGATATTGCTGAATCCGCCGGGCTGCGCTGCGAGGCGTTACAGCGTGGGCAGATTGAAGCCCTGCGCATGGGGGCACTTCTAGCAGTCGCCAGAGGCAGCGAAACCCCGCCGCGTTTCATCATCCTGGAACACAATGCCGAGCGTACCGCAGAACTGGACACGATTGTGCTGGTTGGGAAGGGTGTTACGTTCGACACAGGCGGGTATACCATCAAAACCGGTGAAGGCATGGTTGGGATGAAAGCCGACATGGCCGGGGCTGCCGCTGTGATCGGCGCGATGGGCACGATTGCAGCGCTCGATGTGCCTTTGCATGTTGTAGGGCTGATTCCCGCTGCTGACAATATGATTAGCGGCAGTTCGTATCGCCCGCAGGAAGTGATTACGGCCAGCAATGGTAAGACCATTGAAATCATCAGCACGGACGCAGAAGGGCGCCTGCTGCTGGCGGATGCGCTGGTCTACGCCAAACGCTATAACCCGGCGGCGGTTGTCGATATTGCCACACTAACGGGAGCGTGTGTGGTCGCGCTGGGGAGCGGAGCGGCAGGATTATTCAGCACCGACGATGGTCTGCGGGATGCGTTAATGGAAGCAGGAATATCGACAGGAGAGCGAGTCTGGCCGCTGCCGATGTTCCCGGAGTACGAAAAGCTGATCGACTCGCAGACCGCCGACATGAAAAACAGTGGCGGACGCAACGCCGGTGCTTCCATCGGCGCAGTCTTCCTCAAAAATTTCGTTGATTATCCAGTCTGGGCACATATTGATATGACTGGGATGATGCTCGACGCTGAGGGCAATCCATATATTCCCGTCAAAGGGGGCACGGGTTACGGTGCGCGCCTGCTGGCCGAATTCGTTCAGCAGTGGGCAGAACGACAGCCCGCTTCTACAAAATCCCATTCAGCTTAAAGAGGAGCAGGTATGGTTGAAATTTTAGGCATCGATATTGGTGGAACGGGCATCAAAGGTGCGCCCGTGAATATAGAAACCGGGGCGTTTCTGGCGGAACGTTTCCGGCTGCCGACGCCGCAGCCCTCTGTCCCCGAAGCCGTCGCAGAGACAGTGGCGCAGATCGTCGATCATTTCGACTGGGTTGGGCCGATTGGGTGTACCTTCCCGGCGGTGGTCAAGCAAGGCGTGGTCTATACCGCCGCGAACGTTGATCACGGTTGGATTGGCACGGACGCGCATCGTCTGTTTCAGCGGATGACCAACTGCCCGGTGCTGGTGCTGAATGACGCAGATGCCGCCGGAATCGCAGAGATGACCTTTGGCGCGGGGAAGGGGCATCACGGTGTGGTATTTATTCTCACTTTTGGCACGGGAATTGGCAGCGCGGTCTTCGTGAACAATTCACTGATGCCCAACACCGAACTCGGCCACCTGATTATTCGGGGGAAAGATGCCGAACGCCGCGCCTCGGATGCGGCCCGACGCCGGAAGCAACTCAACTGGAATGAGTGGGCAGAGCGCGTCAATGAATATTTGCAGTATATCGAATTCTTATTTTCGCCCGATTTATTTATTATTGGTGGCGGCATCAGCGCCAAGCACGACCGCTTTTTTCATTACTTAAATGTGAAGGCCGAGATCGTGCCAGCGAACCTGTTTAATGACGCAGGGATTGTAGGCGCAGCGCTGGCCGCCCGCGACCTGATTTGACTGCAATGGGATGTGTCCCTCGGCAGTGCACATCCCTTGCCTGAAGCAGTCTCATTCGATATAGACACGATCTCCGGTGTAAATGCGGGCTTCCTCCTCGGTCAGTGCGCAGTAAAAGCCGCGTGTGCCCTCATCCAGGAATTGCAATACACCTTTGAGCTGCGCTCCCTGTACAGGTTCCCGCGCAGCAAAGCGGGCAAACGGTTCGCACGGTGGCGCATCAATTACGTTGTACAGCACAACAATATCCTGCGTCTGGGGATTTTGGATAATGAGGCGGTCGCCCAGGTCGGGCTGCAGATAGTGGGCATCGGACTCGATCAGCATGTTTTCGGCTGCCACCCCATCCGCCATGTGTTCTCCGAACTGCTCCCGCATCTTCGCGTAATGCGAGGTGAAGTTGAACGACAGGCTGTTTTTCCCTGTATTGCGTGACAGGCTGTGCTGAACATGATGTATATCCATGATCTCGCCGCCATCTGCCGTCAGACCGAACGCCCCCATTGGTGTAAGGCGCAGTCCATCGACGACGAGCAGCGGTGCCGGATCATAGCGCCGCTGTGCGCCTTCACCCGTCTTCATGGGGCTACGCTGAATTTGAAGCTGTTGAATCGTGCCGATGAAGCGCATTGGGATTAGCCGTTCTCCGGGAGGGCACTGAAAATACCCCAGGTGCGGTTGTAGTAGAGCAGGGGATCAGCGCCGCCGGGGCCTTCCGCCGCGACAACCTCGCCGATCACCAGGGTATGATCACCGGCTTCATAAGTGGTATGGACGTTACAATCCACCCAGCCGATCACGCCCGGCAGCACAGGCGCACCCGTCACAGCGGTGTCATATGTCACACCTTCAAAGCGGTCGGTGATGTCCTTGTAGAGTCCAGCAAAGCGCTTGCCAAGTTCCAGTTGTTCAGCTTTGAGGATGTTCACCGCAAAAAAGCCGCTGGTGCGAATCATGCCGTGAATCTGGGCCTTAAGATCGATGCTCACCAGCACCAGCAGCGGGTTAATGCTGACGCTGATGAAAGAGTTGGCTGTCATGCCATACGGCTGGGTCTGGTTAAGCGTGGTGACGACAGTGACACCCGCGCACCACTGTCCCATTGTTTGCTTGTATACCTGTGGATCAATCGCCATGGTGAATTCTCGTTCAGTACAATCTGCGCTGGAAGGATGGGCGCAGATTGTACCAGACGAAAAGCGACTCCCAACAAATGCGGTTACAAATCCGCGTTGGGATTCTGTGCCCTGATCTGCTCCACCGCCTGCACCAGCACCTCATATGGCTGTGCACCTGCCACGTAATACTTACGCTCGAAAATCAAGGCGGGAACACCATTAATGCCGAGTTCGTTCGCCAGCAGAATATCGGCATCGACCTGCTGCTCGTATTCCACATCACCCAGCGCGGCCATAAACGCCTCGCCATCCAACCCGGCGGCTTCTGCCAGCCCGCCCAGAATGCCGAGATCGCTGATGTCCTGCGCCTGTTCCCAGTAGGCGCTCAGCAGCAGCGGGTGATAGGCTTCCCCCTTCCCCTGCGCTTCGGCAAACTTTGCGCCAATCAGCGCGGGACGACTGTTGATACCCGACGGGCCCTGGTTGATGATGACACCGTACTGCTGTTTCGCCATCGCCTCGAACTGCGGGCGCATCGCCTTAATACGCGCCTGATATTCCGGCGGCATAGGCGGCGCACCTTCCGGGCGCAGTTCGTATGAGCGCCACACAACTTCGACCTGATGCGACTCTTTGAGCTTCTCCAGACTGGAGGAGACGAGGAAGCACCAGGGTCAGACGAAATCTGACCAGACATCAATTCGCATTGTGCCGATTCCTTTCTACTTCATCACTATCGATTCACCATAACTCGCCGTTCATCCGGGTTGAAGGCAATTCAGGGGAGATAGAACCAACTCGTTTGTCCCTTTTGAAGCCCCTCAAAGCGCGGGGTACACTTCCACTCCATAGAAACCTTTGGGAAAGGAAAACTTTCGATGTCCGTAAAAACGCTTCAACTGCGAATTAGCGACGCCGAACATCGCCAGCGCTGCGATCATCTACTAGAGCACTTACAGGCCAACGGGTTAAGCGGGGTCGTCTTGTTCGACGCCGACTACATCAAGTATTATGCCGGGTTCGCCTTCATTCCGACGGAGCGCCCAATGGCATTTGTGATGAACGCGAAAGGCGAACGAGCGCTGTTCGTCCCGCGCCTGGAAGCCGAACATGCCCGCTCGCACGCGCTGATTGATCGCGTCGATCATTACCCGGAATACCCCGGCAATCCGCATCCGCTGCACGTCCTGGCGAATGCTGTGAAGGAAATGGGCATGAGCGGGCAGATCGGCGCGGACGACGACGGCTACCCCTGGATTTTCGGCTATCGAGGCCCGCGCCTCTCAGAGGTGACGGGATTAACGGTCTGCCCGGTGCGGTCGTTGGTCGAAGACCAGATGATGATTAAGTCGGCAGCGGAAATCCAACTGCTGCGCGAGAGCTGCCGCTGGGCAAACTTAGCGCACACCCTGCTCCAGCGCTACACCCGCCCCGGACTGACCGAAACCGAAGCTGAAGACCGTGCCTGTGTGGAGGCGACGCGGGCGATGCTGGATGCGATTGGCCCGGTCTATCGCGGGCAGAGCAGCTATTACAAAGGCGCGATAGCAGGCTATCGAGGGCAGATCGGGCGCAACGCCGCCATCCCCCACGCGCTGGCGAATAACATCGTCTTCCAGGCTGGAGATGTGCTGGTAACAGGGGCAAGCGCACCTGTTTGGGGCTATGTGAGCGAACTCGAACGCACCATGTTTATCGGCCAGCCGACCGACGAGCAGAAGCGGCTGTTCGACCACATGGTCGCGCTCCAGGACACGGCGATAGCGGCGATTGAACCGGGGCGAAAATGCTCGGATGTGGACAAGGCCGTCCGCGCCTACTTTGAGCAGCACGACCTGATGCCCAACTGGAAGCACCACACCGGCCATGCCATTGGACTGCGCTATCACGAAGCGCCGTTCCTCGATACGGGCGACGACACCGAAATCAAACCGGGCATGGTCTTCACGGTAGAGCCGGGGGTTTATGCGGCGAACGTCGGCGGCTTCCGGCATTCAGATACCGTGCTGGTGACGGAGAACGGCAGCGAAATGCTCACATTCTACCCACGCGATCTTGAAAGCCTGATTTTGCCGGTATAGAAAAACAATTGCCCGCTGAGACTGCGCCACGCCCGGCGGGCAATTACACCCATAAACCCTGCGAATCACTGTGGTTCTAACAGCAAATCATCTTCACTCATCGCGCATTGCTACAAACTAAAGCGTGGCAAACAGGTCTTTCAATGCCGGGTAAAGCGCACGGTACTGTGAATAGGCTTTGCTGTATGCGTCAGGATTTTTCGGCTCCGTCGCGTCACTGGTGGTAATCGTCTGGGCGCAGGCCGTTTGCACATCCGGGTAAATGCCCGCGCCAACCGCCGCCAGCAGCGCCGCGCCATAAGCCGCGCCTTCTGTGGTGCTCACGCTCACGAGCGGCGCACCCAGAATATCGGCCATGATCTGCCGCCATAGACGACTGCGTGCCCCGCCGCCACTCACACGCACCTGAATCTGCTCCGGCAGCCCCGCTTCCGCGATCAGCGTAAACGCATCCTTCAGGCCGAAGGCGACCCCTTCCAGCACCGCCCGCGTCATATGCGCTTTGGTGTGGCGTGTCGTCAGCCCGACAAATGCGCCGCGGGCCAGTGGGTCGGGATGGGGGGTGCGTTCCCCGGTCAGGTAGGGCAGGAAGAACAGCCCTTCGCTTCCGGGGGCGACCTCCGCCGCAGGTGCCAGCAGCGCGTCAAAGTCTTCCTGTGGCGCGAGGGTGTCCCGATACCACTGCAAACTGCCCGCCGCGCTCAGCATCACCCCCATAAAATGCCATAGATGCGGTGCTGCATGGCAGAAGGCATGCAGGCTGCCGTTCGGCTCATAGGCGTAATGATCGAGCGGCGCAAAGACCACACCGGACGTGCCCACCGCCAGCGAGATCACGCCCGGCACAACCGCGCCAACGCCAACCGCCCCCGCCGCCTGATCGCCACCACCACCCACCACCGGGGTCCCGGCTTTCAGCCCGGTGGCTTCCGCGCCCGCTGCGCTTACCTGTCCGGTAACATCTGTCCCTTCGCACAGGGTGGGCAGCCATTCAGCGGGAATTTCCAGTGTATCCACCACCTCGCCTGACCAGCGGCGGTTCGCCACATCCAGCAGCGAAGTGCCTGCCGCGTCGGATAAATCCATCGCGTAATCACCTGTGAGCATGAAACGAATATAGTCCTTCGGCAGCAGAATGTGCGCCGCGCGGGCGTAGACGTCCGGCTCGTGCTGGCGCACCCACAGGATTTTCGGTGCGGTAAACCCGGTCAGGGCGCGATTTCCGGTCAGTTGTATAAGCCGCTCAAAGCCGATCTTCTCGGTGATCTCGTCGCACTGCGCCTGAGTGCGCTGGTCATTCCACAGGATCGACGGACGCAGCACGTTCCCGGCTTCGTCCAGCAGCACCAGCCCGTGCATCTGCCCGGTCACGCCCACACAGGCAATTGCCTCCCCTGTGAGGTCGGCGCTTTTCAACGCCGCCCGAATCGACTCCTGGATGCCGCTCCACCAGTCGTGGGGGTTCTGTTCGCTCCAAAGCGGCTGTGGTGCGCTGATCGGCTGCGGCGTGGTATACGATGCGACCACCTGCCCGCGCTCGTCGATAATCAGGGCTTTCGCGCCCGTCGTGCTGATGTCCAAACCCAGTAAATAGGCCATTGTGTTGGTCACTCCAAAGCGTTTGAAGAAGGAATTTTGCGCCTCGATTGTAGCGCGTTTAGGGGAAATTTGGCGGGACGCCACCTGGCTTGACGCCCTGTACAGCCGCCACTATACTCACCTCGCTCCGTTTGGGCATGTCGTATAAACAACCAACTTCACAATCAGGGGGACTTACTTCAATGGCAGCACCGCAAAACGGCTTCGTCTACCGCGAACGCAGCGAAAAGACCCGCGCCCTGGTCGAACGCGACCAGAAATCCGTCTCGCCGTCCTATACCCGCTCCTATGGCTTTGCGATGGGGCGGGGGCAGGGCGCGGAGGTCTGGGACGTGGACGAAAATCATTATCTGGACTTCGCGGCAGGCATCGCCGTTCTTTCCACCGGGCATCGCCACCCCAAAATCATGGAGGCCATTCACAGGCAGGCTGAGCGCTACATCCACATCGGCGCGACCGATTTCTTCTGTGAAGAACAGGTCAAGCTGGCGGAAAAGCTTCAGAAAATCATCCCCATTCATCATGCTGAAACTCCCGACGACATCCTGACCTACTGCTGCAATTCCGGCACCGAAGCGGTCGAAGCGGCGCTCAAGCTGGCGCGTTATCAGGAACCCAATCGTGGACATGTGATCGCCTTCTACGGTGGCTTTCATGGACGGACGATGGGTGCGCTTTCGGTCACAGCCAGCAAAGCGATTCAGCGCTCTGAATACCCCTTTATCCCCGGCGGTGTGGAACACATTCCGTATCCGGCGAAAAGCAGTTGCAGCGGGGATGGGTGCTGCTCAAGCTGCTGGTGCGACTCTGCCAGGTTTATCGAAGACTTTATCATCAAGAAGAAGATTCCGGGCGACGAAATCGCGGCGATCATCGTGGAGCCGATCCAGGGCGAGGGCGGCTATATACTGCCGCGCGATGATTTTTTCCCGAAGATTCGCCAACTCTGCGACAAATATGGCATTCTGCTGATCGTGGACGAGATTCAATCGGGCATGGGTCGCACGGGTAAATGGCTGGCCGTCGAGCACTGGGACGTGAAGCCCGACATTGTGTGCCTTGCCAAAGGCTTAGGCTCTGGCTTCCCGATTGGCGCGATTGTGGCGCACCGCGACGTGATGGGGAAGTGGGTGCCGGGTGCGCATGCCAGCACGTTCGGCGGGAATCCACTGGCCTGCGCGGTTGCTGCCGCCACGATTGAGGTGATGGAAGGTGAAGGCCTGCTGGAAAACGCACATAACTTGGGCGATTATACGCTGGAACGCCTCAGCCGCTTTAAGCTGGCGCATCCTTCCATCAAGCGAGTGGAAGGCAAAGGATTGATGATCGGCGTGGAATTTGCTGACGCTCAGGGTAATCCTGTTCCCGGTTTTCGCGATCAGGTCGTCGATCAGTGCTTTATGAACGGGTTAATCATGCTTGGCTGTGGGGCAAGTACGATTCGCATCGCGCCGCCGCTGGTGATTAACCAGCAGCAGATGGCCGATGGGCTGGACATCTTCGAGCGCAGCATCGCGGAAGTTGAAGAAGAATACTGGGAAAAGCTGGGGCAGGCCTGAGTCGCCAGCTTCCTGTGCAGAAAGCGTACCGAACCCGGTGCGCTTTTTGTTTTGCAACCGAGATGGATTCGGGACGTAAAGGGTTATATCGCCGATCATGAGTTCCGCCTCAGGATTGATTGACACCCTTTGAGAACCCACCTAGACTGAATTTATCTGCTATTACGATTCTGTCATTTCAGTGTGGTTTTCGCCACGAAAGCCGTTTCAATGCTCGCTGATTTTCTGCAAGGCGCGACGCAGTTCGTCCAGCAAATTCTGGGCATGTTTGGGGTTCCGGGCGTAAGCCTGATTGCGCTCATGGAAAACCTTTTTCCGCCAACCCCTTCAGAGTTTTTGTATCCTCTGGCCGGGAAGATGGCTTACGAGGGTGGACTCTCACCGCTGGTGGTCATCGCCGCCGGGGTTACAGGTTCATTGATCGGTTCGCTGATCTTTTACACCCTCGGTTATCGGCTTGGTGCAGCACGTATTCGGAGCCTGATCGGGCGTTTCGGGCATTTCCGTATTGGCAAACTGCATGTACGCTTTCTCTCCGTGCAGGATTATGACCGAGCGCTGCATCTGTTCGAGCGCTATGGTGGGCCGCTGGTGTTTGTGGCGCGTATTATGCCGCTGGTACATGGTGTGGTGTCGGTTCCGGCGGGGGTCGTGCGGATGAATCTCCCGTTGTTCATCCTCTACACGGCGCTGGGCGCTGCCTGCTGGATCGCGCCGCTGACGCTGTTTGGCTACTGGTTGGGCAATCGCTGGAATGAAGTGCTGACGTGGCTCGATCTTTACGAGAATTTGTGGTATCTATTCATCGCGCTCGTCGTCGCCTTTTTCCTGTGGCGGCGTCTGCGCTCCGGGCGCGGCCACCGTGCCACGCTTGAGCATGGGATCAACCAGCCAACACACGGGATTTAAGCGAACGCATGACAGTTCAGAAAGCCGCTGCCTGGGGGGTACATTTTTATACTGCGACGGGCGGCGTTATCGGCGTTTTCGCGCTGCTGCTGGCGGCAGAAGGGCAGGTACGAGTCGCGTTTGCACTGCTGCTGCTGACCATGGTGATTGATGCCACCGATGGCCTCTTGGCAAGGCGCGTCCGCGTGAGCGAAGTGCTGCCATATTTCAATGGCGCAGAGATGGACAACGTGATCGACGTGTTCACGTATGTTTGGATACCCGTGTTCATTATGGGACATCAGGGCCTGCTTCCTCATCCAGTGTGGCTTGTTCCCCCGGTGCTGGCGGCCATGTACGCTTACGGCCAGGTCAACATGAAAACGCCGGATTCCTACTTTCTGGGCTTTCCCAGCTATTGGAACATCGTAGCGCTGTATCTGTTCTGGCTGCGTCCGCCTCCGGTTGTCGCAGTGCTTATGGTGACGCTTCCGGCGCTGCTGACGTTCATCCCCACCCGTTATCTTTACCCCAGCAAAAATCAGACTTTGTGGAAAACATCGTGGAGCCTGGGCGCGGTCTGGATTGCGCTGGTGGTGTTTCTGCTGGCGCAGGAGCAGCCCAATCGAGCGCTGGTGCTGCTCAGCCTGTTCTATCCGCTTTATTACCTCATCGCCAGCTTTTATGTGGACTGGAAGCTGCGTCGTCAGCCGTGAGATGCGAAGTTGTCTTGCGCCAATTCAGATGGTGTGCGCTATAATCCCCCACGTTTAACTATTTTTAAACGTGAGGGAAGCATTTTGGACGCGGAAAAACGCCCCATCGCTGTTGATGACCTGTATAAAATCATTACCGTAGAAGACCCGCGCATCAGCCCTGACGGAGCCTGGATTGCGTTTGTGCGCGTGACCGTCGATAAAATGGACAACGGGTATAAGCGCAACCTCTGGATTTGCCCCACATCCGGCGGTGAGCCGCGCCAACTGACCCGCAGCGGCAAGGACAGCAGCCCGCGATGGTCGCCCGACGGCAAAACGCTGGCGTTTATCTCCGCCCGCGATGGCAAACCGCAGATTTATTTCCTGCCCGTGACCGCGCCCGGGGGCGAACCACGCGCCCTCACCAGCGCCTCGAATGGCGCAACGAGTTTTAACTGGTCGCCGGACGGTACGCATATCGCCTATCTGTCTTCCATGAACGTGGAAGAACGCAGCAAGGAAGACCATGACGAGAAAGACCAACCGCCGAAGGATAAGCTGGAAGGTAAGCACCGAGGCGAGCGCCGCGACGAAGACGAGAAGAAGCGTCTTGACCCGTATCCCATGTCGCGGATTCCCTATCGTGCCGGGACATCCTTCCTGGGCGACCGCTGTGCACAGGTCTATGTTGTCCCTACCGCAGAGGGACTCAAACCGGAAGAAGCCAAACCCCGCCGCCTGACCAACATCGACGCGAATCATGAAACCCCTTACTGGTCGCCGGATGGAGAATATCTTTTCACAGCGCGGCAGATTGACCCGACGAAGGACGAACCCTTCCGCCAGAGCGCTGTGTTTCGGATTCGTGTTTCCGACGGACAGACCGAGCAGCTCACCGGGGACGATCATGCGGCCTATTCGCCTGTGCCATCACCGGATGGTAAATGGGTGGCCTACAACCGCCTGCCGCAGTCACGCGGGATGTACGAACAGATCGACCGCCTGACCGTGATGCCCATGAACGGCGGCAAATCACGCGATCTCAACCTGGAACTTGACCGCAGCACGTATGATCGCACTTGGGCAAAAGATGGGAAATGGCTGTATTTTGCCATTGGCTCACGGGGGCGCACCCCGCTTTATCGCGTCGATCCTGTAACTGGAGCGACCGAAGAAATCCTGAGCAGAGAGTTCATCGTCGAGCAGTTCGACGTGGCCGCGGATGGCAGCATCGCCTATACAGCTTCCACGCCGGAAAGCCCTGCTGAACTGTACTATCTGCCTGCCGGGTCACAGCAGCCCACAGCGTTGACCCACTTTAATCAGGAATGGCTGAGCGAGGTTGTCGTGCAGCCTCAGCAGGAACTTCTCTATACCTTACCGGACGGGACTGAATTGCAGGGCTGGTACATGCTCCCGGTGGGCTATCAGGAAGGGGAGAAATACCCCCTGGCGCTCAATATTCACGGCGGGCCACATGTCATGTGGGGGCCGGCTTTCCCCTCCATGTGGCATGAATGGCAGTTCCACGCGGCGCAGGGCTATGTCGTGCTGTACGTCAATCCGCGTGGGAGCGACGGCTATGGCGAGGCGTTTCGCAAGGCGCTTCATGCCGCCTGGGGCGATGTGGCTTACGTGGATATTATGGCCGGGGTGGATGCACTGCTGGCGAAGGGTTTCGTGGATGAGAACCGTCTTGCGCTGACGGGCGGCTCTTACGGTGGCTATATGGTTGCGTGGATCATCGGCCATACCGACCGCTTCGTCTCAGCAGTGTCGCAGCGCGGGGTGTACAGCCTCGTCAGCTTCTACGGAACCAGCGATGTGCCGTCATTGATTTCGGGCGAGTTTGATGTTGACCCCTGGGAAGATCACGACCTGCTGTGGAAGCACTCTCCGCTGGCTTATGCTCACCAGATCAAAACCCCGCTGCTGATCGAACATGCCGAAAACGATTTTCGTGTCCCGATTGAGCAGGCCGAGCAGATGTTTGCCTTCGTTCGGCGCAGCGGCGGAACGGTCGCCATGTGGCGTTATCCACGTGAAGGGCACGAGATGTCCCGCAGCGGCGAACCGGAGCACCGCATCGCCCGGTTGACGCACATGGTCAACTGGTTCCACAAGTACTGCAAACCGCAGACCGAATAAGCTTCTCACAGAAAGTTTCGCGAACGTGTGGGCGAGTTGACTCTCGCCCTATCCGCAAACTTTACCCTTGCTCAATCCCCGTCCTCGATCAGCCGCCACACGCGCAGCACTTCGGCCACACTCCAGGCCTGCGCGAAGCAGCCACGCGGTTGATGAGGTGAATCGCCGTCAAAAATCTCACTGATACTGCCAATACAGCCATCGCGCAGATGCCCCAGCAGAGGTGCAAGAAACGCCTTTGCCTGCGTTCGATTACGATAAACACGCCAGTGCGCGGCGACAAACGGCCCGATCAGCCACGCCCAGACCGTCCCCTGATGGTAAACCGCATCCCGCGCCTTCTGGTCACCCCGATATATTCCCGCATAAGCAGGATGATCGGGCGCAAGGCTGCGCAGCCCACGCGGGGTAAGCAACTGCTGCTGGCAAATATCGACAACCGCTTTTGCCCGTTCACTATCAAGCAGGTTGTAAAACAACGACACGGCAATCAACTGATTTGGCCGCAGGGTGCTATCATCGTCTTCAGGCGAATCAATTACGTCCTTGCAGTACTGCCCATTCCAGAAGCGCCCGAAGCTGTCGTAACACTGCTGCGCCAGCCTGCCGTACGCTTCACTCGGCTCCCCCAGACATCGGGCAAATTCCTGCATCGAGCACAGCGCGTTATACCACAGCGCATTGATTTCTATGGCCTTCCCCGTGCGCGGCGTAACGACCCAATCCCCGATTTTGACGTCCATCCAGGTCAATTGTACGCCTGCCTCTCCGGAGTAGAGCAGGCCATCGTGAGGATCAACGTGGATGTTGTAGCGTGTGCCTTTGAGGTGCCATTCGATAATGTGTTGCAAGGTGGGGTAGAGCAGCCGCAGCAGCCGACCATCCTGGGTCGCGGCGAAGGTCGCACGAACCGCTTCCACAAACCACAGCGTAGCGTCCACCGTGTTGTATTCCGGTGCTTCCCCTTCGTCTGGAAACCGATTGGGAATCATCCCCTGATCGACATACGCCGCATAGGTGCGCAGAATTTTGGCGGCGATCTCAGAACGGCCTGTTGCCAGGGTCAAACCGGGCAGGGCGATCATCGTATCGCGTCCCCAATCGCTGAACCAGGGATACCCTGCCAGAATCGAGCGCCCGTCTTCCACCGAAGGCGTTGCCCGCTGTACCACAAATTGATCGGCGGCCAGTACAAGTTGCTCAATTTCGGAAGGCGCTTCCCCTAGACGCGCAGTTTCCAGCAGCTTTCGCTCATAAGTACGCCGCCGCTCAAGCGCTACATCGCCATTCAGGTCAGGCGCAGGATCAACACTGGCAACAACCGTCAGAGACTCGCCGTGATTCAACAGCGCTTCGATATGGCCGATATAAAGATGGTCGTCACGGGTAGGCTGACCTCGTTCTTCCTCAACGGCCTTGTGATAGCGGTGATACCAGATGTGCTCCTGCCACAGCCGTGCCCGGTCGGTAAACAGGTAAAAGGGCGTTGCGCCTTCCTGTGCCGTGATCTGCAACCCGCTCCCGACCTGATCGACGCGCATCTGCCAATGCCCCTGTTCGACCACCGTACTCGCATGATGGTCGCGGTAGTTCACAATCGCTTTCAGGTGCAGCACCAGATGTTCCTGTCCACCGACCAGCGAATAGCGGATGTAGGTCGTATTTTCACCTGGTTCCATCCAGATCATCTTTTCAAGCTGGGCCTTCCCAAGTGCATACGTCCAGACAGGGATCGACCCTTCCAGGCGAAAGCCGATCAGGTTTTTATACCCGTGTGGGTCCACGATATTCGTCCCCCAGCGGTCGGTGTTGAGGGGGTAGTGGACGTTCTGGTGAATCGCGGTTTCATCCAGCTTGACCAGCGTGAGCACCCGCCCCAGCGGTGGCCGCAGCCCTGCAATCAGCAGTCCGTGATAGTGGCGGTTCAGCACCCCCGCGACCGTGCCACAGGCATAACCACCCAGGCTGTTGGTCACGAGCCATTCGCGTGTGCTTGAAATCGAAAAATCCTGACACTCTGCGGCGCTGAGTTGCAGCATAATCGCCCTGTTGGAGTCTTGTTGAGGATGGTTATCTTCCACAACAATACAACATACAGAGGGGATAGGCGTTAATAGTATTTACTTTTTTAGGAAAAATTTTTACGTTTTATGTTTTTGGGCCTTACTTGTCTCTGGTCAGCGCGAACCCGTTCATGAACTGCTTTTGCAGCAGCACAAACAGAATCAGCGGCGGAATTGAGGCGATCACGCCGGCGGCCATCAACAGGCCGAAATCCGTCTGGGCACTGGCGTTCACCGTATTGCGCACACCAACCTGAATCACCTGCTCAGCTTCACTCGTGATGACCAGGCTCGGCCACAGGTATTGATTCCACATGTAGATAAACTGAATCATGGCATGTGCACCAATGACGTTCCACGACATCGGTATCAGCACCGAAAACAGGAATTGGGGGGAAGTCGCACCGTCGATTTGTGCAGCTTCGGCCAGTTCACGCGGGATGTTGGTGAAATGCTGGCGGAACAGAAACACTCCGGTGGCGGTTGCCAGAAACGGAAAGGTCAGCGCCAGTTTGGGACTGGTTTCAATCCATTCAAGGCTGCCGATCAGATCAAACAGTGGTTTCAGGATGATCTCGGTCGGCATCAGCAGCGTGAGCAAAATCACGAAAAACAGGACGTTACGCCCCGGAAAACGATAGTACACAAATGCCAGCCCTGCCAGCAGTGCCAGCGCGGTCTTCCCAATGACCACGACCAGTGAGACAACCGTCGTGTTATAAATCAACTGGCCGAAGGCACGATTGGTGAACAAGGTTTGCACGTTCTGAACGAGATCAGCACCGGGCGGGAACAACTGCGGCGGGGCGAAAAAGGCCTGTTCAATGGTCAGGGTCGCCACCTGAAGCGCATACAGCGCAGGGATGCACATCAGGAAACAGATGACGATCAGCGCGAGGTGCGTACCCCAGCGTGTTTTGCTGGCGCGATTGGTCGTCGTGCGCCCCAGGCGCATGATGCGCGGAGTCATTTGGGTGCTTTCCATCGTGGTCTGCCTTACTCCCCGTAAGTCACACGGCGCTCAACATAACGGAACTGAATGAAGGTCAACCCGGCCACCAGCAAAAACAGCATGACCGACTGCGCCGCCGCACCACCGACCTGCCCGCTGGTGGAGAAAGCGTCTTCATACAGCTTGTAAATCAGCACATTGGTCGCGCCGCCATAGATGCCCGCTGGACCCAGCACTGGGCCACCCTGCGTGAGCGTATCGACGGCGCCATAAATACCGTAGAACGAGAAGGTCACGGTCGTGACAAGCAGGAAAAAGGTAAAGGGCGACAGCAGGGGAAGGGTGATTCGCAAAAAGCGCTGGAAGCGGTTCGCACCGTCGATCTGCGCCGCTTCGAGCAAATCCTTCGGGATATTCTGCAGGCCAGCGATGTAGAAGAGAATGTTGAACCCCAGGGCGTTCCACACGGCAGCAAAAATCACTACCCAGGGTGCAAGGTTGGCATCCGTCAGCCAGCGTGGAGAGACATCGAACAATTCACCGAGGACATAATTAATCAAACCGCTGCGATTCTGCCGGAACATCGCCAGGAAAATGGCGCCGGTGACGACGGGCGAAATCGCATAGGGCCAGATCAGCAGAGTGCGATAGATGCTGGCACCGCGCACTTTCTGGGAAGCCAGCAGGGCAATGCCTAAGGCCAGTGCCATGCTGATGACAACAATGCCAATCGTCAACAGAAGGGTGGTCAGAAAGCTGTTGCGATAAATGACATCATTGGCGAGATCGACATAGTTCTCCAGGCAGATAAAGGCCTCTCGCCGCAGGATACGCGCCCGCAGTGACAGTGTGGCAATCTGCACCGCCGGGTAATAGAGAAAGACCAGGAGGCTGATAAGCGTGGGCGCAAGGAAGGCAATCGGCAGCAGCCACCCCTTGAAATAGCCTGAACTGGCGACCGTGCCGCGTCCTGCACGCGGCTGCATCAGTGTCCATAAAGGCAGCAGGAAAATCAGTGAACTTAGCAGCGTGACCAGCACCCCAAGCTGCCGTTCCACCAGTGGCGCTTCGGTCGAATAAGTGCAGTGCTGCATGGGATAGGCGAGAAGCTGTGAACCCAGTCCACCGACCGCCGCGCCAAGTAATAATCCAGTGGCAAGCGTTCGTCTGCCAAACGGCAGCATCACCGGACGCAGCGTTTCTACTCGGAAGAAGTCCCGCATCTCTGGTTGCAGCAAAAACGCTGCTCCGAACGCTGTCAGAAAGAAGACGCCAATCACACCCAACAGTGACCCGCCCGCCAGGGCGACCACACCTCCGCTGATGAGGCCAATCACCACAGCCTGGGCGGATAATCGGGGTGGGTGAATAATGCGCCGTGCCGAGAGAAACACGAGCGCAGAGGTGATCGCGCCAAACGTCGCGCCAAGCAAAAATGACGCGCTGCTCTGGGAGAGCGGGGTCGTGGTGTAGTAGTCAACAATCGTGCGCAGCGAGGTGGGGATCACCAGGATCATCTCGGCCAGGAGGCGGCCAAACGCCGCGACTCCTTCGACCTGATCGAGCAGAAACCAACCGAGGAACAGCACAACAAAAAGGCCAACCCCGGCGCCCCACCATTTGTCAAAAGCTACGAAATTGCGCATCAATAATCTCTTTTAGATAAAGTCAGGGGCGCAGTGATGCGCCCCATAGTCTGCATGTGGTTCGTTGGAACTGTAGCAGGGCTATTCAAACAGGCTGTTGTAATCCGCCAGAACCTCATCCGCCTGCGCTTTGGCCGCTTCCAGCGCTTCCAGCGGATCAGCACCGCTGTCCACAACCGACTGGAAGGCCTGAATCAGGAAGCCGCGCACTTCCGCCGATGGCCCCACAACCGCACCCTGCGTGGCGGTGTTCTCCTGCGAATTTGACAGTGTATCCACCGCAATGCGGAAGGCCGGGTTTTCATCGAACCAGCCATCCGCCGTCAACTGCTCGATAGAGCTGACGCGGTTGGGGATATAGCCGGTGCGCTGGTGCCAGGTGCTGTCGTTCTGGGTGTTGGTCAGGAAGAAGATAAAGTCGACCGACGCTTGCAGTTCTTCCTCGCTCTGGTCGTTCATCAGCCACACACTCGCCCCGCCGACGGTCACGCCATTGGTCGCATCTTCGGTGGGCAGGGGCAGGGGGGCGACACCGAGGTCAATCCCCTGCGCGGCAGAAAAACGCTGGAACAGCGCCAGCCCGGCGGTGCTGTTAATGGTCATCGCGGTCTGCTGGCTGAGGAAGGCGATGCCTTCCCCGTTGTAGTCGTTGATCGTGCCGCTGTAGGTGTAGTAGCCCGCGTCGGCCAGTTCCTTCCACCAGTTCAGCACGTTCAGCATCTCTTCGCTGGTATAGAGCATCTCGGTCGCACGAGCGGCCCGGCCATTGTCGTTATTGGCGACCAGCCCGTTCTGCATCGCCACCCACTGCTCAGCGAACCAGCTTGCCATCGGCCAGTTGATGCAGCCGCTCAGTTCAGCGTTCGCTTCTACAATGGCTTCGCAGGCGGCGAGCACTTCAGCAAACGTGCTGGGCGGGTCTTCCGGGTCAAGGCCGGCCGCTTCAAACATCCCCTTGTTGTAGTAAAGCAGGGGATTGGACGAATTCCAGGGGACACTCCAGACCACATCGCCGATGCTGTAGTAGCCGCGAATCACGGGCAGCACATCTTCCAGCGTTGCCAGTTGTTCCTCGCTGGCAACATCGCTCACTGGTACGAAATAGCCCGAATCGGCGGCCTGCTGTGTGAAGCCTTCTTCCACCTGGACGATATTGGGTGCATCGCCCTGGTCAGCCGCCAGCAGCGCGTTGTTAAAGACCTCACCGTAATCGGTGCTGGTCGAGACGACATTGACCGTAATGCCGGGGTTTTCGGCCATAAACGCATCGGCAATTTCCTGGACAACCAGACCACGATCATCCTGCTCACCGCCGAAAATATGCACAAAGGTAATCTCAACATTGTCCTGCGCGGCGGTCAGCGGCACGATGCTCAGCATCAGCAGTGACAGCAGGCAAAAGGCCACAAATTTTTTCGACATGACTTCTCCCTCAAACAAATCCTTATGTGGAAATAGTTGTTCATTCCCAACAATGAGAAGGTAACGCGCAGGTGCGAAACTGTCACGGTGAAATGATTAAGTGAGTTTTAAGTGCGGGATAAAAATTGTTAAAGTGCGGCGAAAGATGCATCCGCCGCACAGGCTTTTACTCGAACCAGAACGGGTTTGACCAGGCACGTCCACCTTTGATGTCGCGCACGACAATCCGCCCGTAGGGACTGTCGAATTTGCTGATATCGAGTTCCGCGCCGAACAGACCGTTCCCATAGGCACTGACCGCCGTCCAGCCTTTGCCTGTAATGAAGATGCGCTCCGCCGGGGAACAGCGCACGATCACCTTATCTTTCGGGAAGACCTGAATGTCATGAATTTCGGGACCTGTGCTGGAATAGTACCAGCCTTGTTTAAGCGACTCCAGCAGCGCTTCGGGCGAAAGTTCCTCGCTTTTGACCTGCACCCAACCCAGAAAAACGTCGCCCCGCGCCGCGTTAAAATGCGCGTCATCAGTGGCGCAGGCCGTGTAGCGATGGCCTCGCGCCAGCATCAAATCCATCATGTACCAACTGTCGATCTTGTCGTTGTGATCGTGCGATGTGCCGTTAATTACCTCAATCGCGTGCACCGGCCCCAGCGAGAGCACGTCATGCTCTGTGAGGGTGTACCACAGGGGATGTGCGACCGCCACGTAAGCGCCTGTCGCTAACGCCCGTGCCGCGATCTGTGGGCCGGTTTCGTCTTCTACAGGAGCGGCAAAATCCAGCGGCAGGCCGACCGCCAGAATATGCCACAGATTGCCGAGTTCGGTATAGCCCGCGTGCAGTTCCGCGCCGATCAGCGTCGTGAAGTCGTTCGTGCGGTAGGCGCGGGTGTCGGTCATGGGATAGTCATACACTTTCAGGAAGTGGTCGGTAATGCTGAGGAAATGATAGCCTGCATTGCGGTACACAGCACAGACTTCTTCCGGAGTCAGCTTCCCATCCGACACTGTTGAGTGCGTATGGAGGTTACCCTTGAAAAATCGCCCCGGTTTATTGAATGGCAACGAATTCATAAAACTCCCTTAGTCGCGATGGAATGAAGACTGCGTTATGATTTACCATCGAAAGAGGTTGCGCAATAGCTTTTACACTTCCTTAATCCATCTGCTATTTACGAGCGATTTTTCGCCATGTCTTCTCAGGAATTGATCCTCATCGCCGTCATCATCGCTGCCTTTGTGCTGATTATCCGCGTCCGGCTGCGGCCTGATCTGGTGGCGCTGCTGGTCTTGCTGACACTCGGATTTACCGGGGTGGTGACGACGCAGGAAGCGCTTTCCGGGTTCAGCCGTTCCGCCGTGATTACCATTATCGGCCTGTTCATCATCACCGACGCGCTGGAAGAAACCGGCGTGATTCAATGGCTGGCAAAGCGAATCAACAACATCGGCGGCGGGTCTGAAAAACGGCTGCTGGTGATCTTCATGGCAGCGGGGGCTGGCCTTTCGCTGATTATGAATAATATCGCGGCAGGGGCGATGCTGCTTCCGGCAGCGGTGCGTGTTGGCCGAAGTTCGAATGTGAGGCTCTCCAAGCTGCTGATCCCGGTCTCGTTTGGAACACTGGTTGGGGGCATGGCAACCTATCTGACGACGGCCAACATCATCATGAGTGGGCTGCTGATTGATCGGGGTGAGGATGGGCTGAATATGCTCAGCTTTATCCCAACTGGCGGGTTAATTGTGCTCGCGACAATTGTCTACATGGCGCTGTGGGGCAGGCGGTTTCTGCCCAATCGCGAGGGGATGAGCGAAAGTGTTACCTCTTCCCATCTGTATGATACCTATGAACTGGGCCAGCGTTTATGGGAAATTCAGGTGCAGCCAGAGTCGCGCCTTGTCGATTGCCCGCTGGAGCAGAGTGAAATCGGCGAAAAGCTCGGCCTGACGGTACTCGGTATCTGGCGGGGGCACCGGGCGATTCTCTCGCCACAGCCAAGCGAGGTCATTCAGCAGGACGATTATCTGCTCGTTCTGGGACGTGAAGAACGGGTGGAACAACTGGAAGAATGGGGCACCATCTTCCGGCATGAAAACTTCAACGCCAACGGCAAGCATAACTACGATGTCGATCTGTTCGAGGTGGTCATTCCGCCGCGTTCGAGCGTGATCGGCAAAACCCTGACGGACATCAACTTTCGCAAGCGCTATGGGCTGACAGCGGTAGCGCTGTGGCGAGAAGGGCGCAGCTACCGCACCGATGTGGGCAAGCGCAATCTTCAGGTCGGGGACGCGCTACTGGTGGTGGGGCCAACCGAAAAGTTCCGTTCTTTTGGGCGCGACCGTGATTTCCTTGTTCTGAACGGCAACCTACAGCAGCCGACACACCCTGAAAAGGCCGCATGGGCTGTGCTGATTACGACCATTGTCATCTTTCTGTCCATTGTGGAACTGGTGCCGCTGCCACTGGTGATGATGGCGGGCGCAGTAGGCATGATCCTGACGGGCTGTCTGAATCTTGATGAGGCGTATCAGGCGGTCGAGTGGCGCGTGGTGTTTCTGATCGCGGGAATGCTGCCTATCAGTATTGCGATGGTCAATACCGGGCTGGCGGGGCGCATCGGTGAAGCGATGGTCGGCTCCCTCCAGCAGTATGGGCCTTTAGCCTTAATCGCGGGAATTTTCGCGCTAACGGTGATTGTATGTCAGGTCATTGGCGGTCAGGTCACGGCGCTGGTCGTCGGCCCAATCGCGGTAAGCGCGGCACTGCAAACCGGGGTTAATCCGCAGGCGGTGGCAGTGGCGGTCGCCATTGGTTGCTCGACCGCCTTCCTCACGCCGATTGCCCATCCGGTCAATGTTCTGATGATGGGGCCGGCGGGCTATACCTTCAACGACTTCTTCAAGGTGGGTGTTGGCATGACGGTGGTCACGTTTATTGCACTTCTGGCCGGAATGGTGCTCTTCTGGGGCGTCTGAAAGCGCTATTCCTGCTTGAGCGCGATCACCGGGGTAAGGTTTGCCGCTCGCAGTGCCGGATAAAGTCCCGCGCCGACGCCCACACCCGTTGCCAGCAGCACTGCAAACAACATCAGTTCGGGCGGGATCACGATCAGATTACCGCCAAGCTGCGCCGGGTTGATGGGCAGAAAGGCAACACCCCCGCCGCCATCCTGTGGCATATTCGCGACTGCCCGGTTAATCACATTTTGCAGGAACAGCGAGGTCGCAATCCCCGCGACACCGCCGAAAAACCCGACCAGTCCTGCTTCGATCAGAAACACAGTCAGCACATCCCGGTCGGTTGCGCCGATGGCCTTCATCAGACCGATCTCTTTAGTGCGTTCCAGAATTGCCATCGTCATCGTGTTCGCCACGCCAAAAGCGGCCACCAGCAGGGCGACACCGCCGACTCCGCCCAGAATAAGGCGCATAGCGTTGAAATAGCCGTTCAACTGCTTGAGATATTCGCCCATATCCCCGACGTTAAAGCCCAAATCGCGGATGGCCTGGGCGACATCCGCAGCCGTTTCGCGACCAGAAGCACGTACCGTGACCTGATCGTAGACGAATGTATCCGGGTCGAAGCGGTTGCCCGTTGACCACTCGTTGAGCGCGATCACATCCTGAATGTGCATTAGAATGGTGTAGTCGAAGCTTGTCCCTTCCAGCAGCACACCGGTGATGTTCAGGTCAATCTCGCGATTATTTCCGCCTTCGCCGCTGGTCGGATAGATTTCGAGCGATGGGGGCTGCTCATACAGGTTGACCGCAATCGGCTCGAAGTTCTCCCCGCTGGCTTCCGAGTCGTTAAAGTAATCCCCGGTGAAAGCCCCTGCCAGCGCCTGTCCCCGTTCCAGTGCAAGCCCGCCTACCTCCGCTTCTATCCCAAGATAAGGGATCAGCGCCGGGTCGATGCCCATAATGCTGGCGTACCCCTGCAACTCATCCACCATCAGCGGCCCCTGCCCCTGGAGCATCACGGTCGGGATCACCAGCGCAACACCCGGAATCTGGTAAAAGGCGCTGATGGTCTCCAGATCAAGTTTCGGGCGTTCATCGTCCTCATCCGAAACCTGCCCGTTTGGGCCGAAGACCGGGCCATCGGCGAACACCTGCATGTCGGTTAAGGCCGTGCTGCTGCCGATGCTGGCTTCCGCCGCACGTTGCAGACCAAAGGTGAGCGCCAGCAGCAGAATCACGGCTGACGTGCCGACCAGCACACCACCCGAAGTCATGATGAGGCGAGCGCGGGCACGCAGCAGATTGCCGACCGCCAGTTGCGACAGTTCGTAGAACATGGCTTAGCTCCCCAATCCCAGCAGCCCCAGCAGCAGACGACCAAGCAGATTTTCTTCTTCAGGTGGTTCTGTGGGCAAGGGCGTAAGGTCTATGGGGATTTCCTCAATGGGCGGCGGCGCGACGACCGTTGTCTCATAGGTCTGCACGATTTCGCGTTCGATGTTGAGATCGTCCAGGTAGCGCAGGGTCACGGTTATGCTTATCTCGCCTTCCTGCGACGGCAGCACGAGGGCGGTGTAGCTGGTATCATCGTCCTGTGCCAGCGGCGCGAGGCGGGTTTGCGCCCCTTCCAGCACTTCAGCCCCTTCGACCTCAGCACTCGCGCTGGTCAGATTCACAGCAGCATTTCCCCCGTTGGTAATCGTCAGCGTGATGGGCAGTGGCTCCCCTAGATTGATCTGCTCCGGTACGGGGCTTTGCAGGTCGATCTGCAACTGCGGCGGCTTTACAACCAGCACACTGGCGCGCAGATCATCCTGGCGGGTAGTGCCGTCCTCGGTCTGATAGCGCAGGGTAATGGGCAGGGCATAAACGCCGCTGTTCACCGTGCCATTGACGATGAATTCCTGTTCAAGCGTCACAGTGCCCCCGTCCGCTTCAACATTTCCAACGAACACCGTGCCAC
>JANRLJ010000107.1:0-9020 GCA_033762735.1 bacterium | reverse complement strand
GATGAGCACGGTACTGGTGAGCACTGCTGGAACGCAATGTTTGGCTTGTATCGGTCATATTACCACAGTTTGAGACAAATGGTGCAAATAGTGACGCTAAACGTCGGTCGAACGGTCACAATGGATGCCGAAAGTGGTACACAGGCGCATTAAGAATACAAACCTGATATAATGATGGCAGTGAACCTTTGTGCTTGGGATGAAGCCGATTATGGAAGAAAACAGTACCGAAGAACTTGAAAATGCCATCATCCCTCGCAGCCGTCTGTTTGTCCTTCTGGATGGAACCTTCGCCGTTCGATGGAGTGAAAATCGCGTTCAGGAACTTGAAAGTGGTCATTATCGCACCTTTGAAAAGCGCGATTTTGGGGCATTCATCACCGACTACGAACTTAATCAACTGAAGAATGCCGGGCTTGTGCGGTCATATGACCGCGAAACCGTCTGGTTGCAGCCGCTGCCGGATCGAGCCTCCCTTTCCATGCTGTCTTCCTGGGAAAAACGGCGAGTCCGATCCTATTATGTGAACACAACGCTCCCCGGCTCAGTGCTGCGCGATGTCCAGGATTTGCTGGAAGAAATCGGGCTGGCCGACACCTTTACTGCACGAGTGCGTGACGATTTTGTTGTGCTGTGGGGGACAAAAGGAATTTCGTTTCATAAATTTGACGATGCCGAAAAAGCACGGGTTATGCTGGCGGAACGCGCCCCCGATGCTTTTGGTCATGCAGTGGTTGCCTTTGTGGAGACAACGCGCAAGGAATAGCGCACCCGCTTTTGTAAATGGAAGAACAGGTAATAAATCATGAGTGAAGAAGGCCACCCGAAAAACGGCAGCGTCAGCCGTGCAGGAAGCGATCATCCCGACCTCGTCGCGGTTCACGACAGTATGCTGGACGGACTGAGCCAGCTTGCAGATTATTTCGGCTTTAGCAAGGTAATGGGGCAGCTTTATGGCGCCCTGCTGCTTAGCCCGGAGCCGCTCTCACTGGACGATCTGATGGATCGACTGAGCATCTCAAAAGCCAACGTCAGCATGAATATGCGCACGCTCGAACATATGGGGATGGTGCGGCAGGTGTGGCTGCGCGGCAAGAGTGGCCGTCGTAAGTACTACGAATCAGAAACCGACTTTTTGCAGATCATTACCAATATTCTCAGTGGGCGCGAAATGCGCGACGTTGAAAGGGCGCTCGAAGTACTGCAGGAAAACGTCCAGCGGCTTTCCAACGCTCAGCCGTTAATGGAAGCAGCAGATAAGCGCCAGGCCACTTTGTATATGGAGCGAATCACCCAGATGCAGACCATGTTTCGGTTTGCTCAACTGGTGATCAGCAGTATTCTATCGAGGGTCAGTTCACTCGATCTTGATGAAATTTCAAACATCGATATTCGATAGTACTCGATGAACCCCGTCTTGTCGCTGGTTCGTCTTTTGTCTATAATGCCAGTTGCGAAAAGCGTTCCGGGGGAGTGGCGGAACTGGCAGACGCGCATGACTTAGGATCATGTCTCTTGCGAGGTGAGGGTTCGAGTCCCTCCTTCCCCAACTCAAACTGGTCGAACGCATACCGAACACAACACTACCCAAACGGTAGGCGTTGCTTGTTTTTCCACTTCTGATGCAAGATTTATAGTACGGCGTCGTCGCCAATGCTATAATCATTTTGTTACACGCGATTTAACTGCGCTGCTGTAAGGACACACCCTTGAATATACAGACTGAACGCCTCGAAGATCATAAGGCTCGTTTTACTGTCGAAATTGAGCCGGAACGCCTTGATAATGCCAAGAAGGCGGCTGCCCGTGCGCTTGCAAAACGGGTGAGCATCCCTGGTTTTCGTAAAGGCAAAGCCCCCTACCACCTGGTTGTGCAGTATCTTGGTGAGAACAACATCCTTCAGGATGCCCTCGACGAACTAAGCCAGGAAATTTACCGCGAAACGATTGGCCAGGCGGACATCGAACCTTATGGCCCCGGCTCATGGGACGATTTCAAGCTGGAGCCATCCCCCACGTTTATCTATACCGTTCCGCTGCAACCGACGGTGACGTTGGGTGACTATCGCTCTGTCCGGATGCCGTTTGAAGTTCCTCCGGTCGAGGACGACCAGGTCGATGAAGCCATGCGCCGCCTGCAGGAACAGGAAGCGCTGGTTGAGGAAAGTGCGCGCCCAGTCGAAATTGGCAATCGGGTTACCATCGATATTCACAGCCACTTTACGGACGATCCTAAACCTGTTGAAGGCGATGCGGCCGAAAGCAGCGAGAGTGAAGCGCCACCCAAAGGTATGGAATTTGTGCATCAGCATGATGGACAGATCAATCTTGGCGCGGATGATGAGCCGATTATGACGGGCTTCAAGGCGGCAATTCTGGGGGCGAACGCCGGGCAGGAGTTGGAATTTGAGCTAACCGTGCCGGAAGACGAGGAAGACTTTTCCGACATCGCCGGGCGCAAGATCGAATTCCACGTGACCGTCAAGAAGATCGAAAATGTGACGTTACCCGCACTCAACGATGACTTCGCGGCGCGTGTAACTCAATCCGAAGAAAAGCCGCTGACGCTCCTCGAACTCCGGATGCGGATGCGCGAAAATCTCCAGAATGCGGTCGAACGGCAGGCACGCGAGCGCTACGCCAATGAAGCACTTCAGGAGATGGTGAAGCAGTCCACTGTCTCTTACCCTGATGCGATGGTACAGGAACAAATCGACGCGATGGTCAAAGACATAGAGCGTCGGTTGCAGCAGCAGAGTTTGTCACTGGATGCTTACTACCGCCTGACAGGCCGTACAGCGGAGCAGTTGCGCGAGGATTACCGCGAATCTGCGGTCAGCACAATTAAGCGCACACTCGTTCTGCGGGAAATCGTGAATGCCGAACGGGTGGATGTCTCTGAAGATGAGATCAATAAGCGTATTGATGAACTGGCGGCTTCGTTTGGCGAACAGGCGGAGGCGTTCCGGGGCATTTTCGACACACCCAATATGCGCAACAGCATTCTGAACGAACTGCTCGAACAGAATGTGATGAACCGTGTTATTGCGATTGCGCGTGGCGAAGCACCTGTTTTGGACGCAGCGCCGGTAGAAGCCTTAGCTCAACCCAACACCGAAGCAGATGCGACTGCTGCGGAAGTGAGCGGCGAGAGCGGTGCAGTGGAATAAGTTGTTGTATTCGTTGTTGAACCTGGGTATACAATAAGCATGAAAGGAGCAGGGTGCTTTTCGGCATTGACGAAATGCGCCAACCACGTATGAACGTGCAAAATATCGTTCCAATGGTGATTGAACAGGGCAGCCGGGGCGAACGGGCGTATGACATCTATTCGCTGCTGCTTAAGGAACGCATCGTCTTCATGGGGATGCCGGTGAACGACCAGATTGCCAACCTGATTGTTGCGCAGCTTTTGTTTCTGGATCGTGAAGACTCCGAACGCCGCATTCAGATGTACATCAACAGCCCTGGCGGGGTGGTCTATGCTGGTCTCGCCATCTATGACACGATGCAGCAAATCACTGCCGATGTGAGTACCACTGCCGTCGGTCTTACTGCCAGCTTCGGCACGGTGCTTCTGACTGCCGGCCGCCCTGGGATGCGTCTGGCGCTGCCGAATGCGACCATCCACATGCATCAGCCGTTGGGCGGGGCGCAGGGGCAGGCCTCAGACATCGTGATTCAGGCCAATGAAATTGTGCGGCTGAAGGACTTGCTGAACGAAGTGTTTGTGAAGCACACGGGCAAGCCGAAGGACGTGATCGAACGGGATACGGATCGTGATATCTATTTCAGCGCCCAGCAGGCGGTAGACTACGGGCTTATTGATGCCGTGCTCGATTTGACCAAAGAAGACGCGAGAGTGGGAGCCAAAAAGTGAGTTACGTCCCTCCTGGACATCATCGTTGTTCGTTCTGTGGCCGCAACCACGACGAGGTCGAACGCCTAATTGCAGGGCCGGATGGTGTCTTCATATGTAACTACTGTGTCGAACTGTGCCACAACCTGCTTGTGGATGAAGAAATGTCGCACTCCGGCGGCGGTGATTTCCAGATGGGACGGCTGCTTTCGCCTCGTGAGTTGATGTCACATCTGGATGAGTATGTGGTTGGGCAAACCCATGCCAAACGGGTTCTGAGTGTGGCGGTTTACAACCACTATAAGCGCATCCTTTCCGACAAGACCAACGCGGAAGTTGAACTGCAAAAGAGCAACATTCTGATGCTGGGGCCGACGGGCAGTGGTAAGACGCTGCTGGCGCAAACGCTGGCGCGCATTCTGGATGTGCCATTCTGCATCGCGGATGCCACTGCCCTGACGGAAGCGGGTTATGTAGGCGAGGATGTGGAGAACATTCTGCTGCGTCTTATTCAGGCAGCCGATGGCGATGTATCCCGCGCCGAGAAGGGCATTATCTACATCGACGAGATCGACAAGATCGCGCGTAAGTCGCACGATAACCCGTCCATCACGCGCGATGTGTCTGGTGAGGGTGTACAGCAGGCGCTTCTGAAGATTGTCGAAGGGACGCTGGCAAACGTTCCACCACAGGGTGGGCGCAAGCACCCGCATCAGGAATTTATCCAGATCGATACAACCAACATCCTGTTCATCTGTGGCGGGACGTTCGATGGCATTGATGAAGTGATCGCCAAGCGGATCGGCGTCAAGGGCACACTGGGCTTTAAATCCACCGTTTCCCGCACCGAAGCGGATAAATCGCGTCTGCTGCGGAAGGTCAGCCCGGAAGACCTGATGACGCATGGCCTGATTCCCGAACTCGTCGGTCGTCTGCCCGTGACCGTGTCGATTGATGCGCTGGATCGGGAAGCTCTTATTCGCATTCTGGTTGAGCCGAAGAATGCCCTTATCAAGCAGTATCAGCATTTACTGTCGCTGGATAAGGTCAAGCTCGAATTCGCAGAGACGGCGTTAGGGGCGGCGGCGGATTTAACACTCAAGCGCGAAACCGGAGCGCGGGGTCTGCGTTCGATTATCGAAAATGTCCTGCTCGATGTGATGTTCGAGATTCCAGGGCGCAGCGATATTCGCCGTGTCGTGATTGATGGGGATGTCATTAATGGCATTGCTCGCCCGCAGATTTACGGGGCGAACGACGAACGTCTTGAATGGACAGAAGACGGTTCGCTCAATCCAGCGGCCTGACGTACTACCAGATTTGCAAAAATAACAGGGTGTCCTTTGCGAGACACCCTGTTTGATTTCGGTTCCTAGCGTATCAGTTGCGGCAAGACGACTTCAGCACGTTCCCCGACCATTTGGCGGAAGCGATTTGCATCCACAACCGAAGCGCTTTGCCCGATTGCGCCCCAGTTGCTTGGGATCACCCAGCGGGGGCGCATTTGTTTGACGACTTCCGCAGCGCCTTCCACGTCGAGTGTGCCAATGCCGTCGATAGGCAGAATAGCGATGTCGGGTTTAATGCGTGACATTTCGGGGATGAGTTCGGTATCACCTGCGTAGTAGATGTCGAACAGATCGAGCGAGATGACAAACCCCAGGCCGCCCATCTCTCGTGGATGTACGAGATTGCTCACAGAGTAGGCAGGGACAGCTTTTATGCTGGCACGATCAACCGTCATGCTTTGCCAGGGACGCAGCACCGTGACGTTTGGAATTTGCTGCGCCACCTTTTCATTGGCAATAACATGGGTTGTATCGCCACGCAGCTTCTCAATGTCGGCGAATGAGCAGTGCTCATAGTGATCGTGGGTGACCAGAATTACATCCGCGTGAAATGCGCTGCGTACAACGCGCCAGGGATTAATGTAGATCAATGGTGGCCCTTGAATGACGAAGCTGCCATGCCCCAACCATTGGATGCGGTCGATCATAAAGATTTTTTTACTCTCCCTTTGCGGTTTCTTTATAAAACAGTACAGTCTATCCGAAAAGATGGGAGCGCTCAATAGCCTGCTCATCTGCTTGTCGCTCAATGAGAATCCGCTTATAATCGCTACTAACATGCCATTATTGCCTGACGTTAAACCCTGCCGTGCGTTTCGTGCGAAGGTCAACACTGCTTGTAGACTGAGAACAGAGGAACAACTGAATGAGTGAGCGTTCCGCCAATCCCCCGCGCCGCATCCAGGGGCTGGGTGAGCAGCAAAAAGCCCCTCCCGCCGCGCCAAGTATGCCAGAACCAATTCGTGAAGCAGCCTGGGTTCCTCCCCCCGTTAGCTCGATTGAAGAAACCGGTCTGAGCAAGCTGAATTTAGCTGACCTCGTTCTAAAGGTGATCTACTTCAGTGGGGACATGCTCGGTCATCAGGTCTGCGAAATTGTCAAGCTGCCGTTTACGGGTGTTGTCGATCAAATCCTTGAATTCCTTAAACGCGAACGCTATATCGAAATTCGCGGCTCCGGGGGGTTCGGTGAGGCGGGTTATCGCTACGTGATCACCGATAAGGGGTCGGATAAGGCGCGTGATGCAATGGAGCGCACCCAATATGCGGGGGCGGCGCCCGTCAGCCTTAAACAGTATGTTCAGGCCATGCAGGCACAGAACCGTGTCCGCAAGCCGATTCATCAGTCTGATATGCGCAAGCTGATGGAAAATCTGGTCGTTTCTGATGAAATGCTCGACAAGGTCGGCCCAGCCGTAAACTCCGGTAGGTCGATTTTCCTGTACGGCCCACCGGGGAACGGCAAAACCACGATTGCTGAACGTGTAGGACGTCTTGTGCTGGGTGATGATCTGTGGATTCCCTATGCGATTGATGTCGACGGCCAGATTATTCAGGTCTTCGACTTCGTCAACCATGAGCTGTCGGAAGCGCCCCAGTCGATCAAGCAGGGCACAGGTATCCTTACAGACCCGCGCTGGATTCGCATTAAACGCCCGATGATTATGGTCGGTGGTGAACTGACGATGGCCGGGCTTGATCTGCAATATGATGAGATCAATAAATTTTATGAAGCGCCGTTCCAGGTGAAGGCCAACGGTGGCATGTTCCTGATTGACGACTTCGGTCGTCAGGTGGTTCGCCCGGTCGATCTGCTCAATCGCTGGATCGTCCCGCTGGAAAAAGGTGTTGATTTCCTCACCCTCGCCAACGGTCGTAAAATCGAAGTGCCGTTCTTTGTGATGATTGTGTTCTCCACCAATCTTGACCCGAAGAACCTGGTTGACGAGGCATTTCTGCGCCGTATTCGCTTCAAGATTGAAGTGGGCAATCCGACGCTGGAACAGTTCCGCCAGATTTTCCAGATTATGTGCCGTATCAAGAAGGTGCCCTACGATGAACAGGGATTGGCGTACCTGATTAAGAAGTGGTACATCGATATGGATCGCGATCTGCGCATGGTACACCCACGCGATATCCTGTCGCAGTTGGTCGACATCGCCAATTATCTGGATCGCCCCATCCGGCTGGAGAAAGACCTCATCGATGCGGCGGCTGCTTCCTATTTTGTAGAACTCTAGTGATGGCCTTGCCGGGATGGATTTTACTCCCGGCACAATGGCTGTCTTGATGTATCAATGAAGAAATACATTGGCTCTGCGATCTCGCGCCAGCACGTTTTTGCCCTTCTGGATGGCTCCTACGTCGTCCAGTGGGAGGACAAAAAGGTGCAGGAACTGCTGACGGGCAAATATCGCCCTTATGACCATGACAACGATTACGGTCATGCCATTACCGATTATGAACTGCGGCAGCTGCGGGTATCCGGGCGCGTTGAGTACTACAACCAGAAATTTGTCTGGCTGCTTCCGCTGCCGGAGGCAGGGCGCTTCGGGGATCGGCGGGTGATGGGGGCGGAAGATCGCCTGCGGGCGTTCTACCTGTCCACACTGCTGCCGAAAAGTGACCTGCCTGTTGTTCAACGGATGATTGAGCAACTTGGCGCTGTTCAGGAATATACCGCCCGCCTGCGGGAAGACTCCGTTGTTATCCTGGGAAAGAACGGAATCCCGTTCAGGACGGTGCAGGAAGCGGAAAAAGCCCGCGACTATTTCTCTTCAAAAGCACCGCAAACCGTGCCAACCTTGACCGTAGCATTTATCGAAACCAGCAAACACGCGCACAGGCATACGATGGACAGCAACAGCGCCAAACTAAATCTTGATGACATTATCGCCAGCCAGACCAATTCTGGCCTGATTGCGGGTAAGCGCGTCGTGCTGGTTGTCAAGCAGGATGAGGAGCGGCAGGCCTTCGGTGATCTGTTCCGCGAGATGCAGTTAGATGTTAAGCTGGCGGCGACCGGGGTTGAAGCGCTGCGACTGATGGAAGACTTTGCGACCGATTTGTTGATTGCCGATATTCAACTGTCGGATATGCATATTTTCCAGATGTTGAGCAAGGCCAAAGAGATCGAGAACCTGCGAGAACTACCGGTGCTGGTACTCATCGACCAGCCTTATTTCGGCACCACTGTTGCGAAGGTCAGCTATCTTCAGCGCCCCATCAGCATTGCACGTCTGCGCTATAACGTTTATATCTCCCTCAATGGCAAGAAGTCCGATACCCCTGCTGAATAAGGTGTTTCTTCGCTGAGTCTCGTATGAGTGTCGCGGGTCAGGCGGCATCTGGGGTTTGCGAATTGGTGTGGAGAGGGGTAGAGTCTGGTAAGTTCGGCGTTCGCTCCACACTCCCTATGAAAGCTACTTCACTGCGAAACGCCTTTTAGAAACACAGGTTTCACGTTTATACATGGGGTTGAGGTTTTTGAAGGTCTTGCCATGACATGGGCGATCTTAATTGTTTTCCTGTTGGTGGTAGGGGTAATGTCCTTGAGCGGTAGAAAACAGGTGCCCTGGGCAAGCAAGCTGCGGCGAGTTCATGCAGGCGTGGCGCGTAAAGCCGAATGGATGGCGCCAGATGATGTGGTCGACGTGGTGCGCGACCATTACCTTGAAGCGATGCGCTGGCTCCAGGATAGTGCGCTGCATGACTGGTCGCAGCAGTGGACAAAATCCCCGAATTTTCTCGATGGGCTGTATCTCAAGCGCTATCAGGAAGTGCTTAAACATTATCGTATAGGTAAGGCTCCCC
>JANRLJ010000106.1:0-8518 GCA_033762735.1 bacterium | reverse complement strand
CTGGCTGCAAAGCTGGACGGACACCGGGCAGGACATCGTGGGAACCGATCAGATCGGCAGCCTGGCGCGGCGGCTGTATCGGCGCGATTTTCCGGCAGGGCGCGTGGTGCTGGGCGGGAATGCGACGGCCAACGCCGGGACAATGTACACGGTCATCGCCGTCCCGCAGACCGAGACAGTGGCCTATCGCATCGACTCCGGCGGCAGCGGCTACACCTCGGCGGCGGGGGTGGTGTGGGCGGCGGACAATTATTTCACGGGCGGGCGCAACTCGGCCTACAGCGGCGCGATTGCCTACACTGCCGATGATGCGCTCTACACCAACGGTCGCAGCACCGACAGCGACAGTGCCGGGTTCAGCTATGCCTTCCCGGTGACGAACGGCACGTACAGCGTCCGGCTGCACTTCGCCGAGATTTACTTCACCGGCGGCAGTGGACGCGGGCCAGCGGGGAACAATCGGCGGGTGTTCGACGTGGAGATCGAAGGGGCGACGGTGCTGGATAACTACGACATCAACGCCGCGATTGGGCCGATGGCGGCGGAGGTGCGGACGTTCAATGTGAATGTGACGGACGGGACGCTCAACATCACCTTCCCGCCTGCCAGTGTCAATCGTCCGCTGGTCGCCGGGATCGAGGTGGTGCAGATCAACTGACGACTTTTGCATAAATAGCGCGCTTTACAAAACAGGTTAGAATAAGGGAAGTCAGCGTGACTCCCCTTATTTTGATTATGGGACTCACCCATCACAGGTTGAGGGACATGGCAGCGGAGACGAAGTTCGACTTGCAAACGGTGCTGGACGGTCTGGGGCAGGGGGTGTTGATCTTCAACCGCGAGGGCAGGCTGGTGCTGAACAACCTGGCCGCGCGGCAGGCCCTCGGCGCAGATTTCAACCTGATCCGCGACAAAGGCTGGGACGCGGCCTCCACACTGTTTAATACCCGCCAGACCAACCCCGATGAAACCATCGAGGCCGTGCGCGACCGGGCGCTGCAAAGTTCGCGGCCTGTGCGCTTCCATCTCTACCGCTCCGGCGAATACATCCCCTGCTGGGCGGCGGCGGTGCTGAGCGAAGGCGGCGAGGTCTGCACCATGATTACGCTGGACGCAATGGACTGGTCGGCCATGACCAACCTGCTCGACCGCTTCCGTAACGAGATGCAGGAGGCGATTCAATCGACGCAGGGGCATATCGACCTCATCAACCAGACGATCAAACACGCCAAGCCCGACGCCGGGGCGGAAGTGCTCGCCAAGCGCATCGGCGGCTTCACGCGCCTGATCTCGGTGCATATGTACCGCATCGGGCGGCTGATGGAAATGTCTGACCGGCTGGAGAACATCCGCACCGGGAACGTGCGCGAGGTCGTCCGGCAGCGGCGGCGCAAGATCGTGCTGGTGGACTTCCTGGAGGATTTCGCCGAAAAGCTGGACGAGATCATGCTGGTCGATCCCGAGACCGAGGCGCAGGATCACCGTTCGCGGCTGGTGGTGGATATCCCCAAAGGGCTGGCGATTTCGGCCTCATCCACCTATCTCACGCGAATCTTGCAGGACATGCTGCGTAATGCTATTATGTACAGTATGAAGGCGACTCCGGTGAAGATTGTCGCGCGGGAAAAAGGCCAGAACGTCCAGATCGACATGATTGACGAGGGCTATGGCATCCGCGAGAAGGAACGCGAGCGCGTGTTTGAAGCCTTTCAACGTGCCCGCCAGCCGCAGATCGTCGCCGAGTTCGGGTATGGATTAAGCCTGTATCTGTGCAAGCACGAGGTTGAAGCGATGAACGGGCGTTTGTGGTTCGAGAGTGAAGAAGGCGTTGGCACAACGTTCAGCATGATGCTGCCGCTGTACCGCGAGGACTCCGCCGCTTCTTCTGATCGCTCGTCCTGAACGAACCCGGCTGTTCGCCCGACCACCCCCTTGATGACGTTATCCTGCGTCCCGTCCTGAACAGCCAGGGCGGGCGTTTTTGTTTGAGGAGCGATGGCGCGTGGACATTCTGACCCGCGAGTTTTTCGATACGCTGATTATCGTGGTCATCCTGATCGGGATGGCACTGGCGGCGGTGCGGCTGTACCGCGACTTTACCCGCCCGCTCCCGCCGGAAGGGGAAGATCTGCCTGCCTGGTCAGACGAGGACACGCAGCAGAACGCGGCTCGCAAGGGATAATTGAACGGGAGAGACGCAGAGGAGGCAGAGGTTGTGAAAGCTGATGGCTGAAAGCTTTCAGCTTAAACCTAATCACTAAAAACCAACCACTGAACACTCAACACGGCAGAACAGTCTAGCTTAAATTAATATAGACAGATGTGCTATGATGTACTCATCATGAGCAACTATTCAGTGGGTGTATCGGTGTGAACGCTACAAAGGAACTATCGCAGATGGTCGAAGGAGGCACTGGCACATGATTCGCAGTCACCGGATACGCCTCAACCCAACGTGTGAACAAGCAGACTACTTCGTTCGTGCTGCGGGCACACGCCGCTTCGTGTTCAACTGGGGACTGGCAGAGTGGAAACGGCAGTATGAGGCAGGGGAGAAACCGTCCGCGCTGGCGCTCAAGAAGCAGTTCAACGCGATCAAGGGCGAGCAGTTCCCCTGGGTGTATGAGGTGACGAAGTGCGCGGTGGAAGGCGCGTTCATGGACTTAGCAGCGGCCTTCAAGAACTTCTTTAAGGGGCGTAAAGCCGGACGCAAAGTCGGGTATCCGAAGTTCAAGGCCAAGAAGCGCAGCCGGGAGGGATTCTACGTCGCCAACGACAAGTTTGATGTGTCCGGGCAGTGGATCAAACTGCCACACATTGGCCTGGTCAACATGGCCGAAAAGCTGCGGTTTCAGGGCAAGGTGTTATCGGCGCGGATCATCCGAACAGCAAAGTACTGGTTCGTCAGCATCAGCGTGGAAATGCCTGACCTGCCCAAACAGGTCAACGATCAGGCAATCGGGATTGACCTGGGCATTCATCACTTGGCGACGTTGAGCGATGGCAGCGTGCTTGAAAACCAAAAGCCGCTGCGCTCGCTATTGCGCCAAGTCAAGAGCCTGAGCCGATCCCTAAGCCGCAAACAGAAAGGCAGCAAGAACCGCGAGAAAGCGCGACAAAAACTTGCCCGTTTGCACTACCGGATTGCCTGCATCCGCGACGACCTGCTGCACAAGGCTACTACGGCGCTGGCGGAGCAGTACGGCTTCATCGGTGTCGAAAGTCTGCACGTCAAGGGGATGATGCACAACCACGCGCTGGCACAGGCGTTGGGGGATGCTGCTTTGGGGAAATTTGCAGGATTTCTGTCGACCAAAGTGGAAGCACGTGGCGGCAAAGTGCAGGCGGTAGGGCGGTTCTATCCGTCAAGCAAAACCTGTTCGTGCTGCGGGCAGGTCAAACCCGAGTTGACGCTTGCTGAGCGTGTGTTTGTCTGCCCTGCCTGCGGCTTCACGCTTGACCGCGATCATAACGCCGCCATCAACATTTTGAACGAAGCATTAAGACTGAGCGCCAGCACTCAGTAACACGACTGGCGCTGTCCCCGGTACTGGCTTGGACGGGACATAAAACTTGCCTGTGGACGGGGCGTAAGACCAAGACCTTTCGGGGTGGCGGCTGACCCGGATGAAGCAGGAACAATCTGGATGTGTACATTTGTCCACAAGATAGAAAGCAGAACCCGACATGCTCGACATCAACCTCATCCGGGAACAGCCGGATTTTGTTAAAGACGGACTCAAGCGCCTCAACGACCTGGACTCGCTGCCACGCATCGACGCGATTCTGGCGCTCGACCAGCAGCGCCGCGCCCTGCTGATCGAAAGCGAGGCGATCCAGGCGCACCGCAACAAGCTGAACAAGAACATCGGGCGGCTGCGTGGGAATAAAAATCTCGACGACCACGCCCGCGCCACCCTCGCCATCAGTGCAGCGGAAGCCATCAGCGCCGGACGCTATGACGATGCGGCGGCCTTTATGGAAGGCAACGCGCCCAACGTGATCGCCGAAGCCACCGATCCTGATGGGGCAATGGACAGGCTGATGGATGCACTGCGGGCGATGGGCGACCGCGTGAATGACCTCAACGAGGTGGTGCGCGTGGTTGATGCCCAGCTTGAGGAAAACATGCTGTGGCTGCCGAATCTGCCGCATGAGAGTGTGCCGTATGGTGAAGGCGATGAGGACAACATTCCCGGCTCGGAACACGGCACGAAGCGCCAGTTCGATTTCACACCGAAACCGCACTGGGATCTCGGGCCGGAACTGGGCATGATCGACTTCGAGCGTGGCATTAAGCTGGCGGGTTCACGCGGCTATGTGCTGCGCGGCTGGGGGGCAAGGTTGCAGCGGGCGCTGGAAGCCTTCTTCCTGGATAAAGCCCGCGAGAAGGGCTTCGAGGAAGTCTACGTGCCGTTCTTCGTGAAGGAAGATATGCTCGTCGGCGCGGGGCAGTTCCCCAAGTTCCGCGACGTGGTGTATTCAGACCCCGATGCGGATGTCTACATGCTGCCTACCGCCGAGGTCGCCATCACCAATCTGCTGCGCGATGAAATCCTGGAAGAAGCCGATCTGCCGCTGTACTTCGTGGCGGATACCCCCTGCTTCCGCCGGGAGAAGACCAGCGCCGGGCGCGATGTGCGCGGCATCAAGCGGGTGCATCAGTTCCAGAAGGTCGAGATGTACAAATTCACCTCGCCGGAAACCAGCTATGCCGAACTGGAAACGCTTGTCGAAGCGGCCTGCGACATTTGCCGCGATCTGGGGCTGGTTTATCGTCGGCTGGAAATCTGTTCGGGCGATCTCGGTTTCAGCGCGACCAAGAAGTATGACGTGGAGGTGTGGGCGGCGGGTAGTGAGGAATGGCTGGAAGTCAGCTCATGCAGCAACACCGAGGCCTTCCAGGCACGCCGCGCCAACGTCAAATTCCGTCCGAAGGAAGGCAAGAAGCTGCAATTCGTGCATACGCTGAATGGCAGTGGACTGGCCGCCCCGCGCATCATGATCGCCATTATGGAGCAGTATCAGCAGGCCGATGGCAGCATCGTGATCCCCGAAGTGCTGCGCCCGTACCTCAACGGCGCTGAGGTCATTGCGAAATCGATCTAACGGGAAAGGCTAAATCGCAGAAGCAACCCTTAGAATTTGAACCGCCAAGTCGCAAAGTTCGCCAAGATTTTTGAATTTGAATCTTTGTGATCTTCGTGCCTTCGTGGTTCAAATTTTTGCATTTACTTGTTTGACCTGTTCCCGTATCTCTTCTGTTGAGTCGAACTAAAACAGGCTTGGCTGCTGCGGCAGATCAGGTTTTTTCTTCCGCAGTGGATTGGGATACTTGAAGCCCTGTTCCCGCAGCCACTCGTCATCCGGCCCATCCCAGGTGTAAACCTCAAAATTGACACGGCCTTTCGCGTCAAACTGCACACCCTCGCCTTCCAGCAGTTCGCGCTGGCGAGTCCCGGTTGGCTCTGGCAGGCTGATCTCGCCCTTGCTGTTGATGACACGCTGCCACGGGACATCCTCCGGTGAGGCGTTCATGGCCTGCCCCACCCACTGCGCACTGTAGCGGGCGTAGGTCGTCTCTTCCACACCGTCAGGCGGCGGCATCATCGAGGCGATCTGCCCGTAAGTTGTTACCGTGCCGCGCGGCACCTGCTTTACAATGTCCCACACGGTCAGGAAAAACTGATCGGCATTCGGCGGGAGTTTCATCAGTTAAGCCATTTCTACATAATCAACAACTGTTAAGGGTTCGGGGATTTCGTTTCCCGTTTCGCGCAGCAGTTCAACGTGCATCTGAATTGCTTCCCGAATCAGGTCAACAACTTCTTCCAATGTATCGGCAGCAGCACCACACCCAGGTAAATCGGGAGCATACGCCCCATAGCTGCCCGTATCAGAATCCTTTTCAATCACAATTGCGTAGCGCATACTTAATCCAGTGGTGTTTTGTCTACCCCAATTTGCCTTATCATAACACGTTCGTTTTCTCTTGCGCTTCCGCTTTCTTGCTCAATACAGGCGCACACACGGGTGCGCCCCTACGCATCAAACGCTTTCTTGGCGCTCGGCGATGTATCGCACCGCGTCTTGGCGGTTCAAATGGTTGCATCTGTTTTCGCGTGTGTTATAAAGACGACATGCTGCGTCCTTACCAGTCGATAGTACGCTCTCATCGCTCATTGCTGTCCATCGCTTCCGCCTGGAGTTCCCCAGGTGTCGGCGCATAGTTGCCCACATGCCGCACCACAATCCCGCTGGCGATGTTGGCGAGCGCCGCTGCATCGGCATAAGGCAGCTTCGCCACCGCCGCAAGGGTCAGCACTGCCACCGTTGTATCCCCCGCGCCCACCGTATCATACACATCCGTCACGACAGGCGCGGGCGCATGGCCGATCTGGCCGTCAGCCGTCGCATACGTGATGCCCTGTGCGCCCCGCGTGATGAACATGCCGCCTATGAGATTGAGCCTGTCTCGCAGCGTTTGCGCGGCCTCAGCAAAATCGGTGTCCGTCGTCAGCGAACGCCGCAGAACCATCCGCGCTTCGTCGGCGTTGCATTTCACCAGCGTGAAGCCCGCGTACTTTTCCAGGTCACCCTGTGCGTCCGCCGCCAGCACCACGACAGCCGACCGCGCTTTGTCGCGCAGGTGGTCAATGAGCTTCTGAGAGAGCAGGGCAACGTGATAATCCGAACAGAGAATGGCCTGTGCCGTGCCGAGATGTGCCTCAAGCCGCTGCAGCAGATCGGCCTCGACCTGGGGCGACAGCCGTTCACGGGAGAGCGTGTCCAGCCGGGCGACCTGCTGTGGGAAGCGCAGCCCCATCTGCGCCATCAGCCGCGTCTTGACGGTGGTTGGGCGGTTGGGATCAGCCACAAGACCGGAAGCGTCAATGCCTGCTTTCTGTAAAACCTTTTGCAGATGTTCAGCAGCGCTGTCCTGACCGGTCACGCCGATCTGCACGGCCTCGCTGCCCAGCGCGACGATGTTGGCTGCCGGGTTCGCCGCCCCACCAGGGATGACCTGACGGCGTTCATATTCCAGCACGGGGATAGGCGCTTCCCGGCTCATGCGGGTGGCCGTGCCGTAAACATATTCATCCAGAATCACATCCCCCACCACGAGGATGCGCTGGCCTGCAAGTCGGGGAATGTGGGCGGTGAGCATCGGCAGCTTTCGCGTAAACGGTAAAAGCCGCGATTATAGAAGGCAGGGGAGGGAAACTGTAGGGGCGAGCATGGATGGCTTGCGATGTCTCGCCTCTACAGGAAGATGGCGGCTTAGCCGGAGGTCGGCGTGAACATCGCTTCGGGAATATCTTGCAGCAGGTCGAAGAACGTGGGGAGCGTACCCGTTGCGGTGAAATAGCCTTCGATCTTCCCGTTTTCAAAGCCCGTTTGACGGAACTCGAAAATATCCTGCGTCTTCATCATCCCGCCTTCCAGCCCCACCACTTCGGTGACGGACACTACGCGCCGCCCTCCATCGCGCAACCGCTGCTGGCAAACAATGACATCCAGGGCGGTAGCAAGCTGCTCCCGAACTGCCAGCAGCGGCACCGCCGGGTTGCCCTCGTTCATCATGATCTCCAGCCGAATCAGCGCATCGCGCACGGACGTGGCGTACATGCTGAAAATCATGCCATCATTCCCTCTGTTCATCGCCAGCACCAGCGGGTAAACCTCCCCACCGTGTACTTCTCCCGCGACAATTCGGTCGGGGCGCATTTTAGTCGCGGCGTCTACCAACTGCTTCATGGTCACCTCGCCCTGGCCTTCGAGGTTGGGCGGGCGGCCTTCCAGCGCGACCAGGTGCTTTTTGGTCAGGCGCAGTTCGTTGGTGTGTTCGACGGTCACAATGCGTTCCTCGTCGGGGATCATCTGCGCGACGAGGTTCTGCACGGTCGTCTTGCCCGACCCGGTGCCGCCGATCACGAGGATATTCAGCCGTGCCAGCACACATGCACGGATAAAGTCAACAATCGTGTCGTTCCATGAGCCGAAGCCGATCAGATCGTCTGTGGTGAGGCTTTGTCTGGGGAATTTGCGGATGTTCATGGTTGGCCCCGCCAGTGCAATCGGACGACCGACAATGTGGACACGTGAACTGTCCGGCAGGCGCAGATCGAGGATCGGGTTGGAGTCGTCCAGCTTGCGACCGAGCGGGCGGGCGATGTTCTGGATGATTTCCAGCAGGTGGTCTTCATCGCGAAAGCTGTTCTGCACCTCGATCAGCTGCCCACGCTTCTCGATGAAAATCTGCTGGTAGCTGTTGACCATGATTTCCATCACGTCGGGGTCTTTGAGCAGCGCGTCCAGTGGGCCAAAATCCTGCTGCACATATTGTTTCGCGGTTGCTTCGTTCATGATGTCGGGTTCCTTCTAAGGTTGAGTTCTCACGATTATCAATTAATCCCACCGCTCAATCCCCTCCCCAAAGCCTTGGGGAGGGGAGGCGAAGCAGGAGAGGGCTTTACTTCACCGCCGTCAATTCCTGCGTCTGCGTGATGTCGCCAGG
>JANRLJ010000105.1:0-14787 GCA_033762735.1 bacterium | reverse complement strand
CGCCCCCATTTATCTGCATCAGTCGGCACAGGTAACGTTTTCCTTTACTCCGTTGAAAGATGGTGATGTGGTGGAACTCGGCAACGACTACGTGCGGGTCCTGCATACCCCCGGTCATTCTGCCGACAGTATCAGCCTGGTGGTAGGCGATAAAGTGCGGACTGAAGCTCCCTGGCTGGTATTCACTGGAGACACACTGTTTGTGGGAGATGTGGGGCGACCTGATCTGCATGGTGATGCCAATACCGCATTGTTCGCCGGACAGTTGTATGACAGCCTGTTTGGGAAACTCCTCAAGCTGGATGATACCGTTGAGGTCTACCCCAGTCACTTCGCAGGCTCGATATGTGGACGGGCGATGAGCGGCAAACCCAGTTCAACCATCGGTTTTGAGCGCCGCTTCAACCCGGCGCTGCAATACGCAGATCGAGATGCCTTTATCGCTTTTGTTCAGCAAGATCAGACCCCTGCGCCGCCTGAGTTCGCCATGATACGACAGGCAAATCTCAATGCACACATTGGCGAAACCGCATGACGAAAACAGAGAACTTACAACTCGGTCTGCTTGCCAATTGGCGGCAGTTCGCGCTGCTGGTGATCGTCAATGCCTTTGTCGGGGCGATGCTGGGATTAGAACGGACGGTTGTCCCGCTTATCGCCGCCGATGAGTTTGCGCTCACATCGGTGAGTGTCACACTGACCTTCATCATCAGCTTCGGCGTTGTCAAGGCATTGGCTAACCTGTTTGCTGGACGCAATGCAGATCGTGTCGGACGCAAACCGCTGCTGGTGGCTGGCTGGCTGATTGGACTGCCTGTACCCCTCATTATCATTCTCGCGCCGAATTGGGGCTGGATTGTCTTTGCCAATATCCTACTGGGTATCCAGCAGGGCTTGTGCTGGTCGTCGGCAGTCATCATGAAGGTCGATTTAGTCGGTCCGGTTGGACGCGGACGCGCTACCGGGCTGAACGAATTCGCAGGTTATCTGGCGATGGCACTTTCCACTGCTGGCGCGGGCTGGATTGCCGCACAAACCGCGCTGCGTCCTTACCCCTTCTATCTGGGCATTGTCTTTGCCCTCAGCGGGCTAATCCTGTCGTTGTTTTTCGTCCGGGAAACACGCGGTTATGCGCTACAGGAAGCCGCACAGCACCCTCAGACCGGGGAAAAGCTCTCGTTCTGGAGCATTTTCCGGCGGGTAAGCTGGCAGGACAAAGCCTTTTTCAGTCTGTCGCAGGGCGGTTTGGTCAACAACCTTAACGATGTGGTGATCTGGGGCCTGCTGCCGCTGCTGGCAGCGAGCGCTGGAATCTCGGTAGCACAGGCGGCGGCTGTAGGCGGCACCTATCTCGGTGTGTGGGGCATTAGCCAGCTTTTCACTGGACCGCTCAGTGACCGTATCGGACGCAAGCCGCTGATTACAGCCGGGTTGTGGGTGCAGGCGCTGGGTATTGCCCTGTTTGTCCTTGCGGCGGACTCGTCGGCGTGGCTGTTGGCAGCCGTCGTCATGGGGCTGGGAACGGGCATGGTCTATCCAACACTCTTGGCGGCCATCGGTGATCTGGCGCACCCTTCATGGCGAGCTTCGGCGCTGGGCGTGTACCGATTGTGGCGTGACAGCGGTTATGCCTTTGGCGCGATAGTGGGTGGTGCACTGGCTGACCTGTTTACCATTCAGGCTGCGGTGCTGGCGATTGCTGCGCTCACCGCCGTTTCTGGAACTGTCACCTTCTGGCTGCTGCCGGAAACTATGGTTAAGCAGCGCTCCGAGGTCGCATCTATTCCACATTTGGAACCGGCAATTGAGCAGACTTTATCGGAAACACGCTGATAGGAGCGATGAATGCAGCCTCCCATTCTGGAGAATAAAATCTATGACGCGCCCTCGGTCTTTACAGCGGAGAACCTGCTGCGTGAGGCGCGACGGCAGAAAGACATCGCCGAAGGCAGTATCCCAACAGTCTGTGTCCTCGACCCGGACGGCGACATCGCCCATCATCTCGTCTCAACAGGGCAGGCAGCCGGTCATCCGCACTGGGCCTGCTATCACACAAAACTGTACGTTTTTACACGCGACGGGATTGAATATGGAATCATCCCCCATGTCGTCGGGGCATCGTTTGCGGTGCTGGTCGCTGAGGAGTTGTTTGTCTCCGGGTGTAACCTGCTCATCAGTATGACCTCTGCTGGGCAAATCATACCGATGAGACAACCGCCCTATTTTGTGTTGATTGAAAAGGCGCTGCGCGATGAAGGCACCAGCTACCACTATTTGCCGCCTGCACCTTACAGCCAGATTGATCCAACACTGCTGACGCAGTTTGAGGGTGCTTTTGACGATGTATTGGTTCCGGTGCTGCGCGGGGCGACCTGGACAACCGATGCGCCATTCCGCGAAACCGAACAATCCATCGCTTATGCTCGGTCTGAAGGAATTCTGGGAGTCGAAATGGAAGCGGCTGCCCTCTATGCTTTTGCTCAGGTGAAGGGCAAAGCGGTGGTGTGCTTCGCCCATATCACCAATCAGATGGCTCAGATGGAAGGGGATTTTGAGAAAGGGTTGGATCAAGGCAGCCATGATGCGCTGGAAGTCATTAGGCGGATAGCCCGGCACTGGTTAAGTTGAAATCCCCTTCTTCCATACATTATCTCGCACCAACGATTAAAGACAAGCCCCCTTTGGGACGCAGCGCAATCAGCGGCTCCATCTGCACAGGGGGTTGTCCTGCTATCAACCTGAGACGATAGCGACTGGCGACGGTTGCCAGTATCAGTCTAGCTTCCATCAGGGCAAAGCTGTTCCCAATGCAGACTCGTGGACCCGTGCTGAATGGCAGGTAAGCCATTCGAGGGATTCTGGATTGATTCTCTGGACTGAAACGTTCCGGTAGAAAGCGCTCTGGTTCCTCCCACCATCGGGCATCGTGGTGCATAGCATACGTGTTGAGGTTGACTTCGCCCCCTTTCGCGATGATGAAACCGCCAATTTCGACATCCATCAGCGCCTGACGGCTCATATTCCAGACCGGCGGGTACAAGCGCATCGCTTCTTGCAACACCTGTTCGGTATAAGGCAGGTGCTTCAGGTCAGCCAGCGTGGGTGCTTTGCCCTGCAACACCCGGTCAAGTTCTTCGTGCAGTTTTTGCTCTACCGCCGGGTGCTGCGCCAACAGATACCACGTCCAAGTGAGGGCGTTGGCAGTTGTTTCATGTCCTGCTAAAAACAGAGTGACAATCTCATCGCGGATTTGTTGATCGGTCATCCCCTGACCCGCTTCATCCACGCTGTTGAGCAGCATGGACAGCAAATCCCCACGATCTTCCCTCATTTTGCGACGTTGAGTAATCAGCCCGACAACAACCTTATTCATCGCTTGCTCGACCTGTCGCTGCTTGAGGTGGGTCGGAGTGGGCAACCACAGCGGAAAAATGTCCACCTCGAAAGCCAGGCGTTGAAAGACGGTTACGGCTTCGGCAATGGTTTCCGCGTCGGCATTGATGTCCGTATCGAGAATGGTTTTGGCGACAATCGCTAAAGTCAGCTGCATCATCGCGTCATTCACCTCTACCTTTTTGCCCTCGTGCCACGATTGGAGCATGTGCTGTGTGAGTCGGATCATCTCCTTGGCATAAGCTTCGATGCGGCGGGCATGGAAAGCAGGCTGAATGAGTTTGCGCTGTCGCCGCCAGTAGTCGCCATCGCTCGTCACCAGACCATTGCCCAGAATACGGGCTAATCCTCGTTTTTCATCTTTATAGCTGCCAGCTTTGTGGAACTGATCCGCTTTTTCCACCAGTACCGTATGGAAGTGGTCGGGGTGCGCCAGAAAATAAACGTGTGTTGTCTCACCGAACTGAAGGTGAACGATGTCCCCATGCTGTTTAATCCAACCCAGCATGACATTCAGTGGATCGCCAGTCACACGTAGTCCGAAGCGCAGTTGAGCAAGCGGGTTGGTGCCGATGGGCGGTGGTCCGGGCGGATAACGTTGAGACTGCGCTTTACCTAAACTTACGCCAGAAGGTTTGACATCATATACTGCCATATCCCGATCTCCCTTTGCGAGATAGAATGTCTCAAAATAGACAATCTATATCATAAGTTGAGAATTCGTCTATTCAACAAGCAGTTGACGCAGACTACAGCATAATAGACAGATGTCTCAAAATGGGAGGCAGTAACGATGGAAAAAATAGATCGACGGGTGCGAAAAACACAGCAGGCACTTAGCGATGCACTGGTTGCCCTCATCCTTGAAAAGGGTTACGACGCGATCACTATCAAAGACATTACCGAGCGTGCCGATGTTGCCCACGCGACCTTTTATCGTCATTACCGCGATAAAGATGAACTTCTCAGGCAAAAACTGGGAGAAATCATTGGGGAAATTGAAGCGTTGACCCGCGAGCCCACGCTTCAGGATGCTGAGGGTTATCTCATTTTCAAACATGCTCAGGAGAACAGCAGCTTGTATCGCATTTTGTTGAGCAGTCAAGGAACGCTTGAGGTACGCAAATGGCTAAAAGATCGGATGGCTGCTAACACGCTGCGGACGTGCAAACCGCTCTTCCAATCCAACAGCCTGATTCCGGCGCAGGTCGCCGCCCATCATATTGCCGGGTCGCTGCTGCTGCTCATCGAATGGTGGCTCGATCAGGACATGCCCTATCCGCCCCATCAGATGGCAAAAATTTTCGAGCGGTTGATTGCAAATGCGACCCTGATGGCTGTTCAACCTGTTCTGGGCTGAAATGATGTGCGGTCTGCGCCGAATGAACGGTATCACTTGAAGCGAGATGAACTGGCAAAGTGTCAATTCATCTCGTCTTTATTGCTATCAAGACCCGCGCGTTAGTTGAATCGCAAAGCGGTAATCTCCCACGCCCATGCTGGCATAGGGTTCGCCGTCCCAGTACCACACGAGCGTCAGATCAACTGCCTGCTCAGGCAGTAAATCGAAGGGATTTAACCCTTCCGCTGGATTGCGTGGTCCGGGTGGCGCTGGTGCATAACCGAATGCCAGCCAAATATCGTCTTGTGTAATCCGCAGCGTTTCGGACTGTCCATTATAAATTCGTAGCACGGTCGCCACCTGCCCTGGTTGATGTGTGATCTGTACCACACGAACGTCAACGCCGTTGTAACGCACTTCAACCGGCTGCATTTCGGTTTGTACGGTGAACCGAAAGGCGAAGCTGCTGCCTGCTGTGTCGGTCAGCAGCCAGCGACCCGCACTAAAGTTACGTGGCACGAGATAGGTTAGTGTCACTGGAAAGGATGCTAGCGCTGGGATGTCGATTGGCAACGCCCCATCGCTTCCGGTGCTGGATGTGTCGCGCAGGTAAAGCTGCCCGATGTCATCATATAGCTCAAGTTGCCAGGTTGAGGTATCCACATCCTCACTACCTGCTGTGATATTGAAGTCTAAAACGAGTCTTTGTCCATCAGGCGGCAGTTCAGGCGCAGCAGAACGCACCGCGACCTGTTGCAGCGTAATCGCGGTGTCGCCCAGTATGAGGGTATCGCCGACTTCGCCCGTATGGAGGTTTGTGTTTAAGCCGACTAATTCACCGCTGCGCGAAAGCTCCTGTTCGGGCGGGTAGGTTGCGGTGACGAGTGTGCGCGTGGCAGTCGGTATACCGTCTTCATCCGTTTCACCAATCAGGAGCAGCACGAGTCCCGGTCCAACCTGACGAAAAATTTGGGTATCGCTTCGGCGCACTTCTGTCTTGGCCGCAAACTCAAATTGCAGCACCGCGCCTGTGTTCATTTGGAGGGCGAAGGTGGTCTCCGTCCCCATCGCCTCAAACCACGCTTCATTTTCTTCTGACCAGGGAATACCGATGACCGGGCGCACGGACATCCCGTACAGGAACGAAGCCGTATCGGGGTTTGGCTCATAATTCCATTCCGAAGTCTCGATAACCCGGCGCTGGACGACCCATACACGCGGCGTGTTGTCGCCGTTGTCGATTTGCAGGTTAATCGGATACGCGACCGCTCGTGAGTCGTCGCCGCCTTCAATCACGTCGTCCTGCGCTTCCAATGCCAGCGGCGTAGGGGTCGGGCTGACCAGCGGTGTCGGCGTTGGCGAGACTTCCTCCGTAACAGCTAACTCGCTATCTGAACCCCCACGACCTAGTATCCCCGTGATAAAAACGCCGATAACTACCAGAAATGCCAATCCCCCTGCCAGCATGATTTTGTGAGATGGCTTGCCCGCTGCTTTAGTCTCCTGAGCGTCGGGCGAGGGAAGCACATCGCCTTCTCGTGCTGCCTGCTGAACACGCAGCGGCGTTTTCGCCCAGCGCGTACCCACTGGCACGAGGGATGCCTCCTGATACCGACGGATTAACTCGGCAGCAATGTGCTGTTCCAACACATCCGAGCCAGCCGCATCCGCGTTGCGTAATTCTCGATCATACGCCTGCTTGTACTTGCGCTGGCGATCTGTCGGCACGATCTCCCACAACGCTTGCAGTTCCTTAACCGACAACGCTCGAAGTTCATCAATGCTGTGATAGCGGTAGCTTTCGCTCATCCTACGCCTCCGGCTGATCGTCCGCTGGTACTTTGTCCGGTTTGAACACTGCCAGCTTCATTTGCAAGAGTCGATGGAGGGACATCGACATGAACATCGACTTGAGGCTCAACAGTAATATGTGGTTGCACTTCGACATCCATATCCGGTACTGGCACCGTCATCATGCCAAATGCCGTGATCTCGTTGGGCAGCAGCCGGGCGGTATGTTCGAGGTGATTAACTTCATGCTCTGCGGTGTCGTAAGACAAATTGCGTTCGGCACGCACCTGTTCGATCAAAACCGTCCGGGTTTGATCGGTCATCTGATTTTCCGGCGAGGACTTCACTTCGCGGATGACCTGTTCTGCCTGTGATCCCGAAATACCCATTTGAAGGGCTTGATCTGCAAATAGTCCAAACCGCGTTAAATCCTGCTGTACCGGTGGCGTAGCGCTGCTCTCCGGTTTGATACCGACCACCCGCGCAATGGCATCGGCAACGGTGAGATGATCGACCCCACCCACCGCCTCACGCCCCTGCTGGATGCGTTCCGCCTGCGTCAACCGCACGACATCGCCCAGGACGCTGGCAACATCGCCACCTCCAGTCACTTTCAACTGCCCCAGCAGCATCTGTTCACGCACCGCACGGGTAATCGCCTCCGCACTTTGCTCCAAACGCGCCGCGACCTGCTCAAAGCGGGTCAGATCACCTCCCACCCCCGGACGATTAGCCCGAAGCTGCTCAGAGATGTGCTGCTCCATCTCTTCGCTGTTCATCTCAGCGGCATAATCACTACGCTGGCGGGCTTGCTCGGCACGACGCTCTACCTGAGTATCTCCTTGCGGCTCAACCGTTGAGACCGGGGTAAATATCCCCATCCGACGCGGCGCAACCGGGCGAAAGGTAGGTGTTAGGTTGCCTTCCTCATCTTCAAACCAGTCCACATCGTCGGCTGTACCCTCACCCCGTTTGCGCTTCCGACCACGTAAAGGCGTTGTCCAGCTTTCAAGTTTTTTACCCACTGCCGGAACGAGCATCGGGCGAGCAATGACGTGTCCATAGTCGTCATACGTCGCTTTCTCAGGGTCACGATCCGTCAGGAGTTTTGCGCCGACCAGCGGTCCGGTGACACGCCCAACTATCGGAATATGCCGGGCGACCTGGCGCGTGACTGAACCTTCGGCAAACTGTTCCGCCGCTTCACCGAGGGACGTACCTCGAAGTCCGGGCATGTGTGCCAGCGTCCGCGTGACACCGTGTAACACCTGTGAACCACCAAAAGCTAAACCAGCGGCTTGAGCGGGCGTTGCACCATTGTAAAGCGCATTCATGCCTGCCAGACTGTTCGCCCCGGCACTGACGGCTAGAGAAGCGCCACCAGTGGCAACGGCTGCTGCGCTAGTGGTCGCTGCGGAGGTTAGTGCGCCGGGCGTGACGAACACACCACCTGCGACCTGCCCCATCGCGCCGAATAAACGGTTGAAGCTGTTCCAGACGGCTTTAACCCCTGACCACATCGTTATCACGATAAACACCAGGCAGATCAGACCAATGCCGATAATCGCGGGTGCGCTGCCCGTTGCCGCACCTGCCAGAAAGAAGCCAATAACGAGTGCCTGAATCATGGAAATCGCCGTTGTCTGCACAATCAGTTCGATCCACTGATTAATCAGGCTGTGGGCAATGCTTTCCGTGCGCTTGAAAAAGGCAAACAGGATTGCCATCCCAAACGAGATGAAGGTAATGCCCATCGCAATGGTGATCAGCAGATGCACAATTTGCTCGATTAGCCCGAACAGGAGCAGCGGCCAGGCGGTCAATGCCCGCTGCTGCGATGCGCCCGCCATTGAAACAGCGCTGTCCCGTACTGCTTCTTCAACCTCATCCCAGGTAATCGGTGAATTGGCACTGTCAAAATAACCGCCTTCCAAATTCCAGTCCATGGGGACAACAGAAGTACCGCCTTCACCTGACCAAGTGGAAGGATTCGGGTTCTGGAGATAAATCGAGCAGCCCGGTGAATAAATCGGCTGCGGATAACCCATGATGTCCTGGGCATGACCGCGCAGATACGCCAGTGCGATGTCCAACCCATCAATCGTTCCCGGTCCTGTTGCGCCGGGTAAATAGACATCCAGATGATCACAAAGCTCGCCCAGCCCCAGATCGGATGATGTGACCTGCGCCAGCGACGAGAAATCACCGGCATTGTCGTCTAAACCATTCAAAACGCTCAGGTACATGACCTGACCAATATTGAGGCGGAATTCATTCATCCCCTGATAGAAGCTCGGTCCAATGGTAAAGAACAGCGCACCCGCGACATACCACATCAGCGCACTGCGTGGACTAACCACATCCAGTCGGACAAAAGCAGCGAGTAAATAGGTGATGCCTAAGACAACCAGCGCCACCACAAACACATAGCCCACCGCGACCCTCAGACTGTCATTGGTCTGGGCAATAATCGGGACAAAGGCATTTTCGATCAGCCAATTATTGATGAGCTTGATGGTGTAGCCGGACATGAGCAGAGCTTTTTGCAGCCCCCAATGGACTCCGGCAATCAGGACGATCAGGCTGTATTGCAATTCATCGATCATCCGCGCAAAATCAGGCATGGTCGCTCCTTTTCTCTAATCGGCGACATCGCCAGAGCAGTACGGATTAGCCGAGTTAACCCAAGTAATCCGGTTGCTCTCGCCATCCAGCAGATACGCGAATTGGCGGACACTACCAGCCGGTGCGTAAGCCGCTAACCGATAAACTCTAGTTGAACCGGGCATAAGCGGGTCGTAGTTTTCGCTGGTGAAGCCCCCTGCGTTCATCGCCGATTCGGAAGTGCGCCATGTCCCGGCCTGTTCGCCATTCGCGGTATTGACGCGGGTGATGAACATCAGGGCAGCCGGGATGGTCTCATAGGTTGCACTCCCGACATTGCGGATTTCTAACTGCCACGTATAAAGATTTCGAGCCGCTCCGCCCAACGGCGGCGCAGGCTGCGCCTGGACATTCTGCAAACGGAAGCGCAGACGAAGCGCTGCACCCGGCTGTCCGACAAACACCGCATCTCCGCGATAAAAGTCCTGTGGCGGGGTGATGGTGTAGGGTGTCGGCGGCGGTGGGATGGGTGTGACGGTTGGAACTGGTGTTCCCGGTAAGGTTGTCGGCTGTACTCCTGCTGTTGGCGGTATACGGGTTGGGCAAATATAAGAGGCTAACTCGGTCACTGCGGTTCCACATGCCAGCGCCGCGAACATGAGCATCACAGGCATGAGGAGCAGGTAAAGTGAACGACGCAGCATCTCACGTTTCGTTCGGGCAAAGTCGTAGGTTTCTGACATTAAGTTCCTCGTCTAAGGGATTAAGCCGGGTTGATTGCCAGGCGTAAGCAGCAGGGTAAAGCGTACTTCTCCGCCAGCGCGACCTGTTGGGACAGCCCACGTCTGTCCGAAATAGGGAACCACCACGCGGGATGGGGCGGATGTGACGACCTGCAACTGGCCATAGCCCGAATTGTCGGTAAACGCCTGGGTGAGAACACGATTCGTGCCGACCTCGACCACACGCACGGAAATTCCGTTAACACCTTCCGCCGGATCGACTTCATCATTGCCGTTTTCGTCGTAAGCAATGATGATGGAGACCTGAACGACACGCGGTGGAACGGCGGTGGCGGTTGCCTGAATAGTCGGCGGCGCAGAAATCAATTCGATTCCAGCGGCAGGCTGTGGGCTAGGGGACGGCGTGAATGTTTCTACCGGGGGTGGCAGAATGAGCAGGTTGGCTTCGCCCCGAAAGAGATGAATGGCATCCAGCGCAATCACATAGCCTTCACTCGCCGGATTTTTGCTTCCGGTGTGCCGCATTTCGAGCAGATGTACGCCACGCTCCAGCGTATAGATGCGTGTAATGGGAAAAATTAGGTTAGGGCTGTAAGCATCGATGGTGTCAATGACCTGCCCATCGACCACCAGATCAAAGATGCCCATGTTCTGTGCAGCAACATAGCGCACCCGCAGCGCCTCGCCTTCAAAAGGGATCGAAGCCACACCATTGACATCCTCGGTGCGGTGATATTGCCCCCGGCTGGCTTCGATGACCTGGCGTGGTATCCAGGGTGGACTATAGCGTACCGTTGGGTAATCCGACTCAAAACTGTACCAGCCCATAAATGGGGGAAACTCGCGGGTGGCATCGGGCAGCGGCTCGATGGGCTGCGGCGGTGCAGGCAGGAGAACCGTCCCAAAGGGGAACGGCGAAGGGGTTGGCGCAACGTACACACCCGGCATGATGGCGCTGATCTGAGCAACACGAGTCGAAAGGGTCGGTGTCAGCGTTGGACTTGCTGTAGCGGTAGAAAAGGGTGTTGGCGTTGGTGAAGCAGTTAGCGTGAAGGTGGGTGTCAGCGTTGGTGTGAGCGGCGTTGCCGTAAGCGAAGGGGTCAGCGAAGGCAGCACGAACACCGTCGGCAGTTGAACCAAAGCCGAGGGAGTGGTGTGACGCAGAACCAGTAGTAAAGCCAAACTCCAAGCGATCAGGGTCAGCAGCGTCAAGCGACGCAGCAGGCGGTTGCGTTTGGGTCGGTTCACTGGTCTGCCCCTCCATTCTCTGCACTGTTTCCAGCGTAACAGAGTGGGGAGGCATCACCCCTGAAAAATTACCGGTGAGGCGTAAGCAGTTCTACAGGTTTTGAATGCAGTTTTACAGTGAGGTTGAAATCAGCTAGAAGCGCAGTAACCCTTCGGCAGCGGCTTTGGAAATCATGTGCTCGTTCGTCTGTGCGCCAAAGCGATGACGTAGTTTCTCTCGAACCCAATACACCCGCCGCCGCGAAATACTCATGGTCGCCGCCACTTGATTGACGTGCTGTCCTTGCGCCAGTAAGCGCAGCACCTGGAGCGATTCCGGGTCAATTTGCCAATCACGTGAGGCAGACTGTACAGCAATGAGGTACTCAGTGTTGATCGTCGGGGACAAATACAGGCGATTTTGCATGACCAGTTCGATGGCGAGAGGTAAGCATTCTTTCAACTCGTCACACTGATAGAGATAGCTGTGTGCGCCGAATGTAAACAGATCACGAGCATAGTAACCATCCGTTTGCCTACCCATCACAATCAGTTTAGTGTCAGGGGAAACCCGCCGCATCCGTTCAAGCACGGTCAATACTTCCATATCGGGATCCATCTCATCTTCAATGAGCAAGATGTCAGGATGAAGTTCTTTTGCTAAAAGAAACAGTTCATTCGTATTTTGTGTGGTAGCAGCAATGGTCAATCTTTCATCCGTTTGGAACACGGATGTCGCGCCGAGGATCACCAAATCGGTGCTGGCAGCAATGACAACGCGGATGGTCATAATCTGCTTCCATTTCATCAAACAAGTCGGATAATCTAAAAACTGGATATTCAATTAGAAATCATAATAACACACTTTTCGGGGAGCAGTTGTGGCTGTTTCACAAAATGCTAAACTGAGGATTATGGCTTCAGGCAAGACCTTATTGCCTTGCCTGCCGCATCCGGTAACGCTGTTTATTCGACTGGCGTTTCCCAATCCCAATCGAAAAACGGCACAGCATATTGGCGGAAGTTTTGATAAAGATGCTCTTTCTGTGCATCCAATATTGACACTTCTAACAGCGCCAACTCATGCTGCGGCTTTCCGACAATGAAGATAAGGAAGCCGTAGATGGGTTCAGTCTCGTCATTTGGATGATAAGGAAGGGAAATCTCCGCCCATTTACCCTTTTGTACATCTCGCTGCTCTCTTGGCGCTGCCTGCTGAAAAGGGATGAGGGTGTAGCCGCCTTTATCAGACATCTGCATCAACAATCGTGCTTCCATCATCGGTCTTTCGTTCATCGTGTTTTCCTCTTTCGATCAGCCTATATTTGCATCTTTAGGAACTCGAAAACCCTTCATTACCCTACATACCGTGCATACTTCTCGCTCAATCATGTAGGGTATGTAGGGTTTTGCGCGGTTTGCACGGTTTTTTAGCCGTGCAATTCGTCAATCGGTTGCACATCGTAGCGCCGCATCATGTCCAACACTTCTGCTGGTTCAATCGCGTAGCTCATGCCATCGGTACTCCTTTTGCGTCGTCCTTCATCGGCTAAATGCAAGCGTTTGAGAATATGACCAATCCATTGGGCATCGCCCATACGCTCAATAGGCTGTCCCAGCAGTGCCGCCACCCGTTCCCGCAGATCGGCGGCTCGCAACCACAGTAGATTGCCAGTTCGTCCGCGTGTTAGAAGCTCGAGCGCTTGCAGTACCGCTTCTTCACGGTCAGACAGCGCCTTGCCTTCGCTCAACTGCTCATCCCAAGACGCGGCTTCGGAAATCGCGCCGAGTAACCCAGTGATGCCGCCTTCCGTCTCAAAAAATGCCGCCAGTGCCACCAGCGGCGACCACAGTTCACCGGAGCGGTTATGCAGTGTGTGGAGTTCAGGGCGCTCGAAGTAGTTGCGGTAAATGGCTGGAAAATACGTCAGCGCCAGCGTGTAAAGTTGGTGACGGATGGCTGCACCGTCGAAATCCGCCGGGAAACTCGGCATTTTGCGATCCGTGCGGCGCATTGGTACGGCGATGCAACGACTGGCAAGGATGTCCTCTAATCCGGCAATCGCAGCAAGGATTTTGGGAGAGTAGACATCGAACGCCTGTGGTTTCATGTCATCTCCGGTAACGCGGATCGCAGGCATCCCCTGCTTGTAGCCGCTGTTGAGAAGCTGCCGAATCTGCTGCATTCCGGGGTCTTTGGGGTTGTGGAAGCGTTCGGCTTCGTCAATCCCGACGGTACAGCTGGTGGTGTGTATCAGCCGAAACATACTCGGTCCTGTCGGATCAGAAGTTGTCACCATGTTGAAAGCCAGCGGCTGCGCCACCCGTAACACCGTACTCTTGCCGCTGTTTTTTGGTCCGTTCAGCGCCAGATAGGGATAGGCAGGAAACATGGTGTAGAAGTACGTGCCAATCACCCACAGCGTCAAAACCCCGCTCTCGACGGCGGATTTGAAGTCGATGTACGTAGTAAACAAAGTGTGAACCGCGTGAAACACGTCACCGGGCGAAACCGTTTCGCCGTTGAGAAAGCGCTGAATGTCGCTAAAGCGCCAGCGCATCAGAAACTCCGAACCATCCGGGATGATGCGCAAGGCGACCTCATGTCCGTTCAGACGAATAATCTGCTCCTCCGAGAGACGGCGGAGTTCGCGGGAGGCGGTGACGAGATAAGGCTGCGTGTTGAGTCGGTTATCCTTCGTGCGTTCGATGAGGGCAACAGTTACAAGGGCAACAGTGCGCTGGAAGCCCAACGCCGGTGAAAGCAAAGGGACATCATCTCCCAAGATTTGCGGCTGATCGTCTTTGTCCTGCTCCTCTTTTGCGCTTTTCGCTTTTGCAGCTTTGAGCAGGTCGCTAAACACGCGCCCTTTGATGCCCACCTTCGCCATCAACGTCTTGAACTCGGCAAGGGCGAACTCATCGAGATCAACTGCGTACTGGAACAAATCTCGCAGTCCATCCTGGCGTGCCAGTCCTTCCTGATTGGCAGTATGAAGGATTTCCGTCTCCAGCCAATTGCGTGCCTTATTGAGTAAGTCGGCAGCGTCTTCGGCTGTCGCTTGATGCTGCGCCAGCCAGTCGTTGGCATCCTTCACACCATGTGGCAGTGTCGGGATGTACGCTTCCGTGTGCAGCGCACGGGCAATTTCGAGTGCTTTTTGCGTGGCTGATGGGGTATTGTCCAGTCCAACAAACACGCGCCGATGTGTGCGCAGCTTGTCCAGCAGCACGTCATTGACGACCATGCCGCCAATCGCAACAGCGGCAATCCCCCATTCGGCAAAGGTGAGCGCATCCGCCTGCCCCTCAACGACAACGACCCCTTCGGCCTCCTCAGTGTAGATGTAGTTATAGAACGGACGATGCCACAGTTGGGTTGTAGTGCCGCTTGCCTTCGATGGAGCGTCCGCTCAAGTAGACCAGTCGTCCTTTCTCGAAATGGGGATAGACTAGTACGCCGACAAGATGAGAATGATGGGTTGCGTTGGTACGGGCGCAGCGCGCTGCGCCCCTACAGGTAGGCAGCTTTAGATGGTCAATGTACTAGTACGCCGACAAGATGAGAATGCTTGGTAATGGTGACGGAAAACACGACGCGCATCGTCCACGGAGAAACGCCAATGGATTTTGGCAGATTGTTGGTTGCGTGTGTTTTCCCAGGCAAGGATTTCCAGGGTCAGTGTC
>JANRLJ010000104.1:0-3176 GCA_033762735.1 bacterium | reverse complement strand
TTGGCGCTGATTTCGAGCATACCCTTTTCTTCATCGTCAAGCTGCATCTCGATAATCTTTTCCACGCCGCCCGCGCCCAGCACCGTTGGAACACCGATGAACAGGCCGTTGTAGCCGTACTGACCGTTCAACAGCACCGCCGAAGGAATCACGCGCTTCTGGTCTTTCAGAATCGCTTCGACCATATCGACCGTGCCCGCCGCTGGTGCATACCACGCGCTCACGCCGATCAGCCCGACGATCTCGCCGCCGCCGTTGCGCGTGCGCTTGATGATGGCCTGGAGCTTGTCTTCGGAGATCAGTTCGCGCACCGGAATACCCGCAACCGACGTGTGACGGGGGAGGGGCACCATCGTGTCGCCGTGACCACCCAGAACAATGCCATGAATGTCCTTCACGCTGACGTTCAGTTCTTCCGCGAGGAAGGCCTTGTAACGGGCGGTATCCAGCGCCCCCGCCTGACCGATCACGCGCTCCGCTGGGAACTTGCTTTCCTCATAAACTACATGGCACATTGCGTCCAGAGGGTTGGAAACGACAATCAGGATGGCGTTGGGCGAGTACTTCGCCACCTGCCGCGCCACTTCGCCAACGATGTTCTGATTGGTGCGTACCAAGTCATCGCGGCTGGGGTACTGCCCTGTGACCGGGTCTTTCTTACGGGGGACGCCTGCCGTAATCACGACGACATCGGAGTCCGCTGTTTCTTCATAGGTGCTCCCGCCGATCAGACGCACATCGACATGCAGCACGGGCGTGGCTTCAAACAGATCGAGCGCCTTGCCCTTCGCCGCACCTTCCACAATATCGACCAGCACAACATCAGCCAGTTCTTTCGCGGCGATCCAGGTGGCGCAGGTGGCGCCTACGTTCCCTGCGCCGACAATGGTGACCTTTTTGCGACCCATTTCTACTTCTCCAAATGAAATCTGTGTAAAGTTCAAAGGCAGGGGCTAATCTTAGCGCACGTTTGCCCCGAATGCCTTAGTGTTTGGAAAGACCCTGCGAGCATCAGATCGCACAGCATTACCACCCTAAGTATATAAAGATGAACGCGAAAATCACGGGTGATTAAGCACCGTTACCCGTGACAAAAATCACGAGCAATCGAATGCAGTGAATAAGTGCGTGAGGAAGGCTTGACGCTGCCGTGTGAAAAGGGCAGAATCAGCTTAATTCGCCATCCTTTTTACACAGGAGCAAATTTCAGTGGCGCACGAAAACACGAGTGTTCAGGTGAGCGTTCATCCTGTTGACCATAGTGACCATAACAGCACACCCAATACCGCAACCGCCCCGGCGACCGTCACGGGCAACAACAGCCTGACGTTAGGACTGGCGCTGTTGGGTGGGCTGGGTGTGACGCTGATGATTGTCGCCTTGGCTGCGGGGGTCGTTGGCGCGGAGGGCGGCACGGTAGGGCTGCTGCTCCTTGCTGGCCTGGCGATGCTGATTGGTGCAGCAGTCGCCTGGGGTGCAGTCGTTCAGCCCTGGACGCATTTCGATAACATCAACCTGCCCGCAGAAGATGATCATCATGGCGGCACCGATCACGACCATGATGAACATGCGGTGGTCGTTTACGAAGCCTCTGCACCCCAGCCCCATCACTAAGTCTGAGTGCACAGGCCGATGGGTCGAAATCGCATTCCAGAACGCGAACCGCTGGGTGATTCTGTCGAAGGGGTACTGATTCGAGAGGGAGAGGCCGCGCTGCTGGTCAGCCCGGCGGAAGGACTGCCGGAGGGCTTCGCACCTGCTGCTGTCGGGAACTTCGTTGTACGCTACGCTGTTCCCTATCTCGGCAAGCCGCAGTACGCCATTGTGCCCGGTCTGGTCGCGCTCGATTATGGCGACATACTGACCGGGGAAAAGGCCTGGAACTTCATCTATAAGCGCAGCAACCTGCATCCACGAGCCGATGTGTTTGGTTATCGCAACGATGGTTCGGACGAGATGATCTCCGTCAAGTGGCTCGATCTGGTGCTGCCGGTCGAAGTGCTGCTTTATCAGGATGCGGGCGCAACGCTGCCGCTGGCGAAACTGGACGCGATCATTTCCAACCGCGATGATTTGCCGCCCCGCCTGCTGGAATATCTGCCACGTTATGAGACGCTGGAAGGCTGGCGCACCCGCCAAACGATTGAGGGAGAAACGTGATGAGTGACCTTGACGATATTTTTGCGGAGGACTGGCCGGAAGATCACCGTTCCGGGGTGGTGGCTGTTGTAGGACGGCCAAACGTAGGCAAATCCACGCTGATTAATCGCATCCTCGGCCAGAAGATCGCTATTGTCACTGACAAGCCCCAAACCACGCGCAAGCAGCAGCTTGGCATCTACACCGAACCGAACGGTCAAATCCTCTTCACCGACACACCCGGACTTCACAGACCGCACCATAAACTTGGTGAATATATGGTAGACGCGGCGGAACACGCCATCAAGGATGCTGATCTCATCCTGTGGGTGCTGGACTCCTCGCAGCCCTTGCAGGAGGGCGACCGTCATATCGCCGCGACGTTGGAACGGCTCGGCGGGGATACGCCGGTTGTGCTGGCATTGAATAAGACCGATCAGCTTGCGGCTGATGTTGATCTGAGCGAACATCTGGCGATTTTCCCACACGATAACGCGATGCAGGTCAGCGGCCTGCAAGGGACGGGCGTGGCGCAACTGGTGGAGTTTTTGCTCCGGCAGCTTCCGCACGGGCCGCGTTACTACCCGGCAGATCAGGTCAGCGAAGTCAACATGCGCTTCGTAGCAGCGGAAGTCATCCGTGAGAAAATTATCCTCAACACCGAGCAGGAAATCCCACATTCAGTCGCGGTGGGTATCGAGGAATATAAAGAACGTTCGGAAGGCGGCGTTTATATCAACGCCACGATCTATGTCGAGCGGGACTCTCAGAAGGGGATTCTGATCGGCAAAGGCGGCGAGATGATTAAGCGCCTCGGCAGCGAGTCACGCCGCGAACTGGAAGATATGCTGGAGACGAAAGTCTTCCTCGATCTTCATATCAAAGTCCTGAAGAACTGGCGCAGCGACCCCGAACTGATGAAGCGCCTGGGGTATCGCCAGCCGAAGATGGACAAGCGCTAACGCTGGTTGCGGCGCACTTCCATAATGCGGTTGTAAGCCTCGTTGATCACCTGCATGTGGCGGGTTGCTTCTGGT
>JANRLJ010000103.1:0-34038 GCA_033762735.1 bacterium | reverse complement strand
CCAATCGTCTACAATCACATATAATTGTGTGAGAAAGGTGTCTAAGTCCATGATCGCCTCCTTTGGGTCAGAGCTTAGGAGTTTAGATCAACTTAGACACTTTTCCCTTCTCCTCAATACCGGACAACGCTCTTTAGAGTGTCGTCGAGTTTTGATGCAATCGCCCTGACCCGTTGTATTGGACACATTGAAGAACCCTCTTCGATGCGGCACAATCTCCGTCAGCGGCCATCAGAAGCCGCCCTGTGCGCCGCAACGTCTTTGGGAGCATCTCCATGCCTGAACAGTGGTATTTCCTCATCCTCGTCGGCCTTGTGGCGGGCGTTTTTTCCGGCATGTTCGGCATCGGTGGCGGCGTGGTGATCGTCCCGCTGCTGGCAATCTTCTTTGGTTTCAGCACCAAAGCGGCGATTGCGACCTCGCTGGCCGCGCTGCTGATGCCGGTCGGCATTCTGGCGGTGAATGCCTACTGGCGGGCGAAGATGCTCGACCTGCGGGCGGCGGCGCTGATCGCGTTCGGGCTGCTCGTCACCAGCGCTATCGGCGCACAGATCACGATTGCGCTTAATGAAACCCTGCTGCGCCAGCTTTACGGCCTGTTCCTGCTGGTAATGGCGTGGCGCTTCGCGGAGCCGCGCAAATGGTGGCGGGAGATCCGGCGGGAAGTCCGGCAGGTGCGTCAGAGTAATGATGGAACACCACTCACCAATTCGGCCACGACCGCAACGCATCGGGAAGGCACATGGTATGCGCTGCTGCTGCTCGGCCTCATCGCGGGCATTTTCAGCGGCATGTTCGGCATCGGCGGCGGCGCGATCATCGTCCCGGCGCTGGTGGGCTTTTTAGGGTACGATCAGAAACGCGCCGTCGGCACCTCGCTGGCCTCTCTGCTGCTGCCGGTAGGTTTGCCCGCGGTGCTGAGCTATTACACGGAAGGTGTGCTTTCTATTCCAACGGCGGTGATGGTTGCGCTTGGTTTGATCGGCGGCGCGGTGATCGGCGCGAACCTGGCACTCGGCCTGCCCTCGCAAACGGTCAAGCGGCTGTATGGGGTCTTTCTGGTGTTCGTGGCGCTTTATTTCATCTTCCGCGATGCGCTGTTCGCCGCGCTGGGGATTTCCTAAGGCCGAAGAACAGTAAAAAAGCGATGAGCAATGCGTTTTTGAACTGAGATACACGCTTATCACCTCACGTTTTCCAATTCGTTAGGAGTTAGACGCTTGAATTATGGCTCTCACCCTAAAACCCTCTGCAATTGGTGCACTCCCTAATGCAAAATCAGAGTCAAAAGATTGAATAGATGCTGTGCATTCCGCTCTCTCCCCCTTCGCCTTGAGGGAGAAGGGGGACGGGGGGTTGAGGGCTTAAAGGAATTCTGTTCTTGTATTATTCAACTCCTCAGCCCTGATTCTGCACTAAGCACAGCGACCGAAGCGGTCGGGGGTGAGGCCAACTGCGTAAGTCCTATCAGGATAAGGTGAGCCGTGTATTAGCTGAAGAAGCCCGACTCTGCGATGAGTTCATTGGTCGGCACGAACGTCGCTTCGGCCACCGTCCTGCCCATCCGCTTGAGATAGGCCTGCACCACCCGATACCCCAGCGCATAGCCCGCGAAAGCCGGAATGCCATAGGACGGATGCCCCTGCACGGCCATCACTTCATCCCCGAAGATGTAGCTGCGGATGAGGATAAAGCCCTTCTTGTCGATGGCGTCGATGAACTTCGCTTTGGTTTCTTTCAGGCGGCTTTCATCGAACAGCTTCACATACGGCCCGACAACGGTCTCACCATACAGTTCCGCCGCGAATGACTCCGCCAGCCCTTCCATCAGCATGTAATCGCCAACCGTCGTCTCCGTCAGAAAGTTGTGCGGGCGGGCGGCGAACATCAGGTTATGATGCAGCTCGTGGGCGGTCACGCCCTGAAGCATCGGCAGCGTTCTCTCGCTGGCTTCTCCGTAAAGCGTCATCACGTAACCCGGCATCGACCCATTACCGCTGTAGCCGTGATTGCCGGGCACATTGCCCAGATCAAGCACCATCAGGCCGAAGGTGATTTCAGTCGTTGGCACCTGCTTCTGATAGGAGCCGAACGCCTTCCAGCCGTCTTCGAGCGCCTGCGCCGCCTTGTTCCAGGCATTGTAGGCCGCCAGCGCTTCCACTACGTCTTCTAAATTCGAGGGACTGCCGGGCGCGAACTGGTCAGGGTTCATGCCCCACATCCTGAAGGTTTCCAGTCCATCGCTGCCGAAGCGCTCGGTTACTGGCTGAAATGGCTGCACGATTTCGTCACAGAAGATGGCCTCGCGGGTTTCCGCGCACGGCGCATCCGCCATTCTGCGATAAGTGCTGAGTGTGTCCAGAATCTTGAATTTCATGTTTCTCCTCCACAAACGTTGCATTGATGGAACGGTCGCGAACGCATGGTCGTGAAATCGCCTTCTCCGTGCGCTTTGTGGTTAAACCCGTCGGCGTTCCGAAATTTACAAAAAACGCCGTCAAGCCCCTGCCTTCAGGCATGGGGATATCAGGCGTACTTGTGTTTCTCGCTCAATTGAGCTAAAGTAAAAGTGTTGGACTCGATGCGCAACTATCCGCCAACGCTCCGAACGATGAAGATTCAGAGCATGTCTAAAATCATCGAAGTCAATCGTGGGTACAAGTACCGCCTCTACCACAATTCTGAGGCAAATCGCCGTTTGCACGAGACGATCAATGTTTCAGGCATTATCTGGAACCACATCACCGCGCTACGAAAACGCTACTACCGCCTCTTTGGGAAGCACCTGGACTCAAACCGCCTTCAAAAGCATCTTTCTAAACTGCGGATGAAAACGCAGCGGTTTGGCTATTGGCAGATCGTGGGGTCGCAGGCAGTCCAGGATATTTGTCAGCGCCATGATAAAGCCTACCAGCGCTTCTTCAAAAAAGAAGGCGGACGACCTCGGTTTAAGAAAGTGAAGAACTATACTTCCTTCACCCTTAAACAGGCAGGGTGGAAACTGGGCGAGGATACGCACCCGCGAGGCAGCAAAAAACACCCCAAGCACACAGGTCACATTGAGATTTTGGGACACCCGTACAAATTTGTGAAACACCGCCCCATGCAGGGTGAGGTAAAAACCGTCACAATCAAACGGGACAGTGCAGGGCGTTTGTGGATTTGCTTTTCGGTGTTAGAGAAGATCGAGCTTCCCGAACAGGTCAGCACGAGTAAAATCGGCGGCTTCGACTTCGGACTCACGACTTTCTTGACCACCGAAAAAGGCGACTGCATCGACGCGCCGGAATTCTTCAAATTGGATTTGCCACGTCTGCGGCAGATACAGCGTCAGGTATCCAGGAAAGTGCAGGACAGCACCAACCAGCGCGAAGGCAAGAGGCACCTTGCCCGCCGCCACATCCGCATTGCGGACAAACGCCGTGATTTCCATTTCAAACTCGCTCATCGCTTATGCAAAGACTACGATGTGCTGGTGTTTGAAGACCTCAACATCGACGGGATGAAGCGGCTGTGGGGGCGCAAAGTGTCGGATTTAGGCTTCGTGCAGTTTCTCGACATCATCGTGTGGATGGCGATGAAACACGGCAAACGGGTCGTTCTCCTTGACCGCTGGGAACGCACAACGGGTCAATGTTCACGGTGTGGACATTACCAAAAACTCGACCTGAAAGACCGTACATTTTGCTGCGAGCAGTGCAACTTTTCATTAGGCCGCGACCACAACGCGGCGATCAACATTTGTGAGGCGGGGCATCGCCTCATACTGTCTCAGTCGGAAAAAGACCTTGTCAAAAGCAAGGCATCCGGCGTTTACGGCAGAAGCTCCCGCCTTTAGGCGTGGGGAGTATGTCACAATCACTTGTGTCGATCTTCACAAATGAGGGACAAAACATGCCGCTGCTGTTGATTGCGCTGGGTGGGTTGGGGGCTGTGCTGTATGTGGTGGTGCTGCTGGTGCGCAACATCGCGAAACCGTTTTCGCTGCGTGGGCTTGATCTGCTTTTGCTGGCGGCGTTCGTGGTGCTTTTGCTGGCAGGGAACGTGCTGGAAGCGCAGGCCGATTCGGTATGGGATCGGGAGGAATGGCTGGCGGCCACGTTCAGCCTGCTGCTGATCGTCGGCGGGCTGGTCAGCGGTGGATTGAACCTGACCCGGCGTGAGAAGACTTCCGGCGGGCGCGGTTTGCTTGGTGTTGTGGTAGGTGTGCTGATGATCGCGATCACGGTCGCCGCGCCTGCGCTGGCAACCCGCACAACGCTGGATGAGACAGTCACCGAACTGCCGACGGCCACTCCCGGCGCGACCCAGACCTCGCGCGAACGGGCGCTGAACGTGTTTAATGCGGTGGTGGATGTGATCGCAGCGGAAACCGGGCTGGATGTCGAAACGGTCGCCACGAATCTGGACGAAGGCATCAACGTCGTGCAGATGGTCAGCGACAACGGTGGCGACCTTGAATTAATAATCGCGCAGATCAGCGACATCCTGACCGCGCAGGTGGAAGCGACGCTGGCCGATGGGCGCATGAACAGCTTCACGGCCTCGCTGCTCATCAGCCAGATGGACAATATCGTGCGGCTGGGCGTGAACACTGACCTGACCGGGGCGCTCTCCCGCTTTGAAACGCCGGAAGACGCGGCGACCCCTGAAGCGACACCTGCCAGCTAACCCATGCTATACTCCTGACATGATGAGTGAGGAACGCGAACCATGCTGCAAACGCAACCGGGGACGATGACGGCGGAAGACTTCGATGCCTTCGCGCTGCTGCCGGAAAATCAGAACAGGATTCTCGAATTCATCGCGGGGGAGATTCACGACGTGCCATCCAATGCCTACGTCTCGTCCATCAGCACAACGATCTCATACTTCTTCAAGCGCCACGTGCTTGAAATCGGCCTTGCGGCGCATATCACCGGGGAAGCAGGCGGCTACATGGTCAACGGTGAACGCTATGCGCCGGATGTGGCGGTGCTGCTGAAAGCGAAACAGCCGGAACTGGCGAAGGATGGTTATAATCCCCTTCCGCCTGATCTCGCCGTCGAAGTTGATTACCCGTCGTCGCCAGCATCGAAACGGGCGCTGCGCTTGAAACTCGGCAATTACGCCGCTGCCGGAACGCTGCTCTGGGTGGTCGATCCCGAAACAAAGGTGATTGAAGTCTATCCGCCGGTTGGAAAGCCAAAGGTTTTCGCACTCGGTCAAACGCTGGACGGCGGGGACGTGCTGCCCGGTTTTACGCTCAAGGTTGACGATATTTTCCAATAATCCGCTATAGGAAGCCGCTATGTCCGACAACATCGCCGATATTAACGGCGCACAGATTCACTACGACATCACGGGGGAAGGTCAGCCGTTGGTGCTGGTGCACGCGGGCATCGCCGACCGCCGCCAGTGGGATGAGCAGGTCGCCGCCTTCGCGCAGCACTACCGCGTCATTCGCTACGACGCGCGAGGCTATGGGCAGTCGAAACCGGTCGAAGGTGAATACACCCGCTTTGACGACCTGGGGGCGCTGCTCGATCATTTGGAAATCGAACGCACCCATCTGCTCGGCTGCTCGATTGGCGGCACGGCGGTGCTGGATTTCGCCCTGACTTATCCCGACCGCGCCGCATCGCTGATCGTCGTGTGTTCTCGTCCGTCCGGTTTTCGGAAGATCGTCGCGCCCACCCCGCCCAAGCAGTGGGACGAGATCGTGCGCCTCTCCGACGAGGGCAATCTGGAAGCCGTCTCCGAACTGGAAGTACAGGTGTGGGTGGACGGCCCCAATCGAACGCCCGACCGGGTGGCGAAATTGGTGCGCGAGCGTGTGTTCGAGATGAACCTGATCGCGCTGCGGTATGAGGTGATGGAACTCGGCGAGGAAAAACCGCTCGACCCGCCCGCTGTGGATCGCCTGTCCGACATTCGTATTCCCACGCTTCTGATTTATGGGGAGTATGACCAGCCCGACGTGATCCAGGCCGGGACATATTTGCAGCAGCAGATCCCCAATGCCCGCAAGGTGATGCTCCCCGCCGGGCATGTCCCCAATATGGAACTGCCGGAAGAGTTCAACCGCCTGGTGCTGGATTTTCTCGCCGCGCTGTGAAGGCGGCAAAATTGAACACAGAGATTTAGACTCAGAAGTCTCGTGTTCTTCGCGGCTCATATTGGCAGTCGAAAATTTGAAAAGAATCGCTTGGCGCTCTTTGCGACTTGGCGGTTCAACTTCTGTTTTTGAACTTTAACCTGCTGTGGCGAATAAGGTATTGAATTGGTTCTTTTGCAGCATTCGCCGTCTGTGTTAGGCTTCTCCCGTTTTCTGAAACTGTGGAGTTCACCTCATGACGGCGGATACCCCTTCCCCCAAATACCCGGTCTTCGACGGCCATAACGATGTCGTCGGGCGTTACTTCAAGCCCGGCATTTCCTACGATTTCTTCCAGCGCAACGACCCCAAAATCGCGCATATTGACCTGCCGCGCACGAAGGAAGGCGGTTTTGCGGGCGGATTCTTCGCGGTCTATGCAGGCGCGAAGCCCAAAAAGCGCCAGCCGAAAAAGGATATGTTCAGCCGTCACCTGACCGAAAACGGCTACAGCGTCCCGCTCCCGCCGCCGCTCAAGTGGGACTGGGCGATGCAGACCACCACCGCGCAGATGAATCGGCTGTTCCAGGTGGAGCGCGACTCCGCCGGGCAGTTCCAGTTCTGCCGCACGGTGGACGAGATCGAGGCGTGTATCGCCAACGGGACGCTGGCGGCCATTCTGCACATCGAAGGCGCGGAGGCGATTGATCCCGACCTGAACGCGCTGGAAGTGTTCTATCAGGCTGGACTGCGGTCAGTGGGGCCGGTGTGGAGCCGGGGCAACATCTTCGCGGAGGGCGTACCGTTCGTCTTCCCGGCGCTGCCCGATACCGGACCAGGGCTGACCGACGCGGGCAAGGCGCTGGTGAAACGCTGCAACGAACTCGGCATCCTGATCGACCTGTCGCACATGAACGAGGCCGGGTTCTGGGATGTGGCGAAGCTGAGCGACGCGCCGCTGGTGGCGACTCATTCCAACGTCCATGCGCTGTGCCAGTCCACGCGCAACCTGACCGACAAACAGTTGGACGCGATCAAGGAGTCGGACGGCATGGTCGGGCTGAATTTTGCGGTGGGCTTTCTGCGCGAGGACGGCGGCAACGGTGTGGATACGCCGCTGGACGTGCTGGTGCGCCACATCGATTATCTGGTCGAGCGGCTCGGTGTCGAGCGGGTGGGCTTCGGCAGCGACTTCGACGGCGCGACCATGCCGCAGGACTTAAGCGGCGTGGAGAAGGTGCAAAACCTGGTGGAGGCGCTGCGGAAGGCGGGCTATGACCACGACGCGCTCAACAAAATCACGCATCAGAACTGGCTGCGCGTCCTGCGGAAGACGTGGCAAAGCAATGTTTTATCTTAATTATCGTTAAGGCTTTATGCTTTTAACAGTTAAATGTAGGAGGCATAGTTGACTACAAAAATCAAATGTTTTTTCATCGCTATCATGTGGGTTCTGCTGCTCACAGCACGTTCTTCCGTACAGGCTCAGCAACAACCTAGCCTTGCTGATTTTTGGGAGGCGGATTTAGAGTGGAATTTTGACTCATCTTATATCGCAAGTGTCGAAGGAAATTCCATTCAAATACGAAACGCAGAAACAATTGATCTTGTTCAAACTCTATCAGGGCATACAGATCGTATACTCGATTTGGAATGGGGTATTCAAAATTATTTGATTGCGAGTGTTAGTGGTGATTCTACAATTCGTATTTGGAATGCGATTACGGGGGATAATATCCGTACAATTCCAGTGAGCACTTTACCAGTATCGATTATATGGCATTTTAATAGGCAAAGAGTTCTTGTTGTAACCAATCCAGAGAACGCAAGACTACAAGAGTGGGAAATAACAACAGGAAATTTGGTTGCTTCCCACCATATCGGTTTCACTGCTGATTTGGTCTGGAACAAAAGCTTATCACAGCTTGCCTACGTTACTGGTGGGGGATCTGTTGGAATTGTGGACGCTGATACATTTTCACAGGTTGCATCCTATCGTGTGCCAGCCTATGACCGTTACTTTACAAACGGGATGTTGCATGCGTTGAGTTATAACCATACTGGCACAAAACTGGTTACAGGGAGCATTGACGGCACGATTTATATCTGGGAGCTGTCTACCGGTGAGATTCTTCATTTTCTTGAAGGTAATGACAACTATGTGCCAAGTCAAATTGGGCTTACAAACCCCCTTCATACTTGGGTACGGGATATCGCTTTCAATAGCGACGGCACAAAGCTTGCTGCTATTTCAGGAGATGGCACAATTCGTGTCTGGGATGCTGAAAGTGGAGAAGTTCTAGAAACAACCCTGCTGAATACAATTGTTTATTCAGCCGCCTTTAGCCCAAATGGTCAGCACATCGCTTTTGCTGATGAAGCAGGGCTAGTGCAGGTGGTCGCTTCTCCCTCTCAATTTAGATAATATTTCCCTCTTGGAGATTATGTCCCACCGCTACCTGACGATTGACGAGCAGATCAACCTGCCGAGCATCGTGCTGCCCTACGTCACGCAGACCGCGCTCAGCCATGACGGACGCTGCTGCGCTTACGTCAAGCGCACCGCGCCGCCGGAAGTCCATCACTTCGTCTATGTCGCGTTTGTGTATGACACCGAAAGCGGCGAGACGACAGCGCTGACGAGCGGCGGAAAATCCAGCGGCGGGCTGCGCTGGTCGATGGATGGACACGCACTTTATTTCATCAGCGACCAGAGCGGCAGGCGACAGGTGCATCGCTATGATGTGGCGATGGGCGAGTCGACGCAGATCACGCAGGTCGAAACGGGCGTGAGCGGTTATCGCGTCACGAGCGATGGACAATACATCTACTACACTGCCAGCGTCCCGCCCTCGCCGCATCGTCAGCAGCGGCAGGCGGCTTACGGCGCGTTTGAATTTGTCGATGAGGAACACGCCCATAACGCGCTGTTCCGGCTGAATGTGGCGGATGGCAGCAGCGAACGACTCACGCATGAGCCGTTCTTCATCGGCGCGTTCGATCTTTCGCCGGATGGACGCACCCTCGCGCTGTATGCAGCAGATGGCCCAGGCCGCCCCTTCCGCGATGCACAAAGGCTGTACCTGCTGGACACCGCAACAGGCGCGTTGCGGCGGGTGGAAACCGACCCGATCAGCCTGCTGTATCCGGTGCTGTTCTCGCCGGACAGCCGTCACCTGTGCTATGTGGTATATCCCGCAGGGCGCTTCCTCGCGTACAACAACACACTCGAAATCCTCGACGCAGAAACCGGCGCACGCCGGACGCTGGATGCGAAGATCGATCAGGACATCGAGCCAGTCGCCTGGACGACGCGCGGGCTGTTGTGCACCGTCTGGCAGCGCACCAACCGCGTGGTCATCCTCGTGCGGGAAAATGAACCGATTGAATTTCTGGTCGCGGCTTATCCGGGGGTTGCTGCCGCGCCTTCCATGTCGGCCAACGGGCGGCAGGTGGCCTATGCCCTGACCACCGAGCTTGATACGACTGAGGTCTATCTCCTGGGAAAGCGCATCACGGACGAATCCGCCGCGCTCAAGGGCAAGCGCCACAGTCGGAAGTCGCTGATCCATTGGCGTTCCCATGATGGCTTAGAGATCGAAGGCGTGCTGACCGTTCCCGATGACTTCAACCCGAAGCGGCGCTATGCGCTTTTGGTGATCGCGCATGGCGGGCCGAAAGGCGTGATTCCGCCTGTCCGCGCCTATCAGGATTTTTACCCGGTGGAGCAGTTCATCGAGAAAGGCTTCCTCGTGCTGGAGCCGAACTATCGCGGCAGTGACGGTTATGGCGAGGCCTTTCGCACGGCCAATATCGGCAGATGGGGGCTGGAAGACTACGCGGATGTGATTTCGGGCGTCGATCATCTCATCGTCCAGGGCTGTGTGGATGGCGACCGCGTGGGGGTGATGGGCTGGAGCCAGGGCGGGCACATTGCCGCGTTCTGTGCCACCTACGGCGACCGCTTTAAAGCCGCCTCGGTCGGCGCAGGGATCGCCCATCATCGCACGCATTACCTGATGGCCGACAACATCGTCAGCGGCAGGCTTTACTTTGGCGGAGTCACGCCCTGGGATGATCCGGTCGCTTATGACCGTGCCTCCGCGCTGACCTATCTCGACCGTGCCCGGACGCCCGTCCTGATCCAGCATGGCGAAAACGACGACCGCGTACCTGTGGTCAATGCCCATGAACTCCACCGGGCGCTGCGCGATAAAGGCGTTCCCGTCACCTTTGTGCTGTTCAGGAATACGCCGCATGGCCCGCAGGATCGCCGGACGATCAAGGCCATTCAGGAGCAAAACCTGCTGTGGTTCGGCCATCATCTGCTGGGCGAACCGCTGCAAGGCACGGCGTGGAAGGAAGCAACGCTGAGCAGCGACTAGGGGCATGGCGCGTCATGTCTCATAGGCAGCAAGTTAGGCACATCATATCTATCCTCGCTCTCACCCCCGCACTTTTCTGGGGGAAGGGGATTTAGGGGTGGAGTTTCTGCCACAATACGTATCCAAGAGGTTATTTACGCTTTTATGCAGCAGTAAGGAAATTCAGTGGACAAAGAACAGATCAACCACCTGGGTGCAGAAATTCAACATCTGCTGGAAATATTTGAAGTGGATTACGAGCAGTTCGTCCTCAAAGTTTTTGTCTCACCACAGGACTTCGAGGACATCGAAGCCCATTTTCCTGATCGTCCCAACGAATTGAGCATTATTGAACGGGGAGACAGATGGACGGTTAGCCTCCACAAAGCTGGACAGATTGGGATATCGCCTGACGAGTTACGGAATTTGCAGGACAAAGCGCGAAAAGCGCAGGAATAAGGTGTATGTATAAGGCAAAGGTCGATCAGTTAGGTCATGACGTCAAGCAGACGCTTGACAGATACGGGGTTAACTACCGTCGTTTCATGCTCAGCATCACTATTCCCAAAGCCTACTTTGAAAAAATCAAGAACAATTTCCCCAACAGACCTACTGACTTCAGCATCGTGGAAGGCAAGGATAACTGGACAATAACTTTCCACGATCGCCTCGACAGTCCAGCCGATTTTGAACAGCTTAAGACCTTACTCAAATAGTGTTCTTTGCTCATTGGGGAAGCCACCAGCCAAGCGAATATGCCTCCCCTCCGCATCTTCCGCGCCCGTGCGGTTCAATCGTCCTGTCTTATGCTTCCGCTTCCAGCCTGCGCAGCAGAGTCAGCAGGTCGTCCACGCCGGGGCGATCTGTCGGGTCGGCACTGCGATAGGCCAGCCGCAGGATGCCGTTTTTGTCGATCACGAAATCCCCGCCAAGCTGATGCGTGTCGCCCTGGCCGAGATGCAGTTTTTCGCCTTTCAAAAGTTGGTGCGCATAGTACAGCAGCGTGCGCGGGCTGTACGAGCGCAGCAGCGACCGCCGCAGTCCGTAAGCGACATAAACCTCGCGCCCATCATCCAGCAGCAGCGGGAACGGGGTGCGCGTGGTCGTCAGCCATTCATCGGCGCGGGTGTCGGTCACGAACGCGATCACCAGCACACGTATATTCAGCGCCTCAAGGGCTTCTCGTCGGTGACGCAACTGCGCCACATGCTTGCGGCAGGGAATTCACCCCAGATGCCGCAGGAAGATCAGCAGCGCGTGCTGTCCACTGTTCAGCACATCATCCAGCACGACGGGATCGCCCTGTGCCTGTGGCAGTGTGAAGCGTGGAGCCGGGTCGCCAACCTGAATCATCAGCCTGCCTTTCTGCTAAACCGACGTATTTATCAGTTAGGGGCAGCGTCCCCCCTCTGATAGTCGGATGAATCATATGTCTGTTACGAGCGCTCTGTGGAGGATTACTTCTTTGTAGTCAAAAACTGATTACTCATATCATGTTCAATATATTTGATATTCTTTCATAGTCCGCATGGTCTGGATTAAGAGTAGATTTTCTAAATTCATCTATGGCTTTATCCATCAATCCCATTTTTTCGTACACTAAGCCGATACAAAAATGAATATAGAGAGGTTCCTCTCCTAAAGCGTTGACAATATACTCAAAATCTGAGAGTGCTTCTGGATACATGTGTACTTTTTGATAGGCTACCGCTCGCAAACCGTATGCTGTTATCTCGTAAGCCGTGTTTGGATAGTCGGAAATAAAAATTGACAGGTCGTTAATAGCTTCTTGGTATTGTTCCACTTTAGAGTAAAGTGCTGCTCTTTGAAGAAGGGCTAAAGGGTCAGGTTGCATATTGTAAGCAGCAGTAAAATCTCGAATTGCGTCTTGGTAGTTTCCTTGACGTTCCGTTAATCGTCCTCGTCTTGAAAAGGTCTGGTGTGTTGCCTGTCCATGCTCTATAACCCAGGTGCAATCAGCAATAGCTTTTTCAGATTCTCCCAATAATTCATAAGCCCTTGCTCTAAGATCGTAAGCATCCGCCAGAGTCATAATCTCTGGATTTAAATCCATTATCTTCGTAAGATCGTCGACAGCTTCTTGATATTCCGCTCGAAGCATATTTAAATCGGCTCTCTCAATGTACAACTCAACATTCGTGGGATCAAGGTTGACAGCTTTAGCCAAATCGTCCAAGCCTCCATCAAAATCACGATTGCTAAACTTCTCTTTAAAACGCTTGTAGTAATCGGTAGAAGATCTTCCGTCATGCTCATCCATAATCGCACTCCCAACAGTATTAAGAACCCACGTATGGAAAATCAATATAAGCCCGAATGATCCTGGGTACGGGCGAAGCCTTCGCTCGTACCATCATTTCTCCATAAAAAGCACAACATCGTCGATACAAACATCAGAAAAAGGGCATGGCATAAATAACCACGCCCTTTTAGTTTTTACAGAGCTTTCGGCTCCTAAGCCGGGTCGAGTGCTTCCAGCGTGCGCTCGACGAGATCAACCGCTTCCTGCATCAGCGACGCATCAAAGCCGAACTTCGCGCCTGCTGCGCCAAACAGCCCCGGCAGGTTGGTCGTGCCACCCAGCGCCAGCGCCTTGCGATAATCGGCCACCGCCTTCGCCTGATCGGACAGCGCATTCTTCCACACCTGCACCGCGCCCAACTGCGCCAGGCCATATTCGATGTAGTAGAACGGATTCTGGAAGATGTGCAGCTTGCGATGCCAGCCCGTTTCCCTGGCCGTTGCCAGCAGCGGATCACCACTGTAGTCGATGCCCTGAATAAAGCGATCCCACAATTCGGCCCATTTCGCGTCACAGTTGGCCGGGTCGCTGGCGGCCTTGTGATTGGTATACACCCAGTGCTGGAAGGCATCCACCACCGCCATATACGGCCAGAAGCGGATCAGGTTTTCCAGATGTTCAGCGCGGGCGCGGGCAGCGTCTTCGGGTGAATAGAATCCACCCTGATCCTTTGTCAGATAGGGCGCGGCCAGCAGTTCCATGCTCATGCTGGCGACTTCAGCAAATTCCATCGGCGCGTCCTGCTGCTGGATATAGGGCAGCGCGAAGCTCTCGAAGGCGTGGAAGGCGTGTCCACCCTCATGCAGCAGGGTTTGCACGTCTTCATGCAGCCCGACGGCATTCATGAAGATGAAGGGGCGCTGCGCCTGATAGAACGTGGTGCAGTAGCCGCCCGGTGCTTTGCCCTTGCGGTTGTCCAGATCGAGCAGTTTCTCGTCCACCATCGTGCGGTAATAGGCACCCAGCGCCGGATCAACCCGGTTGAAAATCGTCTCCAGCGTGGTTTCAAGCTGTTCCACCGTCTGATAAGGCCGAATGGGTTCGCGCCGCTGTGGGTCGAGTTTCACACCCATCGGCCCGCCGCCCACATCCCAGGGGCGCAGTGTATCGAGCTTCAGCCGCGCCTGCTGCCGCTCATACAGCCGCTTCGCCGCCGGGACGACCACCTCTTCAATCGCACGGTGGAAGGTTTCGGCATCCTGCGGCGTATAGTCGAAGCGCTTCATCGACTTCCACATGTAAGCGCGGAAATCAGGCGCATCGGCGTTGGTCGCAATCTGACCGCGCAGATCCATGTACTTTACCCACAGACCGTTCAGGGTGTCCCGGTCGTGCAGGCTGCGTTCGATCATCAGCCGCCACGCTTTTTCGCGCACACTGCGATCCGGCTCCTGCAAAAGCGGCTGCATCTGCGCGATGGTCTTTTCTTCGCCGTTCCAGGTGACGGTCTGTGCGCCGATGACCTTGTCGAACTCGATGTTCAGCCGGTTCACTTCGGCGCTCAGCGGAATATTTTTCTCGCGGAACAGTTCTGCATCGACCTCGATTTTGCGCAGCGGCAGTTCAAACCCGGCAGGCTTTAATCCGCTGGCGAGCAATTTCTGGTTGAGCGCATTCATGCCCATCATCAGCGCCGGGTAGATGGTGTCCAGAAAGGCGTTCATGCGGGCTTCGGCGGTCGCATCCGTCGTATCCACTGACGTAGCAACGCTCAGTCGGATGTAGATTTCATAAACCAGCCTGGAAAGCGCAGACCAGTCGGCCAGCCATGCCTCAACGTTCTCAGCAGTGAGAGGGCGTGACAGCAGATCATCAAGATAGGGCTGAAGCTGCTCGGCTTTCCAGTCGAGTGCATCCAGTGCGCTGTTGGGCAGCGTATCAAACATTGTCATTGCCTCTTGGTGTAAAAATATTTCAAACGGTGAAAGGCATTATAACGGAGAGGAAAGCCTTCGGAAATCTTGAAACGAGTTTGCGCCTGAGAACGTATTTTTCAGCGAGGGCAACTATCCATTGTGGTCGTTGTTGATTTCGGATCGCTGGCTATACTGGCACGAATAGTCAAAATTGGTGATCCTGCCAGGGGATTTCCGACCATGCAGGCTGGGGGATTGCGCCCGGTTATTCCCTTCGCCATGAGGTCGAGCGCTATGAAAAATTTACGAAAATATTATAAAAGCAAAGCGTAAGCACAGGAATTATGGCACACTCTATCATGTAGGATTTATCAACGGATGCTATAGTGCGCCTAACGTGAAATTAGTCACAAGTGACTCTGGTCATGAGCGCACAACACAGGCATAATACAACGATGGACGACGACAACACAGGCGCAGCTCCCACAGCTTCGATCATCCAAATCCGCAGCCTGAGCAAGACCTACAGCGAAGGCGGTATTGCGCGTCGCGTGTTGGACGATGTCTCCCTGAACATCCAGCAAGGCGAATTCTTCATCCTGCTCGGCAAGAGCGGCAGCGGCAAAAGCACCCTCCTCAACCTCATCAGCGGCATTGATAAACCCGACAACGCAGCGACTTCGGCGACCAACGCATCCATCTGGATTGGCGACCGCACCACTGGCGCAGACATTCTCCGCTTAGACGAACGCCGCCAGACGCTTTTCCGCCGTGACCATATCGGCATCGTGTTCCAGTTCTTCAACCTGATTCCCACGCTCACCGTTGTGGAAAACATCACGCTGCCCTATGAACTGCGAGGCAAGGCAAGACGCGAGGCCGAAAAGCCCGCCCGTGCGCTGCTGGAGCGCGTCGGATTGGGCGGCAGGGAAAACGATTTCCCCGATAAGCTGAGCGGTGGGGAGCAGCAGCGTGTGGCGATTGCGCGGGCACTGGTGCATGTGCCGATGATTGTGCTGGCGGATGAACCGACTGGCAACCTGGATGAAGAAACCGGCCAGCGTGTCCTGACGCTGCTGCTGGAGCTGACGCGCAGCGCGGGCAAAACGCTCGTAATGGCGACGCATAACCCTGAGATTGTCCCGCTGGCCGACCGTGTGTGCCGCATCCACGAAGGCAAGCTGGTGGTGACGAGTGCGCAGGACGCCCTGCTGCACGACCATGACGTTTATCCTACCCCCGTCGGTCAAACGTCGGTTGCGGAGGTTGGCTGATTGGTTATCATGTTTCTTAACGTTCGATGTTGCCGGGGGGTGCTAAGCTGGAACAGAGGGTGACGTTAATCGTCTTAGGATGCCGGCGCTGAGTCTGCCGTTAAAGGCGGGACGCAGCACCGACGAAATGACAGGCCGATTTATAGATCAGAAAGGCTAGGGCAACATGGGTGACCCTGACCCGAAAATCGTCAGACAACTCCTGGTCGAACTGCGAGACGTGAATAAAGATAAGCGTCGTACTGCTGTCATGAAACTGGGGATGGCAGGGGGCGACGAAGCCGTCCGCGCGCTGATCTCGGCAGTGCAGAACGATCATGAAGACCTCATTGTGCGCGGTCGCGCCGCCCTCATGCTGGGCAAAATGGGCGACACACGCGCTGTAGATCCCCTCATTCGGGCGCTGTATGCCCCTGGTTTCCAGACACCGCTTTACGCAGCCGAAGCCCTGGGAAGACTGGGCGATCCACGCGCCATCGAGCCGCTGCTGATGATGGCCGCCACAGGCCGCGATAAAACGCGCGAGGCCGCTTTGGAAGCGCTGCGCCGCCTGGGTTACAACGACCCGCAGGCAGAAGACCTCCAGCCCACCCCGGAGGCGAACTAAGGTCAATGAAGTGTCCGCCCTCTCTCACTGTGAGGGCGGATTTTTTTGTGTGGGGAGTGGGGAGTTTTTAGTAATTGGTTTTTAGTGGAGCAAAAGCTGCGCGTTTAAGTGCGTAAGTGTTTTGACTCAAGGTATTTCCCATGCCCACCGTGCAATCCAGAACACCCAGCGAAAAACTGTGCGAGGAATTGTTTATCAGCTATACGTTTTTGAAGTTGCATCAACATGGCTGTCGGTGCATTTTCTTTGCGCCTTCAACCGTCGAGGAGAAGCAATTGGCGTATGATGCTTTATTTAAAGTAGGTTTTCGTAAGAGCGTATCTGAAAATTAAACAGCGACATGTTTGAGCAAGCGATGAATGGAAGCGAGGTAGACCCATCCCTCACTGCTCTTGGGACAGCGTTCATAGTCCTTGCTCAAGCGTCGATAGCGTCCCAACCAAGCGAAAGTACGCTCCACCACCCAGCGTTTGGGCAGAACGACAAACCCGGATTGGTCGGTTGAACGGCGGACGATGGCAAGCGTAATCTTGAACAGGCTATAGACCCAGACCCAAAGCGCACCTTCATAGCCGCCATCTGCCCACACCACCTGTAAGCGTCGCTGCCACATCAAGGGCAGTGCTGCAAAGACCTGTTTGGCACCTGCACAATCGGCGATCGCGGCGGGATGGACGACCACTACCAGCAGATTGCCGAGCGTATCCGTCAAGATATGGCGCTTGCGTCCGGTCACTTTCTTGCCCCCATCATAGCTGCGCTCCCCGCCACTTTCGGTCGTTTTGCTGCTTTGGCTATCCAGGACACCAGCACTCGGATGCGGCAACCGTCCCTGTCGTCGCCGCTGCGCATAGACCAAGGCGCGGTTGACGGTTTCCCAAGTTCCATCTAAACACCATTTCCGGTAGTGATAGTATACGCTCTTGGCTTTCGGATACTCGTCGGGCAGGTTCGCCCACTGACATCCCGTTCGTAAAACATAGAAGATGGCATTCACCACTGCCCGGAGGTCGAGTGACATCGGACGACCAACTTTCCCTTGCCGTTGCGGCAAATAAGGATGCATCGCTTCCCACTGGCGATCACTCAGATCACTGGCATAGCGTCTCGTTTTGTGTGACACTTGCTTCATTCCTATTCGGTTGTCTGGTGTTTGGCCACATCCATTCTACCGAATAGGAATTTTCAGATACGCTCTCATCCTCACTCATCATCTACACAATACAACGCTTTCTGACGGGTGTATATTTCATGGCGAATGAAGTAGGGTAAGCCTAGGGTTCAGGTTCGTTACGTCGCGCCGTCCACGCTGTTGGCCGGAAAGGTGAGTGAGGTCGTGTTGAGCATGTAGGCCGGGCTGCCCGTGCCCGCCGCGTGACAACCTGGTTGACCCTTGAAGTGTGTCGTTGTAGTACACTGGGCGCGTCTGGCCTGACAGTGATCGGAGCGCGGGTTTATGAATAGATCGCCTTTGCCGTTTGGGCTGGAAGCCGTCCCTTCTGTCGAAGATGTGAAGGCCGTCCGGCATGGGCTGGCGGAATACAACGCCGCCTTCGATGTCGCACCCATGACCGAACTGGCCGTGTTCGTGCGCGATGAACAGGGGGCGATTCGCGGCGGGGCGTATGGCGAACTCGGCTGGGGCTGGCTGTATATCGACCTGGTGTGGCTGGATGAAGCGCGGCGTGGCAAAGGCGAAGGTGCGCACCTGCTCAACAGCATCGAACAGGCGGCCATCGAACGCGGCGTGGAAAATATCTGGCTGGCGACCACCAGCTTCCAGGCGCTCCCGTTCTATCATCATCAGGGCTATCGGCTGTTCGGTCGATTGGAACACCGCCCTCCTGGTTATCACTACTACTATCTGCAAAATCAGCCCAGGCCGTTTATCGGTGACTGGCTCCCGGCGGTAGAGTCGCCCGCGCCGGAAGACTTCAACGTGCTGCGACAGGGCTTGCGCGATCACGCCATCGGCAAAGGCGTGAAGGTCGATGCCCAGCGCCTCGCCCTTTTCCTGCGCGATGAACAGGGGGTGGTGCGCGGTGGGCTGCTGGGAGCGACTTACTGGGGCTGGCTCGATGTGCGCACGTTCTGGATTGATCCCGACTGGCGCGGGCACGGGTATGGCGCGGCCATGCTGCGGCTGGCAGAGTCAGAAGCCATCGGCCGTAAATGCCCGAATGTGGTCATGGAAGTGGCGGATTTCCAGACCACCCAGTTTTTCACCTATCACGGCTACACCAGCTTTGCCGCGCTCAGCGACCGCCCACCGGGACACAAAACGCTTTTCCTCAAAAAGCACCTGCGCTAATTTTCAAACGCAGCCGGTGCCCACTGCTCAGCAATTGCTCGCAGTTGCGTATAGTGTGAGCTGCTGCGCCGGATGGCAAAGGACAGGTTGGCGTTGGTCGCGGTGCGGTCGAGGTAATCGTAGCCTTCGCTGAAACCGGGATGTGCCCGAAGCTGGTCGATCATCTCACGGTAATCGGGATAGAAGGGCATGTAGATCAGGTCGGGCTGGACTTCGTTCAGGAAATAATCCACCGAAAAGCCGTTGAAAGCCTCGCGCTCGTCATTCAGCCCCGACAGGTCGTGAATGTACCACGTATAATTGGCAATCGATGGTGCGCCGACTTCGGTCGAGGCCACGACCAGATGGTCAATTTCGGCGTAGTGGTGGAGCGCGAACCAGTTAAACGAGTAGCGCCAGTTGTATTCATGCGGCGGCGGTTGATAGAAAAGCTGGCGCGGTTGTGCGGCGGCGTTCATATCCTGTATGAACGGCTGCCAGGGCAGCGCGATCAGCAGGAGTGCTCCGGCGGTCGTCCAGGCCAGCGCCTGCGGCAGATCAATCCCGCGCCGGGCATAGCGCCGCGCAAGTCCAGGCATCCAATCCCCTTCCAGCAGGGTTTGCAGCGAACACAGCGCCAGGTACACCAGCACAGGCAGCGTGGGATAATAGAAGCGCTGAAACATATACATGATTTGCAGCACGATCACGTTGTAATAGATGATGAAGACGATTGCAGCCAGCGCCGCGCCAATCCCCACCGCGCCGACTCTTCTGAAACAGGCACGAGGACGCAGCAGACCCAGCGCACTGATCGCCAGCAGGAACAGGCTGTTTCTGGCGTAAATGGGGAACTGCTCCGCCGCGATCCAATCCCGGTAACTGTAAATGTCGGATGCGCCATACAGATCGGTGGTGGATTTGACGAAGAACGACAGCGGCACAGGTGAGCCGAAATACAGCCACGCCACGCCGACACAGGCCGCCCCCACCGCGCCTGTTGCTACGACCAGCCACAGCGCCCACCGCCGATTCGCGCCGCGTGAGAAAATCAGCAGTGCCAGCGGCACCAGTGCCCCGAACAGCGCGAGGTCTGGCCGGGCGTAATACGTGAATCCGCCGACAAGCGCCGTTATGATAAGGTTCGACCGAGTGGGCGATTGACTGAACCAGTGCGCCAGCAGCAGATACCCCAGCAGCCAGCCCATCACGAAGGTTGTGCCCATTCCGGTCAGGAAGTGCTGCCCCAGGCTGGGATAATGCGCCATCAGCCCGACCAGCAGCACGAAAACAACCCCAAGCTTGACGGTGATGCTGCCTCTGGTGAGCCGCCAGCCTGCAAGGATGACCAGTCCGAAGAAGGCCATCCCGCTCAGTGTCCCTGCCAGCGTGAGCGTCAGATGCGGGGCATTCGCGCCCGTAAACCAGGACAGCGCCCACACGAGGAACAGATACAGCAGTTCTGTCGAGCCATAAACCGCGCCCTGCTCAGCGTTCCAGGCAATCACCCCATGTTCGCGCATGTTGTGGACATAGCGATAGAACATGACCGAGTCATCCCAGATCAGCGATTGATCGGGCACCCGCGCCATGACAAAAATCAGGATGCGGAGGACACACAGGATGCTGCCGACGATCAGCGCCCCATGCAGCAGGTCAATCGTTCTCAGGCCAGCCTCCCCTGCCGCTTTCAGCCCCAGCACACATCCATAGCCAGCGAACAGCGCCAGCATCAGATTGACCGAGCCGAAAGGCGTGGGGAGCCGAACCACCACATCCATCTGCCACAGCAGCAGCCACAGCCCGACCAGCCCCAACGACAGCCCGACCAGCAGACCGTTCATGAGGGCATCACGCTTTGCAGCCAGCGCGTCAGGAGCAGGAAGGGGGTTGTGCTGATTTGCCTGTGAATTCGCCATGTGTTCTCCGGTGAATGACTGTTCTGCTGATATACTTTGAAAAGCAATCGCCTGGTTTAACCACAGAGCGCACGGAGCACACAGAGGATTTCGTTCAAAATCTCGGCGCTCGTGGCGGTTCAATATTCCAGAACAACGGAGTTCGTGTGCAGGCGACGCACCACATCGTCCCTATCCAGAACTACCGACGAAACTGTCTTCCCATTGTCCATTGTACGAGGAGATCAGCGATGCCGCGCCTTGAAGTTCTCTCCACACAGCCAGACCTGAACCCCCGCCCTACGCCGCTGTTGTTCATTCATGGCGCATGGCACGGGGCATGGTGCTGGGAGGAATTCTTCCTGCCACACTTTGCGGCTAACGATTATGCCGCCTATGCACTCAGCCTGCGCGGGCACAGCGGCAGCCCCAACGACAAGGCGCTGCGCTTTACGGGCGTGTGGGATTATGTGGCGGATGTGGCCGAGGTCGCCGGGCAGATCGAGCGCGAGACAGGCAAACGCCCGGTGGTAATCGGGCATTCGATGGGCGGCTATGTGGTGCAGAAATACCTGCAAAAGCACACCGCGCCGGGGGCAGTGCTGCTGGCGTCGATCCCGTCCATCGGCATTCTTCCCTTTTCGCTGCGGATGCTGCGGCAGTATCCGCGCCGGGTGTTGAAGATGTTCGTACAGCTTCGCGCCTTTCCGCTGATCGAGACACCCGAACTCGCCAAAGCCCATTTCTTCTCAGCGGATGTGCCGCTTTCTACGGTAGAAAAGTATCATGCCCGGATGCAGGATGAAGCCTTCCGCATCCTGCTGGATGGCTCGCTGGTCAACCTTCCCCGCCCGCGCAGAATTCAACCGACGCCCATGCTGGTGATTGCGGCAGCGGATGATAAGGTGTTCACGCTGGCGGAAGAACAGGCGACGGGTAAAGCCTACAACACGCGCACTGAGGTCTTCCCCCATATCGCGCATGATGTGATGCTCGAACCACGCTGGCGCGACATTGCCGACCGGGTAGTGAGCTGGCTGGACGAACAGGGGTTGTGATCTTTAAGGGAGAAACTGGAATGGTGATGTTCACACTGGAGATGCTCAAACAGTTGCAGCAGCGTGCCTGCGAGGTGATGGAAACCAACGAGTACGAATTTCTACAACTGTGCCATGCGGTTGGTCTGCTGGCCGACCTGCACGCGGGCCGATTAGAACTGGTCGCGACCGTCGGCACAGAACAGCGGCAGTTGCCCGTTCACACCTTGAGCGATCTGCATCAGATGGTTGAACAATATGGTTTCGGCGAGGTTTATGCAGTGCCAAAGGGAAAGACTTACTTCCCCGGTGCGCCTATTGTTGGCGACTTTGACCCTAACGGCGCACAGACGGGTTACATCCTGGGTTTGGTGCTGCCGCGTCAGCCTGTGAATGGAAGGGAAGGAGCAGCGTTCAATTTTCCCAACCAACTGCAATCCGCCTTGACTCGCTTCGACGCAAGTAATCCCAACTGGAAAAATCATCTTAACGCCCTGCTCGACCCATTTGAGGATGAAGATGGGGATTCAGATTGAGGTCGATGCAGAGGCACTACGACGGATTCTAAAGGCAGAAGGAATCCGCAATCAGGAGCGGATTCTGGCGTTTAGCGAAGTTATCCGCGTTGCTGAACTCGGCTGGTACGGGTTATTCTCTGACACAACCATCAGCCCGCTCGATTGCACAGGTGGACAGTGGCATCGGCAGAAACCGGAGAACGCGGCTTTTCGCACGATTCTTGAATGCAGAATCGATGCTGATGTTCTCTATATTCATGCCATCGTCCGCCGCGATGAAACCACGTATGACCGTGTTTGCGCCATGTTCCAAAATCTGAACAGATAAGGAGAATAAATGAGGCCCTTAAATCTTGAGGAGTCCGCGCCCTGGAAAGCCCGCTTTCGCGCTCCGGTGGTCGCCGCCACACAGATTGCCACGCTGAACCCGGTGTATGGCCTGGCCGTCGCCAACATCAGCGGCATTTACCAGCTTCATGCCTGGAACGTGGATACGGGCGAACTGCGGCAGGTGACACATTCCCCGGCAGGTGTGATCTTCGGCGGCATCAGCCCTGACGGTGCCTACATCTACTATCACCGCGACAATGGCGACGGCAGCGAAATCGGCCATTGGGTGCGCGTACCGTTCGCGGGCGGCGAAGAAGAAACGCTCACCCCCGACCTCGCGCCCTACAGCACCCGCAGCATCAGCGAGAGCCTTTCGGGGAACATGATCGGTACGAACACGGCCAGCCAGGACGGGTTCTCCATGCTGCTTGTTCAGCAGGACGCGCAAAAACGGCTGCAAGCGCCCCGCCTGCTGTATCGCAGCAAGCGCCTCTCGTATGGGCCGCTGCTGACCTATGACGGTGCTTATGCCGTGATCGCCACCACCGAACGCAGCGCCACGATGGATCATGCGCTGTATGCGTTTGATGTGCTGGAAGCAGAGTCCGAAGCGACGATGAAGGTCTTGCAGGAAGCCAACGGCGGGCTGCGCATGGTCGCTTTTGCCCCTGTTCCCGGCGATTCGCGCTTACTGGCCGGGACGGACGTCAGTGGGTTTGAGCGGCCTTTGATCTGGGACGTGAAAACGGGCGACCGCACCGACATCCCGCTGGACGATCTGGAAGGCGACATCTATCCCCTGGGCTGGTCACCGGACGGTAAGCGCATCCTGCTGAACCACTACTATCAGGCCATCAATCAGCTCTACGTTTATGATCTGGAACGAAGCACGCTGCACAGGCTGAACCATCCCGGCGGCAGCATCAGCAGCGCCTACTTTGTGAACGAGGCCGAAATCTTCGCCAACTGGACCGACGCGACTCATCCCTCACAGGTGATCGCGCTCAGCGCCGATACGGGCGAACTGCTGCGCACGGTGGTGACAGCCGGGGATTCCCCTGCCGGGCGTTCCTGGCGCAGCGTGACGTTCACCTCGACTGGAGGCGCGCCAGGAGGCGCACAGATTCAGGCCTGGCTGGCGGTGCCGGAAGGCGACGGGCCGTTCCCCACGATCCTGCACACGCACGGCGGCCCGACCGCCGTCCAAACGGAAGTCTTTGCCCCCAGTGCCCAGGCCTGGCTCGATCACGGCTTTGCGTGGATGTCGGTCAATTATCGCGGCAGCGTGACCTTCGGACGTGAGTTCGAGGTTGCCATTCATGGCAATCTCGGCATCCACGAGGTCGATGACATGGAAGCTGCTTATCACTGGCTGGTGAGCAACGGAATCGCCCAGCCGGACGCGGTGCTGCTGACGGGCGGCAGCTACGGCGGCTATCTGACGTTACAGGCACTTGGTCGTAAGCCGCAGTTGTGGGCGGGCGGCATGGCGCAGGTGGCGATTGCGGACTGGCGGCTGATGTACGAAGATCAGGCGGAGACGCTGCGCGGCTATCAGCGGTCGCTGTTCGGCGGCACCCCGGATGAAGTCCCGGAGCAGACACGGCTGAGTTCGCCCATCACCTACGCCGAGCAGATCAGAGCGCCCATCCTTGTGATTCAGGGCGCCAACGACACCCGCTGCCCGGCGCGGCAGATGCGGGCGTATGAGGAGCGGCTGCAATCGCTCGGCAAGGACATTCAGATTCACTGGTTCGACGCCGGGCACGGCTCCCGCGCGATGGAGCAGCAGATCGAGCATCAGGAATTGATGCTGCGCTGGGCATACCGCGTTCTGGGATGAGCGCTGCGGTTAGAATACTTTCTCCTGTTGAATCCAAAGGCGCATCCGGGTGGGTGCGCCTTTTGCGCCGTTGGATGTTTTGGGTTCGGACGCGGTATGCCGTGTCCCTGCCATCGCATGAGTTCGGATTGTGCGTCGTCCTGAGCGCCAGTCACCCGGCACTTACCACCAGGGAGTGATGAACATCAGGGAGATGTACGGGCGTAGCGCGCTACGCCCGTACCGATGATATCCTTGGAGTTCACCACTCCCTACCACTCGGCACTCACGACTCGGTACTTGGTACTCTCTACTGCTTCTTCGCGTTGTAATTCAGCGCATGGCGGAAGCGGTTTTCAGGATCGACCTGCGCCTTGATGGCCTGCAGGCGGCGCAGATTTTCCGCACGGAAGGCATCCGCCGCGCTCTGGAAGCGTTCCTCGCCCTCGGTGAAGTTGAGGTAGATTCCACCCGTCATGTGCGGGCGCAGATCACGCTTGAAGGCGGCGACGATCTCGCGCGCGGCTTCGTGGATTTCCTGTGAAGGGGTGATCGCCACCATTTCCAGCAGCAGTTGACCGTCGCGGTTGCTGTAGGCGGTCGCGTCCGGCGCAACCCGCGCCATCGCCCCACCTGCATGACGGATGTCCATGAAGACAAAGGCGGGCGGGCCATTCTTCGGCAGCACATAGTCGAGGATGGTATCAATCGCCTCGTCGCTCAGGTCAGCCAGCCAGGCCGTGCTCGCCAGCGCGGGAGTAGGATCGGTCGGGTCGTTGCTGATGCTGTCCGCCTCGATGAACGGCAGCGGGCGGAAGGTGTTCACAATGGGCTGCATCCATTCCAGCCAGGGCTGAATCTGCGCCGCGCCGTCTTCCATGCTGCCCGCGTAGGCCGCCTTGACGACCACCATCGTCTGCCCGCGCAGGAATTCCGGCACTTCGGGGAAGGGCGGGAAGTTCATCACCGCGATGGATGACGTGAGTTCGTCGGGGGCGCTGGCCGTCCATTCACGGAAGAACTGGAACGCTTGCTTCGCCACCGCGCCGGGGTAGAACAGGTTGCCCGCGTAGACCTCGCTGACAGGGACGAGGCGGATTTCCATACCAGTCACCACGCCGAAGCCCGCGCCACCACCGCGCAGCGCCCAGAACAGATCAGTGTTTTCGGTCGCGCTGGCACGGCGAATATCACCTTCTGCCGTGACGATCTCGAAGGCGTTGACGTTATCCGCCGACAGGCCATACTTCCGCGCCAGCCAGCCCATACCGCCGCCGAGGGTGTAGCCGACCGCGCCCACGTCCGTCGTCGAACCGAGCAGCGGAGCCAGGCCGTGTTCCTGCGCGGCGGGCAGCACACGCCCCCACTTCGCGCCGCCTTCGACCCAGGCCGTCTGATTTTCAGGGTTAATGTGCACCCCCGTCATCTGCGAGGTGATAATCAGCATGTCGTCCGCCGCGCGGCTGAAGCCATGCCCAGTGGCCTGCACACCGACGCTCATGTTATTGGCCGCCGCGAAGCGCACCGCTTCCGCCACGTCCTGCGTGTTCAGCGCCACGACGATGATCTTCGGCTCGTGCATGAAGGACAGGTTCCACACCATGCGGGCGGCGTCGTAGCCTTCTTCGCCGGGGACAATGACCTGCCCCTGAATGCGCGTCTGGAGGACGGTCTGAAGGACTTCGACATCACTGATGATGGTTTCGGGGAAGAACGGGGATACCATGACTGTTACTCCTGAATGCGTGATTGGTGGTGCTGTTAGCGAATACCCCTATACCTTATGCCTGTTCGTGAAATTGTTCCTCAATCCGCTGGGCGAACCTCGCTCCGTCCTAAGTTGGATGCTGTTTCTCGGCTGAATTGCGCAAGAAGGGGTGTGGCAAGGCGGAGATACAAAGCAAAAAGGACATGCACAGTGCATGTCCTTTATCAGGCTGCTGGTTGCTTATCTAAAGTTGTAAAAGAACTTACAACTCGACTTTATCCATTTCGTTCAGAAGAGGTGGATGATTAAGATTCACGCTCCCCCGCCACACGTTAAAACGTGCGGCTCCCAACCGCCAAGCGCACTAAAGGCGCTGGAAATGAACCTTCATAGCCTCTTCTAGTCCCTTTAGTGGACTTGTCTCTTCGGCAGCCGGATGCTTTAGCATCTGGCAAGAAACAAAGATTGCAATTGGATAAAATCCAGTGCAAAAGGTAGGGGATGGGTTCAAACCCTCCTCTAAAAAACCTTACATCACGGCAAAATCAGGTGTAAATCCCCGAATTCGTGCCAGAGATAGCGTGCCTCCAACGCGGCAGTGTAGGCGGTTTGCAGATGGTCACGCCCGGCCAGCGCTTCCAGCATCGCAAGATGTGTGGCACGTGGCTCATGCAGACCGGTCAGCATGGCATTGACGGCGTGCAGGCCGCGTTCCGGGGTGATGACCAGCCGCGTCCAGCCTTCGCCCGGATGCGTGATTCCGTCCGCGTCCGTCACGGTTTCCAGTGCGCGAACGCTGGTCGTGCCGACCGCGATGATGCGCCGCCCGCTCTGCCTTGCCTGATTCACAACCTGTGCCGTCACCGTTGGGACGCGATAGAACTCCTCATAGGGTGGCTCATGATCTTCCAGGCTGGCAACCCCGGTATGCAGCACCAGCGGCGCGATCTGTACACCCTTCGCCACCAGCCGCGTCATTAAATCGGCGGTGAAGGCACGTCCGGCGGAGGGCATTTCCGCGCTGCCCATTTCGTCCGCATAGACCGTCTGGTAATACTGCGTCGGCCATCCCTCGCGCACGTAGCTGTAGCGGATGGGGAAGCCGTATCGGCTCAGGTAATCCGTCACGGGCAGCGGCAGTTCTAAGGCCGCAATCCACAGCCGGGTGTGACCGGGCAGGCGGCGCTCACGGGCATTGTAGGGTGTGAGCAGGGTACAGCGTCCACTACCGGGCAGCCGGAACGTCTCGCCGGGAACTGCTGTGTAGAAGGGGCGGGTGGAGTGACCTTCCGGCTGGCGCACTTCCACAATCCACAGATCGGCGGGCAGATGGGTGGAAAGATGCAGTTGCAGCAGTGCGCCGTCCTCGCGGGCAGCGTTCAGTGCGGCGTTGAGGGTGCCGCTGGTGTTGATGACCAGCACATCCCCCGCCTGCAAGAAGCGCGGCAGATCACGGAACTGCGCATGTTCGATGCGGTCGTCCTGCCGATAGGACACCATCAGCCGCACTTCATCCCGCGCCAGCCCTCGCGCTTCCGGCGGTGCGCTGGCTTCTAACTCCGGCGGAAGCTCGAAGGGCAGCGGCTCAAGCAGCAGCGCAGGAGCGGCTTCTAAGGGGAAGGCGTTCATGAGGCCGCCTCCTGGGTTTCGGGCAAAGGGTCGCTGGTCGTCTGGCTGCCAGCCTGAAACAGCGTGATCTGCATTCCGTCCGGCGCTTGCAGCCGTTGATTCTGATCGCCCCAGGGTGTCGGGACGGGCGCGTTTAAGGCAGTTGCACCGTGCGTCTGTGCGGCCTCGGCAGCGGTAGTAAGGTCGCTTACTTCCAGCGCGAGGCGGACTTTTTCAGAAGCCCGTGCACCGACTTCGATCTGATCGACAAACGCGGCATGAGTCTCGTCCAGCAGTTCCAGCGTGGCGCGTCCGCCATCCAGTACGATGCCACGCCCGTTCTCGCCCGCCCAACCCGTGACTTCGCCCATTCCCAGGCCATTACGGTAGAACGCGACCGCTTGGTCGAAATCCTTCACAGTCAGCGAGACGCGCAGTTCTCCAATGCCTGTGGTTTCCGTCTGCCCGACGCTGCGGGCTTTGTAGCGTGCGCTGGCGTAATCGCCCGTAAGCAGCGCGATCAGGCCGGGGACGCTGGCTTCTGGAAGCGGGCGGTCGCTGATGTCCTCGCCTGGGAAGGCTTCCTGGTGCATCTGGGTCTGCATGTCGCCCGGATCAACCCAGTACACGCGCCACTGCGGGTTCTCCGCCGCGAGGATGGCCGAAAGCTGTTCCAGCGCGGCCTTGCTGCTGCCATAGCCACCCCAGCCCGGATAGGCTTCCACGCCTGCATCGCTGCTGATGTTGAGGATGCGGGCGTCGTCCTTGAGCGAGGGGCGCACAGCCTGCAACATCGCCAGCGGCGCGAACACATTGGCGCGGTAGACGTTTTCCAGCGTGTCCAGATCATAGTCCAGCAGGTGGGGCTGTGGGCTGGGGCCGAGGATGCTGGCGTTGTTCACCACTGCGTCCAGCCCACCTGCTGCCTGTGCTGCCGCTGCAAGCGCCTGACGGTGGCTGGGGTCGGTCACATCGCCTGCAATCGCTGTAACCATCGCGCCGGGGACGACCAGCCGCTTGAGTTCGCTGGCAGCTTTGTTGAGCGCGTCCCGTCCCCGCGCGTTGATGATAAGTGACCAACCCTGCTGCACCAGTTCACGCGCCAGCGCCAGGCCAAGCCCGCGTGATGCGCCGGTAATGAGGGCGGTTTTTGAAATCGTATCAGATGGTGTCATGAGGGCGGTTTCTCCGTTTTGGCTAGAAGCTATTTCAAAATTCAGATTCCTGGTAGGGGCGCAGCACGCTGCGCCCGTGCAGCAGCGATTCTAAAATACGTTCTACAGAATTGACTCCAGCATAGGCCAAAGCACCCCACGATACACCGTACCGGGGGACTGTCTTCGACCTGTACAAAAGGACAGGTGGTTGGTTATTCTGGCTTCAGGCTGACGAGGCCGCGCTGCACCGCGAGGGTGACGGCTTCGGTACGGTTGCTTGCGCCCAGTTTGCCCAGGATGGCGCTGATGTGGAATTTGACGGTGCGCTCGGTGATGACGAGGGACTCGGCAATTTCGCGGTTGGTCATCCCCTGGGCGAGAAGACGCAGCACATCGGTTTCGCGCTCTGTAAGCGGCTCTGTGAGCGGCTCAGGGTCATCCTGGGGAGCATTCAAATGCTGCATCAGCCGCGACGCGACCACAGGCTGCAATAGTGATCCGCCCGCCGCCACGACCCGAATCGCGTTGAAGATTTCCGCACGGGGTGCGCCTTTGAGCAGATAACCCTTCGCCCCGGCCTGCACCGCGCCAATGATGCGCTCGTCACTGTCGAAGGCGGTAAAGACCAGCACACGTACTCCCGGACACACCTGCCGCAGAGTCCGCAGCGTTTCCAGCCCGTCCATCTCTGGCATTTCCAGATCGAGCAGAATCACATCCGGCTGCAACTGTTCGCCGATCTGCATGACCTCGCGCCCGTTGCTGGCCTCACCCACCACGACAAAATCAGGCTGCGTACCGAGCATCAGCGCCAGCCCATCGCGCACAATCGGATGGTCGTCGGCAATCAGAATCCGAATCGGGTCAGCGGTCATCTTTCGTTTCCTTGCTGAAGGTTTCGAGCTTTTGCAGCCATTGGTGGAAGTGGGGGCATTCGCGGCGCATGGTTTCGAGGCCGATAGATGCAGCAATCTGTACCCCGATGTTTACCTTGTCAAATTGTGGCACAAGCTGCTTGAGACGTTTTGAAGGAGGTTGGTCGTGATTAATGTCTTCTGGCGTTGGGAACGATTTGCGTATTGCCACGAGTTCTTTTTCACGCTTGTCCTTTGGAAAGGCAGCGCTGATTTGTTCAGGTTGTGAGAATAACAGCGCTTCAAATTCATGTAGCTGCAGATAGGGAACAAAGCGCTGGTGGTTGAGGTTCGTTTGCATTTCAGCCTCGATAAACCGCACATTATCCCTTGCGCTCCCACGCGGAAGCTTATCCATGCCGGGAAAATCCTTCTTCAGTTGATAAAAGTCGAACATGGTCGTGACCCAGGCAGCCGACGAGTCACCCAGAAGCCGTTTAAGCTGCTCTCTGATCAGAGAATAAGCAACAATGCCACCGCGAGATGCTGCTCCTGCGTATGGCTGCCGGGTTTTGATTTCGATAGGATTAGGCGCTACGCTGAACTTTAGAAAATGTGGCACCAGCACTTGCGTAACAAAAAAGGCTTCCGTACGACCCTCGACCAGAAAATGCGCTTTTTTCATCGCTGCAACTGCCAGTTTGTCGGATGCCCCCCCAGAACATTCATCTCCCACAACTCACCCAGGCTGTAGTCTTCCAGCCACGTTTCCAGGTCGTGGAGGTTTAGCTGCTTAATCACCGACTGCCCATTCTCCCGTTCAATCACAAAGATTGATTCGGCCTCAAACTCATCGACAAGACGTGATGCCTGAGTTGAGATAATGATCTGAGTTTGAACAGATGCGCTGCGAATCATGGAAGCAAGCAGTGAAATCGCACTGGGATGCAGCCCCAATTCAGGTTCGTCAATAATCAGGGTGGAAGGCAAATCATCTTCAGGTTGCTGGAGGAGTGTCGCCAGACAGATGAAGCGCAGCGTCCCATCAGAGAGCAGCACTGCACTCAGGTCGCGCTCAACCCCGCGTTCTCGCCAGCGGAGCAAAATCGTTTCGGGGTTCAGGCGATTCGGCTCCAGCACGAAATCGTCAAAAAATGGCGCGACGAGGCGAACCGTCTTGATAATCCGTTCATAGGAGAAGTGCTGTCGTTCGCGCAGGTAGTAGAGATAAGCCGCCAGGTTGGAAGCATCAGGGCGCAGGAAACGATTGTCATGGATGTCCTGCGTCAGCTTGACTCGTGCGAAATCACTGGTGTCATGGAAGTGATAAAGCTTCCAGCTTTGAAAAGCCTTTACGAAATCCTCAAAAAGCGCATCCTTCTCCAGAAGAACTAATATTCGGCTTTCATGATGCCCCTGACCTGCGTCAATCGAATCACCATGTTTACCTGGCAGATCGGTTTTCTGGGCGAACTCTTTCGTAAAGATGAAGCGGTCTTCGCTGGTGCGTATCAGTTCCACTTCATAACGGTAATTCTCAAAGTGTAGAAACACTGACATCGAATCCATTTGCCCTACGCCGTAGTAGAGCAAATTACTCGCGCCGCCCTGCTGCGCCACGTAGTCCTGCAAACGCTTTTCCACCAATGCGTTAAAGAATCGAAACAGATTGATGAAGTTGGATTTGCCCGACCCATTAGCACCGATTAACACATTTAACGACCGCAGTTCGATGTCTAACTGTCGGATCGACTTAAAACCTTTGACCTCAATTCGGTCTAATGCTGGCATTTCTTTGTCCCTCACTTCTTGAGCGGCACAGTCACATGCACATACGTGCCCTGTCCCGGCGCACTCCATAATTTAAGCACACCACCGAGCAGTCGGGCGCGTTCGTTCAATCCAACCAGGCCGAAGCGGTCGGGCGGTGGTTCGGCAGCGTTAAAGCCCTGTCCGTCGTCCATCATGGTCAGCCGCACATCCTCATCCGAGATCAGGAGTTCGACCGTCAGCGAGGATGCCCGTGCGTGGCGGACGACATTGTTCAGCGCTTCCTGCGCGATACGATACAAACCAGCCTCCACGCGGGGTGGCAGCATCACGCGGCGGTTGGCTTTAAAATCCAGTTGAAGATGAGCGCTCGCTGCCGTGTCCCTCGCCAGCGCTTCCAGCGCATCGGCCAGTGTGCGGCCTTCCAGCGGCGCGGCGCGTAAATCCAGCACCGACCGCCGCGCCTCTTCCAGATTATCCTGCGCAAGTTGGAGCGCCTGCCGCACCATGTCATGGGCGCGGTCGGTTGTCTGTCCACTTTCCAGCAGCGCATCCGCCGTTTCCAGCCGGAAGGCAATCGCGGCCAATCCCTGCGCCAGCGTGTCGTGAATCTCCCGCGCCAGGCGGTTGCGTTCCTCGGCGGCGGCCAGCGCAGCCGTTCGCTGGAACAGGCGCGCCCGCTCGATGGCGATGCTCAGCAGGTCGCCTACCGTATACAGCAGTTTGAGTTCGTCGTTGGTCAGCTTGCGCCAGTCGCGGCTGACCACGTTCAGGATGCCCAGCTTCTTTTCCTGCGCATAGAGCGGGATGCTGGCGTGGTAGCGCAGGCCGTCGGCTTTATTCACCAGCCCTTTGAGCCGTGAACAGGTGATGATGTTGACGTTGGCCGCGCCGGTCATGTCACCGCTGAGATAGGTATCCAGGCAGGTACACCAGTCCTCTGGATCCATCACATCGGGGTTATTTTCGATGACGGGTGGAAGGTTGCGCACCGCAGCCAGTACGGGCACATCCGGGTTATCCTCGTACAGCCACACCCACCCGGTTTGCAGGTCGAACAGGTCGGTCGTCAGCGCCAGTGTCCGTTCCAGTACCCGCGCCAGATCAACCTCGCGGTGGAGCGCCTCTGCGATGGCGTTAATCACCGACAGCTCATGGTTGCGCCGCTGGAGTTTCTGGCTGTCGCTTTCGTCAGGGGTGCGGGCGGGGATCATTACAACAATACCTTTAATTGTACTACAGGTTCCATTATACCTTTGAAGGCCGTCGCTTGGGGTTTTACGATAACCATGCTATAGTGACAGAAAGCCTTGAGTGAAAATTAAGCCCCGATGCCGACGATCAAAGATGTTGCTGAACGCGCTCATGTTTCCATCGCGACGGTATCGCGTGTGCTGAACAAAACCCGCTACGTCAGCCCGGATGTCGTGCGGCGCGTGCAGCAGGCCATCCACGATCTCGACTATCAGCACAATGCGCTGGCACGAAATCTCCGCCGCAGCCAGAGCCTCACCATCGGCGTGATTATCCCCGACAGCAACAATCCCTTTTTCGCGGAAATGACACGCGGCATTGAGGATACCTGCTTTGAGGAAGGCTATGTCGTGGTGCTGTGCAACAGCAACGAGGACGTGAACAAAGCGGCCTCTTACCTGACCACTCTCTATCAGCATCGCACCGCTGGGCTGATCGTGGTCGCGCCGGGAGATATGACTGAGCCGCTGGAAGATTATATTCAGCGCGGTTATCCGATTGTGCTGGTAGATCGCCCGCTCCCCAATCTCTCGGCGGATATGGTCGTCTCCGATAATTACGGCGGCGCAAGGCTGGCGATACAGCATCTCGTCAGCCTCGGTCATCGGCGCATCGGCCTGATTACGGGCGATCATCATCTGGAGACGGTCAAATCGCGCTGGTGCGGCGTCGAGGAGGCGATGAAGGAGGCCGGGCTGCCGCTGCTGCCGGAACTGACCTACAACCGGGGCGATTTTCTGGCCGAGTCCGGGCGGGAAGGTGCTGCCTATTTCTTCAGGCTGGAACAGCCGCCCACCGCCATCTTCGCGCTCAATGACCTGATGGCGCTGGGGGTGCTCAGTTATGCCTACGACCATCACATCCACATCCCGACTCAGCTTTCGGTCGTCGGCTTCGACAATATCGAGATGACGTCTTACGCCGTGCCAGGGTTAACCACCGTCGCGCAGCCGAAATACGAACTCGGCCAGCAGGCGGCAACCCTGCTGCTCAAGCGCATTCAGGGCGATAGCGCAGTGCTCCAGAAGACCACGCTGCCTACGCGGCTGATTCTGCGTCATTCGACCGGAAGACCGAGGGCGGAACCCTGATCGCCCGACAGGCCGCGTCCTGTGTAAAATTGCATCTGTAGGAGTTACGCATTTGAACCTTGCCCTCACCCTAAATAGCGTTGTCCGGTACTCTAAAAGGAGTTATGAAAGTTCACAACGGCTCATTTGCCCTCACCCTAAATCCCTCTCCCAAAGGAGAGGGACTTAACACGCTTCCCTGGTCTTCTCCCCCTCTCCTAG
>JANRLJ010000102.1:0-5057 GCA_033762735.1 bacterium | reverse complement strand
GAGGGAGTGGTTCGGCAGTCCCGCCGGAACGGTGGTACTGGCGTACCGCTGCTGGTGCTGGAGAGGGGGTTCCCTCGCGCTGTAAGATCGTCCGCGCGGCGGTAGAGCGAGGAGAAAAGTGTTAGGCTAAGAGCGTAATTGTGGTTTATTCGGTATCCGCCTCAGTCGGGATATGTTCCCGACCCATTCGGGCATTCTTCCCGCACGGAACGTGACCTCTGCTCATGACAACGGGACACCTTCTCCTTTAGGCTGAATAAAGAAAAACAATAAGGAGAACTTCAGCATGTCAACTGAACAGAATAAAGCTGCGATCCATCGTTACTTCGAGGCACAGAATCGCCACAGCCTTGAAGATTCGTTTGCTTTTTTCAGCCCCAACATCATCTCGCACAGCGTCCCTGACCAAGATGGGGTTGTTGGAATAGACGGTATCAAAGACTTCTTCACGGGGTTTCACGCTGCTGTTCCCGATTTCAAAGTCACTATCCATGACACAATTGCCGAAGGAGATAAAGTGGTCGTGCGTTTTACCATCAGCGGCACACAGACCAAAGAACTCATGGGGCAGCCCGCCGGACAGCCGTTTGTCGAACACAGCCTTACCATTTACCGCCTCGAGGATAGCAAGATCGCGGAAGTCTGGAGCTAACCAGGCTTTTAACGCCATATCCACTTATTCTGATGCGTCGCCCTTTGGCGATATCAGCCATATCGGAAGTCTGGTTTTCGGCGCGTGGGCGATGGTCGAATCATGGCAGGCGCTCAAAAAGCATTGATTTGTACGAAATGAAGCGCTCAACAGGAGGAAATATGTTAACTCGATGGTCATTGAAGTTTGTGATTGGATTGATGTTTGTTCTGTGGGGTCTGCTGCCCGCGATGGCACAGGAAGAGATGCCACCACTGCCGGGTGAACTGGTGTTAGGTGATTTGAGTGCGCCGCGCGGACTGGCTTTCGATGCCAATGGCAATCTGCTTGTCGCGGTGGCGGGCACAGGTGGTGAAACGCAATTTACCATGCTCGGACCAGAAGGCGAAAGTACCGTCAACGCCGGTTTGAGCGGGCGTATCGTTTCGATTGCGTCGGATGGAACGGCTGCTGATCTCATCGTCGGGCTGCCGAGTTATGCCTTGGCGATGGAAACGCTCGGTGTGTACCGGATTATCCCCAACGGCGGCTCGCTCTGGCTGTTGTTCAGCGGCGCGGGGGCGGGGAACACTGGCTCATTCTGGCAGGACTCAGTGGTTGAATACGACGCGGAGACTTTAGCAGTAAAAACTATCATCAACCTCAACGATTTCGAGGCAGCCAATGACCCCGACGGCAGGGGCTACGATACCAACGTCGCCGACATCGCCTGGGACGCGGACGGCACGCTCTATATCGTGGACGCGGGTGGGAATGATTTGTTCTCCTGGACGGCAGAGGATGGATTACAACTCGTCCATGCCTGGACAGATAACCCCGTGCCGACATCCATTGAAATTGCCGAGAATGGTGACCTCTATATCGGTTTCCTCGGCGAAGGGTTAGCGCCCGGTGCGGGCAAAATTGAACACTGGTCAGGTGTGGAACTGGTCGAAACCTTCAGTGGTTTGAACGCGGTGAGTGACATACTGCTCGATGGCGACACGCTTTACGCTGTGCAGTTGACCGTGTTCACCGATCAAGGGCCGGGACCGGGCAGCGTGGTCATGGTTACGGCTGACGGCGCAACGCCTATCGCTGAAGGACTGCTCGCGCCGTTCGGCATCGCACAAGGCGCTGACGGTGCGCTGTATGTGAGCTTCGGCACGATTGCTTTCGCGCCAGGCATGACCGGCGGTGTTGTCAGGCTGGACATGTAAATCACCGCCGAGCTTTCTATTGAGGGGGACGCATACGCTCCCGTCCCCCTCATAAACACAGATATTGAACATATTATCTTCCTGGCTCTAGGGCATGTATGAAAAGGGGTATTGCCATGTCCACTCTAGCTCCGCTGCGAGTAGCCGCAATCCTTCACTGGTTTGTCGCTGTCGGTTTTGGTATGTTCTGTTTTCCCGCCATTCGGAACCTGCTGATCGGGCGACCCATTCCCATCGTAATGGGCTTCCCCGCCTATGGACGAGGTCCCTTCGAGCGTGCTGGCATACCTACAACCATCCCGCTCCTCGTTGCTTTCCTCCTGGTCTGCATTCTCGAGGCCGTGGCTGGTTTCCTGCTCTGGGGAGGTTACAAGTCCGGTGCAGTCCTCGCACTGGTGCTGCTTCCTGCGGGAGGGGTCTTCTGGTGGGGATTTGCCTTGCCCATCCCGCCAATCTTTGCGCTCGTTTGGACTATTCTGATTCTTCTAGCTTGGCAGACCCTCTGATGACATTAATTTGCCGCAAGAGCCAGAACGAATGCATCCACCTTATTCGTGAGAACGCCAATGCCGAACTCTGTCACCCTCCTAACTTTAGCACTACTCCTGGCAGGATGTGTTATGTTGCCTACAGTGCCTACCCCCATTGCTGGTAATGAGGACCGCGGCGTACAACTTTTTGCACAAGGTCGGGACGAAGTACCCCCGTGTTTCACCTGTCATCAGACTGTTACAGGTCAATTTGGCTTCACAATAGGCCCGAATCTCGATGGAATCGGCGAACGCGCCGGAACGCGGGTGGACGGGCTGACGGCTGAGGAATACCTTCATCAGAGTATCCTCGAACCGGGTCACTACATTGTTTCTGGCTACCGTGACATTATGTATCCCGACTACAGCGCACATTTGACGGAACAAAACATTCAGGATTTGATCGCGTATCTGCTCACTTTATAGATAATGCGAGATTTTCAAGGGAGTAGAAATGAACCGAACTTTTATCTCAACGAACGGCAGCCGGTTAGCACGCGCAGAATGCGGCGCAAACGATCAGTGGTCAGTCGAGTTTCTACTCGAAGGTACAAAGGTATGCTGCCTGGCTGTTGACCCCCATAACCAGAATGTTGTGTATGCCGGAACACAGGGTAACGGGATACTTCGCTCTGAAGATCGTGGCAAAACGTGGCAGCCAGTAGGGATGAAGGATCATGTTGTCAAAGCGATTGCGGTAAGTCCCGTTGAACCCGGTCTGATGGTCGCCGGCACCAGACCCGCGAGCGTTTTCATTTCGCGGGATGGTGGACAAAGTTGGATGGAATCGGTGTCCTTTCAGAAAACGCGGCGCTGGTTCTGGTTCTCGCCTGCGGACAAGCCGTTTACCGCCTATGTGCAGGGGATTGCGCTCTCACCCGCCAATCCCGACGTGATGGTGGTCGGGGTCGAGTTTGGCTCAGTGGTTCGCAGCACAGATGGTGGCAAAACGTGGCAGGATCACCGCAAAGGCGCGTTACGGGACTGCCATTCGCTCAAGTTTCATGCGACCAACGGTGATTGGGCGTATGAGGCCGGCGGTACAGGCGCGGGGGCTGCCTTCAGCCGCGATGCCGGAAACACATGGACTCAGTCCAAACAGGGACTTGACCGCCATTATGGTTGGGCAGCCGCAGCAGACCCTGCACGTCCAGAGGTGATGTATGTCTCCCTGTCACCCGGTCCCATGAAGGCACATAGTACGGATAACGCACAGGCTTACATCTTTCGCTCGATAAACGGCGGCACATGGAAAAAACTGAGCGGTGGATTACCACAACCGCTGAATCACATGCCTTACGCGCTCCTACCTGATCCTGAAGCACCATCTGGGCATCTGTATGCCGGATTGAGCAATGGCGACGTATGGCATACGTCGGATTATGGCGATCACTGGCAGCAACACCCCGTCAATATGGGCACAATTTGGACAGCGATGATTATGCTTTGATAGCTAAAGAGCAAGAGGAGAATTAGCATGTTGATCTGGTTCACGACCTTGAATGGTGCAATCACCTTTAGCATTTTTGCCTTTCTCACGATGATGGCACGAATCACCTTTCTGGATGCGATGTTCGTGCCTGAGTTCAGAAATCTTCTACCCGAAGACCAGCCGGTAAACATTGCGCTGATGATGCTGTGGTATATGGTCTTTATCGGAGGCTGGGTCTGGTCCTTGCTATCTGCTGCTCGTGGAAACCGGAGAGGGCTAATAGTATCTCTAATCTACTCCTTGTTTGTTGCGCTTGGCGGTGGTTTGCTGACCCTGCTGTTTTTATGCCCTGCCGGATGTGCTGCTTGGCCGGTGGGAAATCTCATCGTGTGGTTGAATCTCATCAGTGGGCTGATGGCGAGCTTCGCGCTAGGAATCCAGCTCAATCAGATTGTCGGCCAGCGGAAAAGAATGTCAAAGACAATGAGCGGAGAAACAGCATGAGAACCTGGTTCATGTCACCGACTGGCACGATCACACTTACCGTCCTTATTGCTATAGGCGCTGGTTTGGCGCTCCTGAGCGCGATTGCCGCTCAGGGCGTATCCACGCGCACGATAGCGGCTAGCCTGCTTATCCTGAGTCTAATCGTGTTTGGTTTTGGCGGTGCGCTCTTCACAGGCAGAGCGTTCTGGGGCTGGCCGATAGACAATTCTCATATGAGCTGGGAACGGGGCTTCATCATCGCAGCGGTTCTGGCAACAGTTCTGGGTCTGGCACTGCTGGAGGATCTGCTGCGTATCGCCGGAGACTCTGGCTTCGCACGGTTAGGAATGATGGCTTATCTAGTCGGCGCGATAGTCGTGGTGGTGGCAGAAACAGCCTCCCTTGGTGGTCGCAATTTTGTCTATCCACAGATTGTGCTGTATGTCGTCCTGGCGTTTCTGGCACAGGCGGTTTTCGGAGCGGCACTGCTGCGAACCGGGCTTGTAGCTGCATGGGCGGGATGGGCGACGGTCATCTGGAACGTGGGGTGGTTGCTCATCATGCTCATCGTTCGTCCGAATGACATCTACTTTCCCGTACTCCACCATGTTGCGCCGCTCATCATTGGGATCGCGCTGTTGGTGCGGTGATCGGTTTAGCAGAGGGAAATTGATCGATTCTTAAGGAGGATTGATATGGCAGTCATTGAGAATAGCGTTCAGATTGACCGTTCGCCTGAAGAGGTATTCGATTATCTG
>JANRLJ010000101.1:0-3941 GCA_033762735.1 bacterium | reverse complement strand
GAGTCGCGTCAGCGACGGGGGTGAGGTTTGCAAAGAAATTTTCCTGAAGTTACTTCTGTGCTGACCATTTTATCTATGTGGTTAAAATGGTCGTTCTCCGAATCAAAAGCGCCCCGATTGACTCAAGGGCGCTTGTATGATTGTTTTGCGCTGGACACGGTATGCCGTGTCCCTACCTGTGCCTACTGATGAACACAGGCAACAAGCCCTTCACTCAGCACTCACGACTCTCGACTCGGTACTCATTCTTCATCGAGCCGTTTCGCCTCGTCCCACAGCATATCGGCATAATGCTGGAACTCCGGGCCGAACTCGTACATTTCCTGAGCATATTCGCGCAGCAGTTTCGGCGTGCGTCCGGTGAGCGACAGCAGCCGCTCATAGGCCGGGCTTTTGAGCTGAACGGGGAGGCGTCGCCCTTTATCCAGCACCAGCGCCGCGCGGATTTCTTCCGGCTTGCGCACGCGGTTGAGCGCCTGCTGGAACAGTTTCTCGGCCTGCTGATAATCCTTCTCGCGGGCGGGCTGCTGCGCCAGGCCGAGGTAATGATAGGTGGCTTCGGCCAGCGTGGGAACTTTGAATTCTTGTTTGGGCATGGGGAAAGACCTCCGTTCTAACGGCGAACATCCGCTCAAAACAGGGGAAGATAGAACCTTAGCTGTGCAGCAAAACCTGAATGGCATCGATACCATAACGGTACAACATCGCCCTGGGCGCGTCAACGCTGCCATCCATGTTATACACGTCCACAGCGGAAATTGTGCGAATGTTTGCTACAATAGCCCCGAATTTCACCTCGACCATGTACCTATAGGGCAAGAACCCATGACGCAGAAAACGCCGATCACCGTGGCCTATGGCGACGGCATTGGACCTGAGATTATGACCGCCTGCCTCAACATCCTGGAAGCGGCGGGCGCGCAGCTTGAACTTGACGTGATTCGCGTCGGCAAGGATTTATACCTGAGCGGTAACACCAGCGGCATCGAAGCCCGCGCGTGGGAGTCGCTGGAACGCACGAAGGTCTTCTACAAAGCGCCCATCACCACACCGCAGGGCAGCGGCTACAAGAGCATCAACGTGACCATGCGCAAGACGCTGGGGCTGTATGCCAATGTGCGCCCGGTGCGCGCCTATTATCCCTTCGTGGAGACCAAACACCTCAACCTCGATCTGGTCATCATCCGCGAGAACGAGGAAGACCTGTACGCCGGGATCGAACACCGCCAGACCGCCGAGGTTTATCAGACGTTGAAGCTCATCACGCGCCCTGGCAGCGAACGCATTATCCGCTATGCCTTTGAATATGCCAGGCGCAACAACCGTCACAAGCTGACGTGCATGACCAAAGACAACATCATGAAGTTCACCGATGGGCTGTTCCACAAAATCTTCGATGAAGTGGCGAAGGAATATCCCGAAATCGAAACCGAGCACATGATTATCGACATTGGCGCGGCAAAGGCGGCGGCGCGTCCCGAATCCTTCAGCGTGATCGTCACACCCAACCTCTACGGCGACATCGTAAGCGATATTGTGGCGGAACTGTCCGGCTCGGTCGGGCTGGCAGGGTCGGCCAACATCGGCCAGCACGCTTCCATGTTCGAGGCGGTGCATGGCTCCGCGCCGGACATCGCCGGGCAGGGCATCGGCAATCCGTCGGGGCTGCTGCTGGCGGGCGTGATGATGCTCATCCACATCGGGCAGTTGGACGTGGCCGAGCGCATCCACAACGCCTGGCTTAAAACGCTGGAAGAAGGCATCCACACCCGCGACATCTTCCGCCCGGAGACGAGCAAAGTCCGTGCGAATACCGAGGGCTTCGCGCTGGCGATCATCGAACGGCTGGGGCAGCGCCCGCTCTCGCTCAAGCCCGTGACCTACAGCGGGAGCAGCAGTATGCCGGAAGCGATTGGCGCACAGATGATGAAGCCGGGCAAGAAGGAACTGGTCGGCGTTGATCTGTTTGTGGATTGGGAGCAGGTGTCCGATGGGCGCATTTCTCGCGACCCGAACGCCCTCGCTGCGCAGATGCGGGCGCTGGAAGGCGACGGACTCAAGCTGGTGATGATCAGCAATCGCGGGCAGAAAGTGTGGCCGGAAGGACATCCCGACACGTTCTGCACCGATCACTGGCGCTGCCGCTTCCAGTCCCCCGGCGAGAATGGGAACGGGGCGATGCCCGGCGCGGCGATCAGCCATGCTGCTGTCATCGGCCTGCTCCAGCGGGCGCACGACGCCGGGCTGGACTTCATCAAGACCGAGAACCTGTACCGCTTCGACGGCGAACTCGGCTTCTCGCTCGGCCAGGGGCAGTAGGCCGGGGCAGCAGTTGATTGCAGGGGCGATGCGGTGCGTCGCCCCTACTCCATCCCCTTTGTTTCACAACATGATTAAGCTTTTCTACAATTTTCTTCACAATCGTCCTTGCTTTTTCGCTCGTATATGTAAAAAACTTCATAAAATTTTCAGAACCAACCGTTTTCAAACTGTCTTTATTTGAAACTTATATTAGTATGGATATAGCAAGCACCATCATTTTTTTGCTTGGGGATGTACCATGTCTGATTCAAACCGGAACTTATTCATCCAGAAATGGATTGGCAAGCTCAACGCCGCCGACCGCGACATGAGCCTGATCGCCGCAGAAAAGCTGGGCAGCACACGCGATCCCAATCTTGTGCCCGAACTCGTCAAAGCGCTCAAAAACCGCCCCGATGATGTCCGCGCCTCGGCCATTCGCGCCCTCGCCGTCATCCGCCACCGCTCCGCCGTACCGCATCTGCTGCCGCTGCTGAACGATCCGAACCCAATGATCGCGACTGCTGCCGCGTCCGCGCTGGGAGAGATCGGCCACATGTCAGCCGTGAGTGCGCTGGGGGAAATTCTGCGCAGCTACAAACAGGGCAACTCGCGGCATGAGCAACTGCGCGGCATCAATCGCGGTGTGTATCTGTCCGCGCTGGATGCTCTCAAGCGCATCGACACCATTCAGGCGCGTTCCTTCGTGGAAAAATACGGGCATTGAGTCGCACCCAACATCGCAGCATCCTGTGCCACTCAAGCGCCCCCTCTTCGGGGCGTTTTTGTTTGGCCGTCTCCTAACATCACACTAACCAGAATTTTGAAAATTTTTCAGAGCAGCGTGGTCGCAAAGATGCAGCCTTGTGTTAAGATACCTGTGCCATTGACGGAATAAATCAATTCACACGATTGCAACTGAGGGTGTACCTTGATGACCACCAATCCACAATTCGTCGAAAAGTGGGTACGCATTCTGAACGATGTAGACCGGGAAATGAGCTGCATTGCGGCGGCGAAACTGGCGAAGACCAACGATCCGGCTGTTATCCCCCACCTGATTAAGGCGCTCAAAAATCGTCCGGAAGATGTGCGCGTTGCCATTATTCGTGCCCTGGGAAATCTGAAACATCGCTCGGCGGTGCCCGCGCTGACGCCGCTGCTGCGCGATTCAAGCGTACTGGTCGCCTCGATGGCGGCGGACGCGCTCGGTGAAATTCGCGATCCTTCGTCCGTTCCCGCGCTGGTGGGGGCGGTGCGCGCCTACAAGCAGCTTTATAACAGCTATTCCCGCCTGCACACGGGCGAACGCGGCGTGTATCTCGCCGCCCTCACTGCCTTGCAGCGCATCGGCACGGTCGAGGCGCAGCAGGCCGTCAAGCAGTACAACCGCTAAATCTGCATTGGGCTGGAATCAAAAAGGGGCACTTTCGCGCCCCTTCTTCGATTCGGTGTGTGGGAATGGGTTACTGATTGACGATGCGAAGATTACATTTTTTGCCCTCACCCTAAATAGCGTTGTCCGGTACTCTAAAAGGAGTTATGAAAGTTCACAACGGCTCATTTGCCCTCACCCTAAATCCCTCTCCCAAAGGAGAGGGACTTAACACGCTTCCCTGGTCTTCTCCCCCTCTCTCAGC